>DASSHI010000012.1:0-130673 GCA_035693025.1 Solirubrobacterales bacterium
GGAGATCACGACCCGCTCGTCGTCGGAGCTGTCGAGCTTGCCGTCCAAGCCCGGGTAGAGGCCGGCGTCTTTGAGGTAGTGCAGCAGCTCCTCGGCCTCGTTCTCGAAGCGCAGGACGACCACGTCGGCGCCGACCTCGACGTCGGCCAGCAGCGAGCCGGTCTCGCGCACGCCCTCGACGATCGGGTGGCCGTGGGGGCAGGTGGTGGCGTCGCCGATCGCCGCCCGCATCCGCTCCTCCAGCACCGGGGACATCGCGTGCTCGATCCGCTCCGCCTCCTCGTGCACCTCGTCCCAGGGGATGCCGAGGACGTCGGTGAGGAAGCGCTCGATCATCCGGTGGCGGCGGACGATGTAGCTGGCGTGCTCGCGGCCGGACTCGGTGAAGGCGAGCGTTTTGTCCGGGTTGCGCTCGACGTAGCCGTCGTCGATCAGCCGGCCGATCATCTCGTGCACGGTCGGCGGCGAGAGCTGCATCGCGCGGGCGATGTTGGCGCCGGTCATCGGCAGCCCGGCCTCGTCGATCCAGAACATGATCTCCAGGTACTCCTGCTCGGCGACGGTCGCTCCCTCCATCGACTCGATACTACCCAGCGCCCCGAGCAACGCCGTAGAGGTTTGAGCCGTATACCGGACCAAACCTCTACGGCGTCGCTCAGCGGCCCTCCATCAGCGTCGAGACGACCGCCTCGTAGAAGCCGTCGCCCATCGCGCCCTCGGTGACGGTGGAGTTGTCCCAGGCCGCGAGCGCGGCGCGCAGGCCGGGGTCGCGCTCGGGACCGTTGGCTACGACGAAGAAGCGGCCGACCGCGGCGGCGACCTCGAGGTCCTCGACCGAGTCGCCGACGGCGATGCAGTCGGCCGGGTCGAAGCCGCGGGCGCGGGCGTGGGCGGCGACGGCGTTGGCCTTGCTGACGACCTTCGGCACCAGGTGGTAGGCGTGCGTGGGGCCGTCGATCGCCGCCATCGGGCGGCCGATCGCGCCGTTGTCGAGCAGGCGCAGGTCGTCGTGGCCGCCGGCGGCGAGCAGCTCGTTCGCCTCGACGACGTCGACCTTGCCGCGGAAGAGGTGGGAGAGGACGCGCCCGTGGTGCCAGGGCGAGTGGTATTCGAGCCGCCCCTCGAAGTGCTCGAAGAGCAGCTTCGGGATGCCCTGGCGCTCGAGCTTCTCGTAGACGGTGCCGTCCTCGTCGGGGACCATGTCGCCGGTCAAAAGCGTCGTCTCGCGGTCGATCGCGAAGGCGCAGCCGGCCTCGTAGATGTAGGAGGTCTGGCCCATCAGCCGCGCCGCCTCGTGCACCTGCGGCTCGCGGCGGCCGGACATGATCACCACCTCGACGCCCGCCCGGTGGCAGGCCTCCAGGCCGCGCGACTGGGCCAGCGAGAAGCCCCCCTTGGCGTCGCGGTACAGCGAGCTGCCCCTGCCGAGCAGGGTCCCGTCGAGATCGGTGTAGACGCATCGCAGCGACATCGGCGCGGTCGCTACCGTAGCGACGTGCCTTGGCGGTTGGCCGACAGGACCCTCGAGTTGAACCAGCCGCTGGCGGCGGGGATCGTCAACGTCACCGTCGACTCGATGTTCGAGGGGGCGCGCAGCGGCACGCCCGAGCAGGCGGTTGCCGACGGGCTGGCGCTGGCCGAGGCGGGCTTCGACATGCTCGACGTGGGCGCCGTGGCAGCGCGCAGCGGGCCGGCGGTCGGCGCCGAGGAGGAGGCGACCGCGCTCGTTCCGGCGATCGAAGGCCTGGCCGCGTCGGGCGTGCCGGTCTCCGCCGACACCTTCTCGGTCGAGGTCGCACGGCAGGCGCTGGACGCCGGCGCGGTCGCGATCAACGACATCTCCGGCGGCTCGGAGGAGATGTTCGAGCTGGTCGCCGAAAGCGGCTGCGGCTACGTCCTGATGCACATCGAGGGGCCGCCACGGGTCGACCGCCCGGCGCGTGCCTACGACGACGTGGTCGAGCACCTCAGGTCGTGGTTGGGGGGGAGAGTCGAGACGGCTTCGCGACTTGGGGTGTCGGAGGAGCAGATCGCGATCGACCCCGGACTCGACTTCGACCTCACCACCGCCCAGGACCTGGAGATCCTGCGGCGCCTGGCCGAGCTGCGCGAGCTCGGCCCGGCGCTCTACGTCTCGCTCTCACGCAAGGACTTCATCGGCGAGGTGCTGGCGGGAAGCTGGGAGAAGCGGCTGCCGGCGGGCGAGCGCGAGTGGGGAACGGTCGCGGCGGCGACGCTGGCGGTGCGCGAGGGCGCCGACATCCTCCGCATCCACGATCGCAGCACGCTGCAGGCCGTGAGGGTTGCCGGGCGGGTCGTCCGTGATGGCTAAGAGCCTCCTGGAGAGCCCTTGGTCGATCGCAATCGATCCGGCGCGGCGGGACGGCCGCATCGTCGCCGAGAGCAGCGAGGCTGGGCGTGCGGCGCAGCCGGTGGCGATGCCGCGCAGCCTCGACCGGGGCTTGGTCGAGGCGCTCGGTCGGGCCGGGATCGAGCGCCTCTACTCGCACCAGCGCGACGCGCTGAAGGCGGCGGCCGCCTCCAACCTGGTGATCACCAGCGGCACCGCCTCTGGCAAGAGCCTCGCCTTCAACCTGCCGGTGCTCGACGGCATCGCCCGCGACTCGAAGCGGCGGGCGCTCTACCTCTATCCGACCAAGGCGCTGGCTCAGGACCAGGCGCGCAAGCTGGCGGCGCTGCGCCCGCCCGGCCTGCGCGAGGCGATCTACGACGGCGACACCCCGCGCGAGGAGCGGCCGGCGATCCGCCGCCGCAACAACCTCGTCCTCACCAACCCCGACATGCTGCACGTCGGCCTGCTGCCGAACCACAAGAGCTGGGGGGACTTTCTCGCCAACCTCGGCTGGGTCGTCGTCGACGAGGCGCACACCTACCGCGGCGTCTTCGGCTCCCACGTCGCCAACGTGCTGCGGCGGCTGCGGCGGATCGCCCGCGCCTACGGCGCCGAGCCGCGCTTCCTGCTCGCCTCGGCGACGATCGCCAATCCGGTCGAGCTGGCCGAGCGCCTGGTCGGCGAGCCGTTCGAGCTGATCGACGACGATGGGGCGCCCCGCGCCGGGCGCGAGATCGCGATGTGGAACCCGCCGCTGATCGACAAGGCCAGCGGCACGCGCCGCTCGGCGCTCTCGGAGGCCGCCGACCTGCTGGCCGAGCTGGTCTCCCAGGGCGTGCGCACGATCTGCTTCCTCAAAAGCCGCCGCGGGATCGAGCTGATCCAGCGCTTCGCCGGCGAAGCGCTGCAGCGCCGCGGCAAGCCCGAGCTGGCCGAGCGGATCGCCCCCTACCGCGGCGGCTACACGCCGCAGCAGCGGCGCGAGATCGAGGCACGGCTGGCGGCGGGCGAGCTGCTCGCCGTGGTCGCCACCGACGCGCTCGAGCTGGGCATCGACGTCGGCGAGCTCGACGCGGCGATCTGCGTCACCTTCCCCGGCACCGTCGCCAGCCTGCGCCAGATGTGGGGCCGGGCCGGGCGGCAGCGGCGCGGGCTGGCGGTCTACGTCGCCGGCGCCGACGCGCTCGACCAGTTCTTCTGCCGTCATCCCGACGAGTTCGCCGGCCGCCCGGTCGAGGCGGCGATCCTCGACCACGAGAGCGAGCAGATCGCCTCGCGCCACATGGTCGCCGCCGCCTACGAGCTGCCGCTGAGCGACGCGGACGACGAGGTCTTCGGCGAGGGGTGGCGCGCGCGGGCCGAACGACTCACCTCGGCCGGCGAGCTGCGCCGCGCCGGCGGGCGGCTGCTGCCGGCGGGCAGCGAGTTCGTCGCCGCCAAGATTCCGCTGCGCTCGGCCTCGGCCGATTCGGTCGCGGTGATCGAGCGCGACTCGGGAGAGATGCTCGGCTTGGTCGAGGCCGAGCGCGCCTTCACCACGGTCCACCCGGGCGCGATCTACCTGCACCTGGGGCGCTCCTATGAGGTCGAGCAGCTCGACGTCGAGGGGCGGAGGGCGGTCGTCAGCCGCTTCGACGGCGACTGGTACACGCGGCCGAAAAAGGAGACCGAGATCTACATCGAGCGGGTGCGCGAGCAGCGCACGACCTCGGGCGTCGAGCTGCACTTCGGCGAGGTCTCCGTCAGCGAGCAGGTGATCGCCTTCCAGCGGGTCTCGATCTCCGATCAGGAGCCGATCGACATCGTCGCGCTCGAGCTGCCCGAGCAGCACTTCGTCACCCAGGCGCTCTGGTACGTGCTGCCGGAAAGACTCAGCGGAGCGCTGCCGCCCGACGTCCTGCTCGGCGCTCTGCACGCCACCGAGCACGGCCAGATCGCGGTCCTGCCGCTGATCGCGATGTGCGACCGCTGGGACATCGGCGGCCTCTCGACGAACGTGCATTTCCAGACGGGGCGGCCGACGATCTTCGTCTACGACGGGCACCCGGGTGGGGTCGGGATCACCCTGCGCGGCTACGAGCAGTTCG
This sequence comes from Solirubrobacterales bacterium, assembly GCA_035693025.1. GTDB lineage: Bacteria > Actinomycetota > Thermoleophilia > Solirubrobacterales > 70-9 > VRUE01. The sequence goes on from DASSHI010000012.1 coordinate 4,441, forward strand.
AGCGCCTGCTGGGCGACGCGGAGCGGCTGATCGACGAGTGTCCCTGCGAGTCGGGATGCCCCTCCTGCGTGCAGAGCCCGAAGTGCGGCAACCTCAACGAACCGCTGCACAAGGAGGGCGCGTTGGAGCTGATGCGGACGATGAGGAGCGTGCAGTGAAGGGGAGGGAATGGCCCTCGCCCTCACAACAGCGGGGAGGTTCGGTTGAGGGCCATTCCCTCCCCTTCTGAGCGCGGGCGGCAGATCGCCGTCATCGGCTCCGGTCGCTGTGCCGAAGATTCCGAACCCTGGCGGCTGGCCGAAGAGGTTGGGCGGTTGCTGGCGGAGGCGGGTGTGACCGTCGTCTGCGGCGGCCGCGGCGGCGTGATGGAAGCGGCGGCACGCGGCGCTGCGAGGGCGGGCGGCGAGGTGATCGGCGTTTTGCCCTGGGTCTCGACCGAGGACGCGAACCCCTATTGCACGCAGGTCGTCGCCACGGGCATCGGCCAGGCCCGCAACCTCGCCGTCGTCGCCTCCGGCGAGGCGACGATCGCGATCGGCGGCGAATGGGGCACGCTCTCGGAGATCGCCCTGGCCCGCAACCTCGACCGCACCGTGGTCGCGCTGGGCAGTTGGAGCGTGTCCGGGCCTGGGGCGATGGAGGGCGGCCCGGGCATCGTCGCGGTCGAGGCTCCCGAGGAGGCCGTCGCCGCCGCGCTCGAGGCGCTCGGCGGCTGATCCGCGGACAGCCAAAAGATTTACACTCCTGCTACACACGTGTGACATATTGTCTGCGACAATGGCGGGATGGAGGCGATGAGAGAAAGCTGGACCGACAAACGGCTGGACGACTTCGCGGCGCACGTCGACCAGCGTTTCGATGCGGTCGACAAGCGCTTCGAGAACCTCGAACGTCGCACCGAGGACGGCTTTGCTCGAATCGACTCGCGATTCGACTCGTTGCAACGCACGCTGATCGGTCTCGGGGGAACGATGATCGTCGCCCTGCTGGGCATCATCGCCACACAGCTCTGAGCGCGAGGATCGCGAAGGCGTGCGACCAGGCGAGCGGCGTGGTCGAAGTGGGCAGGCCGGTGTGGGCGTCGACGCGCTCGGGCAGCAGGCCGAGCGGGGTGGCCGCGCGGCGCAGGTCCGCCAGCAGGACGAGAGCGGCCTGGCGCTCGCGGTGCGCTTGCCGCCCGTGGTCGTACCGCGCCAGGGTGGCCAGGGCCCACGCCGTCCAGGCCGTCGGCGCCGTCCACGGATCGTCGCCGCCTCGCCAGTCCTGCGACGGGACCAGGCCGAAGCGGGTCTCCCGGGCGGCGAGGAGGCGGAGGAGGCTGCGGCGAATCGTCGGATACAGAGCGGGGCGGGGGAAGGGACGCACTGCCCAGGCGGCTGCCGAGTCGACCCCGGAGCTCGGGTCGCCGGCGATGCGCGCCAGCCCGGATCCGGTCTCGAACGACTCGAGCTTGGCACCTGCTGCGATCGCGTTGCCTAGGTAGTCGCCCGCTCCGCCCTCCTGGTAGTCGGCCCTGTTGCGCCAGGCGTAGCTGAAGCGAGGCGCTTTGAGTCCAGCCGCGTGGGCCGCCGCTTCGACCCAGCCCGCCGCATCGCCCTGCGCGGCGCGTCCCGCGACCGGCGCCCCGGTCCCGTGAAAGCGCGCCGCCGCGTTCAGGTCGAGGCCGAGGAGGAAGCGCGCCACCTTCCTGGCCTCCGCCTCGTACCCCGTCGCCGCGAAAGCCATCGTCGCGGCGGCGGCGTCACGTGGCCAGACGTAGGCCCAGCCGTCGCGGGCGCCTGCGACGACGGCGCCGCTGCGGCGGTCGGTCAGGGCTCGCAGCACCAGCAGCGAGCGGCGGTACATCGCCTTCGCCCAGCGTGGCGCCGCGGTCCTCAGGGGAGGCGCCCTGCCCAGCCAGCGCCGATCGGCTGCGACCTCGCCCGGCCCGCCGGCGCGCCGCACGACGACTTTCCGCACCTCGCCGAACCTGGCGACGGTCCGCAGGACGTTGGTCCCCGGCACGTAGCGCTGGCGGATGGAGTCGGCGCGCCAGAAGGGTGGTCTCCGCCCGTCGGCGAGTCGCGCCCGCGCGACGATCGCCGAGCTCACCGGCACGGTTCCCGCTGCCTGCCGCTTCGAGGAGACCGCGACGAGCGGCCGTCCCGCCGGGCCCGGCGCCCGCAGGTCGACCACGTCGCCAAAGGCATCTACCGCGCCGGTCCGCCAGCCGTCGCCGATCACCGCCGTGCCGAACAGAGGCGCCGGCAACCCGGGCGGACCGGCCGGCGTCCGCGGGTCGTCGTCGTGCCCGCCCGAGAGCGCCACCAGCCCGACGACGCCGGCGCCAAGCGCGATTCCTGCACGGGCCCAGGCCACCCGTCAATCCAAGCAGCCCCGTCAGCCGCCGGTCGCTAGCCTTCCCGCAGCGCAGCTCCGGCGGCGCAGTCCCAGGCGAGGTAGCTCAGTTGGTAGAGCACACGACTGAAAATCGTGGTGTCGTGGGTTCGATTCCCACCCTCGCCATAGCCGCGTAGCATTCTCGGCGATGCTGATCGACGGGGCACAGCTGGAGGTGCCGGCGGCGCCGCTGCACGAGCTGCTCGCCGCCGGGCTGATGGCTCGTCCCGACGAGGTCGCAATCGTCTCGGTTGAAGAGTCGCTGAGCTGGCGGGAGCTGGAGGATGCGAGCCTGCGGTTGGCCGGCGCCTACCGGCGGATCGGGCTGGAGCCGGGGGACCGGATCGCCTCGCTGGTGCCCAACCGGATCGCCCTGGCGATCCACTACCTCGCCTGCTTCAGGGCCGGGCTCGTCGCGACGCCGCTCAACTATCGCTACACCTTCCGCGAGATCGACCACGCCCTGGAGGTGAGCGGCGCCTCGGCCCTGCTCGCCCACGCCGAGCGGGGCGAGGACCTCGCTGCCAGCGGGCTCGTCGCCGACCTGCCGCTCGGCACGATCTCCTACGCGGCCGCGGAGGATGCCGGCGGTAGGCGCTTCGAGGCGCTCCTGCAGGGTGAGCCCGCCGCCGGCCTGCCCGCGCCCGAGCCCGGCGACCCCGCCGCGGTCTTCTTCACCTCGGGCAGCACCGGGCCTGCCAAGGGCGTCACCCACTCGCACGAGACGCTGCGCTGGATGATGGCCAGCGCGATCTCCGCCTTCGAACTGAGCGCCGAGGACACCTTCCTGCCGGGCTCCTCGATGTCGCACATCGGGTCCTTCCTCTGGACGCTCGCCACGCTCTCGGCCGGGGGGCGGGTGGTGGTCGCGCGCACCTACGACAGTCACGAGCTGCTGCCGCTGCTGCGCGAGCACAAGCCGACGGTCCTGGCGATGATCCCGGCGGCGCTCGCGGCGCTGATCCGCGACCACGAGCTGACGCCCGAGGACTTCGCCTGCCTGCGCATCTGCCGGGCCGGAGCCGACAAGGTCTCGACCGAGCTGTTGACCGAGTTCGCCGCGCTCGCCGGCTTCCCGATCGACGAGGGATACGGCATGACCGAGGTCGGCTTGGCCACCCTCAACCCGCCTGCCGGGCCGATCAAACAGGGCTCGATCGGGCCCCCAATCGGCGGTTTCAGCATCGCGCTGCGCGACGAGGACGGCGGTTCGCTCGAGCCCGGCACGGTCGGCCGCGTCTGGATCAGGTCGCGCAGCCGCATGGTCGGCTATTGGGAGGCGCCGGACGCGACCGCCGAGGTGCTCGACGAGGAATGGCTCGACTCCGGCGACCTCGCCCGCGCCGACGAGGACGGTTACCTCTGGTTCTTCGGCCGCAAGAAGCAGGTCATCGTCCACGACGGCTCCAACGTCAGCCCGCTCGAAGTCGAGAGCGCGCTGACCGAACACCGGGCGGTCGCCCTCGCGGGCGTCGTCGGCGTCCACGACGCCGTCCACGGCGAGAACGTCCGCGCCTACGTCACCCTCCGCCCCGAGGCCGAGCGCCCCACCAGCGCCGACCTGATCGTCTTCTGCCGCGACCGTGTCGGCTACAAGGCGCCCGAGGAGGTCGTCTTCCTCGACGAGATGCCGCTCAACCCGACCGGCAAGATCGACCGGGTCGGCCTCAAGCGCATGGCGGAGGACCACCTGCACCCGCACGGCCTCGCCGACGCCGCACCCGCATGAGCGACTCCGGCTACGTGCTGCGCCCGGTCGGCCGGGTCGAGTCGCCGCTCACCGACCGGGCGACGGCGCCGAAGCAGGGCGACGAGGGGGCGCCCGAGGCGACGATCGTCTTCGAGCCGAGTGTGCTCGACGCGCTCGCCGGCATCGAGGTGGGCGACGAGGTCATCGTCCTCACTTGGCTCGATCGCTCCGACCGGGAGGTGCTCGAAGTCCATCCACGCAGCGATCCCGCCAACCCGCTCCTCGGCGTGTTCGCGACGCGCTCACCCGACCGTCCCAATCCGATCGGCCTGCACCCGGTGACGGTCGTCGCGATCGAGGGGGTGAGGATGCGGGTGCGCAGCCTCGAGGCGCTCGACGGGACGCCGGTGCTCGACGTCAAGCCCGTGCTCTGAGCGCCGTGGCGAGCGCGGTGTCGATCGCCGCGGAGATCAGCTCCGGCTGCTCCACCTGCGGGTAGTGGCCCGCATCGGGCAGCTCGATCGCCTCGACCCCCGGGCGCAGCTCCTGCAGGCCGCGCAGCACCTCGACCCGCGCAACCGGGTCGTGCATCCCCCAGGCCAGGGTCAGCGCCCCGGGCCAGTCGCGCAGCGCGCCGTGCCAGCGCTCGGTGAAGCGTTCGCGCTCGGACATGTAGTTGATCGTCCTGTGGGCGATGCGCGCGCCCCCGTCGTGGGCGAGCAGCGACCACTGGTCGGCGGCCTCCTCGTCGCTGAGCGGATGCTCGGGGGAGAAGATGCGCGCGAACTGGACGCGGAAGCCGCGCTCGCTGGTCATCTGGGCGAAGAGCGAACCGAGCGGGCTGCGCAGCAGCTGTTGGCCGAGGGTCGGCTTCGACAGGTGCAGCAGCATGCTGCCGTTGAAGAGCAGCGCGCCGCTCATCGCGAAGCCGAGCTCGCCGCGCAGGTCGCGCGCCATCAGTTCGGTGGTGACCGAGGTGCCCATGTCGTGGCCGACCACGAAGACGCTGCTCGCGCCCGAGCGCCGCACCAGCTCCTCGGCCGCGTCGGCCTGCCAGGCGAGCGTGTACTCGTGGTCGCGAGGCTTCTCGGAGAGCCCGAAGCCGAGGAAGTCGAAGCACAGCGTCGCCTCGCCCGGCGGGCGCAGCTCGAACAGGGCGCGCCAGTCGTAGGAGCTGGAGGGGAAGCCGTGCAGGTAGAGCAGCAACGTTCCCTCGCCCCCGCCGCGACGGCGCACGAAGAGCCTGCGGTCGAGCACCTCCTCGATCGCGCCCTCGTCCCGCCACTGCCGTACCCGGTCGGTCAGCACGGCTCAGCTCCCGGCGAGGAAGCCGTCGGGCTCCTCGACCACGCCGTTGGCCAGCTCGCCGATGCCCTCGATCTCGACCCGCACGGTCTCGCCCACGTGGAGCAGGTTGTCGCGCACCGGCTGGCGGCCGAGGCCCACCCCGGCGGGGGTGCCGGTGGCGATCACGTCGCCAGGCTCGAGCGTGAACGCTTCCGAGAGGTGGGCGACCTGCTCGAAGCAGTCGAAGACCATCTCGCTGGTGCGTGCGTCCTGACGCAGCTCGTCCTCGACGTAGCAGCGGATCGCCAGGTCGTTCGGGTCGCCGAGCTCGTCGGCGGTGACCAGCCACGGGCCGAGCGGCCCGTGGGTGTCGAAGGACTTGCCGATCTGCATCGTCTGCGCCTTGCCCTGCCAGTCGCGCACGCTGACGTCGTTGGCGCAGGTGTAGCCGGCGATCGCCTCGTGCGCGCGCTCGACCGGGACGTGCCGGCAGCGCCTGCCGATCACCACCGCCAGCTCGGCCTCGTAGTCGAGGAAGGTCGAGACCTTCGGCATGTGGACCTCGGCGCCGGAGCCGACTACGCAGGTCACCTGCTTGTTGAAGAAGACCGGCACCTCGGGCGCCTCCATCCCCATCTCGGCGATGTGATCGCGGTAGTTGAGCGCGATCGCCAGGTACTTGCGAGGCGTCGCGGGGGCGAGAAGGCGCGCGTCGGAGAGCGGGCGGCGCGGCGCATCCGCGGCCGCCTCCGCGAGGCCGTCTTGTCCGACCGCGTCCAGCGCCGCCGCCGGTTCCTGCGGCACGCCGGCGGCGGAGAGGTCGACGACCTCCTCGCCCTCGACGATCCCCAGCGCGGCGGAGCCGCCGTCGATCTCAAACCGGCAAAGCCTCATCGGGCCGCACTCTGCCATACGGATGCTCTTCCGCCAAAGCGCCGTAGAGGTTTGAGCCGCATAGCGGTCCAAACCTCTACGGCGCTCGGGGGGTCAGCCGTCGTCCAGCTCGTCGAGGAGCTCGCCGACTCGCCGCTCGATCTCGTCGCGGGTGGCGCGGACCTCCTCGATCGGGCGGCCCTCGGGGTCCGGAAGGTCCCAGTCGACGTAGCGTTTGCCCGGGACGTAGGGGCATTCGTCGCCGCAACCCATCGTCACCACGACGTCGGCCCACTCGGCGTCCCCGCGGTTGAGCTCGCGAGGAACGCGGGCAGCGAGGTCGATGCCGAGCTCCGCCATCGCCTCGACCACCTCGGGGTGAACGCGGTCGCCGGGCGTCGTGCCGGCCGAGCGGGCCTCGTGGCGACCCGCCGCGGCGCGTTCGAACAGCGCTTGGCTCATCTGCGAGCGCCCCGCGTTGTGCAGGCAGACGAAGAGCGCCCGCGCCATCAGGGCTCCTCCTCCGCCGATGGGTCGAGGGCGGGGCGGCCGTCCATCAGCAGCAGGCGATCGGCTCGCCGTCGCCGGCGGGGAGCGCGACGCGCCTCGGCACGGAGAAGACGTCCCGGACTGCGTCCAGGGCCCCCGGGACAAGGCTGAAGTAGCTGTAGGTGCCGCGCGTCTCACGCGTGACGATCCCCGCCTCGACCAGCTGCTTGAGGTGATGGCTGACGGTGCCCTGTGAGAGTCCCAGGAGCGGCTGCACCTCGCAGACGCAGACCCGAGCGCCGTCGGCCCGCAGCAGCAGGTTGACGATCCGCAGCCGGTGCCGGTCGGCAAGCGCCTTGAGCACCGCCTCCAGCTCGGCGGCTCGCTCGTCGGAGAGCGAGGAGCCTGCCAGCGGCGTGCAGCAATCGATCACGGGGAGCTCGGCGGGAGCCACGAGTAGGACCCTATCCAATTCATTGACGAACGTCAATGAAAGTCTGCGCCCGGTCTGGCCGACTACAATTCCGCGCGAGCGATGGGGCTCGCTCCCTCATAAGTGCGGGGTTTCAAGCCGCTGACGGTCCCTACCACGTCCATCGACGCTGATAGGAGACCACCGCAATGCGATCTGCTCAATTCGACCTTCGCCGTCTTGCCGCGATCTACGTGGGCGGGGTGATCGGCGCTCTCGCCAGGGTCGGCTTGGCCGAGCTCGCGCCGCACGGCCCCGACGCCTGGCCCTGGGCGACCTTCGCGGTCAACATGGCCGGTGCGTTGCTGCTCGGCTACTTCTTCGCCCGCCTGCGCGATCACCCCGAGGAGAGCCTCGCGCATCCCTTCCTCGCCACCGGGATCTGCGGCACTCTGACCACCTTCTCGACCCTGCAGCTGGAGCTGTTCGAGATGGTCGACGGCGGCCATCTCGGCCTCGCCGCCGCCTACGTGGCCGCGACGCTGGCCGCCGGCTATGCCTTCGTCCGCCTCGGGATCGCGCTCGAGCGCCGCCCGGAGGAGGTCGCTTGACCGCGCCCGGCTGGATCGCGGTCGGCCTGCTCGGCGGCCTCGCCGCCGCGGCGCGCTACCTGATCGACACGACGGTCACCGCGCGCACCGACCATCCCTTTCCGCACGGAATCCTCGCGGTCAACATCGCCGGTGCGCTGGCGCTCGGGCTGGTCGCGGGCGTGGCGCTGGAAGGACAGGCGTTGGTGATCGTCGCCGGCGGCGGAATCGGCTCCTTCACCACCTTCTCCACCTGGATCCTCGACTCGCATCGTCTCGCCGATGCGGGCCATTCCCATCTCGTCTGGCTCAACCTCGGCCTTTCGCTCCTCGCCGGCTTCGCCGCGGTCGCACTCGGCCACTGGCTCGGCGGGTTGCTCTGAAGGGCTGTAGCGAACCGTCCGCGCGTCTCTCTACCTTGGAAACGGATGGACCAGCTCGATCCACAGATGTTTCAAGAGGCGCTGATCGACACCTCCGGCGGCACCGCGCCGCAGCCGCCCGAGCAGCCGTCCCATGCGCCGGTTCGTGTGCCGCTGCGCGAGCTCGAGGACGGCCAGCGGGTGAAGGGCGTCTACGCCGTGCGGGAGCGCGAGCTGCGGCGCAAGCGCAACGGCGAGCCCTGGCTGCGGCTGGTCCTCTGCGACTCCGGCGGCAGCGCCGAGGCGGTCGCCTGGGAGGACGCCGAGGCGCTCTACGCGCTCGCCGCTCCCGGAACCGCCCTCGAGGTCGGCGGCGTCTTCGAGCTGAGCGAACGCTGGGGGGCGAAGATCAAGCTCTCCTCGCTCGGCGAAGCGACGCCCGGCTCCTACGACCCGGACGACCTCGCCCCCGAGTCCGAGGTCTCCTTCGTCGAGCTCGAGCGCGAGCTGCGCCAGCTCCTGGAAACGGTGCGCGAGCCGCAGCTGGGTGAGCTGCTCGAGCGTTTCTTCGGCGAGCGCTCGGCGATCTGGGAGCGCTTTCGCGACGCGCCGGCGGCGAAGGTCTACCACCAGGCCTATCGCCATGGCCTGCTCGAGCACACCGTCTCGGTCGCCCAGGCGGTCAGCGCCGCGGCCAACTTCTTTCCCGGCATCGACCGCGAGGTCGCGGTCGCCGGGGCGCTCCTGCACGACATCGGCAAGACCATCGCCTACAACGACGATCCGCTGGCGATCGATCTCACCGACGCCGGCCGACTACAGGGAGAGATCCCGCTCGGCTACTACACGGTGCGCCGCGAGATCGAGGAGATGCCCGGCTTCGATCCCGGCCTCGCCCAGGCCGTCCTGCACATCATCCTCAGCCACCATGGCTCGCTCGAACACGGCTCGCCGGTCGTCCCCGCCACCCGCGAGGCCGTCCTCGTCCACATGATCGACAACCTCGGCGGCCGCCTGGGCAGCTTCGACCGGCTCGAGCGCGAACTGCCCGACGGCGAGTCCTGGTCGCGCTTCGACCGGGCTCTCTCGGGCTCGGCGTTCTTCGGCCAGCGCGCCCAAGCCGCCTAAGCCTCCGCCTACCGCGCAAAATGCGGGTTTCCGGCGGTTCCCGGGCGGGGTCCGCAACGTCCCCCTCACTATCCTGGGCTGGTGGCAAAGGACACCGAGAAGCTGATCCGCCAGCTCTCGCTGATCTCCTTCCTGATGGCGCAGGGCAGGCCGGTCTCGGCGCTGGAGATCAAGCGCGAGGTGGAGGGCTACAGCGACATGAACGACGATGCCTTCGCGCGTCGCTTCTATGCCGACCGGGCGGAGTTGGAGAGCCTTGGAATCCAGCTCGGGGTCGAGAAACCCGGCGAGGGCTTCTTCGAGGCCGAGCTCTACTCGCTGCCGCCGGAGAACTTCTACCTCGACCCGATCCGCTTCTCCGACGACGAGCTCGCCTCGCTGAGCACGGCGCTCTCGCTGCTGACCCAGGGCGAATTTGCCTACGCCGAGCCGCTGCGGCTCGCCCTGCAGCAGGTTGCCTGGGGCCACCCGAACCCGATCAGCGAGGGCGAACGCGCGCCGGTCGAGATGGCGATGACGGCCTCGGCGGGTGGGCGCGACCTCTCCCAGCGCCTCTCGAAGATCGAGACCGCGATCTCGCGCCGCAAGACGATCGAGTTCACCTACTACACGATGGAGCGCGACGAGACCGAGAAGCGCAAGGTCGATCCCTTCCACCTCGTCTTCCGCTCCGGCCAGTTCTATTTGATCGGCCACTCGCACGAGCGCGATGCCGTGCGCGTCTTCCGCCTCTCGCGCATCCAGGGCAAGGTCGGCTACGCGTCGAAGGCCGAGCATGACTTCTCGCCGCCGGAGAACTTCGATCGCCGCGACTACGGCCAGCGCGCCGACTGGCAGCTGGGGGAGATCCGCGGCACCGCGAAGATCTTCGTCCGCGACCGCATCGCCTGGCTGATCGAGCGCGACTTCGGCGCTTACGGCGAGCTGCGCGCGGCTCGCAAGGCCGACGACGCGCCAGGCAAGGGCTCGGTCTTCGAGACCGATTTCGCCTCCCCGCGCGAGCTGATCGCCTGGGTGCTGCGCTGGCGCCAGAACGCCGAGGTGCTGGAGCCTGGCGAGCTGCGCAGCGAAGCGCGTGAGCGGCTCGACCTGCTGCACGACCGTCACCGCAGCGACTTCGAGCCTGCCGAGGTCGTCGATCGCCCGCTGCGCGAGGCGCCCCCGCGTCCGCGCGCCAACGGTCGCGGCGAGGCGGCGATCCGGCCCGAGCGCTTCGCTCGCCTGGTCACGCTCGCCGGCATGCTGATCGACTCGGCCAAGAAAGGCGAGCGGCTGCAGGTGGCCGAGCTGTGCCGGCGGCTGGAACTGACCGGCGAGGAGCTGCAGGAGGACATCGACCTGCTCAACGTCGTCAACTTCGGCGGCGGCACCTACGTCCTCTACGCGGAAGTGATCGGCGACGAGATCGAGGTCGACTCCGAGCCCTATGGGGACAACTTCGCCCGCCCGGCGCGGCTGCTGCCGCTGGAGGCGAAGGCGCTGGTCGCGGCGATCGACCTCTTCGGCGACCACCTGCCGCAGGGCGGCCTGCAGAGCGCCCGCGAGAAGATCGTCAAGGCGCTCGGTCACGACCCTTCCGAGGAGGGGCTGGAGATCGCCGCCGGCAGCGGCGGCGACACCGAGGTCGCACGCGTCGTCAACGAGGCGATCGCCGGGCGCCGGGTGCTGGAGATCCAGTACTACAAGGAGAACGAGGACCAGTTCACCAAGCGTCGGGTCGAGCCCTACCGGCTGGAGAACGGGCGCGAGGGCTGGTACGTCGAGTGCTACGACCTGACCAAAGAGGGCATCCGCCACTTCAAGCTCGACCGGGTCAAAGAGGCGACCCCCGCGGATGAGACGTACGAGCCGCGGCTCGAGGTCGAAGAGCTGGCCGGTGTCGAGGGTTGGATGACCGACGGCGAGGTGCCGACGGCGCAGGTCGCGCGGGTCTGGGTCTCGCCCGAGCGGGCGCGTTGGCTGCGCGAGGAGCGCACGGTGGTCGAGGAGCTGGCCGACGGCGCCGTCGTCGTCGAGCTTCCCTACGCCGGGACGTCCTGGTTGGTGCGCGAGATCCTTCGCGGGGCCGGCGACCTGGTCGTGCTCGAACCGGACGAGGCGCGTGAGGCTATTGCCGCGGAAGTCGCGGCGAGCGTTGCGTGAGAGCTCATCCGGTAGGGCTTCCACTTAACTTTTTCGGTGGTTCGGGGCTGAGCTGTCGCCCTCTGCTCTCGACGAAAAAGTACAAGACGTTTCAGCCCTACCGGATGAGCTCGCAGCGAGGCCTGGCGTGACTTCCGCGCCTGGGCACGCGGAGGTTCTTAGGGTCGTGGCGCCTAATCCGGGGCCGATGACCTTGGAAGGGACGAACACTTATTTGTACGGGACCGATCCCTGCGTGGTGATCGATCCGGGGCCGGATGACGCCGCGCACCTGGAGGCGGTGCTCGCGGCGGGGAAGGAGCGCGGCGGGATCGGGGTCGTCCTGCTCACCCACAGCCACGGCGATCACTCTGCCGGGGCGGATGGGCTTGGGGTGGAGGTCGTCCTGCCCGGGGACGGGGAGGAGCACGGTGGATTGCGCGCGCTTGCCACGCCCGGCCACGCGGTGGACCACGTCTGCTTCCTCGGTGACGACGGCGTCTGCTTCAGCGGCGACCTCGTGCTCGGCGAGGGCTCGACCTTCGTCCCGCCCGACGGCGGCTCGCTCGCTGCCTACATGGACTCGCTGCGCCTGCTCCAGGCCGAGCCGATCGAGTTGATCTGCCCCGGTCACGGCCCCTGGGTGACCGACCCATGGGCCAAGCTCGCCGAATACGTCGAGCACCGCGAGATGCGCGAGCGCCGCCTGCTCGCCGCCCTGGAGCGAGGCGAGCGCTCCAAGGAAGCGCTACTGGCCGAGGCCTGGTCCGACGTCCCCTCGAACCTCCGCCCGGCGGCCGCGATGGTCATGGACGCCCACCTGCAGAAGCTCGAGACCGAAGGTCGGTTGTCGGACGATCTGACCGACTGAAGCAGAACTGGCCAGCTGGCCAGTATGGTGGGCTGGTGAGCGGGAAGCGGGCAGTGCGGGCTGGACTGGTGGCGGGGGCCGCCGGCGCCGGCCTGGCCGCCGCCTCGACCGCGGCGCTCTGGCATTGGCTGGCGCGGCGGCCGCTGCCGAAGCAGAAGGGGACGATCGAGCTGGCCGGGCTGGAAGGTCCTGTACAGGTTCGGCGCGACCGCTGGGGCGTTCCGCACATCGAGGCCGGCAGCGCCGACGACCTCTGGTTCGCCGAGGGCTTTTGCCACGGTCAGGACCGGCTCTGGCAGATGGACTTCTACCGGCGTGTGCTGTCGGGGAAGGTCTCGGAGTTCGCCGGAGAGGAGGGCCTGCCGGTCGATCGGCTGATGCGCACGCTGGGAATGCGCCGGACCGCCGAGCGCGAGGCGGCAGAGCTCGACCCGCAGCTGTGCGCCCTGCTGGAGCGCTTCTGCGCGGGCGTCAACGCGGCCGCGGGGAGCGCCAAGGCGCCGCCCTTCGAGATGCGCCTGCTGCGGCTCGAGTTCGAGCCCTGGCGCCCGGCCGACATCCTCGGGCTCGGCAAGCTGCTCGCCTTCGGCCTCTCGACCAACTGGGAGAAGGAGCTCCTGCGGGCCGACATGACGCGCGAGCTCGGCCCCGAGCTGGCGGCCCGGCTCGACCCCGGCTACCCGGCCGACAACCCGGTCGTCACGCAGGAAGCGTGGGCGGGCGACGGCCTCGGCCTGGCCGAGCAGATCGACGCGGTGAGGCGCTCGATCGGCCTCGCCGCCGAGGCGAGCGGCTCCAACAACTGGGCGGTCAGCGGCAAGCTGAGCGCGACGGGTTCGCCGCTGATCGCCGGGGATCCCCATCTGCCGCCGAGCATGCCGGGCATCTGGTACGAGGTCGGCCTCACGCTCGGCGATCGCTTCGTCCGCGGCGCCTCGCTGCCAGGTATGCCGGGCGTCTACATGGGCCAGAACAACGACGTCTGCTGGACCTTCACCAACGTGATGGCCGACGTCCAGGACCTCTTCGTCGAGCGGGTCGAAGGCGACCGCTACCTGTTCGAAGACGAGTGGCGACCGCTGGAGATCGTGCGCGAGGAGATCGCGGTCAAGGGCCGGGACGCGCCCGAGGCGCTCGACGTGCGCATCACCCACCACGGGCCCCTGGTCAACGCGGCGCTCGGCGCCGACGACGCGGAGCCGCTCGCGCTGCGCTGGATCACGCTCGACAGCCCGACCGCCTTCGCGGGAATGTTCGACCTGCATGGCATTCGCTCCGGCCGCGAGCTGGTCGCGACGCTGGAGGGCCATACCTCGCCCGCCTCCAACCTGATCTGGGCCGATCGCCACGGCTCGATCGGCTACAAGCTGATCGGCCGTCTGCCACTGCGCAAGGGGGGCTGCCCCGACCTGCCCAAGCCGGGCTGGGACGGCGAGTTCGAGTGGGAGGGGGAGGTCCCCTACGAGGAGCTGCCGGAGAAGGTCGACCCCGAGAGCGGCTTCCTCGTCACCGCCAACAACCGCATCGTCGGCGAGGAGTACCCGCACCACATCACCAGCGACTGGCTCGACGGATTCCGCGCGCGGCGGATCGAGGAACTGCTGCGGGCAGGCGACGAGCACGACATCGACGACTTCGAGGCGATGCAGTCCGACAACCTCTCGCTGCCGGGGTTGGAGGCGGCGCGGCGGCTGGGCCGCCTGAGCCCCGAGGGCCAGCGCGAGCTGAGCGCCCTGGAGCGCCTGCGCAGCTGGGACGGGCGGCTCGACCCCGACTCGATCGCGGGCACGATCTACCAGGCCTTCCTGCTGCGCCTGGGGCGCGAGGTCGCCCGCGCGGCGATCGGCGACCGCGACCTCTGCGAGCGCTGGCTCGATCGCGCCGACAACGGCTTCACGCCGCACGTGACCTCGCCCTGGCGCTGGCACTCGCATCTGATGAAGCTCTGGGAGGAAGCCGACGCGGAGCTGGTCGGCCGGCCGTGGGACGCGCTGGCTCTCGAAGCTCTTGCGGGCGCCCTCGACGATCTGACCGACCGTTTCGGCCCCGACCCCGAGGGCTGGCGCTGGGGCCAGGTCCACGAGATGGAGTTCCCCCACCCACTCGGCGCAGCCAACCCCCTGCTCGGCAAGCTGCTCAACCGCAGTCTGCGCGTCGGTGGGGCTCAGGAGACCGTGAGTCAAATCGCCTATGACCCCAACGACCCCTACAAAGCCGTCTGGGCGCCGAGCTGGCGCATGGTCGCGGACCCGACCGCCCCGGAGCGCTCGCGCTGGCAGATGTTCACCGGCCAGTCCGGTCACCCCGCCAGCCCCCACTACGACGATCTCCAGCAGGACTGGCTGCATGGCCGTACCCAGCCGATGGCCGGTGCCGGCCCCTGGAGCGAGCTGCGCCTCGCTCCGAGCCCCTGACTCCGGCACGTCTGTTGCGTCGGCGGCCGAAGCGGGCCGAAACGTTCGGGGGATGAGATTGTTGGGGGAAGAGATGCGGCGCGCGCTTTTGGTCATGCTCGCGTTGGTCGCCGTGCTTCCCGCCGGCGCCGGCGCCAAGACGATCCATTTCGGCGGTGAGACTGTCACCGCTCCCGACGCCTGGCCGGTAATCCGCCTGGCCGGGCGCCCACATGCCTGCGTGCGCCTGGATCGCAAAGCCGTCTACCTCGGAACGCCCGGCGCCGGCCAGCGCTGCCCGGCCGGCGCGATGGGGCGGCGGCGGGCGATCCTGCTCGATCCGGGTGCGCGGGCTCGCGCCGCCGCGGCGCGCGCGCAGGCGAGCCGCATCCAGCCCGCGCATGTCTCGGCCGCCTCCGAATACACCGGCCTCGGCTTCGATGCGTGCGCCGCGCCCTCGCGCAGCGCCATGTCGGCATGGTCCTCCTCGCCCTACCGGGCGATCGGCGTCTACATCGGCGGCGTCAACCGCGGCTGTTCGCAGCCCAACCTGACCGCAAGCTGGGTGGGGGAACAGAGCGCGGCCGGTTGGAACCTGATTCCGACCTACGTCGGACTGCAGGCGCCGACCTCGAGCTGCAGTTCCTGCGCCAAGCTCAGCTCGGGCTCCGCCACGCTGCAGGGCGCGCAGGCCGCCACCGATGCGGTCAACGAGGCGCGCATCGCGGGCATCGGCGAAGGCAGCCCGATCTACTTCGACATGGAGAGCTACACCCGCACCGCGAGCGCCAGCAGCGCCACGCTCGCCTTCCTCGAAGCCTGGTCCCTGCGTCTGCACGCACTCGGCTACGACTCCGGTGTCTACAGCAGCAGCGCTTCGGGCATCGCCGACCTCGCCGGCCAGTTGGGCGGCATCTACCAGCTCCCCGACAACCTCTGGATCGCGAACTGGAACGGCCACGCCAACGCCCTCGACTCCTATGTCCCCGCCGGTGCCTGGGCCGACCACCAGCGGATCCATCAGTACCGCGGCGGTCATGACGAGACTTACGGCGGCGTCACGATCGACGTCGACAACAACTACGTCGAAGGTGCCACGGCAGGGGCGGGAGCGTCCAGTGGGGACGACCCGCGCGGCAGCTTCGACGCCGTCAGCTCGCCGGCGCCCGGCCAGGTGACGATTTCCGGCTGGGCCTTCGATCCCAACGCGCCCCACAAGCAGGTCGCGATCCGCGCTTATCTGGGCGGTGAAGCCGACGAAGGCGCCACGCGCTACGAACTCGGGGCGATCGCAAACCAGGAACGGGCCGACCTCGCCTCGCTGTATCCGCGGGCCGGTGCAGCGCACGCCTTCGAAGACAGCTTCGCCGTCGTCGGCAGCGGCAGGCAGCGGATCTGCGTCTACGCGCTCGACATCGGCGCCGGCTCCGACAAGCTGCTCGGCTGTCGCAATGTCGGAGTGCCGGTGCCGATGTCGCTGTTGCGGACGAAGGTGGTCGGGAACACCGTCCACCTCGGCCTGCGCTGCGAATGGCCGATCGGGACCCAGTGCCCGGGTCGGATCATCGTTCGCGCGCGGGTGCCCAAGCGCTTCGTCGTGCGCCGTCGCGGTCGGCGCCGGGTGCGGACGAAGATGGTTCGCCGGACGATCGTGCGGCGCAACTTCCGGCTCACCGGCGGCAAATCGCACGCTTTCCGGATCGGGCTGGGCATGGCAGGACGCCGGCTCACCCGGGCCGTAGCCAGCCCCACTGCGCAGCTGCTGGTCGCGATCCCCGGCGGCCGGGTCGGCCAGCGGCTGACTCTCCCCTAGGACCGCGCGCGGCTGAACGCCGTGACCGCCTCGACGATCTCCGGCGGCGCCTTCTCGGGGGAGCCCGAGTCGAAGGGAGGCTCGGGGTCGTACTCGACGCCGAGCTGGACTGCCTGGGCGACCTCCGGGCCTGCCTCGCGGCCGACCAGGTGCAGGGCCATGTCGAGCCCCGCGGTGACCCCGGCGGCAGTGATCGTCTTGCCGTCCTCGACCCAGCGGCCACCGACGACGTCGGCGCCGTACTTGCGCAAGTCCTCGAGCGCGAGCCAGTTGGACGTCGCCCGCTTGCCCTCCAACAGGCCCGCGGCGCCGAGGATCAGGGCGCCGGTGCAGACCGAGGTCGTCCACTTGGTGCCCTTGTCGATCTCGCGCAGCCAGGAGAGCACCGTCTCGTCCGCGAGCAGCGCGTCGCTGCCGCGCCCACCGGGGACGAGGACGACGTCGGCCTCGCCGGCCTGATCGAGCGTCCGGTCGACCATTAGCCCGAGCCCCCCTTCGGAGCGGACCTCGCCGGTGCGCAGGCCGGCGAACTCGACCTTCCACCCCGGCACGTTGCGGAACACCTCGTAGGGCCCGACCGCGTCCTGGGCGGCCATCTTCTCGAACAGCAAGATCGTTATCTGCATGCGGCGATCCTCCTCCCCGCGGCCGGCACTGTCCAGAGGCAGTAATGACATCGGCCGCCAGATTCCTGCCAGCCTGCCATTCACGCCGTAGAGGTTTGAACCGCTATACGGATCAAACCTCTACGGCGGTGGCATCTCTACGGCGGTGGCATCCGGCGCGGGGGGCATAGAGTCCGGACGCGATGAGCCGTCGCGACCAGATCCAGCTCAGCGAGGCAGAGCTGCTCGAGCTGCTCGACGCCGAGCGGGTCGCGGTCGTCTCCTCCAACGGGCCGCGTGGCTTTCCCCACTCGATGCCGCTCTGGTTCGTGCCGCGCGACGGGGAGGTCTGGATCTGGACTTACGCCAAGTCGCAGAAGGTGCGCAATCTCGAACGCGATCCGCGCGCCACTGTGCTGATCGAGACCGGGCGCGAGTACGGCGAGCTGCGCGGCGCGATGATCGAGGCCGAGGCGGCGATCCACCGCGACTTCGAGGTCGTGATCGGCTTTGCCGAGGAGCTGACCGTGCGCTACGCGGAGGGCATCGACTCGGTCGAGGGGGACGCCAAGGCGGCGCTGGAAGCACAGGCGCCGAAGCGTGTCGCGATCCACTTCCGGCCGCTGCGCACCGCGACCTGGGATCACCGCAAGCTGGGCGGGACCTACTAAGAGGAAGAGGGCTTAGGTGCTCGCCGGAGCTTCGGCGGCGAATTGGCGCAGCGGCGGCACCCGCTCGCCGGCGACCGCAACGGCCGCGGCGAAGCCCGGCCCCGGATCGAAGTTCGAGCAGGCGACGGGCTCGTCGGGCAGCGGCGCCCAGAGGCCGGCGCCGTGGGACTTGGCGATCGCCTCGCGCCGCGTCCACTCGGCATAGAACTCCGCCGGCCGGGAACCGAGGCTCTCCACGTCGACCCCTACCTCCCGGCTCTCGGCGACCGCGATCAGCGCCAGCTCGCCCGAGTGGCTGAGGTTGAAGCGAAGCGGCTGCTCGGGGTCCGCGAGGTGCGGCTTGCCGCGCTCGCCGAAGCGCAGGTCGATCTCCGCCGGCCTCTTGTCCAGGTAGCGACCGAGCACGCCGCGCAAGGCCCAGCGCGAGGCCACCCAGCGCCGCCGCGCGAGAGGCCGCAGGATGCTTTCGGCCCGGTCTCGCTCCACCGCCGGCAGCTCGTCCGCCGCGGGCCAGCCGTCGCCGTCGAGCTGTGCGTGCCAGAGGTGAAGCTCCGCATCCGGCATTCGACTCGGCGCTTTCACGTTGCCGTCGATCGTAGGGCGTAGAGTGCCGCGGCGCGCTACAGCCGACGCCGCCGAGAACCGCGACTTCGGCCTCTATTCAGGTTTCTGCCGGAAGAGATGAGAACAGGATGAAAAGAGCATCGATCGCCATCGCCCTGGCGGGCATCGCCGTCGTCGCCTTCGCCACCGCGAGCACATCGTTCTCGGTGACCGGCGTCGCCCAGGCGGCGCCGCGCACCTTCTTCGGCATCGTTCCCCAGGCGAGCATCTCCGAAGAAGACGCCGAATACATGCGCGCAGCCCGGATCGGCAGCATCCGCCTGCCGATCGGCTGGGAAAGCATCCAGTCGACCAGGCGCGGCCCGTGGAACTGGGAAGGCACCGATCGCGAAATCGCCACCGCTGTCAATCAGGGCCTCACGGTGCTGCCCTTCCTCGCCGGCGTGCCGCGCTGGATCGGTCATAAGACGACGACGCTGCCGATCGACAGCGCCCGCGCGCGACGCGGCTGGATGACCTTCGTCAAGGCGGTCGTCAAACGCTACGGGCCGGGGGGCGAATTCTGGATCGAACACCCGCCGGGCGTCGACACCGGGGACGGCATCGTCCTGCGCCGCTGGAAGCCGATCCACATCTGGCAGATCTGGAACGAGGCCAACTTCTTCTACTTCGCCTACCCGGTCTCCCCGACCCGCTACGCCCGCCTGCTGAAGCTCAGCTATCGCGCGGTCAAGTCGGCCGACCCGCGGGCCCAGGTGCTCCTCTCAGGCCTCTTCGGCGAACCGGACCAGGGTGGCAAGCGCGGCATGGACGCGAGCGTCTTCCTCGAAAAGCTCTACCAGGTGCGCGGCATCAAGCACTACTTCGACGCGGTCGCGCTGCACCCTTACGCCTTCCATGTCGAAGACCTCGAACGGATGGTCGAGCAGATGCGGGAAGTGGTGCTGGCCAACCACGACCCTCGCACCGGCCTCTACATCACCGAGATGGGCTGGGGCTCCCAGTACGACCCCAACGTGGTCGCCTTCGAGCAGGGATGGCACGGCCAGGCGCGGGAACTGCGCGGCGCCTTCCGCTACATGCTGCGCAACCGCCACCGGCTCAACCTCAAGGCGGCCTACTGGTTCACCTGGAAAGACTCGCGCTACTACTGCAACTTCTGCGACTCGGTCGGCTTTTTCCCGGAAGCCGAACGCTTCCATCCGAAGCCGGCCTGGTACTCGCTGGTGCACATCACCGGGGGCCGTCCGCGGCCGTAGGCGCGCCCGCCCGCACAGCAAATAGCATCCCGCCGATGCCGCAGCGCGCACCACAGGGGCCGGCCTGGCTCGTCCTGCCGACCTACAACGAGGCGGACAACATCGAAGCCTTCGTCGCGGCGGTGCTGGCGAAGCTGCCGGCTTCGGCGCGGGTGCTGATCGTCGACGACAACTCGCCCGACGGCACCGGGGAGATCGCCGACCGCCTCGCCGCCGGGAACGAGGCGGTGACCGTCCTGCACCGGGAGCAGAAGGAAGGTCTCGGCCCCGCCTACATCGCCGGCTTCCGACGTGTGCTGGCCGAGGGCGCGGGGCTGGTGCTGGAGATGGACTCCGACTTCTCCCACGACCCGGCCTATCTGCCGCGCCTGCTCGAGGCGGGCGAGCGCGCCGACCTGGCGATCGGCTCGCGCTACGTCGAGGGCGGCGGCGTCGACGACTGGAGCCCGCTGCGCCGGGCGATCAGCCGCGGCGGCAGCGCCTACGCCCGGCTCTTGCTCGGCGTCGGCGTGCGCGACCTCACCGGCGGCTTCAAGTGCTTTCGCCGCGAGGTGCTGGAGGCGATCGACTTCGACTCGATCCGCTCGCGCGGCTACGCCTTCCAGATCGAGATGACCTACCGCGCGATCCAGCGCGGCTTCAGCGTGGTCGAGGTGCCGATCGTCTTCCGCGACCGGCGGGCCGGCACGTCGAAGATGGATCGCTCGATCGTCGCCGAGGCGGCCTGGCGAGTGCCGCTGTTGCGCCTGGACGGGAAATCGACCCGATGAGCGGCGCGCAGAGCCAACCGCCCCGGCAGCGGGGCGGCTCGATCTGGGCGGAAACGGCCGCCGACCCGACTGTCCGCGCGATCGTCCTCTACGCCTTGGTCGCGCTCGGCGCCGCGGTCGCCGCCTACGGCGCGATCTTCGCCGGCTTCGCCAACTACGACGACGAGGGCACGGTGCTCGTCACCCTCAACGCCTTCGCCCACGGCCACCCTCTCTACACCGACGTCTTCTCCCCCTACGGGCCCTTCTTCTTCGAGTTCTTCGGCGGCCTCGCATCGCTCAGCGGGCACGCCTTCACCACCGACGGCAGCCGCACCGTGGTGATCCTCGTCTGGATCGCCACCAGCTTCATCCTCGGGCTCGCCTGCCAGCGGCTCACCGGGCGGCTCGCGCTCGGGCTGGCCGGGATGGTCGCCGCCTTCGCCGTCCTCTTCGCGCTCTTCCCCGAGCCGATGTCGCCGCACGGACTGCTCGTGCTGCTGCTTTCGGGCTTCGTCCTCGTCGCGGTCAACAGCCCTGGCCGCCGCCCGGCCCGCCTCGGCGCTCTCGCCGGAGCGCTGCTGGCGGCGGCGCTGATGACGAAGATCAACTTCGGCGCCTACGCGATCGCCGCCGTCGTACTCGCCGCCGCGCTGACGGTCGAGCCGCTCAATCGCCGCCCGTGGCTGCGCTGGCTCCTGATCGTCGCCTTCCTCGCGATCCCGACGGTGGTGATGTTCTCCGACCTGCGCGAAAGCTGGGTGCGCTCCTTCATCGCCCTGGAGCTGCTCGGCGGGGGCGCGATCGTCGCCGCCGCCTGGCCGGGCCAGCCGCGGCGGGGGGAGGAGCAGGAGGGGCTCGCCACGTGGCTCCTCGCCGCGCTGATCGGCGGCGTGGTGGCGATCGTCGCGATCCTGGCCGTGATCCTGCTCGGCGGGACCAGCTTCTCCGACCTCTACGACGGCCTGATCAAGCAGCCGCTCAACGTCCGCAACGTCGACCCGGGGCCGTTCGAAACCCCGGGCCAGGCGATCGACTGGGGCGTCGCGGCGCTTGCCGCCGCCGTGCTGGTGACGAGGCTGCGCTCCTGGGCCTCGGGCAAGCCCTCGCTCTGGCCGGGCCTGCTGCGCGCGGCCGCCGGGCTGGCGATCTGGTTCACGATCGCCAAACAGGCGCCGTTCGGGCTCAACCCCAGCGCCAACGTCGACGTGCTGCCGATGCTGCTCGCCTGGGTAGCGGCGGTGCCGCCGCTGGGCGAGCCCGAGCCGCCCTTCAAGCGCTTCCTGCGGGTCCTGCTGCCCGCCGTCGCCGTGGCGGGGGTGCTCGGCGCCTACCCGGTGCCCGGCGCCCAGGTCGGCATCGCCTCGCTGATGTTCGTCCCGGTCGGCGCCCTCTGCCTCGCCGACGCGCTCGCCTCGCTGCGCGCCTGGAGCGCCACCCGCGGCGAGCTCGGGCTAGCCCGCTTCGGCGCCGCTGCCGCGGTCGCCACCGCCGCCCTGGCGGGGATGCTGGCGCTGGGCCAGGTCTTCCTGCCGGCGATCTCCAACACGATCTCGTACCGCGAAAGGACGCCGCTGCCCTTCCCGGGCGCCGGCCAGGTGCGCCTGACGCCCGAAGAAGTCGAAGAATACGAAGGGGTCGTCGACTTCATCGAGCGCAACCGCTGCACCAGCTTCGTCGGCTATCCGGACATCGACAGCCTCTATCTCTGGACCGGGATCGAAGCTCCTGAGCCCTACGCGCCCGGCGCCTGGGTCACGGCGCTCGACGAAGCCGGGCAGAACCGCGTGCTCGCCCAGGTGCGCTCCTCGCCCCGTCCCTGCGCCTTCCGCAACGAAACCGTCGCCGGCGCCTGGCTCGGCGCCCGCCCGGCGCCCGACACGCCGCTCGTCCACTACATCTTCGAAGACTTCGAAGAAGTCGAAGGCTCCGGCAACTTCAGCCTGCTTCTGCCCAAGAAAGGACCTTGATGGACCGCATCCGCAACGTCGACGAGCGCCTGCTCGCCTGGATCCTGCTGGGGGTGGCGATGTGCATCTCCGCCACCTGGCTGATGATCGCCGGCAAGGACCTGACCTTCTCGGGCGACGACATCTTCTACTACGCGCGGTTGGTCACCGAGAATGGAGTCACGCATCAGGCGAGCGGGCTCGAATACTTCCTCGCGCCGCACAACGGCCACCTGCAGCTGGTCGGGAAACTGATCTACCGCGGTCTGTTCGAAACGGTCGGCGCCGACTACACCGTGTTCAGGGCGATGGAGGTGCTCGCGGTCTTCCTCAGCGTGCTCTTCTTCTTCATCCTCGCGCGGCGCCGGGTGCGGCCGCTCGCGGCGCTGATCCCGGCGGTGCTGCTGCTCTTCTTCGGCTACGGCGAGGGCTCGTTCCTCTGGCCCTTCAACGTGCACACGATCGGCGCCCTCGCCTTCGGGCTGGCGGCGCTGCTGGCGCTCGAACGCGACGACCGCAAGGGCGACGTCGGCGCCTGCGCGCTGCTCGTGCTCGCTGTCGCCACGGTCGAGGTCGGGCTGGCGTTCACGCTGGCCGTCGCCGTCTCGGTGCTGCGCCGCGACGACCGCTGGCGCCGCGCCTGGATCTTCCTCGTGCCGCTCGTCCTCTTCGGTATCTGGTGGCTGTGGGCGCAGAAGTTCGGCCAGTCCGAGGTCGACCTGATCAACGTCCACCGCATCCCGCTCAACTTCACCAACGCGCTGGCGGCGGTGCTCGGCTCGATCTTCGGCCTCAACCCGACGGGCGAAGGGGTCGACCCGAACGTCACCGGGATCACGCCGTGGAGCGCCGTGCTCGCCGGCCTCGCGGTCGTCGGCCTGGCCTTCCGGATCCGGCTGGGGAAGGTGCCAAGCGGCCTCTGGGTCGCGCTCGCGGTCGTGCTCACCTACTGGCTGATGATCACGCTTGCCAACCGCCCGCCCGACTCGACCCGCTACCTCTTCGTCGGCGCCGTGGCGATCTTCCTGATCGCCGCCTCGGCGCTGCGCGGCTTCCGTATAAGCACCACCGCGCTGATCGTCGCCGGCGTGATCGCGGCGCTGGCGATCCCCCCGAACCTGGCGAAGTTCTACGACGAGCGGCGCTCCTCGATAACCGATGCGGAAACCAGCCGCACCGAGTACGCGATGCTCGAACTGGCCCGTCCGCATGTGCACAGCGACTACTTTCCGGCCGAAGACCCGAGGGTCGGGGCGGCGGGGGCGGTGATCTTCGTGCCGCTCTCCGCCTACTCCTACTACCGCGGGGAGGACGAATTCGGCGGCTTCGGCTACTCGCTCGACCAGATCCGCAGCCAGAGCCTCGAAAAACGCGAAATCGCCGACGCGACCCTGGCCGGCGCGCTGGAACTGAAGCTGAAATCGAGCCCGGCGCCCGCCGACCCGGCCTCCTGCCCTAGCTCGCTCGATGGCAAACCGGGACACCCGGTCTTCTTCGACGTCGAACCGGGCGGCGTCCTGCTCGGCTCGCGCGCCGGCCGGCCCGTCCACGTCGGCGTCGGCCGCTTCGCCAAGGGCGGCGAGTCGGTCCCGATCGGCAAGCTCCAGCCCGGGGAGTGGGCCAACCTCCACATCCCGCGCGACGCTGCCCCCGACCGCTGGTGGGTCACCGTGGACGGCCCCGTCCACGTCTGCCCACCCGGCGGCTGAGTGGAGACCATCCCGGTAGGGGTTCCACTTAACTTTTTTGAGAATCGGGGATTCGGCTGTCGCCCGAAGCCTTCGACAAAAAAGTACAAGACGTTTCACCCCTACCGGGATGGTCTCTAACCGGTGGGTAGGCAGGCTTCGACGCTGTGGTCGACGGTGACAAGCCACGGGTCCGGGGCGGAGTCGGAGGGGATCGCGAGGCTCGTCCAGCGTTTTGCTGGCATGTAGTCGATGCCCACGCCCCTGGGGTCGGCGAAGCGGGCCAGCCAGAGGCCGGTCTTTTCGTTGCCCTGCGGGCGGAGCAACGTCTGGCCGGCTGAGGTCGTGAAGGTGGCGGATTCGGCGCCGGGGGCGACGGCGATCGTGCGGCAGCGAGCGCCGCGGGCGGGCGGCGGCGAGGATTCGGCGGTGACCCCGAGCGCGCCGACCAGCGAGGCGTCGGCGATCAGGCGCAGGGTTTCGTCGCTTTCGCGCACTTCGTCCAGCGAGCTGGCGATCGAGCCGTTGTGGGCGGCGGCATCGAGGTAGGCGCCGGCGGGGATGCCGATGTAGAGGCCGCCGTCGACTTCGGCGACTCGCGGATCGGCGGTGACGACGTATTCGGGATCGACGTGCGCCCGCGCCAGTTCGAGCATCGCGAACTCGGTGCCGCTGACCGGCGGGTCGTGGTGGAGCGTGTCGTTGCCGCGATCCTTGGTCAGCTGGACGATGTTCGCGGGCAGGGCGATGGCGGCGAGCACCAGCAGGGCGATCGCCACGGGGTCGGGCAGGCGCCGGCGGATCGTGTCGGCGGCAACCAGCACGATCAGCACCGCGGCGACGAGGATGTAGCGGGAGCCTTCGGCAGGTCGCGCCGCGACCGCCAGCAGCAGCCAGTAGACGCCGAGCACGAGCAGCCAGATCCAGATCGTGCGCGGCAGCGAGCGTCCCCAGATGCGCACCAGCAGGGCCAGCCCCGCGGCCACCGCCAGGGCCCGGCCGAACCAGGTGACGCTGCCGATGTAGGTGCCGGCGACGATCGGGTTCGTGCCGGTCAGCGAGCCCATCGCCGCCGCTGCGCCGTGCATGAAGGTTTCCGGGATCAGGTGCAGGTTGCCGGAGTGGGTTTCGCTCTGGCCGAACTTGCGCGCCCAGACGTACCAGGCGGCGTAGAGGACGACCGGGATCGCGACCACCCAGGCGCGGCGCAGGAGGTGGCGCGGACGCGAGATCGCCAGCCAGAGGGCGATGCCAAGGGCGAAGGCGAGCCCGAGCTCGATCATCGCGATCGAGAGCAGCAGGAGGGCGCAGGCGACGGCGTCGCCGCGACGGTCTTCGCGCTGGATCGCCAGCACCGCCCCGAGGCCGGCCGCCAGCGAGGCCGCCGTGTTGAAGTCGAGCGGCCAGAGCAGCTGCTCACGGGCGAAGCCGAGGAAGAGCAGGACGATGCAGGGCGCCAGCGCGGCGGCGTTGCCGACGCGCCGCCGGACCAGCTCGAAGACCAGGGCCGCGACCGCCCACAGCGAGGCGATGTTGATCAAGACGAAGACCGTGTAGTGGGCGCCGATCGTGGCGAAGACCAGCTCGTAGACGAAGCGCCCGCCGAGCGGCAGGTGGCCGTTGAACGGCGCGAGCAGGTATTCGGGGCTGAAGGGGGAGTAGTGGTGGAGCTGGCCCTTGACGCTGGCGACGCGGGCGTAATAGAAGAGTTCGTCGATCGCGAAGCCCTGGCCGTGGGAGGCGTAGAGGATCAGCCCGCCCGAGCAGAGCATCGCCGCGCCGAGCACCGCCCAGGCGGCGCGCGGCTCGCGCAGCGCGCCGGCCGCGCTGCGGATCAAGGCTTCCCCCGCCTGTAGTCGCCGTGGCTGAGGTGGTGCTCGAGGAAGACGTAGAGGACGATGAACAGGTAGCGGCTGCCCATCTCGTTCAACTTCAGCTTCGAGGTGCCGCTGGTGCGGTTGGTCCAGGAGATCGGCACGATGCCGTAGCTGTAGCCGCGCACGACCGCCTTCAGCGGCAGCTCGACCGTGAGGTTGAAGTGATGGGAGAGGAACGGCTGGGCGTTCTCGATCACCTCGCGCCGGTAGGCCTTGAAGGCGTTGGTCGTGTCGTTGTAGCCGTGGCGGAAGAGCACCCGGATGCCCCAGTTGACGATCCGGTTCATGATCAGCTTCGAGCGCGGATAGTCGGTGACGGTCGAGCCGTGCAGGAAGCGCGAGCCGAAGGCGCACTCGTAGCCCTCCTCGAGCAGGCGCTGGTAGGCGACGAGGTCGCGCGGGCTGTCGGACCCGTCGGCCATCACGATCGCCACCGCGTCGCCCTCGAAGGCCTCCAGCCCGGCGCGCACGGCGAAGCCGAAGCCGTTGCGGTACGGGGAGGGCAGGCAGCGCACCTGTGGGTGCTCGGTGGCGAATGCCTCGACCGTGGCGGCCGTCCGGTCCGTGCTCGAGTCATCGACGACGATCACCTCGTGCTCGATGCGCTCGGCGTCGAGCCTGGAGACGAGCGAGGCGAGCGTCTCGGCGATCGACCCCTCCTCGTTGTGCGCCGGGATGACGACGGAGAGCTTCAACCGCTCACCTTCTGGAAGCCCAGTGCCGCGCTCACGGCGTCTTCGTTGGCGCGAGCCCACGCGAGCAGATCAGCGAGCGTCTCGCGCGGGGGGCGCCGCGGCCGCCACTCGGTGCGAGAGAAGAGGTGCGAGCAGTCCGAGAGGTAGATCGGCACGTCGCCCGGGCGGGTCTCCGGCTCGGCGCCGATCTCGACCTCGTTGCCGGTCAGCTCGCGGCACAGCGCCGTCGCCTCCAGCAGCGAGAGGCTGTACTCGCGCCCGCCGCCGACGTTGGCGACCACGCCGCTCCAGCGCTCGGGGCCGCCGAGCTGCTCCTCGACCAGGTCGATCAGGTCCTCGACGTGGAGCAGGTCGCGCACCTGCTTGCCGCCGCCGCCGAAGCCGATGTAGTTGAGCGACCGGCCGAAGTGATGGCTGAGCAGCCACCAGGAGAAGACGCCTTGATCGACCTTGCCCATCTGCCAGGGGCCGGCGATCACGCCGCAGCGGTCGACGACCGCACGCAGCCCGAAGGTCTCGGCGTACTCCTCGATCAGGTGCTCGGCGGCGAGCTTGGTGGCGCCGTAGAAGGTGCGGGCGCCGCTCAGCGGGAAATGCTCGGATAGGCCCTGCGGGCCGGCGCCCGGAAGCGGCTGCTCCGCGGCGAGCTCGAAGCGGGTCTCCGCCTCCTCCAGCGCCAGCTCGAGCTGCGGTGCGACCGGGTAGACGCGGCTGGTCGAGAGGAAGACGACGAAGGCATCCTGCTCGCGGGCGCGCTCGAGACAGTTGAAGGCGCCCAGCAGGTTGGTCTGCACCAGGTAGGTCGGGTCCGACAGCCCCGCCATCACCGACGGCTCGGCCGAGCACTCGACCATCGCGTCGAAGTCACCCGCCGCGGCCAGGTCCCCGCGCTCGCGCACGTCGCCGTGGACGAACTCGACCCCGGCCTCGCGCAGGCGCGGCAGGTTCAGCTCGGAGCCGCGGCGCATCAGGTTGTCGAGCGCGACCAGCTCCCAATCGGGATGGCGCTCCGCCAGCGCCACGCTCAGGTTCGCGCCGACGAATCCGGCTCCGCCGGTGATCAGGACCCTCATAGGTCGGGCACTCTAGTGCGAGGCCGGGTGGTTAATCTGCCAGCCATGCCCACTGCGATAGTCACCGGCTCCGGCGGCCTGATCGGCTCGGAGTCCGTCCGCCGCTTCATCGCCGACGGCTGGGACGTGGTCGGGATCGAGAACGACATGCGCGCCCGCTTCTTCGGCGAGGAGGCCTCGACCGCGCACGTGACCGAGGAGCTGCGCGAGGGTTACCCCGAGTTCCGCTCGCTCGACCTCGACATCCGCGACGCCGAGGGCGTCAGCAAGGCGTTTGCCGAGCTCGCCGGCTCGCTGGAGGCCGTGATCCACACCGCGGCACAGCCCTCGCACGACTGGGCGGCGCGCGAGCCGCAGACCGACTTCGGCGTCAACGCGCTGGGCACGCTCAACCTGCTCGAGGCGGCGCGCGAGCACGCCCCCGACGCCCCTTTCGTCTTCTGCTCGACCAACAAGGTCTACGGCGACACGCCGAACTTCCTGCCGCTGGAAGAGCTGGAGAAGCGGCTCGAGCTGCCCGAGTCCCACCCCTTCCACAAGGGCATCGACACCTCGATGTCGATCGACCGCTCGACCCACTCGCTCTTCGGCGTCTCCAAGGCCGCCGCCGACCTGCTCGTGCAGGAGTACGGCCGCTACTTCGACATGCCGACCGTCTGCTTCCGCGGCGGCTGCCTGACCGGGCCCCAGCACGCCGGCGCACAGCTGCACGGCTTCCTCGCCTACCTGATGAAGTGCACGGTCACCGGCACGCCCTACACCGTCTTCGGCTACGGCGGCAAGCAGGTCCGCGACAACATCCACAGCGCCGACCTCGTCGCCTGCTTCCAGGCCTTCCAGCGCAACCCGCGCCCCGGCGCCGTCTACAACATGGGCGGCGGTCGCCGCAGCAACTGCTCGATGCTCGAGGCGATCGAGGTCTGCGAGCGGATCGCCGGGCGCGAGCTGCAGTGGGAGCTGAGCGACGAGAACCGCATCGGCGACCACCGCTGGTGGATCTCCGACGTCTCCGACTTCGCCGAGCACTATCCCGAGTGGCAGCCGCGCTACGGCATCGACGAGATCCTGCAGGAGATGTACGAGCAGAACGTCGAGCGCTGGATGGCGACCGCGGGCTGAGCCTCAGCCGGCTTCGAGCGCGCAGACCCGCGCCGGGCCGCCTTCGAGCTGCAGCTTCCAGGGGACGCTGGAGAGGTCGCGGGGGATCGCGAGCCTCGTCGCTTCGCCGCTCCCCACTTCGGCTTGGAAGTCGACCGGCAGGGGGGCGTTTTCGCCGGGGGTTGCGAAGCGGGTCATCCTGATGTCGGTCACCGGCTGTGGGCCGGCGGCGATCGCGACCCCGCCGGGCGGGACCTCGAACAGCTGGGAGGCTTCGACGGTCGTGCAGCCTCCGCTCGGAACGGCCGAGTTCGGAATCGGTTCGAGTTGCACGCGCAGGGCGTTGAGCAGCACCTTGTCAGCGGCGAAGCGCGCCGGCTCGCCGCTGCGCTGCAGCTCGGCGACCGTGTAGGCGGGTGAGCCGAAATCGTCGACCGCGGCGAAATAGGAGCCGGCGTCGATGTGGTCGAAGCCGGTGTCGGCGAATTCTTCTTCGAGGAAGAAGGCCGGATCGACGGTGTTGCGGGCGATCTCCAGGGCGGTCAGGTTGCCGCGGACGATTTCGGTGCTCGAGCGGTAGCTGCCGTAGGCCTCGTGCAGGTACAGCAGGTTGCTGGTCACGGCG
The DNA here is from genome assembly GCA_035693025.1 of Solirubrobacterales bacterium. Classification (GTDB taxonomy): domain Bacteria; phylum Actinomycetota; class Thermoleophilia; order Solirubrobacterales; family 70-9; genus VRUE01. The sequence goes on from DASSHI010000012.1 coordinate 33,702, forward strand.
GCGAGGACGACGACCCCCGCCACGGGCAGCAGCCGCGGTCCCAGCCGTACCCCACGCAGGAGGTCGGTGGCGACGAGCAGGACGAAAACGCCTCCCGGGAGTTGGTAGCGGCTTGCCCACGGGACCCGGCCGGGCTTGACGTCGAAGCCGCCGAGGATCCAGAAGGAGAGGCCGATCGCCAGCACGACCCAAAACGAGCTCGGGATCCGCTCGATTCGGTAGCAGCGCCAGAGCGCCAGACCGCCGAGCAGCACGGCCAGGGGTCGTCCCCAGTCAAGCCCACCTGGGGCCGCCATCCCTTCCGCGGGGGTCGCCAGTCCGAAAAGCGAGGCAAGGACCGCAGCGAAGGAGTCAACGACGAAGATCGGCGTCGCGGCGATGTTGGCCAGCGTGATCGAGCTTTCCGCGTCGTGGCCCCAGCCGAACCACCAGAGCACGTAGAGGGCGACGGGCACGGCGACGAGGAAAGCGCGGCGACGCCACTCGCGCTCCCCCCGACGCAGCACGACGTCGAGCGCCGCACCGGCGGCGAAGGCGACCCAGACGCTCGAGAAGAGCATTGCGCCGATCAGCCAGACGCAGGCCAGCCGGTCACCGGTGCGGTCGTGCCGGTCGAGGGCGACCAGCATGCCGAGGCCGCAGGTCAGCGAGCCGAGGAAGGTGATCGAGGAGAACCAGAGCAGATCTTCGAAGGCAGCGCCCATGAAGATCACCGGCAGCGTCGCGATTAACGCGGGCCAGCTTCCCAGCCGTCGTCTGATCCAGACGAAGAGGAGCCAGTCGCCGAGCAGAAAGACCGCCGTCGAGACGATCCGGTAGGGCAGGGCAGAGCCCATGCCGAAGCCGGTGAGCATCAACTTCCAGACTGCCACCGCACCTGCGACCAAATGTTCGTTGTCAGGTGCGAGAAAGGCGTCGAGGTTGAAATCGCGCCGGTAGAGGATGAACACCCAGTCGTCGAGGATGAAGGTGACCTTCGAGCCGAGCACGACGATGACCACCCCGGCCACGGCCATCGCCACCGCGAGCAGCAGCGTGGCCGGGTTCTTCGCTCGGATCGCCCCGCTCACGCCGGTAACCTATCTGCCCCTCTTGACGACCCATGCCCCTCCCCAAGTCGCGATCGAGGTCAGCGGCGTCGAGAAGACCTTCCGCATCCCCACTCAGCGGGTCGACTCGCTGAAGGAGCGGTTGACCACCTTCTCGCAGCCCGGCTACCGCGAGCTGCATGCGCTGCGCAACCTCTCCTTCGAGGTCGAGCGGGGCGAGTTCTTCGGCATCGTCGGCCGCAACGGCTCGGGCAAGAGCACGCTGCTGAAGATCCTCGCCAGCATCTACGCCGCCGACGCGGGGCGCGTGCGGATGGCCGGTCGCCTCGCCCCCTTCATCGAGCTCGGCGTCGGCTTCAACACCGAGCTGACCGCGCGCGAGAACGTCGAGCTGAATGGGGTGATGATGGGGCTTACGCGCAAGGACGCGCGCAGCCGCCTCGGCGCCGTGCTCGAGTTCGCCGAGCTGGAGGAATTCGTCGACCTCAAACTGAAGAACTACTCCTCGGGGATGCTCGTCCGCCTCGCCTTCTCGATGATGATCCAGTCCGATGCCGAGATCCTCCTGATCGACGAGGTCCTGGCCGTTGGCGACGCCTCCTTCCAGCAGAAGTGCGCCGACGTCTTCTACGAGATCCGCGACTCGCAGCGCACGGTCGTCTTCGTCACCCACGACATGGGCGCGGTCGAGCAGTACTGCCATCGGGCGATGCTGTTGCACGACGGCGGCATCCGAACGCTCGGACCGGCCGACGAGGTGGCGCGCAGCTACCTGCGGCTCAATTTCGAGCAGGCGCCGGGCGAAGGCGACGCAGACATGGGGGGGATGGCCGACATCACCCTGGTCGACGTCTGGCTCGAGGACGGCCGGGGCGAGCGGATAACGAACGTCGAGAAGGAAACCGAGCTGCGCTTCGGCGCGATATTCGAAGCGCACCGCTACGTCGAGGGGCCGAGCTTCGGCTTCGCCTTCGACAACGCCGACGGGGTCGAGGTGACCGGCTTCGGCATCTCCCTGCCCGAGGGGGCGCCCGACGCCGTTGAGCCGGGCCAGCGGATCCGCCTCGGGGGCGAGATCGAGAACCGGCTGGAACCCGGTCGTTACGTGGCCAAGTGCTGGGTCCACCGCGAGCACAACATCGCCAACCTCGTCCTGCACTCGCCGCACGTGCTCGATTTCGTCGTCTATGGAAAAGAGGGTGCGGGGGTGGTTTCTCTGGACCACGAGATCGCCGCGACGGTGGAAGGCGAGGCGCCGGTCGAGGATGGCGCGGGGGTGGAGGGCGCATGAGCGCCGAGCCGGCCAACCTGGAGCTGCGCGAGGTCCCCGGGCCATCGGCGCTCGGTGGCGGCCGCCACCGCTTCTTCGAGCTGCTCTGGCTGATGTCCGTGACCGAGTTCAAGCGAACCTTCTTCGGCACCTTCCTTGGCTACGTCTGGTCGCTGATGCGACCGCTGCTGCTCTTCGCCGTGCTCCTCGTCGTCTTCACCCAGATCTTCAAAATCGGCGGCGAAGTTCCTCACTACGAGGTGCTGCTGCTCTTCAACATCGTGCTCTTCGGGCTTTTTCAGGAAGCGACCGGAGGCTCGGTCGGCTCGGTCGTCAGCCAGGAGGGGATCGTCCGCAAGACCCAGTTTCCTCGCCTGGTCATCCCGCTCTCAGTGGTCCTGACGACGCTCTTCACCCTCGGCCTCAACATGATCGTCGTCTTCATCTTCATGCTCGCCTTCGGCGTCACGCCGATGTGGACCTGGCTTCTGCTTCCGGTGATCCTCTTGCCGCTTCTCGTTCTTGTCTGTGCCCTCTCGATGCTGCTCTCGGCGCTCAACGTCCGCTTCCGTGACGTCGGGATCATCTGGGTGGTGATCGCGACCGCGCTCAACTACGGCACGCCGATCATCTATCCGTTGACGATCGTCCACGGCACGCTCAAGCAGATCCTGATGGCCAACCCGCTGACCCCGATCTTTCAGCAGGCCGACATCTGGATGATCGATCCACACGCGGAAAGCATCCGCGAAGCGGTGCATGGACCCTGGCCCTTGGCGATCGGGGCCGCGATCTACATCGCCATTTGCGTCGCCGGCGTCTGGGTCTTCAACCGCGAGGCGCCGCTCATCGCCGAGCAGCTTTAGGCCGCTGCTCTAATCTCGGCCGCTACTTTGAGGCCCAGGGGAGTTGGGGGTAATGCCTTGATGCGCAAGTCGAAACTCGTGGTGGTGGCCTTCGCGGCCCTTCTCGCGCTGCCACCCGCGGCGGGCGCGGCGCTGGACCCTCCCGGCTTCACGATCGGCATCTCTCCGCAGACCCCCGCCGGCGCCGGTGACTACAGCCTGATGCAGGAGGCCGGGATCAAGAGCCTGCGGCTGCCGCTCGGTTGGCCCAGCGTCGAGAGCCACAGCCCATATCTCGTCGCCCCCGACTGGTCGGGCTTCGACCGCTCGGTCGAACTGGCGGCCGAATACGGGATGCGGGTCTTCCCCTTCGTCTGGGGCACCCCCTCCTGGGTCGCCGGCCAGCAGCGGATCGAACCGGTGCGCAGCGGCTGGGCGCGGCGCGCCTGGGCCTCGTTCCTGCGCAGGGCGGTGCAGCGCTACGGGCCAAACGGACAGTTCTGGCGCGAACACCCGGAGTTGAGCCCAGAGCCGATCCGCGACTGGGAGATCTGGAACGAGGAGAACATCGTCACCTTCGGCGAGGCCGATCCCACCCGATTCGCTCGCGTCATGCGCGTCGCCGGCCGCGCGATCCACCGTGCCGACCCGGGCGCCAAGGCGATCCTCGGCGGCCTCTTCGGCCGGCCGTTGCAGATCCCGCCCAACATCGCCTCCGGCGACTTCCTCAGCCGCTTCTACCGGGCGGGGAACGTGAAGCGCTTCTTCGACGGCGTGGCGCTGCACCCGTACGTCGCCGACGCGAGTGCGATGCGCCCGCAGATCCGCAACCTGCGCCGCGTCATGCGCCGCCACGGCGACGCCGCCACGCCGCTCTACGTGACCGAGCTGGGCTGGGGGTCCGACAGCTACCAGACCCGCTGGGAGCGGGGCCTCTACGGACAGGCACGCGAGCTCGACCAGGCCTTCTCGATGCTCGCCGGCCACCGCCGCTCCTGGAACGTCGCCGGCGTCTGGTGGTTCACCTGGGCCGACACCGGCCGCCTCTGCCAGTTCTGCGACTCGGCCGGCCTCCTGACCGACAACCGCGAAGCCAAGCCGGCCTGGTACCGCTTCACCGAATGGACCGGCGGCGACCCCGAAATCGTCCCCCGGGCGAATTTCGGCGGCTGAGAATGACGCCTGCTTAGGCATAGTGCTAAATTTAGCTCTCTAGATTGATTTAGAGAGGAGCCTAATTGGCTATGAATTCAGTTGAATTCAAGAATCCCTATCGACCGGGGGCTGGACATATGCCTCCCCACCTGGCCGGCCGGGAAGGCGAGTACGCCGAATTCGATCGGCTGCTACAGCAGGACGAGATCCTGGAGAACTTGGTGCTGACTGGTTTGCGGGGGGTGGGTAAGACGGTTCTCCTGGAAACCTTCAAGCCGCGGGCGCTGAAATCCGGATGGTTATGGGCGTCAGCGGACCTGTCTGAGTCTGCCAGCATCAGTGAGGCGGCATTGGCGGAACGGTTGCTGGCGGACCTCGCTCTCATAGCGTCTTCGGCGACGGTTGAGAATCCGAAAGCGGGAAAGTCAATTGGGTTCTCGGGGTCGGCCGAGCCAGAGAAGATTCCGCTGTCTCACGAGATCCTGGTGGAGGTCTACGCCAGGACGCCGGGCCTCGTCGCGGACAAGATCAAGGCGACGCTGGAATTCGCTTGGGAGCATCTGCGCGAATTAGGCGAGCACAAGGTTATCTTTGCCTACGACGAGGCCCAAAACCTCTCCGATCACGCCGACAAGGATCAATTCCCGCTCTCGGTGCTGCTGGATGTCTTCCAATCCATCCAGAAGAAGGGCATTCCGTTCATGTTGGTCCTTGCCGGCCTTCCGACTCTTTTCCCCAGGCTGGTTGATGCCCGGACCTTCTCGGAGCGGATGTTTCGCGTCATGACGCTCACGAAGCTGAATACCGAGGAGAGCCGTGAAGCGATCCTGAGGCCGATCGAAGTGGCCGACTGCCCGGTCAGGCTGTCCCCTGAGTCGGTTGAGGTGATCATTCACGAGTCGGCGGGTTACCCGTACTTCATCCAGTTCATCTGTCGCGAGGTCTATGACGTCTTCATCCGTCAGCATGTCGATGAGGAGCGCAAATCTGTGCCAGTTGACGCGATTCGGCAAAAGCTCGACGCCGATTTCTTTGCGGGGCGGTGGGCGAAGATCACCGACCGGCAAAGAGAACTTCTATGGGCAGTGGCTCACCTCGAGCATCCAGATGAAGAATTCACGATTCTCGAACTGACTGAAACGGCCAAGGGGCTATTGCCGAAGGCCTTTTCATCCAGCCACGCGAACCAGATGCTCTCGAGCCTGGCGGAGCGGGGGATGATCTATAAGAATCGTTTCGGCAAGTACTCCTTCGCCGTCCCTCTGCTGGGGCGTTTCATTCTCCGCACCTACGAGCCGGTGGATGCGTCGCTTTCGGCACCCGCCGACTGAGGCTAGGCCAGCCGGAACAGGTTGATCGAGCCGATGCGGCGCATCGTGTACTGGTCGTAGGGCAGGTCGCCGCGCCAGCGGTTATGGGCCTCGGCGGAGACGAAGTAGGTCTCGGGGTCGCTTTCCATCGCCGCTATCTGCGCCGCCAGATCCTCGCCGGAGAGGCCGAGGGCGGCGACGATCGCGTCCAGTTTCTCGCGGTGCTCGTCGGCGCCCCAGCCGGCGAGCACGTGATCGACGGCGTGGATCGAGCAGCCGCCCCGCTTCTGCACGAGTGCATGGCCGGCTTCGACCACGTGGGCGACGTGCTCCAGCGGCACGTGCTCGAGCACCGAGATCGAGAAGACCGCGCCGAAGTCGTCGCCGACGTCCTCGTTCGGCGGGAAGAGCTCGCGGACGAAATGGACGTCGGGGTAGGCGGCCTGGAAGCGCTTGAACTCGCGCGGGCCGTTGCCGCCGCCCATGTAGTCGTCGACCACGGTGACGTCGTAGCCCAACCGGGAGAGCATCCCGGCGACGAGCGGCTCGCCGGCGCCGATCTCGAGGATGCGCGAGCCGCGCTCGACGTTGCCGAGGATCGCCTTGATCGCCCAGCAGCGCTGCAGGTCCTTCATGTCGAAGCTGGCGCCCGCGAGGCCGGTGAGGTGGTCGGCGCTGTCCGCGAAGTCGCGCACGGTGCCGTAGGAGATGGCGGGAAGGGAGAAGTCGCCCCCGTAGCGCTCGGCGATCGGCCAGAGGGCGCCGTCGGCGATCGTCCAGGCCGAGGCGTTGGCGCCGGGGGTCGCCCCCGACGGGGCGTACAGCGCCGCCTTGCCCGCCAGTTTGCGCAGCAGCGGCGAACGCGCCGCGGCCGCCCGCAGGCGCTGGGCCTGGGCCGCCGCGCTCACGCCGAGGAACCCACCGGCCGGCCGGTGGCCGAGCACTTGCGCAGGAAGCCGGCCACGTCTTCGGCGTTCGCGCGCCAGCTCAAGCGCTCGGCGGCAAAGCGACGCGCGCCCGCGCCGAGGCGCGCACGCAGCTCGCGGTCGGCGAGCAGCTCTTCGATGCGGACGACGATCTCCATTGCGTTTCCCTGCTCCAAGAGGAGCGCATCCTCTCCGTGGGTGAGGTCATTGCCGATGTTGCAGTGGGGCAAGATAACCGGCCGTCCCATCGCCAGGAACTCCGGCAGCTTCGAGGGCAGGCGGTAGCGGTTGAAGTCGTCGGGCGGCCCGGGCTGGACGTAGGCATCGGCCATCGCCAGGTAGGCGGGGATCTCGCGCCAAGGGGTCGGCCCCAGCTCGATCACGCCGTCGCCGAGGGCGCGGAAGGCGCGCGGGTCCGGGCCGCCGAATTCGGAGTGCCCGAGGCGGACGAGGCGCACCGGGTGGCCGCGTCGCTGCAGCAGCTTCACCGCCAGGTAGAGGCTCAGCATCTCGTGCTGGTTGGCGTAGTGGATCGTGCCGTGGTAGACGAGGACGAAGTCCTCGGGGCCGAGGCCGAGCCGCTCGCGCGGGTGCGGCTCGAGGTCGGGCCGGAAGCGCTCGAGGTCGATCCCCGGTCGGGCGAGCGCATGCGGCCTGCCGGCCAGGTTGAACTCGTTCAGCGCCTCGGTGATCACCGTGATCCCGGCGGCGCCGTCGAGGAACTCGCGATGGTGGGTGGGATGGATCAGGTCGGGTGGGGCGAGGCTGTCCTGCTGGCGCAGCGGCAGCCGCTGCAGTTCGGCCAGCGAGCGGCCCGTCGCCGATTCGATCAAGAGCTCCTCGTTGTCCTCGAGGTGGATCACGTAGGGGACGCCGAGCGCTCGCACCGCCTCCATCGTCATTCGCCGCACCGGCTCGCGCGGGGTCCAGCCGATCACGATCGTCTCCTTGGAGTCGCGCCGCATCTCCACCAGCTTGCGGCCGAGGTCGTCGTGGGAGATGCACTCGAAGCGCGGCTCCCCGACCGCCTTGGCGCGGGCCGGATCGCCGCGGCCGGCGACCGTCACCTCCCAGCCGAGGTCGGTCAGCTCGTTGCCGAAGTGGTAGGCCTGGATCCCGCTGTTGACGTCGAACGGGCCGAAATAGACGTAGAGCGCTCTCATCTGCGGCCCAGGGGCGCCGTCGCCCGGTAGACCCGTTCGCGCCAGCTCACCGGCACGTAGTCGGCGAGCTGCTGGGCAAAGCCGGGGTTGAAATAGGGATCGCCCCGCATCAGCTCGTCATACCAGCAATCGACGAAGAGGGCGCGGTCCACGGCGTCGGTCGCGGCGCGCCGTCCGGCAGGAGTGCGGTGGTTGACGAGCCGCGGCCGCGGCGCGTAGACCGATTTGAGGCCGCGCCTGGCGAGGCGCTGGCAGAGGTCGTGGTCCTCGTGCTGGCAGCCGTAGAACTCGTTGAAGCCCCCCTCGGCCTCGAAGTCCGTCCTGCGCACGAGTAGGCACTCCGCTCCCAGCGCCGAGACCTCGCGGGCGCAGGGGAGGGAGCCGTAGTAGCCGTCCCCGTCGGCTGGGAAGCCGCTCAGCATCGGGCTGGCCGGGTCGCGCAGGCCGATCGCCACGCCGGCCTGGTCGACGAGGCCGTCGGGGCGGGCGAGCAGCGGCCCGACCGCGCCGATGCCCGGCAGCGCCGCATGAAGCACGAGTCGCTCGATCCAATCGGGCTCGATGACCTCGACGTCTTCGTCGAGGAAGAGCAGGTACTCCCCGCCTGCCGCGGCGGTGCCGAGGTTGTTGGCATGGCCGCGGCGGAAGGCGCCGGGCGCGCCCGGCAGCCAGGTCGCGCCGTCGGGAAGCCAGGCCGGCTCCTCCTCGCCGCGAGTGACCACGATGACCTCGAAGTCCGGGTAGGAGGTGAGCGCGAAGAGCGAGTCGAGCAGCCTGCGCAGGCCGCCCTCGCCGCCGCCTGCCGCGACCACGACGCTGACCATGGCGCTCGCCGGGCCGTTGCTCGGCGCGAGGATCGCGCGGTGGGGGATCGTCGGGTGCGGGACTGCCCTGGCGTCGACGCCGCGCCTGCGCAGGTGCTCGCTCACCGCGCGCGCCTGCAGCTCGGCGACGTCGTCCTTCTGGTCGGTGCCGGCGGCGATGCTGCCTGGGATCGCCCGCCAGTGGTAGAGGGTCTGGGGGATGTGATGGATGCGCTCGGTGCGCTCGCTGACCCGCAGGAAGAACTCGAAGTCCTGAATCGTGTCGAAGGAGGAGTCGAAGCCGCCGGCCGCCTCGGCGAGCGAGCGGCGCACGACCAGCAGGTGGCCGATGTACATCGCGCCGAGCAGGTAGACGGGCGACCAATCGGGCTTGAGGAAGGGATCGGCGCGGACGCCGTGCGCGGTCAGCTTGTCGGAGTCCGAGTAGACGACGTCGAGCTCGGGGTCGGCGCTCAGCGCTTGGGCGACGCGCAGCAGGGCGTCGGAGGTGAGCGTGTCGTCGTGGTCGAGGAAGCCGACGAACTCGCCCTCGCACATCGCCAGCGCCGCGTTGGTCGCCGCCGCGATGCCGCGGTTCTCGGCGGCGGGGGCGAACTTGATCCGCGCGTCGGCGTCGGCATAGCGCTGGATCGCCGCGTTCAGCTCCGGCCGGCCGGATCCGTCGTCGACGATGCACAGCTCCCAGGCCGGGTAGTGCTGGGCGCGCACCGAGTCGATCGCCTGACGCAGGTAACGCAGGTCGGACTTGTAGGTCGGCATCGCCAGCGAGATGACGGGACGGGAGGGGAGCGCCTCGACTTCCTGCAGGGCGGCTTCGCGCCGGGCGCGCGGCCGCTTGAGGTGGACCGTCTGGCGCCCGCGGCGGGCGAGATCGCGCAGCCTGCGCAGGAGGGCGAACAGGCGTGGCGGCAGCAGCGATTTGAGCGAGCGGGCGTCTCTCGGCATCTCGCTCAGCCCCGCAGCTTGGCCAGCAGCGTCCTCGTCGCCCGCACCGGCCTGGTCAGGCGCCAGCTGAGCGACGTCTCATAGGTCTGCGCGACTTCGATCATCTCCTGTTCGAGCTCGCCGATGCGGAAGGCGCGGCGGCTGAGCTCGCGGTGGAACTCCTCGCGCTGGGCGTCGAGCTCGGCCCGGTGCCTCGTCTCGGCCTCGCTCGGTCCATCGTTGGTCTGCGCCCCGACGCTCATCAGCGGCCTATCGTAGAGCCACGGTAGGGTTGCGGCCTGCGATGGAGCCTCTGAAGGGACTGATCCTCTCCGGTGGCGCCGGCACTCGCCTGCGTCCGATCACGCACACCTCGGCGAAGCAGCTCGTGCCGGTGGCGAACAAGCCCGTGCTCTTCTACGGGATCGAGGCATTGGTCGAGGCGGGGGTGGAGGAGATCGGGATCATCATCGCGCCAGAGACCGGCGAGGAGATCCGCGCCGCGGTCGGCGACGGCTCGCAGTTCGGCGCCGCGATCACCTACATCGTCCAGGACGAGCCCGCGGGCCTGGCCCACGCTGTGCTCACCGCGGAGGAGTTCATCGGCGGCTCGCCCTTCGTCATGTACCTCGGCGACAACCTGCTCGCCGACGGGCTGCGCGGTCTCGTCGCGACCTTCCGCGAGTCCGAGCCCGATGCGCTGATCCTGCTCACCCCGGTCGAGGAGCCCGAGCACTACGGCGTCGCCGAGCTCGACGGCGAGCGCGTCGTCCGCCTGGTCGAGAAGCCGAAGGACCCGCCCTCCAACCTCGCCCTGGTCGGCGTCTATCTCTTCCAGCCGGCGATCTTCGCGGCGGCTCGCGCGCTCGAGCCTTCCTGGCGCGGCGAGCTGGAGATCACCGAGGCGATCCAGAGCCTGATCGAGGACGGCCACAAGGTGCAGTCGGAGGTGGTCGGCGGCTGGTGGAAGGACACCGGCCAGCTCGCCGACATGCTCGAGGCCAACCGGCTGGTGCTGGAGGAGCTCGAGAGGCGGATCGACGGCGAGGTCGGCGAGGACTGCAAGATCGAGGGACGGGTCGTGGTCGAGGCGGGGGCGAAGCTGAGCGGCTCGACCGTGCGCGGACCGGCCGTGATCGGTGCGGGGGCACGCATCGAGGGCGCCTACGTCGGCCCCTACACCTCGATCGGCGAGGGCGTGCGCATCTGCCGCTCCGAAATCGAGCATTCGATCGTCCTCGCCGGCTCGGTCGTCGAGGACCTCGGCACCCGCATGGAGGCCAGCCTGCTCGGCCGCGAAGTGAAGCTGACCCGCAGCGAGGGCATGCCCAAGACCCTGCGCATGCTGGTCGGCGACAAGTGCGAGATCAAGATCGTTTGATGGGTGGCCGGCGGTGAAGCTGCTCGTCACCGGGGCCGCCGGGATGCTCGGGCGCGACGTGATGCTCGCCGCCGATAACGCGGGCCATCAGGTCGTCGGCTTCGGCCACAACGAGCTCGACGTCGCCGACGCGGCCGCTGCGAGCGCCAAGATCGAGGGCGAGCGGCCGGACGTGGTGATCAACTGCGCCGCCTGGACCGACGTCGACGGGGCCGAGGAGCACGAGGAAGAGGCGACGCGGATCAACGGCGCAGGCGCGGGCCATGTGGCCGCCGCGGCCGCCTCGGTCGGCGCTTCCGTGGTCTACGTCGGCAGCGACTACGTCTTCGACGGCAGCAAGGGCGCGCCCTACGTCGAGACCGACCAGACCGCGCCGCTCTCGGCCTACGGGCGCAGCAAGCTGGCCGGAGAGGAGGCGACGCGGGCCGAGAACAAGCGCCACTTCGTCGTTCGCTCCGCCTGGCTGTTCGGCGTCGGCGGCCCGAACTTCGTCGAGACGATGCTGCGCCTCGCCGCCGGCGCCGGCGAGGTCCTGGTCGTCCGCGACCAGGTCGGCTCGCCCACCTACACCTGGCACCTCGCCTATGGCATCGTCCGCCTGATCGAGGGCGTCGAGTACGGCATCCACCACATGGCCGCCGCCGGGGCTTGCTCCTGGTATGAGTTCGCGCGTGAGATCTTCGAGCAGGCGAATGTGGAGTGCAAAGTGATGTCGGCGACGACCGAGATGTTGGGCCGCCCGGCGCCCCGCCCCGCCTATTCGGCGCTCGTCAGCCAGCGCGAGCACGCGATCGAGCTGCCCCCCTGGCAGGACGGCCTTGCCGCCTACCTGTCCCAGCGCCGCGCCGAGAGCGAGGCCGCCGCATGAGGATCCTCGTCACCGGCGCCGCCGGCTTCATCGGCTCGACCTACGTGCGCCTCGTCGGCGACGAGCACGAGGTGCGGGTGCTCGACAAGCTCACCTATGCGGGGCGGCGTGAGAACCTGCCCGAGGGCACCGAGCTCCTCGTCGGTGGGATCGAGGACCCGGCGATCGTGCGCGAGGCGATGGCGGGCTGCGACGCGGTCGTCAACTTCGCCGCCGAGTCGCACGTCGACCGTTCGATCGACGACCAGGACGCCTTCGCCCGCACCCATGTGATCGGCACCGGCACCCTGCTCGACGCGGCCCGCGAGCTGGGTATCGAGCGCTACCTGCAGGTCTCCACCGACGAGGTCTACGGCTCGATCGACTCCGGCTCCTTCACCGAGACCTCGCCGCTGGATCCCTCCTCGCCCTACTCGGCGACCAAGGCGGCCGGCGACCTGCTCGTCTCCGCCCACTTCCACACCTACGGCATCGCCGCCTCGATCGTGCGCGGCTCCAACAACTACGGCCCCCGCCAGTACCCGGAGAAGCTGATTCCCCTGATGGTGCTGAATGCGATCCACGGCGATTCGCTGCCGGTATACGGGGACGGCAGGCAGGTGCGCAACTGGCTCTACGTCGAGGACTTCTGCCGCGGCATCCACACGGTGCTGCTGAAGGGCCGCCCCGGCGAGGCCTACAACGTCGGCGGCCCCGACGAGTGCGAGAACATCGAGGTGGTCAAGCGGGTGATCGAGCTGAGCGGCGCCGAGGAGTCGCAGATCGAGTACGTCACCGACCGCCCCGGCCACGACCGCCGCTACTCGCTCTCCTCGGAGAAGCTGAAGGCCGAGCTCGGCTGGGAGGCGCAGGTCCACTTCGCCGAGGGCCTCGAGCGGACCGTGCGGTGGTACCGCGAGAACGAGGAGTGGTGGGGTCCGATCCGCTCCGGCGAGTACCGCGAGTACTACGAAAAGCAGTACGGCAAAGCGCTCGGCTGATGCCACGCCGTTTGGAGACGAAGCTCGACGGCGTCGTCCTGCTCGAGCCAGAGGTGCATGGCGACGCGCGGGGCTTCATGGTCGAGACCTACCGCCGCGACAGTTGGGCCGAGCACGGGGTGGAGGTCGAGTTCGTCCAGCACAACCACTCGCGCTCCTCGCGGGGAACGCTGCGCGGCATCCACTTCCAGACCGAGCCGGGCCAGGCGAAGCTGGTCCGCTGCTCCCGCGGGAAGATCTTCGACGTTGCCGTCGACCTGCGCACCGGCTCGGCCACATACGGCCAGTGGGAGGGCCACGAGCTCGACGACGAGGCTCACCGCCAGCTCTTCATACCGGCCGGCTTCGGCCACGGCTTCGCCGTGCTCAGCGACGTCGCCGACGTCGCCTACCTGCTCTCGAGTCCCTACGACCCGGCGACCGAGGCGGGAATCGCCTGGGACGACCCGGATGTGGGGGTCGAGTGGCCCGTCGAGGACCCCCTCCTCAGCGAGCGCGACAAGAGCGCCCCGAGCCTCTTTGAGGTAGCCGAGTCCCTGCCGTTCTGAGATGGTCCGGTTCGAGTCCGGTGTCCTCCGAAATGGGAAACGTTTATCACCTCGTCGTCATTTTTCGGCGTAAAATGACGACGACATGTCCTTGCGAGAGCTTCGGCGCCTCTACCAGCTGCCCGAGGGCAGCTTCTTTCTCTTCGGCCTACGTGGCGTGGGTAAGAGCACCTGGATCCGGTCGAAGCTTCCGCATGCGGTCAGATTCGATCTGCTCGACGAGGGCCTCTATCAGGAATTGCTCGCCGATCCCGAGCCGTTTGCCGGCGCCCTCCGTCGCCTCGACCCCGAGAGCTGGGTCGTGGTCGACGAGATCCAGCGTCTGCCCGGCCTGCTGAACGAGGTACACCGCTTCATCGAGGAGCGCGGACTTCGTTTCGCGTTGCTCGGATCGAGCGCCCGCAAGCTTCGTGCCGCAGGGGTGAACCTCCTCGGAGGGCGTGCCCTATGGCGGGAGATGTTTCCCCTGACCCCCGAGGAGCTGGGCGACGAGTTCGACCTCGACCGCACGCTGGAGATCGGCGCGCTCCCGCTGGTGCTCGCCTCCGATTCCCCGCAAGAGACCCTGCGCGCCTACGTCCAGCTCTACCTGCGCGAGGAGATCAAGGGCGAGGCGCTGGTGCGCAACCTGCCCGGGTTCGCGCGCTTTCTCCCCGTCGTCGGCCTCTTTCATGGACAGCTCGTCAACGTCTCGGGAATCGCCCGCGACGCCGGCGTCGCGCGGACGACCGTCGAGGGCTACCTTGGCGTTCTCGAAGACACCCTCCTCGTCCGCCGCCTGCCTGCCTACGAAGCGCGCCTACGGGTGCGGGAGCGCAAGCACCCCAAGCTCTACTGGGTGGACCCGGGGGTCGCCCGGGCGGCGAAGCGCGCCTACGGTGCGGTTGCCCAAGAGGAGGCCGGGCATTTACTGGAGGGCTGGGTCCATACCCTTCTGTGCACCTATATGGCCGAGCGCGAGTTGGCCGAGGAGGTCGCTTATTGGGCGCCGGCGGAGTCCGGAAAGCTAGAGGTCGACTTCCTCCTGCGCCGCGGCTCGGAGCTCTGCGCCATCGAGGTCAAGTCCGCGCGCCGTACCGATCCCGGGCAACTGGCCGGCCTGCGTGCGATCGCGGAGCTGCCTGGGCTGCGGCGACGGATTCTGGTACATCGCGGTGCTCGACCCACGAGGACGGAGGACGGAATCGACGTCTGGCCGGTCGAGACGCTCCTCGAAGCTCTGACCGAAGATCGTCTCTGGCCATGACAGGCGACGACCCTTTGCCTGCGCGGTGATACCGAAGTAGGAAACTCTTTGTCTACGTAGTTGTGCTAGAAAGGCTCAATGGACATAGAGGCAATCTGCGAGGGGGGCTCAATGAGGTCGATCATCTGCAGGCACGCTGCGATTTCAATACTTCTTGGCCAGGTCGCGATCTACTCGGCTGCTTATCTGGTTTCCGGACGGGCGGGGGTGCATTTTCTTGCCATTGCCTTGTTGATCGGCTGGATTTTCTGGCTCGTCATCGTCGTGGAAAAAATGGCGGCGTCATTGCGCAAAACCGAGAACTGCACTGAGATATGAAAGTCGGCTACGAGCGCGTTGAAGGCTGCTTTCGACTCTCGCCGCCCGATCCGCGAAACGCCGTAATCACGAGGCTGACTGCCAGTTTGGCGCCGATCCCCGCATAGACGGCGGCATTGACGACCCGACTGTGCGCTGGGGCGTCGAAGCGGCGGTAGAAGCGGGCCATCCCGCGGTGGAAGGCGATCTCTTGGCGGAAGGCGCGGCGGCCCCCGCTCGAGCCGCCCTTGACATGGAGCGCTACGCCGGCCGGCTCGTAGAGCACCTTCCAGCCCGCGTCCCAGAATCGGTGGCACCAGTCGAGGTCCTCCATGTAGAGCCAATAGCCCTCGTCGAGGAGGCCGACCTCGCGCACCGCCTCGGCCCGGCAGAGCATGAACGCGCCGTTGACCGCGTCGACCGCTCCCGCCTCGTCGTCGCCGAGATGGGTGGCGCGGTACTGGCTGAGCGTGCCGGAGGAACCCTCGCGACGACCGATCCCCATGAAGTGGGCGAGCGCGGAGAGCGGAGTGGGGAAGGACCGTTTGCAGGCGTGATCGAGCTCGCCACTCTCGGTCAGCAGCTTCACCCCGACCATGCCGATCCGCGCCTCGCTCCAGAGGCGTTGCAGCGCCGCGTCAAGCGTCCCCGCATACACCTCGGTGTCTGGGTTGAGCAGCAGGACCGCCGGCGCTTCGCTCTCTCGCAGGGCGAGGTTGTTGGCCGCGGAGAAGCCGATGTTGGCCTGGCGGATCAGCCGCACGTCCGGGAACTCGCGCTCGACCATCACGGGAGTCCCGTCGGGGCTGCCGCTGTCCACCACAGTCACCCGCATGCCCTCCACCGCGGGGTGTTCGCTCAGCGAACGCAGGCACCGGCGCAGGAGCCCTTCGGCGCCATGGCTGACAACGATCACCTCAAGGGCGACGGGGTCGGGCACCTCTGCTCAAACCTCGCTGTATCGGTGGCTCGGAAACGACCCGGGGACGCTCATGTCCCATATTCTCATCATGTTGCGAATCGTGGGCCGGGTACGAGCCTGCGACTCGCAAAGGGTGATCGAGAAACGGCGGCGGTCACCGGCTCAATAGGGCGCGAACGCCCTCGAACGCGATGGATTCGTGCAGACTGGATTTCGTCGAGATATTCGTCGTGGCGACGCTACCAATTGTTTCCGATGAGCCCTTGCTGCCCTCTCTGCCAACGTCACGTGTCAGGAGGTTACGCAGCCGTGGCAACCGCCCCAGGGGGTTTGACCGACTTGCTGAAAAAGCGCTGATAGATCCCGAGACATGACAGCACGGCCGCCGCGGTCAGCAAAGGCGCCGGTGGCCAGCCATAGCGGACGTCGTAGGAAAGCGTCATGACCGGCAGCAGGTACTGCAGAAAGGCGACGACCGAGAGCAGCACGATCGCGGCCCGACGCCGACCGCAGTCGATAACCATGCCGACCATTGCGAGTATCGCCATGAAGAGGACCGGCAGCCCGCCAAGGTGAAAGACCTCTTGGTAGGTCTGGAGAAGCTCGACGCCGCCGAAGTGAGTCGGCAGGACATCGGTGTAGCCCTTCTCCTCCAGCCGCTCGCCGACGCGCTCTTCCTGGCCCGGTTCCTTGAATTCGAAGTGGTAGAAGGAGTACGGAATGCCGTCGAAGCCCAACGAGTGGCCGACTTCGGGGTCGATGTACCGGAGCATGTCTTTGGTCACGACCTTGAGGTAGCTCAGTGGCTGACCCAGGATCGCGGCGCGAGCGAACCCTTCCAACTCTTCGCTCCCTTCAGGATCCAGGTGGAAGTTTTCCCGCCCCACTGATTCCCTTACCCAGCTGTAGTAGAAGGGGCCGTATCGTAGCTCCGTCGGTTTCGATTCGCAGAGCTTCCGCGTCCCCTTTGGGGGCGTGAACTTCGAGCAGTCGGCGAATGGCGCGACGCGCGAGTAGAGGTTCCAGCCCGTCATTTCGTTTATCCCGCTGTAGGGACCAATCGCGGTGGCGATCACTAGATAGGCGATCAAAAGCAGTCCCGCTGGGACGATCGAGGCGAGCGCCATCGTCGCCCGCTCCCGCAGTGTCCCACCGAGCGCTATGGCGGCCCAAGCCGCCAAGACGAGCGGAATCTCGAGCGTTATTGGTCGCACCAACGTCGCCATCATCATCAGCAAGCTCGAAGCCGCCAGCCAGCGGGACGGGTGTTCGTCCCCAAGAGCGTGCAGGGCCGCCCACATAGCCATGATCAAGAGCGTCGTGAACAGCGTCTCGGAGAGCAGCGTCGACTCCAGGAAGAGGTAGTCGCCGGAGAACATCACCAATGCGGCTGGGATCAACCCCAGCCAAGCGATCCCGCTGACGCGCTTCACCATCAGGTAGGCGAAGGTTCCCGAGACAAGCCCGAGCAGATGCTGGACGACAATCGTCACTGAGAGGTTTGAGGAGAAGAAGAAAATCGCCCGCAGGAACGCCGTGTAGCCGGCTGGCGAGTAGGGGTCGCCGAAGAAGCCGCTCGGTTCAGCTCGGGTGTAGCGCAGGATGTCGTTCGCCTGCAACGCTGCTGGGTGATAGAGCAACGTCGTAACCACCCGGAGCAGCAAGCCAAGGCCGAGCAGAACAAGGAATGCTCGATTGTCGTGAGCGATCCGACGCCAATCCTGGCGCTGCGCGACGTTTCCGCTCATTCGCGCGCAAGATTAGAGGATGCGGTGCCGCGCCTGCCCTGGATCGCAATATTTCTGCTGTACCCGCCGGGGTCCGTGGCTTCTTCGATAGCTTTGCCCCGGTGAAGGCGGTGATCCTGGCAGGAGGCCTCGGCTCGCGACTGAGCGAGGAGACGTCTGTACGCCCCAAGCCGATGGTCGAAATCGGCGGCAAGCCGATCCTTTGGCACATCATGAAAATCTATGCCGCTCACGGCATCGAGGAGTTCGTGATCTGCCTTGGCTACAAGGGCTACCTGATCAAGGAGTACTTCGCCAACTACTACCTGCACAACTGCGACGTTACCTTCGACCTGGCCGCCAAAGACGCCGAGGTGCACAGGTCCGAAACCGAGCCGTGGCAGGTGACCCTGGTCGACACCGGTGAGGGCACGATGACCGGAGGGCGCCTGAAGCGTGCGCTTCCGTACGTCGGCGACGAGGACTTCTGCTTCACCTACGGCGACGGCTTGGCGGACATCGACATCTCGGCGTTGATCGACTTTCATCGCCGGCAGCAGCGGATCGGCACCGTCACCGCCGTGCAGCCGCCGGGCCGCTTCGGCGCCCTCGACGTCGAGGGGGAGCGGGTTCGCAGTTTCGAAGAGAAGCCTCGTGGGGACGGCAGCGCGACCAATGGCGGCTTCTTCGTGCTCTCGCCTAGCGTCGCCAAGTACCTCGGGGACGACAGCACCATCTGGGAGCGGGAGCCGGTTCGCGAGCTCGCCGAGGACGGCGAGCTCGCCTGCTACCAGCACAGCGGCTTCTGGCAGCCGATGGACACGTTGCGCGACCGTCAGGTCCTCGAGGACCTCTGGAACTTGGGCTCGCCGCCGTGGCGGACCTGGTAAATCCCGGCTTCTGGCGCGGCCGGCGCGTCCTGGTGACCGGCCACACCGGGTTCAAGGGCTCGTGGCTGTCGCTCTGGCTGCAATCGCTTGGCGCCGAGGTGACGGGCTTTTCCAACGGCTTGCCGACCCAGCCGTCGCTCTACGAGCTGGCCCGCGTCGAGGAAGGGATGGAGAGCACCGAGGGCGACGTGAGGGACGCCGAGGCGATCGCCCGGGCGATCGCCGACTGCGAGCCGGAGGTCGTCTTCCACATGGCTGCGCAGCCGCTGGTGCGCCGCTCCTTCGCCGAACCGCGCGCCACCTACGAGACCAACGTGATGGGCACGGTCAACGTGTTCGAGGCCGTACGCGGCAGCAACGGCGTCCGCGCCGTCGTCAACGTCACCTCGGACAAGTGTTACGAGAACCGCGAGTGGGATTGGGGCTACCGCGAGAACGAGCCGATGGGCGGCCACGATCCCTATTCCAGCTCCAAGGGCGCCGCCGAGCTCGTCACCAGTGCCTACCGGCGGTCGTTCTTCTCCGACCCAGACGGCCCGCGCCTGGCTTCTGCGCGAGCGGGCAACGTAATTGGCGGCGGCGATTGGGGGGAGGATCGGCTTGTGCCCGACGTGATGCGCGCTGCCCTGGCCGGCAGGGCGGTGCGGATCCGCAACCCCAACTCGATCCGTCCCTGGCAGCACGTGGTCAACCCGCTCAGCGGCTACTTGGCGCTGGCCGAGGTGATCTGGGACTCGCCGGACGAGGCCGAGGGCTGGAACTTCGGTCCGGTTGATGACGAGGCACGCCCGGTCGGCTGGCTAATCGAGCGCCTGGCCGAGATCTGGCCGGAGCGGATTCGCTGGACCGTCGAAGACGGCCCGCACCCGCACGAGGCCCACTACCTGAAGCTCGACTCCTCGTTGGCGCGAACGCGTCTCGGGTGGCGGGCGCCGGTCCCACTCGACACCGCCCTCGCCGAGACCGCCGCCTGGTACCGCGAGCTCGAGGCCGGCGCCGACATGCGGGCGCTGACGCTGGCGCAGCTCAAGCGTTTCGGCGCCGTCTAGGCGCTAGACCGGCAGGTTCAGGTCGACTCCATCGCCCGCGGGGCGACGAAGGGCTCCATCTCGCTGATCGGGTGGCCGAAGGCGATCTTTGGGTAGGCGTTGGCCTTGGGATCGATCGCCGCCTCGAGCAGGTAGGGGCCGTCGGCTGCCCACATCTCTTCGACCGCGGCCGCGACCTCGCCAGGCTCCTGCACCCGCCGGCCGGGAATCCCGTAGGCCTCGGCGACGGCGACGAACGAGGGGGCTGAGTAGCCCCATATGGTCGACTGGTAGCGACCGTCGAAGTAGGACTCCTGGAACTGGCGCACCATCCCGTGGCAGCCGTTGTCGAGGATCGCCATCTTCACCGGCAGCCGGTTGCGGGAAACCGTCTGCAGCTCCTGGATGTTGAGCTGGAAGCCGCCGTCACCGGCGACTGCCACCACCGGGGCGCCGCTCGCCATGGCCGCCCCGACCGCCATCGGCAAGGCCGAGCCCATCGCGCCCATGCCACCTGAGGTGAGGAAGCGCTGATCGCCGCTCAGCTCGAGTGACTGGGCGGCCCACATCTGGTGCTGGCCGACGTCGGCGACATAGGCAGCCGGCGCCGGACTGGAGAGATCGTGCATCAGCTGGTTCGGGTTGATCCCCTCGATCCCCGGCAGCTCGCCGGTGTCGGGCCACCGCCGGGCCAGCTCGGCGATCTCGTCGGTCCAGCTCTCGTGGCCGCCACCGGGACGGTCAACCATCGTCCCATCGAGCGCCTCGATCGCGACCGAGAGGGGCGCGATCAGAGCTTGGCTACCGCTGATCCGGTTGTTGACCTCGCCGGGGTCGACGTCGACGTGGTGGATCACCCGGTCGGCGACGAAGGCCTCGGTGTCGGCGCCCGTCTGGCGGATGTCGAGGCGGCTGCCGAGTACCAGTAGCGCGTCGCAGCGCGAGAGGGCGATGTTGGCCCAGCGGTTGCCGTAGGTTCCGATCATCCCGACTCGCAGCGGGTGGTCGAAGGGCAGCGCGTCGACCCCCATCAGTGAGTTGACGACCGGCACGCCAAGCTGGTCCGCCAATCGGCGGAAGCCCTCGACGGCGCGGCCGGCGCGGAGGCCGCCCCCGGCGAGGATCAGCGGGCGCTCGGCGGCGGCGAGGTCGTCGAGGACGCGGGCCAGCGCCTCTGCTGGCAGCTGTGGCCCGGCGTCGGTCGCCGGCGCGTGCGGCAGCGGCGCCTCGACTTCGGCGAGCTGCAGGTCGAGCGGGATGTCGACCAGGACCGGGCCGGGACGGCCGGAGCAGGCGAGCGCGAAGGCCTCGATCAGCCGGGCCGGCAGCTCCTCGATCGTCTCGACGCGCATAGCCGCCTTCGCGATCGGCGCCGCCATCGCCGCCACGTCGGTCTCCTGGAAGCCAAGCTGGCGGATCGGCCGCTTCCGCTTCTGCTCGGAGCGATTGACCTGACCGGTGATGAAGACGGCAGGCGTCGAGTCGAAGTGGCAACTGCCGAGTGCGGTCAGGAGGTTGATGGCCCCTGGTCCACTGGTGCCCATCGCCACCCCCGGAATCCCGCTCATCCGCGCGTGTCCCTCTGCGGCAAACCCCGCCGCCTGCTCGTGGTGGCAGGCGACGATCCGCACCTGGTCGTCGCGGTGCAGGGCGTCAATGAAGTTGGCGATCATTCCCCCCGCGACTTCGTAGACCGCCTCGACCCGTTGGCCGGCGAGGAACTTCGCGATCCAGTCGGAGGCGCGCAACTAGTCGCGCTCCGCGAGGGCGGCGGTCTCGGCGCTCTCGTTTGGCGGTGCAGCCGCGACTGACGGAGGCACTAGCACTTCGTGAAAGCTCTCGATCATGAAATCGAGCTGGGCATCGGTGAGACCGGGGTAAACGCCCACCCAGAAGACGTTGTTCATCACGAAGTCGGCGGCGGCGAGATCGCCAACCCGGCGATGCTCGGCGTTCAGGTACGCGGGCTGGCGCACCAGGTTGCCGGCGAATAGTAGGCGGGTGGCGATCTTGCGCTCATTCATGAAGCGCAAGACCCGGTCGCGGTCGACCGGGCAGCCCTCCTTCAGGGCGACCGGGAAGCCAAACCAGCTAGGGTCGCTGTTGGGCGTCGGCTCCGGCAGGATCAGCAGCTCTCGCAGGTCGGCGAGGCCATCGTGGAGGCGACGGAAGTTGGCGCGGCGGGCGGCGGTGAACGAGTCGAGCTTGTCGAGCTGGGCAAGGCCGACAGCGGCCTGCATGTCGGTGAGCTTGAGGTTGTAGCCGACATCGGAATAGGTGTACTTGTGGTCGTAGCCGCGCGGCAGGTCGCCGAGCTGGTGGTCGAAGCGCTTGCCGCAGGTGTTTTCCTTGCCGGGCTCGCACCAGCAGTCCCGGCCCCAGTCGCGGAACGACTCTGCCAGAACCTTGATCTTGCCCTTGTCGACCAGCACGCAGCCGCCCTCGCCCATCGTGATGTGGTGCGCGGGGTAGAAGCTGACCGAGGCGAGATCGCCAAAGGAGCCGACCGGCCTGCCTTCGTAGGTCGAGCCGAGCGCGTCGCAGCAGTCCTCGATCAGCCAGAGGTCGTGTTCCTCGGCGAACGCCTTGACGGCGCCGAGGTCGAACGGGTTGCCGAGCGTGTGGGCGACCATGATCGCCCGCGTGCGCTCTGAGAGCGCTGCCTCGAGCATCGTCACGTCGAGGTTGTAGGTCGGCACCGAGACGTCGACGAAGACCGGGACGAGGCCGTTCTGGACGATCGGGTTGACGGTCGTCGGGAAGCCCGTCGCGCAGGTGATCACCTCGTCGCCGGGGCGCAGGCGGCGTTCGGCCATTTTCGTCGAGGTGAGGCAGGAGAGCGCGACCAGGTTCGCCGAGGAACCCGAGTTGACCAGCAGAGCGTGGCGGACGCCGTTGAGGCGGGCGAAGCGCTTCTCGAACTTCTGCGCCCAGGGCCCGGCGGTCAGCCAGAATTCGAGCGAGGAGTCGACGAGGTTGACGACCTCGCGCTCGTCGAAGACGCGGCCGGCGAAGGGGATCGGAGTCTCACCCGGCACGAACTCGCCTGGCGCCAAGGCGACGTCGTGGTACTCGCGGACCAGATCGAGGATCTGGCTGCGCAATTTGGCGGCGCGGTCGGATTCGGGGCTCATGGCAGGTCTCCTCTCTCCTCTCCGGCGGCGACCACCCGTACCTCCGCCTCGGCGAGGTCGGCGGCGACGGGCGCGACGGAATCTCGGGGTCGCGGCGGGTTGAGGACCTGATCCACGATATAGGACGGCCTCGCCTTGATCTCCTCGTACATGTGCGCGAGGTAGGAGCCGATCACGCTGAAGCAGATCATCTGTACGCCGCCGATGAAGAGGACGACTACGAGCAGGGTGGCATAGCCTTTGGGCGCCGCGTCGGGCAAGGCGATCTTGAGGACGACCTCGGCGATCCCCGCCAGCACCGCGACCGTCGTGGTGAAGAAGGCGAGCCAGCCGATCAGGTCCAACGGCGCGTAGGAAAAGGAGACGATCGCCCGGCGCGCCCAGCCCATGTTGGCGATGAAGTTGTTCGAGGAGCGGCCGAACAGACGCTCCGGGCGCTCGTAGGGGACGCCGATCTGGCGGAAGCCGACGAAGGCGCGGAGGCCGCGGACGAAGCGGTGCTTCTCGGGCATCGCGTTGATCGCGTCGACGGCGCGGCGGTCGAGCAGCGAGAAGTCGCCGGCGTCGACCGGCATCGACACGTAGGAAACCCGTTGGAAGACCCGATAAAAGGCCTTGCGGGCGGCGTTCATCGGTGCCGGCCCCTCGCGGGCGACCCGCTCGCCGTAGACGACCTCGTACCCTTCCCGCCAGCGCTCGAAGAGCTGTGGGATCAGCTCAGGCGGGTCCTGGAGATCGCCGTCGAGGAGGATCACGGCATCGCCCGTAGCCAGCCGCATGCCACTCGAGTAGGCGCTCTGGGAGCCGAATTCGCGGGTGTGGCTGATCACCGTGACCCGGCGGTCCCGCGACGCCAGCTCGACCAGAACCTCGGGCGTATGATCGGGGCTGCCCGAGTCGACGAAGATGATCTCCCAGTCGACCCCGAGGTCGCTGAAGACCTTCGTCAGCCGTTCGTGCATGACCGGAATCGACTGAGCCTCCCGATAGCATGGGATTACGGCGCTCAGCCTGATTTCGCCCACGGAACCCATGATCGAAGGTCCCAATCTAGCGTTGAGCCGGGTCGGGCTGGGTGCCTGGGCCTTCGGCGGTGTGGGCTGGGGGCCCCAGGACGACCAGGACTCGATCGCCACCGTCCACCATGCCGTCGCCCAGGGCGTCAACTGGATCGACACCGCCGCCGTCTACGGCAATGGCCACGCCGAGCGGATCGTCAGCAGCGCTCTCGCGGCGCTGCCGCCTGACGAGCGGCCGCTCGTCTTCACCAAGGCGGGCGTGCGGATCGACCCCGACTCCGGATCGACCTTCCGCGATCTCAGCCCCGCTTCCCTGCGGGCCGAGTGCGAGGGGTCGCTGCGGCGGCTCGAGGTCGAGCGCCTCGACCTCTACCAGCTGCACTGGCCGGTCGACGACCCCGAGGTCGTCGAAGCGGCGTGGGGCACGCTGGGGGAGCTGCGCCGCGAGGGCAAGGTTCGCTGGGCAGGCGTCAGCAACTTCGACACCACCCTGCTCGAGCGCTGCGCTCGCATCGGCGAGCTCGATTCGGCCCAGCTGCCCCTGTCGCTGCTGGAACGCGGCGCCGTCGAGTGCGAGCTGCCCTGGCTGGCAGCCCACGGTGTGCCGGCGTTCCTTTACAGCCCGCTGGAGTCCGGCTTGCTCTCCGGCAGGTTCTCGTTGGCGCGGCTGGCGGCGCTGCCCGACGGCGACTGGCGACGTTCGCGGCCCCGCTTCCAGAGCCCGCAGGTGGAGCGCGCCCTGAAGCTGGTCGAGCTCCTCCGCCCGATCGCCGCGGAGGTCGGGGCGACGCTGGCCGAGCTGGCGATAGCCTGGACGCTGCACTTCGACGGCGCCGCTGGGGCGATCGTCGGCGCCCGTACCCCGGGCCAGGTCGATGGCTGGATCGGCGCCGCGGAGCTCGGCCTTGACGCCACCACCCTGGCGGCGGTCTCAGTCGCCTTGGAGGAGTGCTTTGACCGTGCCTGAGCGCAGGCGAAAGTCAGTTGTGGCCGGACAGGGGCGTCGCGAGGTCTGGGGGGACGCCGACGGCTAGTAGCTCGGTGACAAGTCGACCGGCCCCGGGACATAGGCTCCCACTGCCCGGCGGCAGTCCTGCCGGCTCTGCGGTGAGGCACGTTCGCCAGTGACCAGGTTCAGCATTCGCACGGTTCCATAGGGCGCGGTACTCAGGATTTTGCCCACCCACCCCACGGTAAGGGCCTTTGGTCGACAGCGTAGATCGACGCCGACGATCACCGGTAGCGCTACCAATGAGTAGTCGTCGTATTCCATTTTGACCATGCCGTCGTAGTCCCACAGGGTTGCAAGAATCGGCACTCTGGGTGCTTGGGTTGAAGGGTAGGAACCGGCGATGATCGTCGTTCCAGGTGGTGGGCTGGGGACTAGTTCCTTGGTTTTCTGGATGGCCTGCGCCTCAGCGGCATAGGCGAGGTTCCACAGTTCTATGTGGCGCTGCAACGTGTGCGTGTAAGCCGCTGCTAGTACGCCTCCCAACAACACCGTTACGATGGGCGCCGGCCAACGGGCACGGGGCCTCAACTGTCCGATGAGAGCCCCGACCACTCCAAAGGCGCCATAGAGGACCAGAATCAGCCCGAACCCGGAGACGCCGTTAATCCGGTTCGTCTCGCCGAGGATGGTCGGCGTGTAGTACGTCGTGGCGGAGGGGACGAACATGGCCCAACCCAGCGCCGCGACCGCTATGCCTCCCAGCATGAGCTGCAGCCAGTTGCGCAGACCCCACCCGTCCGTTGACGCAAAGCGGCCGGGAAGGGTCAGGTAGGCCGTGCATCCCGCCGCCAGAATGGCCGCCAAGCAAAGTAGCACCGGCGTCGTGGCCTGTGGGCCGACAGGCAGGCCGGAACGTCCGAGGGTCGTTCCTCCCGCTTCTATGACCTGCCCCAGGTGCTCGAGAGTGCCGCGTAGATCAGACGTGGTGCGAATCGTGTTCGTTGCAACCCAGACCCCTCCGGCCGCCACCGCGCCGAGATCGGCGAGCCAACGCCATCGGGCGGCACGCCAGCCGGATCGGAGCCAGTAGAGCATGCCGAGGCAGGCGATCATCGGGAGGGTAGCCTCGTAGGTGAGAATCGACAGCAGGTACAGCGGCGCTGCCCAGGCATGCCAGCGCCAGGATCCGCGACGCAGCCCTTGCAGGGCGAGAAACAGGCCGGTCAGCATGAACAACGTCGAAAGTGTCACCAGGCCGGCGGTCGCCCATAGGCGCGTCGCATCCGACCAGGGAAATAAGATCGTCAGTGCCGAGATCAGCCCAGCGTGAAGCCAGGGCGTACCCAACGTACGTAGCACACCATAGAACGCCGTCGCCGCCATCACCGCCAGCACGGCAGCGAGAGCAAGGTGAAGATGCATGTGCATACCGAGGACGAAGTACGTCAACGGCAGATACAGGACGAGGACGGGACGGTAGAGGATGAAGTCGGCAAAACCCGAAATCGCCTTGCCGGCATCCGGCGGTCCGGGCGGCTGCAGTGCGAGGGCCGCATTCGACCAGTCGTCGAGATAGAAGCCTCCGTGCCGCAGGTGCGGATACAGCGCGAGCAGAGCGATTAGCCCGAGAAGGATCAGGGCGATAATGAGCTCCACTCCGGCAAAGGGCCGGTCCAGACGAAGGGCAGTAGGGAAGAAGCCCCATCTGCCCTTCGATGTCGCTTCGCTTTTCACAGACATCCCTTCTTCTGCGCGTGCCTCCATGACGGCGATCAGCCTAATGGTTGGCTGGCTCTGGAGCCTACGATTCAACTATGTCAGCGCATGACCTGGAGGTGATCGTCGTCAGCCTGGCGCCGAAGCGCTACTGCCGCGCGGCCCGCCCTGGTTGCGCGAATCCCGGCCAGCTTCGGGACGGGGATGAAATTATTGGCCAGACATACAGTTGGTCGACGTCCAGCGTAAAAGCTCTGAGTAACGTGGCGCGAGGATTTGTCCACGCTCCTGCGGAAGGCTCAGCCCAGATCTTGCAGGGCCCGCTCGGGTGACTTTCACCGGTCGACCCTAGGTAATTTTCACCGGTCGACCCTAGGTAATGGTGGGGACCAGGGTCCGGGCATAGGCCTGCGAGTCGCCCGCTGTGCCATTAGTGGGGTACGGTTACACCGCTTCCGCGGCTTCGATCCGTCGGCGCGTCGCATGGATCCTGACCTAGGTGCGCTTGGCCATCGGAACGTCATTCTCCGGAGAGTTAGTGATCGGCTCGTAGGTTGCGCCGCTCATCCGTCGCGTAGGAGCGCTGTCCGAACTCTCCGGCACCGGGGTGGCAGCTACTTGCGACGGGGCTTACGGCGTCGCTTGGTGTAGTCGCCTTTCCTATCGCACGTTCTGAGACGCGCATCCAGACCTAGGCCGATCGACTAGGGCGAATGCAATAATTGCCGCCTTGTCGGATTTCCTTCAGCCCACACCGCAGGGGGCCGTGTCACCTGATCGCCCACGACCGCCGCAGTCCAGCCTTGTCGTCGGAGGGGGGCTGCTCGGCTCCCACGTCGCTATGCGGCTTGCCGCCGCCGGACATCCGACCACCGTCTTTAGCCGCTCGTTCAATCCGTTGCTTCTGGCCAGTGCGGCTAATCGCGGCATCCGACTCGTGGAGGGCGCAGTTGCGATCTCCGAGCCGCTCACGGATGAGGTGGATTCCGCGGACATCGTCTTCTACATGGCCGGTTCGAGCACGCCCGGAGCGTCAGATAGCGATCCTGCCGGGTCGCTCGTCGGTGCGGTGGCGCCTGCGGTCACCGTGCTCGAGTTGGCTCGCCGTACAGGCGGGCGGCGGGTGGTCCTCGCTTCTTCGGGCGGCACCATCTATGGCTGCCCGACGACCTTTCCAACGCCTGAGAGTGCGCCCTTGGAGCCGATCTCGGTCCACGGCTTAAATGCCGTCGCCATGGAGCGCTACGCAAGGTTTTTTGCCGACCGTCACTCGCTCGACGTCTTGGTGCTGCGGTATTCGAATCTCTACGGTCCCGGCCAGCTGGCGCAGCGGAGCCAGGGCGTCATTGCCGCCTGGGGGCGGGCGATCATGGCCGGCGAGCCGATCGTCCTGTTCGGCGACGGCTCGGTACGCCGTGACTTCATCTACGCAGACGACGCGGCGATGGCGACGATCCTCGTCGCCACCAACCCTGCCGCGCACGGCGCATACAACGTCGGCAGTGGGTGTGCCTCTTCGCTCCGGGACGTGCTCCGCGTAATCGAGGATGTTGCCGACCGACCAGTTTTCGTGGACACCCTGGACGCGCGCGGAATTGACGTTCCGCTTGTCGAGCTCGATTGCTCCCGGATCCGAGATCTCACCGGCTGGGCGCCGACCACCGGGTTGAGCGATGGCATAGCGGCAAGCCTTGCCTGGCTTCGCGAGCTCGATGCCGGCGCGGCCGGAACCGCGGTCGAACCAAGCGCCGGGGCCCGGCGGCTTCTGTAGGCGAAGGCAGATCCGTGAGGAAATTGGAGATCTTCGATTGCTCTGCCTTGCGGATGACGTTGGGCGAGGGGGCGGCGCTGGAGGGTGTGCTCGCCCAGTGCAAGCCGAGCCTTGCAATCGGGATCGGCACGGCGGGGAATGGCTGCCTACGACGCCTTTCGGCGTACGCGGAAGAGGTGCACTCCTTTGATCTCGTTTCTCCTCAGGTGCCGGCCGAGGAGATGCCGAACGTCACCCTCTATACGGATGATTCACGTCAGCAGCTGCTCGAGGCGCTGAACGGGTTCGCCAAGCAGGGCCGCAACGTCGACTTCGTGCTCGTCGACGGAGACCGCTCCGCGGTCGATGCTCGAGGCGATCTCGATGCTCTGCTCTCTTCGCCCGCCCTCGCCGACACGGTCATCCTCATCCATGACGTCACGAACGAGCAGGTCAGATCTGGCCTGGACGCCGTTCGATACTCCGCGTATCCGAAGGTCGCGCATGTGAACCTCGACTTCGTGCCCGGGTACATGCTTCGGGATCCGGACCACCGCCACGAGCTCGGGGGCGGCCTTGGCCTCGTGATAGTCGATGCGACGCGGACCGCTTACTTCCCGGATATCCCTGTCATCGAGAGCCGCTACTACGAGGCGGGTCACTTTTATCCGCAAGTGCGCGACTGGGTGGTCGCCCGTGAGCGCGGTGAGCCCGCTTCTCCGGCGGAGGTCCGCGAGCAGCGCACACTCACCGAGGAGTTGGCCGTGGTCCGCGAAGAGCACGAGCGCTATCGGCACCTATCCGAAATGGTGACCAGCTCGCTCAGTTGGAAGATCACCGCACCTTTGCGGGCGGCCATGCACAGCGCGCGCCGCGCTGCGAAGAAAGTTCCGTAGCTCATGCCTGACGCGCGCACCCACCGCTTCGCGCTCGTCTCGCGCGAGGTCTATCCGTTTGACGGTGGCGGGATCGGTGAGTACATCACCACGTGCTCGCGTCTGCTCGCCACGATCGGCGAGGTGACGATATTCACCTCGAGCAAGCACGAGGAGTCGTTCCACGCGATGACGGCGGCCGGCGACCCGCGTCTCCCACCCCCCGGCGTCCAGGTGGTGTTCGTTGCGGAGCCAGAGCCCGATGATCTCGCGGGCTACTTCTCCCCGCTACATCTCTACAGCGCGCGTGTCCTCGACGCGCTCCGCCGGCACTACGGGCGTCATGGGCCCAGCCTCGTGGAGTTCTCCGACTACCTCGGTGAGGGAGCGATCACGGCGCAGGCGCGACGAGCCGGGGAGCCGATGCTCCGGGCAACCAGAATCGGCGTGCGCCTCCACACGACCGCCGAGATCTGCGCGGTGCTCGACGGCTATGTCGATTCGAGCTTCGAAAGGCGGATGACCTACGAGCTCGAGCGAATCGCGCTACGGGACGCCGATGTGGTGCTGTGGCCGGGGGGGGATACGTTTGGGTTCTACCAACGCTTCTACGGATCGGCACTGGCCCCCCCGTGGCAGATCCGCAATCCTTTCGAGGCTCGGGAAGACGCGAGCATCGTCGAGGAGCCACGTGATGCAGGGACCCCGTTGCGCTTGTTGTACATGGGTCGATTCGAGCGCCGGAAGGGGGTCCAGAACCTGCTCCGGGCCGTCTCTTCGATCGAGAGCAACGATCTGCGTCTTACGCTGCTCGGCGGGGACACCGGTACGGCGCCACTTGGCACCTCGATGCGAGCGCAACTCGAACTGGTCGCCTCGGGCGACCCGCGGATCGAGTTCCTCGATGCGGTGCCCCGCCCCGAACTGCCCCAGGTGATCCGCGCCCACGACGCCGTCGTCCTTCCCTCTCTGTGGGAGGCCTGGCCGTATGTGGGGCTCGAGACTCTGCGGCTCAACCGGCCGCTGCTCACCACGCCGACCGGTGGCTTCACCGAGATGGTTCGCCCTGATGTCAACGGCTGGCGCACCGACGAGGTTGGAGCGGATCACCTCGCGGCGCTCATCGAACGGTTGATTATCGATCCCGACGCAGTCGAGCGGCCACGACTGGAGGAGCTACCGGCGATGACGTTCGCCGAGCTCACCGACGCGACGGAGATCCTCGAGGCTTACGACTCGCTTCTGCACGAGCCGCCGCGCTGGGACCTGCCCGGCGCGCCCTCGCGCCCGCGGGCGGACACCTCTCGGCGGGCGGCGGTCGAACCGGCGCGCCCACCGCTCGTGTCGATAGTGATCCCCTACTACCGGCTTCACGAACACGTCGAGGAGACGGTCGAGTCGATCTTCGCGCAAACGTATCCCCGGCTTGAGGTGGTTGTCGTCAACGACGGATCGTTCTACGACGCCGATTGGGTACTTGCCGAGCTCGCCACCAGCTATCCGCTTGCTGTTCTCACCCAGATGAACGCCGGACTTGGGGCCGCTCGCAATTTCGGAATCTCACAGGCGCGCGGGCGGTACATCGTCCCGCTGGATCCTGACGACATGCTCGAGCCAACCTACGTGGAGCGCGGTGTAACGCTGCTGGAGTCTCAGCCTGACCTGGCCTACGCGAGCACCTGGTCGCGCTACGTCGACCAAGATGGCATCGAATTCGATCCGCCGGATCAGGGCTACCAGCCCCTGGGCAACATGAGCGAGCTCACCAAGGTCATGAACGTCGCCGGGGTCGCCACTGCGGTGATCCGGCGCCATGTCTTCGACCTCGGCTTTGCTTACAGCCATGACCTCACTAGCTACGAGGACTGGAGCCTCTACCGCGACCTCGGCGAGAGCGGGTACGAAGGAATCATCATTCCCGAGCGGTTGTTCCGATATCGCATCCGCCCCGAGTCGATGTTCCGGCAGATCGGGATGCCGAAGGCAGAGCGGCTGAAGGGGGAGATCGACACGCACCTGACGGAGGGAAGGATCGAATGGACGTAAGGGAGCGACTGAGCCTCGAGGAGGTCAGCGAGCACACGTTGATCGCCTGCGAGCACCTTCACCGGTATGAGATCGCGGCGGAGCTTACCGCCGGGCTCCGGGTGGTCGATTTGTGCTGCGGCTCCGGCTACGGCACGGCGATCCTGGCCGAGCGCGCTGGGGTCGTCCATGGGGTGGACATAGACGCAGGGACGGTGGACCTCGCGGCTGCGACCGTCGGGCCCGACGCCGGGGCGACATTCGAGGCACGGGACGCGCTGGCGTTCCTTCGCGGGGAAGACCTCACCGAGCGCTTCGACGCGATCGTGTGCTTCGAGGGCCTGGAGCACCTACCCGATGTCGAGGCTGCCCTACGCGAGTTGCGACGTCACGCCGCGGCTGGCATGCGGATAGTCGCCTCGATCCCGAACAGCAAGGCTTTCGAGGAGGACAACGAGTTCCATCTCACCGATTTCGGCTGGGAGGAGGCTCATGCTGTCTTGGACGGGTTCGACGACGCCGTGTTGCTGTTTCAGCACCTCGCGGAGGGCTCGGTTGTGCTCGCTGACGGGGCGGAGGAGCTCGACGCCCGCTTGGTGCACCTGGATTACGGCGAGCCCGAGTTCGCCAACCATTTCATCATCGCTGTCGGGTTCGATGAGGATGCGGTGCGGGCGGTGCACAGGGCGCGCACGCAGCTGGTCCTCGCCCCGGTCTATAACCGCTACATGAAGGTTCTTGAGGGGGCGAACGTTCAGCTCCGCCGCCGCAACGCACAGCTCGCCCGTGGTCTGATCGGGCGCGCGGACTCGGGCGCAGCATCGTTCGTCAGCCGGCTTGAGCAGCGGGTGAAGGAGCTCGAAGCGGAGCTGGAGGCGAATGAACGGAGCCTGGAGGCGAATGAGCGGAGGCTCGAAGCGGCGCACGCTCATAAGGGACGTTGGCGACGCCGTCTGCGCCGCATGCTGGGCTAAGGGCCGACCGTCATATATTGCTGGCGTGAGCGAGGGGCCGGTACCAATCCTCTACATCGCGCCCTGGGTCGACCTCGGTGGTTCGGACAAGGGCACGATTGACTGGTTCAAGAGCCTAGATCGTGATCGTTGGGCGCCATCGCTGATAACCACCCAGCCCTCGGCCAATCGATGGCTGCGCCATGTCGAGCCTTACGCCGAGGAGGTCTGGGATCTGCCGGACCTGATGCCGGGGGAAGCTTTTCCCGAATTTATCTTGGGCTTCATTGAAAGTCGCCATGTGCAGGTCGTGCACATCATGAATTCCCGGTTGGCGTTCGATCTGTTGCCGGATATCAGCATCTCCCCAGAGGCGCCTTCGATCGTGGTTCAGCTTCATGCTGAGGAGCCGGATCAGGCCGGTTACGTTCGCTACGTGACGCGACGCTACGGGAACTTGATTGACGCCTTCTCGGTAACCAGCCAACATCTCAAGGGGGTCGTCTCCGATTATGGGATCGCGCCAAGCAGGATCTCGGTCATCTATTCGGGGGTCGACGGCGAGCATGAGTTCAATCCGTCGCGTGTCGAGCCTTTTGCGCTGAGAAGGGACGCCAGCAGGATTCTTTGGCCCGGTCGTCTCGTCGAGCAGAAGGACCCGATGCTGACCCTCGACGTCATTGCGCGCGCGCGCGGGCGCGGGGCTGAGTTCGTCCTGGACATCGTCGGCGACGGTCATCTCGAGGAGGCCGTTCGCGTGCACGCGGAGCGAATCGGCGTCACCGACATGATCGATTGGCACCCACCATCCCAGGAAATGGCTCGTTGGTATCGGAGTGTCGACCTCGTGTTGATGACGAGTGCGTACGAGGGAGTTCCCTATGTGATCTACGAGTCGTTGGCCATGGGAGTGCCCATCGTTGGTCCCGCGCTCCCAGGGAACCTGGAGTTCATGGACGCAGACAGTGGAATCCTGGTTGAGCCCCGCGACCACGTCGATCGCTACGCCGATGCGATCGTTTCTTTGCTCGGCGACGACGATCGGCGCCAGGCAATGGGCGAACGCTCGCGTCGGCGCATGCTCGGCGATTTCTCGCTGGCCGAGATGGGTCGTCGTCACGGTGAGTTGTACGACGACTTGCTATCCAAGAGGAAGGCCCGTCAGGCGCCTGCGCGCGAGCTGTCGCCTCTCGGCTCAATCCCGTTGTCCCGCAACCCACGACCCAGTCCCACGGTGGGTGTGATCGTTCCGTGCTACAGGCATGGCATGTTCCTTGGCACCTGCATCGACTCGATCAAGGGGCAGACCCTCTCTCCGGCCCACATCGTCGTTGTTGACGATGGTTCGGACGACACCGAGACGATCGAGGCCCTGGACGGGCTCGAACGGGACCCAGAAATCTCCGTGGTGCGACAGGAGGTCAACCTTGGCCCCAGCGCGGCCCGCAACCGTGGGCTGGACCGGCTTGACACCGGTTATGTGCTGCCAATCGACGCCGACGACGAGTTGCTGCCAGATGCCCTGGAGCGCATGCTGGCGCAACTCGAGGCGGCTCCCGAAGACATCGGCTTCATCTATCCCAATATCCAATACTTTGGCAATCAGTCAAATTACGTCAGGTCCCCCACCTACAACCTCTGGCTGTTGATGCAGCAGAACTACTGTCCGGCCCCGGCTCTCTTCGATCGCCGGGTGTTCGACGGAACCGGTGTCCACTATCCGGAGGAGATGGTGGTTGGGCATGAGGACTGGGATCTGATCCTCCAACTGGCGGAACGGGGGGTGCGCGGATTACCGGCGGACGGCCCGACCTTCCGCTATCGAAAGCAGGGATTCAGTCGTGCCAACGCAGTTGACTACGCGCCTGCGGCTTTCGATCGGACAATCGAGGACCGTCACCCGCGTCTTTACGACGACAGTGCAGAGATCAAGGCCAACTGGTCTCCGGCGCTGTCGATCGTGCTGCTGGACGACGACAACCGCGGATGGACCGCGGGGGATCTCTCCGGGCTCGCGAGGCAGACATGTCGAGATTTCGAGTTGCTGTCCCGCGCTGAGTCGATCGATGGCGCGATCGCGGTGACCGTCGATTCTGACTCACCCTTCGCCTGGCTTCAGCATGCGATTCACAGAGCGCGCGGCCGCTGGATCCTCCTTCTGCCGCGCTCCGTGGCCGCAGTGCTAGACAGTCCGTCCTTTGTCGGGCAGCTCCTCCACACGTTTTTCGCAAACGAGGAAGTCTTGGGCACGGTTCTTGCCGAATCGGCCGGAGAACCACGCAGAAGCCTTGCTCAACTGAACGATGTGGAGAGGCTCTCGGCGAGCCCGGCCGCCGTGTGCTTCGAGCGCCGCTCGTGGGGCCGTATCCAGGAGCTGCCTCTGTCGCTGGGGGAGTCGCCGTTGGCGGACGTCGTGACGGGGCTGCAGACTCAAGGACCGCTTCAATGGCGCTCGGTGCGGGCTTCCGAGCCGGGTGCTCCGTGGCGGAGACGTGCTTGGGGGGACGCGCCGTCGTCCGTGGCGCTTGACGTCAACCTGCCGGCGACGGATGGACCGGGGATTGCTGCTCGCAGGATGATCTTGCACCAGCCTCCGCGGCTGCCGGAGCTCGCGGTCGGCGCGATACGTGGTCGCAAGCGTTCCGATCCATGGATGCCCTCGCAGTCGCTGCTTCTGTTTCGCCACCTGAATCCAGCGACCGGCACGAGGATCGTCATTCCCGGAGAGGAGCCGCCCCCGGGTCACGTATTGGAGCGTGTCCTTGGCTCTTCCCACCGATTTCCTACGCCAGGTGCGGAACGGCTGATACAGGTCGGCGGCCATTTTTCGAGGAGCACTGAGCAGGGAGATCTGGGCGAAGGTGAATACGACCTCGGGTACGTGGAGCAGCAACGGCTGCCGATGCTCGACATCCTGGCGCTGCGGCGCATTCCCGGAAGCGGCCAAGAGGTGCTCGTCGCGGGCACCGACGACCCGCTTGCCCAGAACTCCGAGCTGATCGAGAACCTCGGCTGGATCGAGCCCTGTCCGATCCTGCCACGGGCTAGCGACATCCTCCATACCGGGCCCTGGGCGGTCATCTCGCTGCGACGGCAGGTCGACTACGCGACCTGGAGGCACAGTTATCGGGTCGGCGCTCCCGGCGAGGTCGGAGATGCCGTCGAGCTCGGCTCCTTGTGCCGTTACTTCGGCCCCGGCACCGTGGGGTTGCGCCTTCGGCCTGACGGCCGCCTCGTAAGCGAGCTTGTCACCCCCGGTCGCGCGTCCCGCGACCCGCGCAAAATCGGCCGTTGGCTGGCCGAACCGTTCGCCGCTGACACCCAGATGATCGCCCGTACGCGGGGCGCCGCATCGCGTCTGCGGCACCTGGCGCGGCATTCCCGGTCCCGCCGAATGGCGGAGGAGGAAGGCGAGATCCTCGGCTATCTGCCCCGCGCGCTCATGCCGGGCTGCAGCATCCTCTACAGCACGATCCACCCGGTGACCGGCGACCAGCTCGTCACCCGCTCGCCGGAGGAGGCGCTTGCCGCCGGCTATGTGATGGATGGGATTCTCGGCGCGATCTTCGATCCTCCGGATGGCGCGTCCACTTCTCCAGAGGAGATGCCCTGGGCGCGGGTCTCGCGCGGCTGAGTGAGGCTACTAGGCTAATCCGCGTGCTGACGCGGTTCAAGCTGCCGCCAATCGAGGATCCCACGCGCTACTGGCGGGGGGAGATGCGAGATGGGTTGCCGATGCTGCGACTCGCGTTGTTCGCCGACTGTGCGTGGCGCGAGATGGAGGGCTGGCATGGGCCGCACCACGGGCCGGGGTGGCCGCGGGTGGCGGGGGAGACACTTGTCGCTCAGCACGGCGTGGGGCTCGAGGTGTCGGTGGTCACCGTCACGGGTGTCGGGCAGTTGCCATGCACCGAGGCCGGCCTCACCCAATACCTGCGCCTGACTGGGCCGCCGGACGTTCTCCTGCTGCAGACCGGCGCTGCGCACTACACCCGCCGATTGTTCCCGAGCACGGAGCAGTGGGATCGCTACCGTAACCGCGGCGCGCGCATGCTCGGCCGCCACGCGCTTACGGTCAAGCGCCTAAAGGACCCGGTCGTCAAGCGCTTCCGGCCGAACATCCTCCCGTACCCCGGCCCAGCGACCTACGCGCCGTTCTTCGCCTCCGCCCAGTTGGCGTTCCCGGGCGCGCCGCTCGCCGCGATCCCGGTCTACCCGCGGCTCCAGCACTACCACGGCGACCGCGAAACTGAACGGGCGCTCCACGCGGACCTGCGCGCCGCCTGCGTACAGGCCGGCGTCGAAGTCCTCGACCTCGCCCCGCTGCTCGAACCGCTCGGGCAGTCCGCCCGCTGCCTCAACCGCCTCAACCTCAATACGTTCGGGACCCGGATCGTTGGCGAGCACCTGGCTGCCTGGCTCTTCGAGCACAGCCGCGTGCCGGCCTAGCTCTCGCTGAGCCCTCAGTGCGATCCCTCGCCGCGGAAGATCGTGGCGGGGGTGCGGAGGAGGATCGCCAGGTCGCCGGCGACGGAGATGTTGTCGAGATAGTCGCGCTCCATCGCGAGGCGCTCCTCGAAGGTGAGCTCGCCGCGGCCGTGGACCTGCATCGGGCCGGTCATGTCGGGTACGAACTCGACCAGTTCGCTCAGCTGCTGCTCGGCGTCATGAGCTTCAGCCCAGCGCCCAGAGGAACAGGTGAGCTGGGATCAGGTCGGCGTCGTCGCGCTGCTCGAGGCTGTCGATCGTCACCAGGGCCGCAGGTCGGCCAGGGAACGCTCGCGCAATCCCTGCTGCTGCCCGCCGGTCCGGGTTTGACTGGTACTTGACCTCGACAGCGGAGAGGCTGTCGTGCGGGCCGCAGACGAAGTCGATCTCCCCCGATCTGCGCGTTCGCCAGACATGCAGGCGGCTGGGCATGTCGAAGCCCTCCATACGCAGTTGCTCAGGCTCGTAGCGTCGCTGTAGGGCGATGGCGACGGCATTCTCGACCAGCGCCGGCGGGTCGACCCCCAGGCCCGGCGCCTGCGCCTGCGCGGCCGAGTGCATCAGCGGGTCGGCGAAGTAGAGCTTCTTGTCCCTTCCCAGCGCCGGCGTGCCCGAGGCGGCCCGCCACGAGTAGATGGGCAGCAGCTGGTAGGAGGCGGCGAGGAACTCCACGTAGTCGCGTGCCGTCGGCTGGCTCACCGCCATGTCCTGGGCGAGGCTCGTCCAGCTGAGAGCGCTTCCCAGCGAGCGGATGAGGCGTTCGAGCAGGGCGTGGACCGCCGCCCGGCCGGCGCCGCGGCGCTGTGCCTCGCGCAGCAGCGTGTCCTCGGCGACAGTCAGGGTTTTCTGAGACGGATTCCGCTCGCCGGTGAACGCCTCGGCGATCGCGTGAGGGAGCCCTCCGAAGGAGAGGTAGCGCTCGAGCGCCCCCGCGAGTCGCGGCCCATGCCTCTGCGCGGCGATCAGTGCTTCCCGACCCTGCTCGGTGACGATGTCCTCGACCGACAGCTCCGGCGACGCGGGGACCGCATCGTCCAGCGCCCTGGCGAATGTCGGGAATGAGTGCGGGAAGAGGGCATGGTCGCCGCCGCCGCCCCGCCGCCCCGGCAGTCGCTCCGCCGCGCCCCGGTGCAGGTCCACCGCCGAGGAGCCCGTGCACACGACGATGTCTTCTCGCAGCGTGCCGTCGTCCCAGAGCGCCTTGATCGCGGTTTGCCAGCCGTCGACGACGGTCACCTCGTCGAGCAGGAGGATCATCGGCTCGGGGGCCGCGGCGAGCTCCTTGGTGCGGTTCAGGGTCGCGGCCAACTCGCTCAACGGCCGGCCTTCGAGCAGATCGAGGGCGACGTAGGCGACACGCGCCGGCGCCCATTCTTCTATGGCCCGCTCGGCGAGAAGCTTCAGCGCGGTCGACTTGCCGACCTGTCGGGGCCCCCGGAGCGTGTGGATGCCCGGCCCGCCGAGCGATATCTGGTCGATCACCGGTGCCGGCAGCCGCTGCGGCTGGTTGCGCAATTCCCGGAGGTGGGGATCGGATTCGCGCCAGCCCGGCTCGCTCCACCAGCGGTTCTGCCGGAGGATCTCAGCATCTGCGAGCGCCATAGCCTCCAAGAAAGCTAACAAATTTTTAGAAAAAGGCTACCTATATCCAAAAATCGCTTCGAATAAAACCCCTCAGTGCGATCCCTCGCCGCGGAAGATCGCGGCGGGGGTGCGGAGGAGGATCGCCAGGTCGCCGGCGACGGCAGGGGGCTGGGCCCGCGTCTCCCGCGGCTGAGCGCAGCCGTCGCCTGCGCAGCAGCGACGACAAGACGATTCCGCCGATATGGCGGCTAGCTTTGGTTGGAATGGCGGGGGAGTTCGAGAAGCTGGCTTACGAGGCGGCGCTTCGTGGGCTCGACAAGCAGGAGGGCCTGCTCGAAGAGCTGCGTACTCGCACGGGCGTTCTCTTGGCCGCCTCATCGCTCGCGGCTTCCTTCCTCGGGCAGCGAGCGTTTCAGGACCCAAGCCCCCGAGGGCTGGCGGTCGCTGCTCTCATTGCGTTCGTCATCTCGATTGCCGCGAGCGTCTTCATTTTGCTGCCGAAGAAGAACCTGATCTTCGCCGAGGCTGGGGCCGGCCTGTACGAGGGTCTTCATTCCTTTCGGGATGACATGCCAGAGGTCTATCGACGCCTCGCCTACGACCTCGACTTGTTCTGGGACTCCAATGACACAAAGATCGCGTGGCTCACCCGTGCCTACACCGTCGCGGCAAGCGCTCTTGTCATCGAGATTCTCTCCTTGGCCGCCTTGCTGGGCGATAACATCGTCTAAGCAATGGCAGAAGCACCAAAGCCTCAGACTGGCAGCGGCGGAACGCCCCCGCCCCCGCCCCCGCCTACTCCCGGCCTCGGCCGTCCGGAGACGCGCGGCGGCCTATTTGGACAGGGCAAGTAACTCTTCAAGCAGCGAGCTTGCTGGTCGTGCGCGAGGGTTGCGGATTCCTCAGTGCGATCCCTCGCCGCGGAAGATCGCGGCGGGGGTGCGGAGGAGGATCGCCAGGTCGCCGGCGACGGAGATGTTGTCGAGATAGTCGCGCTCCATCGCGAGGCGCTCCTCGAAGGTGAGCTCGCCGCGGCCGTAGACCTGCATCGGGCCGGTCATGCCGGGCTTGACGCCGAGGCGGATGCGCTGGCGCTCGTCGTAGAGGGCGACGATCGCCTCCTCCTCGGGACGCGGCCCGACCAGCGACATGTCGCCGCGCAGGACGTTGACGAACTGCGGCAGCTCGTCGAGGCTGAAGCGGCGCAGCATGCGGCCCGCCCTGGTCACCCGGGGGTCGTCGGCGATCTTGAAGGCCGGCTCGTCGAGCTTGTCGAGGTCGACCAGTTCGCTCAGCTGCTGCTCGGCGCCCTGGACCATCGTGCGGAACTTGATCATCGTGAAGGACTTGCCGTCTTTGCCCGCGCGGCGCTGGCGGAAGAGCACCGGACGGCCCGTGTCGAGCAGGATCGCCAGCGCGCTCAGCGCCAGCACGGGGGAGAGCAGGACGAGCATGATGCTGCCGATCGTCACGTCCATCGCTCGCTTCATCGCCTCGGTCGAGCGAGGTGGGTCGGAGAAGCGGAAGTCGAGCACGGGCAGCTCGGCCAGGCGGTTGAGCTCGATCCCGGGGCCGAGCAGGCCGAAGTGCTGGGGGAGGAAGGTCAGGGCCAACCCGGCCGCCTTGCACTGCTCGATCAGGCGCTCGGTCGCGGGCTCGCTCATGTCCTGCTCGGTCACGATCGCTCGCTCGACGCCCTCCTCGCGGGCGATGCGCGAGATGTCGGCGACGGTCCCCAGGCAGGGCAGGGCGCCGGCCCGCGCCGTCGTATCCTCGCCTCGCGGGGCCAGGTAGCCGACCAGGTGCAGGCGCGTCTCCGGGTGGGTTGCGACCCGTCGCGCCACCACCGCGACCGCCGCGGCCGGGCCGATTACGAGGCCGGTCGCCGCCCCCGCCAGGTGGTGCCAGAAGAAGCGCAGCACCGCCCGCGAGGCGAAGCTGCCGGCGAGGGCGCCGACGCCGACCGCGATCGCGCTGGTCGCCGCCAGCGGGCCGACCGGGCTGAGCGCCAGCAGCCCGTCGAGCGCCAGCGTCCCCAGCGCCGCCGCCGAGATCAGGCTCGAGAGCTCGTCAAGCG
This sequence comes from Solirubrobacterales bacterium, assembly GCA_035693025.1. Taxonomy (GTDB): domain Bacteria; phylum Actinomycetota; class Thermoleophilia; order Solirubrobacterales; family 70-9; genus VRUE01. The sequence goes on from DASSHI010000012.1 coordinate 73,628, forward strand.
TGCTGTGGCGGATGCGGCGATGGTCGTTGTCGTAGAGCCCGTGCAGCTTCAGCACGAGGATCCAGACCGGGCTGAACATCGCCGCCCAGAAGAGCGTGCCGACGTCGGTCTTCGGGCTCGCCGCGGTGACGATGCAGAGCGTCGCCACCAGCGTCAGCCAGTCCCCGGTCGCGAGCATGCGGCGCAGCAGCGAGCCGCGCCTGCGGGCGCCGTCGGGGCCGGTCAGCCCGAGCCGGGTCGCCCGCCGCCTCGCGCCCGGGCGCGGCGGGGGGGCCGGCGCCTGCGCCGGCGGGGAGGATTTGCGCGATACGGTCTCCTGCGCTTTGGTCATCCTGCGATCACCCGCAGCTCGGTTTCCCGCGGAGGCAATTTTCCAGCGGATTTAGATGGCGGGCGCGGACGAGATCGGCTCGGGCCGCGGCCTGGTCGCCTGCCTCCTCCTCGACTCTAGAGCGTAGGTAGTAGTACTGCCAGTTGCGGTCCTCGCGGTCGATCGCTTGCGTCAGCCGTTCGATCGCGACGTCGTATTCGCCCTGGCTTTCGGCGATCAGTCCCAACTGGACGTATGGCGTCGCGGCGAAGGGCTCGATCGAGCGGGCGGTCTTGGCGTGGTCGACGGCGCTGGTCAGGTCGCCGTTGCCGGCGGCGCTCTGGCTGGCTTCGATCTCCCGTTCGACCAGCAACGGGCCGATCAGCGCCACGGCTGAGATCCAGGCGATCGCCAGTGCCGCCACCGCGAGGCCGAAGCGGCGCTCTTCGGGCGCCTCCTCGTCGCCCGCGAAGGCGAAGGCGGCCAGGGAGGGGGAGAGCTGCGCGCAGCGTGCCGCCACCAGCACTCCCGAGGCGAGGAGGAAGACCGCGCCGAGGCCGGGCAGTTCCCAGAACCAGTCGAGGCCGGCTCCGATCGCGAAGGCGAGCGTCGTCGCGAAAAGGACCGCGTAGCGCTCGCGCTGCGGATGAGGGGCGGCGCGCCAGGCGGCGAAGCCGGTCCACAACAGCGTCCCGACCAACCCGAGGACGAGCAGGCCGCCGAGGAGCCCGAGCTCGGCGAAGGCTTCCAGGTAGAGCGAGTGGGCGTTGTGCACCGCCTGGGGGATCGAGCGGTGCCGCTCCCAGGCGAACTCGTAGGTGCCGGCGCCGATCCCGAGCACGGGCTTTTCCTCGAAGGCGTCGATCGCGACGCGGTAGAAGTCGTGCCGACCGGCGCCGCTGAACTGGGAGAAATGGGTCGAAGGATTGGCGGGGAACTGGACATCGGAACTGGAGAACTGGTCCCAGGCGCGCCCGCCGACTGCGATTGCGGCGCCGATCGCCACCACGGCGGCCACGCCGGCCGCCCAGCGCAGGGCGGTCGGGTTGCGCGAGAGCGCGACGGCGCGCCCGGTCAGCCCTCCCTCGCGCCGCTCGCTCCAGCGCAGCGCCGCGAAGAGCCCGAGGGCGAGGGCCGTTCCCGCCAGCAGGATCAGCAGCGTCGCGACCCCCTGGTCGATCGCCGCCTGGTTGTCGATGCTGTCGGCGAGGCTGTGGTGCGCCTGCACGTAGAGCACCGCGGGCAGCGCGCCGAGCGCTCCGATCGCAAGGGTCCCCAGTAGCCACAGCCGGTCGCGCGAGAGGACGATCGTGCAGCCGACCGCGATCGCCAGCGCCAGCAGGCCGCCGCGCGAGTAGGTGAAGTAGAGGGCGAGCAGCGTCGCCGGCAGCAAAGCGACGGAGAGCCAGCGCAGTGCGGCGAAGCTGGAGCGGCGGCTCATCCAGAGCAGCAGCGCCACGCCGATGCCGAAGGCGGCGCCGTCGGCGTTCCAGTAGCCGAGCGGATAGGCGAGCCGCGAAGTCGTGTCGAACGAGGCGCCGACGGCGAGCACGTGCGGCAGCAGGCGGCTGGCAAGGCCGAGCAGCGCGACCACGGCGAGAGAAATTGCCAGGCCTTCAGCGAAACGTTGGCGCCTTTGGTCGGTTTGGGCGATGAGGAACGCCGCTAGGAAGAAGGCGAGGTAGACCAGGTACCGGTCCGCCTCGATAAAGCTCAGCTCGACTGAGCCCGACCAGAGGGACGAGATTGCCGACAGCACGGAGACAGCCAGAAGCAGCCCGGTCGCCCAGTAGAACGGTCGGGCCAGCACCGCTCGCGAGGCGACTCCGAGCAGGATCAGCGCGACGACGACGAGCCATACAGCGAGGCCCGCGATGTGCCGGTCACCGACTTCAAACCCGCCTCCAGCCAGCGCCAAGCCTACGATCAGGACGACCGGAGCAAGTAGCGCCGCGCTTTCCTCTAACCTACCGCGCCATGTTTGGGACGCGCCAATCTCCGGCCCCGGCTCGGGGCCGCTCCATACTCGCTCTGTCAGCGCTTGCTCTGCTCGCATTCTGCTGCCTGCCGGTCTTCGCTCAAGCCTCGTCTGCAGGCTTGGAATACCAGAACGCCCCCCCAACGGTAACTGGCAAGCCACCCAGCGAATCGAACTTGCAAGGTGGATCGCCGACCCAGGGCGTCGGCGGCGGTGGTGGTGGCGGCGCCCACAACGGCGGGAAGGGCGGCGGCGCGAACGGCTCCGGCGCGAATCCCAACGCCGCAGGGGGCGGCAAGGGCCAGGGTCAGGGCAGCAACGGCCAGGGCGCCGAAGCCGGCCTCGGCCCCGGCGGCAAGCTCGTCAACAGCGCCGAACCGGGCTCCGACAGCGGCAGCTCCTCGCCGCTGGTGCCGATCTTGATCGTGATCGTCCTGCTCGCCGCGGGCTCGGTCGCCTTCGTGATGATCAGGCGCCGTCGCGCCGCGGCCGGCCCGGGCGGTCCCGGCTCGCCGAAATCTCCCGGCTCGCCGAAAACGCCGGGCTCCCCCGACGGCCCAGGCGCATCGGGCACGCCCGGCGCATCCGGTTCGTCCGGTTCTTCTCCCTCTCCCGAGGCGGGCTAGACATATGCACGAGCCACGTACGAGCCCGCCGAGGCGGGCTCGCCTCCTGCTAGCGACTTTCGCCGTCGTCGCCCTTGGCGTGCTCGCCTCCGCGGCCTCCGCTGCCGCTCTGCCGGCCAACTTCTGGGGCGTCGTCCCGCAGATCCCGCCCACCGTCCAGGATCTGCAAAAACTCAGGCGGGGCGGGGTCGACAGCATCCGGGTCCCCGTCTCCTGGGGCTCGGTGCAGCCGCAGCGGGGCGGCGGATGGGATTGGTCCGACGCCGACGCGTTGATCGGTGCCGCCGCCGCGGCTCACCTGAACGTCCTTCCCTTCCTCTCGACTGCACCCGGTTGGGTGGTGCCGACCGACCCGCGCTTCGCCAGCCCCGAGTTCCTGCCTGTCCGCAACGGCAAGCAGCGCTCGGGTTGGAGCCGGTTCGTGACCACGGCGGTTCAGCGCTATGGGCCGCACGGTGCCTTCTGGCGCGAAAACCCGCAGCTGCCGCCGCGACCTGTCCACATCTGGCAGGTCTGGAACGAGCCCAACTTCAAATACTTCGTCGCCCGGCCCAACCCGGCCGAATACGGCAAGCTCGTCAACCTCACCTACGCGGCGGCCAAAGCAGCCGACCCGCACGCGAAGCTGATCCTCGGCGGGCTCTTCGCGCGGCCGATCGAGGCGACCTTCCACGTCCGCCCGAGGCAGGCCTACTTCGCCTCGACCTTCCTCCAGCAGATGTACGCCAGCACTCCTGGGATCAAGGCGAAGTTCACGGGAGTCGCCCTGCATCCCTACACCGGCAGCTGGAAGAACCTGCCGGGGCGGATCGAAGAAGTGCGCCGCGTGCTAGTCCGCAACCACGATGCCGGCAAGAGCCTCTACATAACCGAGATGGGCTGGAGCTCCGAACCGCACCAGCCGCACAACAGCTTCGCCAAGGGGATGGCAGGCCAGGCGCGGGAACTGAAAGGCGCCTTCCGCCTGCTCAGCGCCAATCAGAGGCGCTGGCATCTGCAGGGCGTCTACTGGTTCTCGATCAACGACTACGCCGGCCTCTGCAACTTCTGCGGCGGCTCCGGGCTGTTCCACGAAAACAAGGCCAAGCCGGCCTGGTACGCCTACAAGCGCTTCGCGCGCTGACGCAGTCCGAACGCCGGCCAAGCGCCGGCCAAGCGCCGCAGCGTAAGATCGGTGGCTTGGCCATCGATGCGAAGGAGAGTGCGGGATCTGACCCGCTGGCGCCGTTCAGTCCGCCTGTGCGCCGCTGGTTCGAGGCTTCCTTCGAGGGCCCCACGCCCGCCCAGGCCGGCGGTTGGGCGGCGATCTCCGGTGGCTCGAACGCGCTGATCTGCGCCCCGACCGGTTCCGGCAAGACCCTTGCCGCCTTCCTCTGGGGCATCGACAAGCTCTCGCGGCAGGCCGCCAATGGTCATTTTGCCCCCGATATCGGTGGCAAAATGACCACTCGGCGGGGCGAGGGCGTGAAGATCGTCTACGTCTCGCCGCTGAAGGCGCTCTCCTACGACATCGAGCGCAACCTGCGGGCGCCCCTGCGCGGAATCGGGGCGGACATCTCGGTCGGGTTGCGCACCGGCGACACGAGCCAGAAAGAGCGCCGGGCGATGCGCAAAACGCCGCCCGACATCCTCATCACCACCCCGGAGTCGCTCTACCTGATTCTCTCCTCGGGCGCGCGCGAGATCCTCAGCGGCTGCGAGGCGGTGATCGTCGACGAGATCCACGCTGTCGCCCAGAGCAAGCGCGGCTCGCACCTGGCGCTGACGCTCGAGCGGCTCGAGGACTTCACCGAAGCGGAATCGCTTCAGCGGATTGGGCTGAGCGCGACCCAGCGGCCGCTGGAGCGGATAGCGAAGTTCCTGGTCGGGCCCAAGCGAGCTTGCGAGATCGTCGATGCGGGGGTGGCCAAGGAGCTGGACCTGGAGATCGTCGTGCCGGTCGAGGACATGAGCGAACCCGGCGCGCCCAACTTCCCCAATAGCGACGGCAATCCCACCGAGGGCGAGCCCTTGGCGCACGTCCGCTCGATCTGGCCCGCGATCTACCCCGAGCTCCTCAAGCTGGTCCAAGAACACAACTCGACGATCATCTTCGTCAACGCCCGCCGAGCCGCCGAGCGCCTAGCCAAGCGCCTCAACGAGCTAGCTCTCGAACAAGCCCCACAAGAGCTCCCTGCGACTGAGCAGGCGGGGAACGTGGAGCCCGCGGTCCCCGCGGGGGACGAGATAGCCCGCGCCCACCACGGATCCCTGTCCCACGAGGAGCGCCTCGTGGTCGAGGAGATGCTCAAGTCCGGCCAGCTCCCCTGCCTGGTCGCGACGAGCTCCCTCGAGCTCGGCATCGACATGGGCGCCGTCGACCTGGTGATCCAGGTCGAGTCGCCGAAGTCGGTCAGTCGCGGCCTGCAGCGGGTCGGACGGGCGGGCCACTCGCTGGGCGAGGTCAGTCGCGGCCGCATCTTCCCCAAGTTCCGCGCCGACCTGCTCGAGTGCGCCGTCGTCGCCCGGCGGATGCGCGACGGGGCGATCGAGGAGACGGTGATTCCGCAGAACCCACTCGACGTGCTCGCCCAGCACCTGGTCTCGATGGCGGCGCTCGACGAGTGGAAGATCGACGACGTGGAGCGCCTGGTCACGGCGACCGAGCCCTTCGGCGAGCTCTCGCGCGAACAGCTCGAGAACGTGCTCGACATGCTCGACGGCCGCTACCCGTCGGACCGCTTCGCCGAGCTGCGCCCGCGGATCGTCTGGGACCGTACGCGCGGCACGATGCACGGCCGCAAAGGCGCCCGCCAGCTGGTCGTCACCAACGCCGGCACGATCCCCGACCGGGGGCTCTACGGCGTCCACCTGCCCGACGGCCGCCGGGTCGGCGAGCTCGACGAGGAGATGGTCTACGAGGCGCGCCCGGGGCAGACCTTCCTGCTCGGCGCGACCACCTGGCGGATCGAGGACATTACCCGCGACCGGGTGATCGTCACCCCCGCGCCCGGCCTGCCCGGCGCCGTGCCCTTCTGGAAGGGCGACGGGATCGGCCGTCCGGCGGAGCTTGGGCGGGCGATCGGCGCCTTCTCGCGCGAGGCGGTCTCGCGCGAGCCCGAGGAGCTGGCCGCCGAGTACGACCTCGACCGCCGTGCCGCCGAGAACCTCGTCGCCTACCTGCGCGAGCAGCAGGCGGCGACCCGCGTCGTCCCCTCCGACGAGACGATCGTGGTCGAGCGCTTCCGCGACGAGATCGGCGACTGGCGCCTCTGCGTGCTCTCGCCCTTCGGCGGCCGGGTCCACTCCGCCTGGGGCCTCGCGCTCGGGCAGAAGATCCGCGACGAGCTCGAGCTCGAGGCGGACGCGATCTGGTCCGACGACGGCATCGTCATCCACCTGCCCGACGCCGATGAGCCGCCGCCCGCCGACCTGATCATGGTCGAGCCCGACGAGCTCGAGGACCTGGTCGTGCGCGAGCTCTCCGGCTCGGCCCTGTTCGGCGCCCGCTTCCGCGAGAACGCCTCGCGCTCGCTGCTGATCCCGCGCGCCTATCCCGGCAAGCGCACGCCGCTGTGGCAGCAGCGGCTCAAGTCGCAGAGCCTGCTCGAGGTCGCCCGCGACTTCCCTCGCTTCCCGGTGATCCTCGAGACCTACCGCGAGTGCCTGCGCGACGTGCTCGACCTGCCCTCGCTGCGCCAGATCCTCACCGACCTGCACTCGCGCAAGCTCGGCCTGGTCGAGGTCGAGACGCCGACCGCCTCGCCCTTCGCCTCCTCGCTGCTCTTCGACTACGTGGCGACCTACATGTACGAGGGGGACACGCCGAACGCCGAGCGGCGCGCCGCCGCGCTCGCCCTCGATCGCGACCTGCTGCGCGAGCTGCTCGGCCAGGAGGAGCTGCGCGAGCTGATCGACCCGGAGGCGCTGGAGGAGGTCGAGGCGCAGCTCCAGCACCGCACCGAGGCGGGGCTGGCAGGCGACCGCGACGCGCTCCAGCAGGTGCTGCGCAATGTCGGCGACCTGAGCGCGGAGGAGTGCGAGGAGCGGGTGCAGGAGGGCTACTCGGCGGCCTCGATGCTGGAGAAGCTGGTCGCCGAGCGCCGCGTCGCCCTGGTCCGCGTGGCGGGCGAGGAGCGCTACGTCGCCGGCGAGGACGCCGGCCTCTACCGCGACGCGCTGGGCGTGCCCCCGCCGCCCGGCCTGCCCGAGACCTTCCTCGAAGACCACCCCGACGCGATGCGCGCCCTCGTGCGCCGCTACGCACGCACGCACGGCCCCTTCCCGACCGCGCAGCTGGCCGCTCGCTACGGGGTCGACCCGACCCCGGCGCTGCGCGAGCTGGAGCGCGAGGGGGCGATGGTGCGCGGCGAGCTCCTCCCGGGCGGCAGTGAGCGCGAGTGGTGCGACTCCGACGTGCTGCGCCGCGTGCGCCGCGCCAGCCTCGCCCACCTGCGCCGCGAAGTAGAGCCCGCGGCGCGAGATCGCTTCGCCCGCTTCCTGCCGAGCTGGCAGAACGTCGACGCGCACCGCCCCTCCGGCGCCGGGCCCGACCGCCTGCGCGACGCCCTGGTGCCGCTGCAGGGCGTCGCGCTGACGCCCAAGGTCTGGGAGGAAGACGTGCTGCCGCGCCGCCTCGGCGCCTACTCCCCGTCCTGGCTGGACGAGCTCTGCACCAGCGGCGAAGTGGTCTGGGTCGGGGCGGGCTCGCGCGGGCGCAGCGACGGCCGCATCGCCCTCTACTTCCGCGAGGACGTGCGCCTCGCCGGTCCGCCGCCGGCCAACGCCAAGCTGGAGCGCAGCGAGGGAGCGCCGCAGGAGGCGATCCGCGAGCGCCTCGCCGCCGGGCCTTCTTTCTGGCTCGACCTGCTCGCCGACCTCGACTTCCCGGCGGAGGAGCTGCACAACGCCCTCTGGGACCTCGCCTGGTCGGGAGAGGTGACCAACGACGCCTTCGCGCCGCTGCGAGCGCCGCGCCTGCGTTCGGTCCCTGCCAACGAACGCGGCGGGCGCCGCTTCGCCCGCCGACGCTCCGGCGCGGGCGCCGCGGTCCAGGGCCGCTGGTCGCTGACCGCGCCGCTCTTCGCCGGCGCTCCCGGCCCCGGCGCCAAGCTGCGCGCCCAGGCCGAGCTGATGCTCGAGCGCTACGGCATCGTCACCCGCGAGACGGTGCTCGCCGAAGGCATCCCCGGCGGTTTCTCGACCCTCTACGCGGAGCTCGGCAACCTCGAGCTACTCGGCACGGCACGGCGCGGCTACTTCGTCGAGGGTCTCGGCGGCGCCCAGTTCGCCCTGCCCGGGGCGGTCGAGCGGCTGCGCTCCCAGCCCGAAGCCGGCGGCACCCTCCAGCTGCTCGCCGCGACCGACCCCGCCAACCCCTATGGCGCCGCGCTCCCCTGGCCCAAACCGCCTTCGGGCCGCCGTCCGGCCCGCGCCCCCGGCGCCTACGTCCTCCTGCGCGACGGCGAGCCGCTCGTTTACGTCGAGCGCGGCGGGCGCAGCATCCTCCGCCTGGCCGAGCTCAGCGACGCCGACCTGGCCTCGGCGATGCAGGCGCTCGCCGATGCCGTGGCCGAGGGCGCTCTGCCCAAGCTGGGAGTCGAGAAGCTCGACGGGGAGCCGGTGATCGGCTCCGGCCACGAGGAGGCGCTGCTCAGCGCCGGCTTCAGCCGCGGCCCCCGCAAGCTGACCGCGTCGGCGCGATAATCGAGCGATGACCGCTTCGGAGGAGAGCCTCAGCCCGGTCGAGCTGCTGCACAGCGTGCCGCTCTTCGCCGATCTCGAGCACGGTGAGCTGGAGAGCTTCTCCCACGTGGCCGTGCCTCGCTCCTTTCCGGCCGCCACCAGGGTCTTCCACGAGGGTGACCATTCCGACGCCTGCTACATCGTCCGCTCGGGCAGCTTTCGGGTTACCCGCGAGCACTCCGACGGGCGCGCGATCACCCTGGCGACGCTGGGGCCGGGCGACATCTTCGGCGAGCTGGCGATGCTCGACGGCGAGGTGCGCTCGGCCAGCGTCGAAGCGCTCAGCGACGGCGAGCTGCTGGCCCTGCCCGCCGGCGAGGTGCGCGCGCTGCTGGCCCGCCACCCGGAAATCACGGTGAAGTTGATCGGCGCCCTGGTGCGCCGCCTGCGCGCGGCCAACGAGCGCATCTCCCGCCAGTCCTTCCAGACCGTGCCCAGCCGCGTCGCCGGCGTCCTCTCCCAGCTCGTCGCCGAAGAGGGTCCGCGCAAGACGGCCGGCGGCGAGATCACGATCCGCATGAACCAGTCCGACCTCGCCCAGCTCGCCGGCACCTCGCGTGAGAGCGTCAGCCGCTTCCTCGCCGACCTCGAGCGCTCCGGCATCGTCCGCCCCGGCCGGGGCCGTGTGACGGTCCTCGACCCGGGGAAGCTGCGCAACTACATCTTCTAGGTGGCCGGGTTCGCCGAGCTGCGGGCGCGGATGGTGGAGCGGCAGCTGCGGCGCCGCGGGATCGACGACGAGCGGGTGCTGGCGGCGATGGGGGAGGTGCCCCGCGAGGAGTTCGTCCCGGCCGGATCGCGCGGACGCGCCTATTCCGACGCCGCCCTGCCGATCGACGAGGGCCAGACGATCTCCCAGCCGTGGATCGTCGCCGCGATCTGCCAGGCCCTGGAGCTGCGGGGCGACGAGCGCGTGCTGGAAGTGGGCAGCGGATCGGGCTATTCGGCCGCGCTCCTCGCCCGCCTCGCGGTGGAGGTGATCGCCGTCGAGCGTCACGAGTCCTTGGCCGTCGCCGCGCGTGGGGTGCTCGGTCGGCTCGGCTACGCGAATGTCGAGCTGCTCGTCGGCGACGGCAGTCGCGGCCTACCGGAGCGCGCGCCGTTCGATGCGATCGCCGTGCACGCGACCGCGCCGGTGCCGCCACGCACGCTGCTCGGCCAGCTCGCCGACGGCGGGCGCCTCGTCGTCCCGCTGGCCGGCGAGCGGGTCGACCTGTTGACCCTCTTCCGCCGCCGTGGCGGGGAGTTGCGGCGCGAGGAGATCGGCCCCTGCCGCTTCGTCCCGCTGATCGGCGAGGAGGGCTTCGCCCCGGACTGAGGACTGCCGGGTCACGGCGGCTTCGGATACTCTCGCTGCGCCATGCGAGGCGGGATCTACGTGCTCAACTTCTACTCGACCGTTTTCGTCGACCAGCTCAAGCGCGGTCGCAAGACGGCGACGATCCGGCTGGGCGACAAGACCAGCAAGTACGAGCGCGGCCAGGTCGTCTGGATCACGGTCGGCTTCCGCCACAGCCCGCGCGAGAAAATCTTCGCCGCCTGCATCGACGACGTCGAGGTGAAGAAGGTCGAGGATCTCTCCCCACGCGACATCGAGCACGACAACCCGGAGTTCCGCCGGCTCGAGGACGAGGTCAAGTTCCTCGAACAGATCTACGGCCGCACGGTCGGGCCCGACGACATCGTCACCGTGATCCGCTTCTCGCAGATCGTCGAGCCGCCGGGGGCGCACTTCGGCAATGGAGAGACCCCGCACCACAACTGAGTCTGGACGCGCCGGGCACTGCGCATCTCTGCGTCCTCGGTCGCTCGCGTGCAGAGCACGCCACGCTCCCTGCGTCCTTGATCTGCTTGACCTGGCGTGCCCAGACTGATGGCCCACTATTCCTTTCTCACGACCTGGCTGCTCGATTCGCCGCGCGAGCCGGTCTGGGACGCGATCTACGCGCAGGAGCGCTGGCCGGAGTGGTGGCGCGGCGTCGAGGCGGCGGATGAAGTGCATCCCGGCGACGGCGACCGGGTCGGCGCCGTGTCGCGCATGGTCTGGCGCAGCCTGTTGCCCTATCGAGTCTCGTTCGAGGTGACGACGACGCGGGTGGAGCGCCCCAACCTGATCGAAGGTCGGGCGGTCGGAGAGCTCAGCGGCACCGGCCGTTGGCGCCTCTTCGAGGAGGGCGGCGTCACCACGGTGCTCTACGAGTGGAACGTCGCGACCACGAGGCAGTGGATGAACCTGCTGGCCCCGGTCGCCCGCCCCGTCTTCGAGTGGAACCACGACTGGGTGATGGCGCGCGGAGGCGAGGGCATCGCCGGGCTGCTCGGCTGCAAGCTGCTTGCCAGCGGCTGAGCGGCCGCGCTATCTTTACCTTCTCTTGGCACTCACCTGTGTAGAGTGCCAACGCCCGGAGACCCTGAAAACGGCTCTGAGGCGCGATTTTCCGACTTTTGACCAGTAAATCACCCATAACGGAGGTTCACGGATGAAGCTGAAGCCCCTCGGGGACCGGCTGATCGTCAAGCCGATCGAGGAGGAGGAGACGACCGCTAGCGGCATCGTCCTCCCCGACACGGCCAAAGAGAAGCCGCAGAAGGGCAAGGTCGTCGCCGTCGGCGATGGCGCAATCCAGGAGGACGGCTCTCGCCGCCCGCTCGACCTGAGCGAGGGCGACGAAGTCCTCTACTCCAAATACGGCGGCACCGAGGTCACCGTCGAGGGCGACGACCTGCTCGTGCTGCGCGAGTCGGACGTCCTCGCCAAGCTCGGCTAGACCCCGCCATCAGGACTTAGAGACACCAAGGAGGAAGGAAACCAATGGCTCACAAGGAGCTGAAGTACAAGGAGGAGGCACGCGGGGCCCTGCAGGCCGGCGTCGACGCAGTTGCCGACGCGGTCAAGGTCACCCTCGGCCCCAAAGGCCGCTACGTCGTGCTCGACAAAAAGTTCGGCGCGCCGACGATCACCAACGACGGCGTCACCATCGCCCGCGAGGTCGAGGTCGAGGACGTCTTCGAGAACCAGGGCGCCCAGCTGGTCCGCGAGGTCGCCACGGCGACCAACGACGTTGCCGGTGACGGCACCACGACGGCGACCCTGCTGGCCCAGACGATCGTTCGTCACGGGCTCAAGAACGTCGCCGCCGGTGCCAACCCGCTGGCCCTGCGCCGCGGGATCGAGAAGGCCGTCGACGAGGTCGTCGACAACCTGCGCACCAAGCAGTCCAAGGAGGTCGCGGGCAAGGAGCAGATCGCCCGCGTCGCCGCCATCTCCGCCGCCGACGACGAGATCGGCGACACGATCGCCGACGCGATCGAGAAGGTAGGCAAAGACGGCGTCGTCAACGTCGAGGAGGGCCAGACCTTCGGCATGGAGCTGGAGTTCACCGAGGGGATGCAGTTCGACAAGGGCTACATCTCGCCGTACATGGTCACCGACCAGGACCGCATGGAGGCGGTGCTGGAGGACCCCTACATCCTCATCGCCAACCAGAAAATCGGCTCCGTGCGGGACATCCTGCCGGTGCTCGAGCAGGTGATGCAGGGTGGCAAGCCGCTGCTGATCGTCGCCGAGGACGTCGAGGGGGAGTGCCTCGCGACCCTGGTCGTCAACAAGCTGCGCGGCACCTTCACCGGCGTCTCGGTCAAGGCACCGGGCTTCGGCGACCGCCGCAAGCGGATGCTCGAGGACATCGGCATCCTCACCGGCGGCGAGGTGATCACCGAGGAGATGGGCCTCAAACTGGAGAACACCCAGCTGGCCCAGCTCGGCAAGGCACGCCGCGTCGTCGTCTCCAAGGACACGACGACGATCATCGACGGGGCCGGTGACGCCGAGGACATCAAAGGCCGGATCAACCAGATCAAGCAGGAGATCGAGAACACCGACTCCGACTTCGATCGCGAGAAGCTCCAGGAGCGCCTCGCCAAGCTGGCCGGCGGTGTCGCCGTGGTCAAGGTCGGCGCTGCCACCGAGACCGAGATGAAGGAGAAAAAGCACCGTGTCGAGGACGCCCTGCAGGCGACCCGGGCGGCGCTCGAGGAGGGGGTCGTGCCGGGCGGCGGCGTCGCGCTGCTGAACGCGCAGTCCGACCTCGATCCCGACAAGCTGGACGACCCGGACGAGGTGACCGGTGCGCGCATCGTGCACCGCTCGCTCGAGGAGCCGGTGCGCCAGATCGCCGAGAACTCCGGCCTCGAGGGCTCCGTCGTCGTCAACAAGGTCCGTGACCTGAAGGCCGGCGAAGGCCTCAACGCGGCCAACGGCGACTACGGCGACCTGATCAAGGCCGGCGTGATCGACCCGACGATGGTGACCCGGTCGGCGCTGCAGAACGCCGCCTCGATCGCCAAGAACATCCTCGTCACCGAGGCGATCATCGCCGAACCGCCGGAGGAAAACGGCGGCGGCGGCATGCCCGGCGGCGGCATGCCGGACATGGGCGGGATGATGTAGTCACGCCTGTCCAGGCGTATGCTCGCCTCAACAGGCGAGTGGCTTTCCGAGGGGCCCGGGAAACCGGGCCCCTCGTCGTCTACTGGGCCGGCGGGACCGGTTCCGGCGCCGGCGTCGGCGGCTTCTTCTTTTCCTTCGGCGGGAGCGGGGGGAGGAGGCCCGCGTTGTATTCGGCTTCGGTGAGGAAGGTGGCGCGGCGGACCTTGAGGCGCAGGGTGTTGGTCGTGCGCGGATAGAGCTTCAAGTCGTACGGGTTGTCGCCGGGGCCGAAGCCCGTGTAGTAGACGAACATCCGCACCCGCGGGCGCTTCGTCACCCAGGCGATCAGCTGTTTGGCAAAGCGCGGTTCGTCTTCGCCGTAGACGGCCCACTCCGCGATCGCGACCGGCTTGCGCTTCCACTGCTTGCCGGCGTAGAAGTGGTTGAGGTCTTTCCAGACGGGATACTGGGAGTAGAAGTCGGTGCCGACCCAGTCGACCCAGCGGGCGCCGGGCCAGTAGTTGCCGGGGAAATTCCCTTTGACCCGCGGCGAGCCGCCCGGCAACGGGCTCCAGATGATGCTCACCGGCGCCCCCGGCAGGCTGGTCGGCGGCGGCCCTTTGGTGCGGTTGACCGGCGGCAGGCCGATTTCCGCCAAGGTCGCGTTGATTCCTTCCAGGGTGTCGCCGCCGCGCACGATCAGCGCGATGCGGCGGAAAGCCTGCTTGTACCAGCCGGTCGTGTGTTCGCCGCCTTTCTGGCTGCCGTCGCAGTTGACCGCCGACCAGACGTTGAGGCAGCGATTCGGCTCGCCGAGCGGCCTGATGTAGGCGAGCAGCCCGTGCTTGTAGAAGAAGTCGTTGAGCTGCAGCAGGTAATCGTCGCCCTCGCCGAGCGCGATCTGCTCGGGCGTGATCAGCTCGCTCAGGGTCTGGTCGTCGGCGGTGGAGATGTGGAGGATCGGCCGCGTGCCGGTTTCGCGCCAGCGTTCGTAGGACTTGTTGAGGCTGTTGCCCCAGGGGTGGAAGGTCTCCATCAGCGCCGGGTGCTTGCCGCCGAGCAGTTCGCTGAATTCGGTGAATTCCTGCGTCGTGCCCCGGTCGCTCACCCCGAAGAAGACATCCGGCTTGGGGGGGACGAGGGAGAGCGCCCCAGCCGGCGTCGCCCCGACCGCAGCGAGGGCGAAGACGGCCGCGACCGCGGCGAGAGGGGCTCTAAGCCTCTGCCAGGACATCGTCCATCCTTCTCGGGTTCACGCCAAGTTCCTCCGCGTCTGCCGTGCCGCGCTCGCTGGTCATCGATACCTCCATCAGCTCTGCCTCCTCCCAGGTAGCGAACACGGCCTCGCCGAAGACGTTGCGGAGTGCGATCAAACCGGAGCGGACGAGCGGCAGGGGCAGATGGACCAGCGGCCGTGGCCGCCCCGCCACGCGGCTGACCAGGTCGGACATCTCGTCGTAGCTGAGCGTCTGAGGGCCGGCGAGCTCGTACCGACCGCGGGCGGAGGCTCCATCTCGATTCAGCGCCGCGACCACGCAGCGGGCGGCGTCCGCCGCCCAGATCGGCTGAAAGCGGGCCTTCCCGTCGCCGGAGACGGGCAGTACGGGCAGGAAGGAGAAGCGGCGCAGCAGGGTTATCCAGGGGTCGCTGTGGTCGTAGACGATCGAGGGGGCGAAGATCGTCGTCTGCAACGGCGAGGAGGCGATTGCCTGCTCGGCCAGCCACTTGGCGCGAAAGAAGCGGGTGCGTTGGGCGGAGGCGGCGTCGAGGGCGCTGAAGAAGGCGAAGCGCTGCACCCCGCTGCACTCGGCCGCACGCAGCAGCCGCACCGTCGCCAGCCCATTCAGCTCCTCGATCCGGTGGGGGGGCTGATCGCGGATCGTCGCGGCCAGGTGCGCAACGGTGTCGACGCCGCGCAGCGCCTGGCGCAAGAGGTATGGGTCGGACATCTCCCCGAGGTCACCGAGGGCAATCTGCACGTCGACCCGGTGCGCGCCCAGCCGCCGTGGCTCGCGCACCAGGCAGCGCACGTCCTCCCCTTGCTCCAAAAGGAGCGGCAGCAGGCGCGAACCGATGCTTCCGGTGGCCCCCGTCAAGAGCAGCATCGGGACATCATCCCTAAAATGTCCGCTCGCGCCTGGCAGGGTCCGAATCCCGCCTGGCACTGCAAAGTCGAACCAGGAGAAATCTTCGAATGACCTACGTCATCGCCGAGCCGTGCATTGGCCAGAAGGACAATTCGTGCGTCGAGGTCTGTCCCGTGGACTGCATCCACCCGACTCCGGACGAGCCCGACTACGACTCGGTCGAGATGCTCTACATCGACCCCGACGAGTGCATCGACTGCGATGCCTGCGTCGAGGCCTGCCCGGTCGACGCCTGCTTCGCCGAGGACCAGCTTCCCGCCGAGTGGGCGAAATACGCCGAGATCAACGCCGAGTACTACAAGAGCAAGGCTGCCTAGCCGGGCCGAAGCCCCCGGTTTTCGCCGCTACGGGCCTTCCCGATCGACGAGATTCCCTCGGCGATCGTGAGCGCCCCGTCGCTGCGGCCCAGCGCGACCGCCATCGCCGCCGCGCCTGCCTCCAGCGTCGGATCGTCGAGCGCCGCGGCGATCGCTCTCCGCAACCTCGCCGCCGAGGATCTCTTGCTGACCCGCACGCCCGCTCCGGCGGCGACCACCCGGGCGGCGTTGTCGGGCTGATCCCGGCCGTCCGGGACGCAGACGAGCGGTACCCCCTCGGCCAGGGCGGCGTTGATCGTCTGCCAGCCGGCGTGAGTCACCATGAGCGCGGCGTGGGGAAGGACGGCGCGGTGCGCGACGTAGTCGACAGCGCATGCGTTCGGCGGTAGGGCCAGTTCCTCACTTACCAGCGCCGGGCCCTTCGTCAGCAGCGCTCGTACCGGCAGGCCGCCGACCGCGTCGAGGACTCGCTGCGCCAACTGACCCTGGTTCATGTAGCTGGTCGAGAAGCTGACGACGACAAGCGGGTCGGTGTTCGTTTCCGGCCAGGGTGCGTGCCACTCGTTGGAATAGGGCTCGAAGGCCGGGCCGACGTAGTGGACGTTGGCGGGCAGCTCGCCGCGGCTGGAGAAGTCGAGCTCTGCCGCGGTCATTACGTAGATCGCATCGGCCCCGAGCAGCTGCTCCTCCCAGGCCCTTAGAGGCGCAAGCCCGTGCGCCGTCCGGACACGGTTCAGGCGCGGCAGGCCGGCCGCGGAGAAACGGGCGAAGGTGCGGTTGAGGAGACGATTGCGCGCCGTGCCCAGCGGTCCGTTCATCCAACCGACGCCGCTGAACAGCGGCGGCGCCCCCGCCACCGGCAGCGGGTAGGGGCAGTGGACCAGCGCCACCGACGGCACCCCGGCGCGCTCGGCGGCAACCGCAGCGCCGCTCAGCATCCAGTCGAAGAGGATCACGTCGGCGGGGTCGGTCTCCAGCAGGGCGACGCATTCCTCGCTGATCGGCCCCAGGAAGTCGAGCAGAGCGTGCTTGCGCAGCCGGATCCCGGCCGTGAACTTGCTCCGGGCTTCCCAGTCACGCAGGGTGTCGGTCTCTCGCCGGCTGATGTCGAAGTTGGGGACCGCGCGCTCGATCGGGATGAACTCCGCGCCCGTCGCCTCGATCCTCGGCCGCGCCGCCCGATGCGCCAGCACCCGCACCTCGTGACCGTGCTCGAGCAGCTTGCGGGTGACCGCGAGCTGGGGCGGCGCGTTGCCGCTGAAGGCCATCAACGTCTGCAGGACTCGCACGATCATTTAATTTTAGCTAAGATCAAATGAATATGGCGAGCGCACAGAAGTCGAGGCGTGAGGAAGCGAAACGCCCTTACCGGATGTCGGCCCGCGCAAAAGCCGCCGCCGCGACCCGCGAGCGCCTGGTCGCCGCGGCGTGGCGACGCTTCGCGACGCTTCCCTACGAGAGCGTCCACCTGCGCGACGTGGCCGCGGAGGCGGGAGTGACGGCGCAGACGCTGCACCTGCGCTTCGGCTCCAAGGAGGAGCTCTTCACCGCCGCCTTCACCTGGTGGGGCCTGCGCGAAATCGCCACCCGCGAGGAGGCGCCGGTCGGGCGTGTCCCCGAGGCGATCGCCAACATCTTCGATCACTACGAGTCCCAGGGCCCCGCGGTGCTGCGCATGCTCTCCCAGGAGGAGCGGATCCCCGCCGTCCGCGAGATGACCGAGGCTGGGCGCGCCTACCATCGCGCCTGGGTGGAGAAGACCTTTGCGCCCCTCCTGTCTGGTCTGACGGGCGCCGCGCGAGAGCGCCGTCTAGCGGCGATCGTCCTCGCCACCGACGTCCTCGCCTGGAAGCTGCTGCGCCAGGACATGCGAATCGAGCGCGATGAGGCCGAACGGATCGTCGCCGAAATGGTCGGGGCAGCCCCGACCGCGAAAGGGGTGGGGCATGAGACGTGAGATCGACGCAGGTCCGAGGGGCCTCGACGTGGAGTTCCTCGACGAGTGGAGCAGCCGCTGGCTCGCGGCCTGGAACGCCCAGGAGGTCGACGCGATCGTCGCGATGTGCGACGAGGATCTCGAGCTCGACGACCCGGCTCTGCCCGCGGCGCTGCACGGCAAGGACGGAATCCGCGCCTTCGCGGTCGACACCTTCGCGACCTTCCCCGATTTGCGGCTGGAGGCGCTGGAGCCGCCCTGCCCCTCACGCCGGGGCGCCGGAGCATGGTTCCCCTACCGGATGACCGGGACGATGAGCGGCCACTGGGGCCCACTCGACATCGCTCCCACCGGCGCGAGCATCGATTTCCGCGGCGTCACCGAGTGGCGCTTTCGCGGCGCTCTGCTTGTCCTCTGGGACACCGTCTACGACAATCTCGAGGGCGCCCGGCAAATGGGGATCGTGCCGCGGCAGGGGAGCCGCGGTGACCGGCTCTTCTCCAAGCTCCAGCATCTGCGGGCTCCTGCCCAGCGGCGCGCCAACGCCTGAGCCCGTCCGGCGGCGAGTCGAGGGGCTACTGGACGACCGGCAGCGGGATGCCGCCCACGGGCGGCGCTTCGGCCGGGGCCGGAGTCGCCTGCAGGACGGGCAGCTCCTGCGGGGTGGCGGCGACGATGCCGCGGGCGGCCTGACGGATCGCCTGCGACGCCGGAGCGTCCGGTTCGTCGGTGACGAGCGGGGAGCCCTCGTCGGCGTGCTCGCGCAGCGCCTCCGAAAGGGGAACCTTGCCCAGCAGCGGGATGTCGAGCTCGTCGGCGAGCAGCTGGCCGCCGCCCTCGCCGAAGATCGTGAAGCGCTCGCCGTCGGGAGTGGTGAAGCCGGACATGTTCTCGATCGCGCCGAGCAGCTCGAGGTCGAACTTCTTCGCCATGTCGGCGGCGCGCTTGGCGACCGTCTGAGCGGCCGGCTGCGGCGTCGTGACCAGCACGAACTTGGCCTGGGGCAGTAGCTGGGAGAGCGTCATCGCGACGTCGCCGGTCCCGGGCGGCAGGTCGAGCAGCAGATACTCGAGCTCGCCCCAGGCGACGTCCTCGAGGAATTGCTGGATCGCCTTGTGCAGCATCGGTCCGCGCCAGACGACGGCCGAGTTCTCCTCGACGAAGAAGCCGATCGACATCACCTTCACCCCGCCGGCCCCCTCCAGCGGCAGGATCTTGCGCTCGGCGTCGACCTCGGGTTTGCGGTTGACGCCGAGCATGCGCGGCATCGAGTAGCCGTAGACGTCGCAGTCGAGGGCGCCGGCCGAGTGGCCTTCGGCGGTCAGCGCCGCGGCCAGGTTGGCGGTCATCGTCGACTTTCCCACACCCCCCTTGCCGGAGGCGACGCAGATCACGTTCTTCACCTGGGCGAGCGCGCCCTCGGGCAGCTTGCTGCGGCCGAGGGTCTGCTGCAGGTTGCCTTTCTCGTCGTCGGAGAGCACGTCGAAGCCGACGGCAACCTCAGTCACCCCGTCGAGTGCGGAGACCTGCTGGGCGACCGCCTGTTCGAAGTGAGAACGGATCGGGCAGCCGGCGGTCGTCAGCGAGACGACGACCTCGACCCGGCCACTCTCCTTGATGTCGATCGAGCGGACCATCCCCAGCTCGACGATCGATCGCCGCAGCTCCGGGTCGATGACGGCACGCAGCTTCTCGGTCACTTGGTCCTGGCTCGGTAGTGGCATACGGGCATTTTCGCAAAGCGACGCCCCCGACATGCGTCCGCAGGGGGGAGAGATCGAGTTGCTGCGCCCTTGGTCCTCCATCTGCAAAGCGAGCGAGGGGTGGTCGATGTCGGGAACGCGTGGGATCGGACGGATCGTCGCGATGGGAATCGCGCTGGCCTTGGCGCTGCTGCTGCTGGCGGCACGGGAGGCGACTGCCGGCAACTATCGGGTGGCGCAATGCGGCTGGAACGTCGGCATCGACGCGAGCTGGGCCGACGACACGGGGGGCGCCAAGTTCCGCCAGGACGCATCGTGCGGTTTTGGGGCGGAGCACATGAAGAGCTTCACCCAGGGCGGCCCGACCGTCTCCGGCACCCACTTTGCCCGCTGGCGCTGGGAGGCTCCGGCCGGGACCGGCATCAGCCGCGTCTGGGGCATCTGGTGGCACGCGCTGCACGACGGCATGGAGCAGCGCTTCGGCCCCGGCAACGCCGGCGGTGGCTTCGATCCGACGTTGACCGCAACGACGACCGACACTACCCAGCGCGACTTCGCGACCGAATTCGGCATCCCGGCGCCCGCGATCGAGGACCGGCTGCTCTGCGCGCGCACCGCGGACCGCTGGTGCTCGATCGAATCGGAATCGTGGTCGGCCGTCCGCTCGTTGACGATCGACGTGTTCGACGGCTACGCGCCCGTGCCCGGCAATGCGGGGGCCGATCTGGCGGCCGGCGGTTGGCGTCGCGGGGCGCAGCGGGTCAACTACTGGGACTCCGACGTCGGTGGCGGCGTCCGCTTCAGCGAAACGCTGCTCGACGGCAACCGCGTCGGCCTCACCGAGTATCCGTGCGCGAAGGCGATGATCGACGGCGAGTGGCGGGCGACGCAGATGCGCCCCTGTCCGCTCGGCGCCGCCGACGAGGTGACCGTACAGACGACCGACTTCAGCGATGGGCCCCATGCCCTGACCCGTTGCGCAACCGACTTCGCCGGCAACAGCGCCTGTCTCTTCCCGACCACGGTGCTGATCGACAACAACCCGCCGGCGCACCCGCGCAGCCTCTCCGTCGCCGGCGGCGAGGGATGGCACAGCGTCGACGACTTCGACCTCTCCTGGGTCAATCCCGGCCAGGGGCCGGCCAGTCCGATCGGCGGCGCCTATTGGCGGATCACCGGGCCGTCTGGCTACGACACCGGCGTCAGCTTCGCGGCGGGTCACGAAATCGCCGCCCTCGCCGATCGCAAGCTGCCGCGGCCGGGCATCTATTCCTTCCGCATCTGGCTGCGCGACGAGGCGGGCAACGCCGACGCGGGGACGGCGATCGAAGTCCCACTGCGCCTCGACGACGTGCCGCCCGCGGTGGCGTTCGAGCCGGTCGCCGAACAGACCTCGGCCGAGCTGCCTCAGGTCGTGCGTGCCGAAGTGAGCGACGAGCACTCCGGCCCGGCCGGGGGCACGATCGCCTACCGGCGGGTGAGCGCCGAGCAGTGGACCGACCTGCCGACGAAAATGGAGAACGGCGGCGGGGCGAGCACGAAGCAGCTCGTCGCTGCGGTGCCTGGCGATCTCGAGCCCGGGACCTACGTCTTTCGCGCCGAGGCGACCGATGGCGCCGGGAATGACGCCACGACCACCCGTTGCGTCGATGGCACAGAGATGGCGCTGCGCAAGCTTCCACCCCCGGTCGCGCCGGCGGGGCCCGCGGCGCATGGGGAGGCCGGCGGCGGTGGCGGCGAGGGGAGTACCGGGCCTCCGTCGCGCGCCAAGGCCAAGACCCGCCTCTTCGCCAGGCTGCGCTGGCGCCATCGTCGCGGCCAGCGGGTGACCGTTCCCTTCGGCGCCGGCGCGGCGCTCACCGGCCGCCTGCTCAACGCCGATGGCGCCGGCCTCTCGAGACGCCGTCTGCGCATCGTCTCGCGTCCATCCCACGGGGCGCTGATGCGGCGCCGCGTGGCAACCGTGCGCACCGGCCGCCACGGCGGCTTCCGCCTGGCGCTGCCGGCCGGGCCCTCGCGCCACGTCACCGTCGTCTACCCAGGCGAGTCGGGCCTGGCACGGTCGCGTCGTCCGGCGCTGGCGCTGCGTGTGCGTGGTGCGGCGACGCTCAGCGCCGCCCCGCGGAGCCTGCGCACCGGCCAGTCGGTCCGCCTATGGGGTCGGGTCCGTACCCGCGGCGCGCCGCTGCCACGGCGAGGCAAGCTGGTCGCGATCCAGTACTACGAGAACGAGGCCCGCCTCTGGCGTCCTGTCCTCGTCACCCGCAGCGACCACAGCGGCCGCTTTCACGCCCGCTACCGCTTCCGCTATATCGAAGGCACGGCGAAGATCCGCCTGCGCGCCGTCGCCCTCGCCGAGGAGCGCTGGCCCTACGCCCCCGGGGCCTCCCGCTCCGTGCTCGTGCGGGTCAGTGGGTGATGTGGCTATGGTGGCGACCATGTCACAGGCCACGCTGCACACCAATGCCGGGGAGATCGTGCTCGAACTGCACGACTCCGACGCCCCGAAGACGGTCGAGAACTTTCGCAAGCTCGCCGCCGACGGCTTCTACGACGGGCTGATCTTCCACCGCGTGATCTCCGACTTCATGATCCAGGGCGGCTGCCCGGAGGGGACCGGGACCGGCGGCCCCGGCTACACCTTCGAGGACGAGATCAACGAGCACAAGATCGTCCGCGGCGCCCTCGCGATGGCCAACGCCGGGCCGAACACCAACGGCTCGCAGTTCTTCATCGTCACCACCCAGGCGGCGCCCTGGCTGGACGGGAAGCACACTGTCTTCGGCACGGTCACCTCGGGCATGGAGACGGTCGACTCGATCGAGAAGACCGCGACCGACGGCTCGGACCGTCCGCTCGAGGAGCAGAAGATCGAGCGCGTCGAGCTCTCCGACTAGGGAGCTTCTCCGCTCCGCTTGGCGCGGCGCCGCAGCAGGCCTTCGCCCGGCCTCCAGAGGCTGACCAGTCCGGCCACCAGGGTCACGAGGAAGATCTGGCCGAGCATCATCTCCAGGCCCGAGACCATGCGGCCGACCTGTCCCGCCGGGACCAGGTCGCCGTAGCCGGTCGTGGTCAGCGTGGTGTAGCTGAAGAAGAGGAGGTCGCTGCCCTTGGCTGCGACCCCAGTGCCGAAGAAGCCGCCGCCTTCGATCCGGTCGATCAGGCCGTAGGTCCAAGTGAAGAGGATGCCGAGCGAGGCGTAGACGCTGATCGCGCCGAGGATCGTGCGCGAGGAGACGTTGGCGGAGGTGACGACCCGCCGCAGCACGGCGCCCATCGCAACCGCCAGCAGGCCCATCTCGATCACGCTGGCGGCGCTGAGCCAAGGCCGGCCGCCGGTCACGGCCGAGACGGCGGAGAGCAGCACCGCCAGCACCGCGAGTCCCAAGGCCCGCCGGACGACGAGCGACCTGACGTGGGAGCTGGTCAGCGCGACCACTGCGGTGGCGCCGGTGGCGAGCGTCAGCAGCACCGCCGGCCAGCCGCGGTTGGAGATCACCGAAGCGAGCACGTAGGTGGTCAGGACCAGCGCCAGCACCAGCCCGAATGCGTCGCTCGCGCTCTGCGCACGCTGTCGCCACCGATCGCGGTTCATCCCCGCTAGTTCGGCCACGTGGACGCCGATCCTGCGCCATAAAGCAAGCCGTTTGGGCCCGGTGTCAGCGGAGGGGGTGGGATTCGAACCCACGAGACGCCTTACGACGCCTAACGGCTTTCAAGGCCGTCGCATTCAACCGCTCTGCCACCCCTCCGGGGGTTCAGACGATATGTCGATGCTAGCTGTCGGTTTATGGACGAGAAGGAATGGAGTAAAAGGGTAGGGCGGTGATTGGATAAAGACAATGCGCCGGCTGCTCGTCCTCGCCTCGATGATGGTCTTCTTCGACGTCGCCTTCTACGCGGCGATCGCACCGCTGCTCCCGGACTACGTATCCGAGTTCGGCTTGAGCAAGGCCCAGGCGGGGATTCTCGCCGCCTCCTATGCAGTCGGGACTTTGCTCGCCTCCCTGCCGGCCGGCTTCGTCGCGACGCGGATGGGGCCACGTCGCACGGTGATCGCCGGGCTGCTGCTGCTCGGCATCTCCAGCCTCGTCTTCGGGCTCGCCGACGACATCGTCCTGCTCGACGCGGCCCGCTTCGTCCAGGGCGTCTCCGGCGCGCTGACCTGGTCCGGCGCGCTGACCTGGTTGATCACGAGCGCTCCCCCCGAGCGCCGCGGCTCGGTTATCGGTACGGCGCTGGGCACCGCCGTCGCGGGCGCGCTGGTGGGTCCGATCATCGGCGCCGTCGCTGCCGAAGTCGGCACCGGCGCCGTGTTCGGGGCCGTGTTGGTTATCGCCATAGCGCTTGCCGCCGCCGCGTCGCGCCTGCCCCAGCCGGAGCCTCCCGAGGCGCAGCCGCTGCGCGAGGTGGGGGCGAGGATGCTCAGCAGGCCGGTGCTCGTCGCGACGGCATTCGTGACCGTGCCCTCGTTGATGTTCGGCGCAGTCGAGGTGCTGGTGCCGCTGCGCATCGCCGAACTGGGCGGTGGGCACGTCGTCATCGCGGCGGGCTTCATCGCCGCCGCGGCGCTCGAGGCCACGCTTGCCCCGGTCGCCGGACGCTACTCCGACCGCGTCGGGCGTCGCCTGCCGTTCGTTGTCGGGATCGGGATCTGCGCTTTCTCGATGGTCGGCATCGCGGTGGCCGACGCATTGGGCCCGGTGCTGGCGGCGTTGATAATCGGCGCGCTCGGTGCCGGGGTCTGCTTCGCGCCGGCACTGACCACGCTCTCGGAGACGGCCGACCTGAGCGGCCTCCACCAGGGCTTCGCCGCCGGGCTCTCGAACATGGCCTGGGCGGCGGGCCAGGCCTTCGGGGCCATCGTCGGTGGCAGCTTGGCCAGCGTCACCGGCTACGCGACGCCGAGCCTCGCCGTCGCTGCGCTGCTCCTGCTCACCTCTGCTTATGCGTATCGCTCGCTCGTGCCGCCGCCGCGACCGGTGGAGACTTGAGCGCCCGCACGCACTAGCTTTAAGGCGTGTCCGCGACCTGGCGTAACTGGACGGGGGACCAACGGTGCACGCCGGCCGAGGTCGTGCGGCCGAAGAGCCGCGACGAGCTGGCCTCCGCGGTGGCCGGGGCCGCCGGAGCGGGGCGGACCGTGAGCATCCGCGGCAGCGGCCACTCCTTCACCGAGGCTGCGCTGACCGACGGCACGATGATCGACGTGGGCGCGCTGAGCGGCGTGCTCGAGGCCGACCGCTCTTCCGGTTTGGTCAAGGTCGGTGCCGGGACCGTGCTCGCCGAGCTCAACGAGGCGCTGCACGCGCTCGGTCTGGCGATGGAGAACCTCGGCGACATCGACCGCCAGACGATCGCCGGCGCGATCTCGACGGGCACCCATGGCACCGGCGCCAGGCTGCGCAACATCTCGGCCCAGGTCGAGGCGATCGAGCTCGTCCTCGCGGACGGGACGGTGCGCGAGCTCGGTGACTCCGACCCCGAGCCCCTGCGCGCGGCGCGCGTCGGCATCGGCGCTCTCGGTGCGATCTCGGCGGTGACGCTGCGCTGCATCCCCGCCTTCGTGCTCGAGCGGGTCGACTCTCCCCAGCCGCGCGAAGAGGTGCTCGACAGCTTCGACGAGCGCGCCGAGGCCAACGACCACTTCGAGCTCTTCACCTTTCCCTACGCCGACTCCGCGCTGGTGTTGGAGCGCAACCGGGTCGAGGGCGCGCCCCGGCCGCGCGGCAAGGCCGCCGCCTACCTCAACGACATCGTGCTCGAGAACTGGGCGCTGGAGGCGCTCTCGGCTGCCGGGCGCCTGCTGCCGAAGTCGATCCCGGCGCTCTCGCGCCTGGCAGCCGCGGTGGCCACGGGAGGCAAGACCGTCGACCGCAGCGACCGCGTCTTTGCCAGCGAGCGCCGCGTGCGCTTCACCGAGATGGAGTACGGCGTGCCGCGCGAGCACGGGCCCGAGGCGGCGCGCCGAGCGATCGAGTGGGTGCGCGCCAATCGCTATCCGGTCTTCTTCCCGATCGAGATGCGCGTCGCGGCGGGCGACGACGCCATGCTCAGCCCGTCCCACGACCGCGACACCGCCTACATCGCCGTGCATCAGTACCGCGGGATGGAGTGGCGCCCGTACTTCGAGGCCGTCGAGGCGATCATGCGCGACTACGGCGGCCGCCCGCACTGGGGCAAGCGGCACTTCCAGACGGCCGAGACCTTGGCGCCGCTCTATCCGCAGTGGGACGAGTTCCAGGCGGCGCGCGACGAGCTCGATCCGAAGCGGGTCTTCACCAATGCGTACGCGGCGCGGGTGCTCGGCGAGTGACGAACGCTGCATTTGCCCCTGCATACGGGGTCGATGCAGCGTTCGTCAGAGGAACGCTTTGCCCTCGCCTCTATACGTGGGGACGATGTCGACGATCTCGCCGCCCTCGACCAGGTGGAGGACGTCGAAGCGCTCGCAAAGCTCGCCCGCCTTCGCGTGGCGCATGTAGACCCGGTCGCCGATCGAGAGCTCGGCCGCGGGGCCGCCGAGCAGCGGCGTCTGCACCTCGCCGGCGCCCTCCTCGGGATCCAGGCGCAGCCCCGGTGGCAGCCAGGGAACTGGAAGGCGCGCCGGGTCGCCGCCGCCGGAGGCGAGGTAGCCGCCGCCGAGCGCGGTCGCGATCCCGGCCGCCGGCTTGCGCACGATCGGCAGGGCGAAGCCCGCCGCGGGGGTGAGCGAGAAGCGACTGTAGTGGTCGAAGAGGGCGGGGGCGTAGAAGCCCGAGCCGGCGGTCACCTCGGTGATGGCGTCCTCGGCGCCGGTCAGCTCGAGGCTGCCCGTGCCGCCGCCGTTGACGATCGCCAGCCCGGCGAACTCGCGGATCGCGGCGACGACGGCGTTGCGACGCTCGGCCAGCTCGGCGGCGGAGCGACGTTGCATGAAGCGGATCGCCGCCCCGCGCAGTCGCCGCCCGGGCGGCAGATCGCCCACGCCGGCGATCTGGCCCTCATAGGCCATCAGCGCTGCCAGCTTCAGCTGCGGCCGTCGCTCGATCTCCTGTGCGAGCGCGACCGCCTGCCCGACCGTGTGCACCGGCGAGCGCTTCGGCCCCACCTTGATCCGACCCCCCAGCGCCCACCAGCTCGCGTCGAGGTCGATGCAGACCCGCACCGGCGCGGCGCCGGCACCCAGCACCGACTCGATCGCGTCGAGGTGCTCGGCGCAGTCGACCATCACGATCGGCGCGCCCTCGGGGTTGGCCACCGAGCGCAATGCCAGCTCGCCCAGCGCTCCGACGTCGGCGGTCGGGTAGGCGAGCAGCAGGTTCTCGAACCCCTGGTCGGCCAGCCACAGGGTCTCCGGCAGGGTGAAGGTCATCAGGCCGGCGAAGCCCGGGTCGCTGCGCAGCGTGCGGTCCAGCAGGGTCCGGCAGCGCAGCGACTTGCTCGCCACGCGGATCGGCTTGCCGCCCGCCCGTCCCAGCATCTCGGCGGCGTTGACCGCCATCGCGTCGAGATCGACGAAGGCGAACGGCGCCTCGACCTCGGCGAAGATCGCCTCGTATCTCTCGTGAGTCTGGTCGACGGCGGGGTCCACAAGTTCGAGACTAACCGCGCCGCCCCCGGACGCGGAGCAGGGGGCAATCCATATCTGACTCTCTTGCCCCCTGCGGGAGCAGAGGAGGCGGCGCTAATGTTTGGCGGCCCGGAGAGGTGGCCGAGTGGCTGAAGGCACTCGCCTGCTAAGCGAGTAGGGGGCGCAAGCTCTCTCGAGGGTTCGAATCCCTCCCTCTCCGCCAAATTTGCGAAGTACGAACACCCAGCAACGGAAGGCGGCCCTTCGGGGCCGTCTTTTGCCTGGGCGGCGCGGTCACGGATAGCTTCGGCCTCTGCCAGCACGCCTTCGGCCAGGTCATCGGCCAGCAGGACGGCGTAGGGGTCGGTCAGCTCCGCGCTCACGGCGCGGGCGATCGTTTCGCCCGCCGCCTCGTCCCATTCCGGCATGACGTAGAGCTTCTTGAAGAACGCCTGGTTCAGGCCGCGCTTGGTGGCCTCGTCGGCGTCGCGGTATACGGCCGCCACGTCCTCGGCCAGCTCCAAGGCCATGCGCAGCAGCTTGGCGTCCAGAGCCAAGCTGTCTTCGGTTTCGGCCAACGATTCCTCGGCTGCCTGTATTTCGTCCTTGAGCCGGGCACGTTCCTCGCGGAAGGCGTCGGGCGACACGTCGTCGCCCTCCTCGACGTGCAGGCGGATCAGGCGGGACTGTTGGGCCTTGAGCTTGTCGATCAGCTCGGTCTTGGCGGCCTTAACTTGGCCTACCGCGTGCTGACTGACGGCGACCAGTTCCTTGATCGCTTTGGTGCGCTTCTCTACGTCCTCGGGCGTGAGCTGCACAGGCCGCTCGGCGTAGTAGCGGGCTATCGCGTCCTCGATCAGCTCAGGTCGGATGTTGGCCCGCATGGTGCAGGCTCCGCTCCTGGTGCGGTCAACGCAGAAGTAGTAGGCGTAGCGCTGGCCATTCTTGCCCCGGCTCAGGCCGTAGACCAAGCGCTTGCCGCACTCGCTGCAGAAGACGCTGCCCTTCAAGTAGTGCTGGTGCTTCTGCGAGCGCTCGCCGGAGACGCGCTTTTCGTCCAGCAGCGCCTGTACGCGGTCGAACGTGTCCTCGTCGGTCAGAGCCTCGTGGCGGCCCCGGAAGGTCTGCTCGTCCTCGGTGCCGCGCTTGTAGACGATCCACCCGGCGTAGTAGGGGTCGCGCAGGATGCGCTGCAAGCTCGCCGTGGCGACCTTCTGCGGTGAGCGGTTCTTGCGCGGGCGCGAACGCAGGCCCAGGCGGTACAGCTCGTCGCGTAGCTGCGAGAGCGAATAGGTGCCACTAGCGTAGAGCTGGAACGCCAGGGTCAAGAACGGGGCGCGCTCCGGGTCGGGGCTGACGCTGGGAATGGTGCGGCCATCCGGCAGCCGTTCCACGTCATTCAGATAGCCGAGGCGCGTCCAGCCGTAGGTGCCGCCGCTCTTTGCCTTCTGGAAGATGCCCTGGGCTACGTTGCGGCCGGTCTTCATCGACTCGTACTGGTTGTTGAGCGCGAACATACCCTCCATGAAGAAGGACTCCGGGGTGTCCTCGCCGACCATCGGCTCGGTGATGGAAACAATCCGCGCTCCTGCGGTCTTGACCAGCTCGCGGGTACGCCAATGGTCAAGCTGGTTGCGCGCCCAGCGGTTCAGCGCCCAGACGATCACATAGTCGATACGGGTGGCCTCGCGCGCGTTCAGCGCCTTCAGTTCATCGAGCATTGCCAGGAAGTCGGTGCGCTTATGCAGGTCTACGAAGGCGCTCTTACCGGGGTCGGAGAACTCGCGCACGATCTCGGCGTCAAGCTGGGCGGCCTTGTCTTCGGCGGCCTCGCGTTGAGCGGCGATTGAGAGCCCGTCGCGGTCGTAGCCGGTGTTGACCTGGCCCTCGGACGAGACACGTAGGTAGACGAAGGCCCGCTTGCTACGGGCGGCTTCCGCCGTTTCGGCCTCTGCGTTCTTTGACGATTTCTGAGTCGGCATTTCCCCTCCCTTCGCGCTTATCTCAGTATTGATTTGCTACGTATAAGTATACAAGGTGGATGTGACACCACTTTGGTAGATGTGACTATTTTGCGGTCATTTGGTATCGCTTACTATCTGAACTCCGGCAGTGAATCGCTCCACTTGGAACAACTCGCGCGACCGGCTCGGAAGCCGTTTGACGCACGCCTTGATTGCGTCTACCCGCTTGTCGTCCAGCGCCAGCCACAGGACTTTCGGAAAGACGCCGCGCGCCACTTGCTCCTTCCCGCTGGTCTCGTAGTCCAGATAGCGCCTGAGCTGCCCCTCGAGTGCGCGGCTGCCCTCGGTTCCCATGTCAATCTCGATGAAGTAGACGAACTCAAATTCCCCGGCTCCAAGGAGTAGGTAGCTGTCGGGCTTGAGGACGACGCTCTGAGCGCCGATTCCGCCATAGCGACGCCAACAGGCAGGCTCAGCACTCAGTGCAAGCAACTCGATGCGGCGGGAGCGGTCGGCCTCTATGAGCTGCGTGTGCAGCTCGGCAACTTGCAAAGCATGAGCCAGGAACAAGGTCCCCGGCATCTGCGACCGCCGCCAACGCCGCTTCGGTTGCCAGCCGCGTTCAATAGCGAGGCGTTGTCCAGCCAGGCCCAGGCGGTAGACGAACCCGGCGCTACCCGCGCGCGCCCCGCCGACCTGGCGCGGCAGGCGTTCCAAGCAGTCGAGACGGGTCAGGCGCAGCAGCGCCCGGCGTGCAGCCCGAGCGCTGGTCGCTGCATCGAGGCTGCCCGCGAAGTGCATACGCGCGAGCTGGGAGCCGGTCACGAAGCGAAGCTCTGACACGCTCATGAGGACCGCTTGGTCGTGCTCGGTGAGCTGGCGATGCAGCCTGCCGATGACTGCCGCCGTGACGTTGCGACCAGTCATTTGTGACTCCGTTTTGGAGTAATAGTCAGTGGCAGATTCGGCTGGCGAGGCGCATTGGGACTGAGAATGCGCTCCGGCTTGCTCGACGCGACCGGACGGGCGAGCGGCGGGGTCATGGATGGCTCCGGCGCTTGCGGCCCACGGGAACCGTGCTCCGCTTAGGTGCCTGGGCTTGGCGACGGAGGGCTATCTCAACCTCCTGCTTGGCGCGGGCGAAACGGGTGCGTGAGGATTCCCGCACCGCTTCTGTGCTCCCCAACGGCTCGGGGGGCGCTGGCGTCCGCAGCGTCACTGGCCAGGCCGTGCTGCCGTTGTCGAGCGCAACCCGTGCGGCTATGGAGTAAGCGTCGAGTGCTTGCAAATCTTCGGTGCTAAGGCTGGGTGCAAACAGCGGCGCCAGTTTCTTGGCGTCCTCAGCACTCAGAGCGAATACCGCCTTGGAGCGAGCGTTGGCGAGTACGACTTCCCGCAGCTCTTTGGGGAGCTGAGCGAGGTTCTGATGAGCTGCCGTCATGGCAAGCTCGTACTTGCGCCCCTGGGCGAACATCTCGTCCCAGGGAATGGGAGCCGAGGCGAAGTCCTGCACCTCATCGACGTAGAGACCGAAGGGGCGGCGGTGCTTGGCTGGGACGGCGGCCCGCTCGGCGGCCGCCTGCCACAGTCCGGTGAGCACCAGGCAGCCGAGGAGCTGCGCGGTCTCGGTGCCGATCAGACCCTTGGGCAAGTTGACCAGCAGAACCTTGTCTTCGGCCATGATTGCCTTGAGCGACGTGGCCGGGGCGGCCTGGCCGACGATGGCCCGGATGGCGGGGCGGGCCGTAAAGGCCCGCACCTTGTTGAGCAGCGGCGCGACCACGGTGGTCTGTTCGCGCTGGGACAGGTTCTCGAACCACTGCCAGTCGGGGCCGAGGCCCAGCGGATCGTCCAGGTCGGCCAGCACGCGGGCGCGGAAGCTTGGATCGAGGTAGAGGCGCGGCAAATCAAGCAGCGTGGAGCCGTTACGCCGCGCCAGGGTCAGCAGGCCCATGTGGGTCAATTGGGCCGTGCGCGGCCCCCAGAACGCCTCCCAGAGCCTTTGAAACAGCTCCCCGAGTTGGTCGGCTATGAGTGATGGATCGGCGCTTGAAGCGAGCGGATTGAAGCCCACCGCGTAATCCGGGTCGATGGGATCGAGCAACACGACGTCATCTATCCGTTCAGGGGGGATGAGGTCGAGCAAGTCGCTCACCAAGTCGCCGTTCGTCTCGACCACGGCCAGCCCCCGCCCCTGTTCGAGGTCGTCGCGGATCAGGTTCTTGAGCAGACTGGTCTTGCCCGTTCCGGTTGGGCCAAGGACGTAGAGCCCTCGCGTGGAGGCCGCCGGCGAGATGGCGACGGGCCGGGTGAGGCCCATGAAGTCGCTCTCGCCCAAGGCCCGACCCCAGATAGGCAGCTCCGTACTCGGAACCAGGCGCTTGGCCGCCCCGAGCTCTAGTCCGGGGATGTCCGGGGCGTCAATCGGCCAGCCGATGACAGCAGCCACCTCCGGGGCGCTCATATAGCGCCCGCGCTGGGCGAACAGATGCGCGAGCTGGCCATACCAATAGGGGTCGGCGACGAGCTGGCCGTGCGGGGTACTGAGGCTGCGCAGGACCGCGCTCGTACGCTGCATGAGCAGCGAAGAACGGGCTGGATCGGAGGAGCTGACGCACAGCTCGCCTACACCACTCACCCCCGGCTCGGCCAGCTTGGCACGCAAGGCCCGCAGCCGTCCGACCAACTGGTTGTCCGGCAGGTCGGGCAGATGAGGGCGCGAGCCTGACCGCAGAGTCCAGGTGAGACGCACCGACTCGTCTTCATTCAGAGGGAACAGGCTCGACAGCAGGCTTGCGGCGATAGAGGGCAGCTCGTCGGTACGCAAAGCAGCCGCGGCAGGTGCAAGCTGCCAGAGGGAGCGCCGTCCCGATGGACGTGGCGGGGCGTCGATGGCCTGCAAGTGCAGGCTGGGGATCGCCGCCCGGAGGTTGCCGGTTACGGCATCGGTCGCGTTGGGACTGACGCCGAGCCGGTGAGTGATGTTCTCGGCAGTAGCGCTCAGGTCGAACACCAGACGTACACCATGTGCCGCGCCCGAGAAGGCAGAGAGCGTGGCAACTACTGAGTCCTGGGTGACATCGCGCGGGAACTTGAGCTTGAACCAGTCCAGCTTGCCGTGCTCCGTCACTCTTGGGACTCCTCGCCCTCGGCCAGCACACGGGCGTATTGCAACAGCGCCCAGGCAAAGCGATCCCAGTCAATGTCCGTCCGGCGCTCGGCGGTGACTGACACGCGCGTCAGGCGCTTTTTTCTAGTTTGTCTTGGTCTCGGCATCGTTTACCTCCCTTCATTCCTTGCTGCCGTGAAAGCCACGCATTCGGGGATGAGGGTGAGGGCTCAGGTGCCAACGTGAACCTTCCATTGTCCGATGCCTTCCCTTGGCTGGTCAAGATGTGGAATTGACATTCGCGGAATCAGTGACGGGTGTGGAAAAACACCAGCCGCAGTACGACAGCAACGATGCCGCCGACTATGACCAGGGGAACAGCGGCGTGGGCCAAAGCGACGAGCGTGGGACCCGCCGAGACCAGCACGCTCAAGGTTACGATGGCGATAATGAGCAACATCATGGGCTTGTTCATGGCCGTATCGTCAGGGACGCGAGTGGGTGCTTTCGGGGTCTGGGCTGGGGGACTCCGGTGAGCCGGAAAGCCGCTGCTTCACCATCCGAGCTGGCCGCCGAGCTGGGCAGACTGCTTCGTTCTGGCGTTACCACTGACGGTCTGCGTGACTGCGCGCAGGTTCTAGGCTTGGCGCTTGTGAAGGCCAAGTCGGCCAGCAACGAATCCGCCGACCTTGCCGTCGCCGCCCACACCCTCATGACCGAGGCTGCCAAGCGGGCTGACGATGGAGCATTCGGTCCCGCCGCGACCCTGCTGGGGCTGGCACCCGGTACCCGTAGCACCATGCTCAAGGATCGCCGCCGCCAGGCAGCAGAACTGCTGCACGTTTCCACTGAGCATCTGCGTAAGGACCGCGAGCCTCTGCTGATCGAGGCCGTGGCCGACGAGAGCTGTACGCGGCCGACAGCGCCTACAGGCTCCGGCACCGCCACCGCACCGAACCGGAGCGCGAACCGGAGCGCTCAGGGCTCAGGATCGACTGGCTGGAGCAGCACCGGGCCTACCGGCGTATCTGGACGCCGCTCGCGGGTCTAAGAGACGACCTACTTGTACTCAGGAACTACCTGGCCGAAAAGGCTGAAGACCGTGCCGCAGTTGCCGACCGGCTGTGCAGCCTCACCTGGCATTGGGCCAGGTTCGAGCTGGCGCTTGAGCGCTTCGTACGGGAGCAGGGCGGACTCTGGCTGCTAGCCGATATGGAGAGCGAGATAGCCGCCGCCGATGCCATCCATCAGCTACAGCTCAACGTGCCGCTGGGGGAGGCCGACTGCTCGTGGCTCAGGACTCTGCTGCTCGATTCCCCACATGAGGAGCTGGACGGCTTCGCTGATGGCCTGGTGGAAGCCGGAGAGCGCCGCAAGGAGTTGATGGGGGTTTGGCTGGCCTGGGCAGGCTGCCCGCGGCCGGACGACTCAGGCTGCACTTGCGGCTACCACGCCTGGCAGTACACGGCCGATGAATTCATCCGCCTGATTGACGAGGACTGGTACCGAGTGGCGGATTGGTACCGGCAGTAGCCTTACGACCATTCTCAGGCCGCAGGCGATATAGGAGGCAAATGTGGCAGGACAAGAACTTGAGAGGGCAGCCGATCTAATTGGACGCGCCTACGCAGATGGCGAGTTGTCGAGAGAGTCAGCCAATAGCCTTCGGGCCGTCGGAAACATTGCCGGGGAGCTTGGCCCCGCCCTTGGCGTCTCCGGCGAAGCCGGAGACTTGCTGTTGGTAACGATTCTTGTTGACGACTCAACCTCGATAACTGAAGCGCCCTACGGCCCAGAGGCGGTTCGGCTCGGACATAACCTCTGCCTTGACGTGCTCGAAGGCCGCTTTGACAGGCAGGTCTTGGTGCATACGCGCTATTTGAATGGTGGCTCCCTATCACCGTTTATGCCGGTGAACGTTGCCCTTCGGCTATCTGATGCCAACTACCGGCCAGAGGTACCCAAGACGCCCTTGCACCGCCAGACCGTAATCACGCTTGGGTCGGTAATGACCAAGGTGCGAGCGGAGCGGGAGGAAGGCCGCCGTGTGCGCGCGTTCACCTTGCTTGTTACCGATGGCGGCGACAACGCATCCAGTCACCTTACGGCAGAACACGTCCGCTTTTTGGTCAAAGACATGTTGGACTTCTCAGACGATTACATCGTTGGCGCTATGGGCATCGGCGACTCCCAGCAGTTCCGCGGAATCTTCACGGACATGGGCGTTCCGCAAGACTGGATAATGACGCCGGATGCGACCGCGGCAGACATAGAACGAGTGTTTAAAGATAAAGTAGTGCCTGCGCTTTCGATAGCTCTAACTGGTGGGGAGGCAGAGTGGACTCATTTGCTCGAAGCTGGGCCGCCAGTCTCCAGTGACTAATGGCCGCTGGTACCGTCTTCTCCTTCATCAGGCGCCCAAAATGCCTCGCCGGTTACATAGATACCCCTGCCCGGCTTGTTATCCAGCGGCCTTCCTTCTTTTCCGTCGAACGCAGAGCCGGTGAATACATTTTCTGGCCCGTAAATCCTCTGAAGTGTCTTAAGACTATGTTGGCCCTCGGGAGTGTCTAAGTCAACCTGTTGATCAATCCATATAAAACCCTGGGCCTTCATCTCCTGCCAGTTCGCTTCAGTGATCTTGTCGAAGTGCGAGGCGGCAAACTCTGCGTCGCTATCTGGTCGAGGCTGCTCGCCGGGAGTACTGCTCATATGTTGATTCCTCACCTACAGCGTACGTCAGGAGTCCTGACAAGTCCAGAGGTGTCCCGAGCTTGAGCATGACCAGCGGCCCACAGGATTACTTCTCCCTACTTGGCGTTGATCGCAATGCATCCGTTCAGGACGTAGATAAGGCGTTCAAGAGGCTCTCGAAGCAGTTTCACCCTGACATGGGAGGCGACGAAGCCAGGTTTAAGGAACTAGGTGACGCACGCGACACTTTGAACGATCCCGACAAACGGCGTGCATACGAAGCTGGTCTGGACAGACGGAAAGAAGATGAAGAAAAGGCTGAAAAAGTAAATGCTCGCGCACCAGGCAAGAAGGCGGGGTCGGCCTTTAGCGATGACCTAAAGGCACAGGCGCAAGCGGGTGCCGGAGGTAGATCAGCCAAACAGCATGGACAGCCCAGACGCCCTGGATCGGGAGCTTCTGTTCCTCCGCCACGAGCGAGCTCGAGTTCCACTGCGTCGGCGGGTCGGGCCTCAGCGGCCAACACATACAGGTCCGGTGCGCAGACTGGTCTGCGCCGTAGGTCCCCGTCGTCCCGGGTGCAACGGGGGCCCTGGGAGCGGCTGACGGATGGGGAGTCGCTTGCATGGCGATTGCTGGCCTTGCTCGCCGCAGCAGCGTTTCTCGCGTGTCCGCTTCTCATCATGCACGCGTCTATTCAGGTGAGTGGCAAGGCAAGCGGCCACGGGGGCCTGAATGTCATGGACGGCCTGCTTCTCATCATTGGTCCCGTGTGCTTCGTGTGGGTACTTGCGGGCGTGGCGGCCGTTGGTGCAGCAGGGTGGATGCTGTTGGTTGTCTCAGTTGAATCCCTCGTTCGTGGCATTAGTCGGCTACCGGCGCGAGGCATAACTATCACTGTAATTAGTGGCGGAGTGGCCTTTCTGCTACTTAATGTGGTGTCTGTACCGTTGTCAGGAAATGAAAGCACCCGCAAAGCCCCGGCAGGGACCGAGCTTGCCCATCTTGAAGAAGTTGTCAAGCAGGAGAAAGATGCAGATGAATCAGTCGATAATAAGCTCGACATGGAAGAAGCGGCAGTAGAACTGGAACCGGGCCAATGGTTCAAGCCGTGTCGCTTCGGAACTCCTGTCGCCGCCGACCCGTCAGGGAAAGTCTATACTTGTGATACCAACGGTGTCAGCTCTACGCTGGAGTACTTCGCAGAGCCGAACGAAGTGCAAGGAGCACTTCTTGGCCGGGCTTGGGAAGTCGGTGCTGTGCGGCCGAAAGCGACCTGCCCGGATCACGCCCCAGCACTCCAAGAGTACGAATTGGGCTATCTACTATGTTTTGTCAAGCACCGGCACCTGTACTACGCGTGGACGAACTCAACTGAATATGAAGTGCGGTATACCGAGGCGCGCTTTCTTAGTGCAAATCCTAGAGCGGCCCAACAGTGGTGGAAGCAAGCTAGCAAGGTAGTCAGTGCGCATTGGGTAGGCTCTTAGCTAAGTTCTAGGGAAAGGTTCCGTGCTGTCACACACGGCGTAGCCGTTGAAGTAGATGGCGTCAATGTCTCTCATATCGGGAGCTTGGACACCCCAGGACTGACCAGGGGTCAGTGGCGCGTCCAGTGAACCGATGGTTTCAACGGGCACGGTGGCGCTGACGGCTTCGCGGGACTCTTGGACGAGGGTAAGCGTGCTCGTGTTCCCAGGCACCTTGTCCCCGGGCGTTGGGACGAATGCGATATGCACGGAAACGCACTGATTGTGTTCGACCTGGAAGACAGTATCGCCAAATTCTGAGTCTGCCCACGAGTAACCGGCGACGTACGAGAAGCTGAACTGAGAGCCCGTCCAGACGTGTTCATTCCCTTCTGCGTCGAAGAGCGTAGAGAACGGCACTTCACCGAACACGCCGATGCCCGCCCCTTCGCTGGCCAGGACGCGGAAGTGGGGACGGCGTCGGCGGCGCTGGTGGCGGGGTTGGGGAACCGCAGCGAGGTCGGCTATCCGTAGTCGGTACCGGCCTAGCGTCAGCCCGGGCAATTGGGCCGAGCCCCGGTCACTCGGCAGCCGCATGATCGTCTTCCAGACATGGGCAGTGCCAACCGGACGTTGCACAACGAGCTTGTGATTCTTGCCAAGGTGTTTGCCAGACCAGGAGAACGGAATCGCTGCCCCTTCGGTGGCGCTATGAGGCAGATTCCACGAAATCCGAGGGCGCGGAAGATGGCGACGCGAATGTGCCAACGCGGTCGGCGTACTCGGTACGAGCGTCGTGAGTAGCAGCAGCGTTCCGAGCATCAGATGCCTGATTCCGCGTGTTTTGCCCGCCATCGTGTCCGCCTCCCCGCTCGCTTTTCAAGGACTCGCGCCCCGGCCGGGGCGCGGGAGCTATGTAGAACTGCCGTGTGGCTCCCGGCCGGGCACGCGGACCAGGATGCTACTTATGAGTCTGTAGACCGTCAAGTAGCAATTAGAGACCGTCCGTTTCGGTGGAAGGCGATCTCCAACGGACGTTCGGGCTCAGCCTGCTGGCCTATCGGCAAGCCAGGGGCTTGAGCCAGGAGGCGTTCGCGGACGTGCTGGGCTTCCACCGCACCTACATGGGGGACCTTGAGCGTGGCGAGCGCAACCTGACGCTTCGGAGCGTCGAGCGGATTGCCGAGCGTCTGGGCGAGGAGCCGCTGTCCATGCTTGGGCCAGGCCGTCGCTAGGAGGCCGCATCTGGGAACCGCAAGCGACGAGTCCGGTACCTCCGGGTCCTGCTTGGCTCGGCGTAGGTGGGGGAGGCCGATTCAGGGGAAACTGGCGGCGCTACTCATAGGTCTGTAGACTGTTCAGTAGCAAATAGCGAGCGTCCTCCTCGCATGGAGGGCGAGCTGCAACGCACGTTTGGCCGCAACCTTCGCGCCTACCGGAAGGAGCGCGGCCTGAGCCAAGAGGCGTTTGCCGACGTGCTCGGCGTGCATCGCACCTACATGGGAGGCGTGGAGCGAGGAGAGCGCAATCTAACTCTCAAAAGCGTGGAGCGGATCGCCAGCCTGATCGAGCAGGAGCCGCTGATGTTGCTCTCGCCGGAAAACGCGAAGTAATTTCCCTCCGGCAGCACTCTGGCCGCCCGCCTCGCGTTTCAATTGACCGAACGCGATGGGAGAGGAAGCGAGGCGGGAATGCCGTCTGGAACAAGAGACGAGGAGAAGCCGGACACCGGCAGTAGACAGCGCAAGAAGGCGTTGAAGCACCCTGTACGAGAAGCCATGCTGGCGGAGCTGGACGAGCGGGCAATGGAGCTTGCCGAGCTGGCAACAATTCTCGGCAAGCCTTTGGCCTTGGTCGAATACCACTACCGCGTGCTTGAGGCGGTTGGCGGCATCCCAGAGGAAGAGTCTTCGTAGGAGCCGGTTCTTAAAAGCTGCTTCGCCCGTCACCTCCCATGCGGGCGAGCGGGGACGACGCCCTGGGAGCTGAGTTTTCGGCTCCCAGGGCGAGTTCAAAGGCAACTTGAGACCGCCGAAGACAGCAGCTCAGCCGCCAACCGCCATAAGGGCGAACGCAACAAAGATGATGAGCCCGATGATGAACGCATCGGTTCCGAGACTCGCCAAGACGATCAATGCCGCGCCAGGCTCGATCATTGGGGGCAGAATATCTGTCGAAGCCACGCTAGGAACCGGAACGGTCGCCAAAACGATCATCATGGAGTTTCCGAATCTGCCGCCAGGCTGGGTCGAGTTTCGAGCGTCGTCCCGTCAGTCCCGCTTAGTTGTAGAGCCAAATACAGTCGGGCCAGGTCATCGACGCCCCGCCCGGATGGGCTGCCGGGGAAACGATCTGGAAACACTTGCCCTGGCGAGTTGGTCCCAGACCCCCCCTATTAGTTCGTCCTCCGCCCCCTTCTGAGCGGGGTCGGCAGGGTGTACCCCCGTCTCTGTCGATGCCCTCGATTGACTACCTGGATGAGTCAATGCCGCGCCGGGACGGACGCGCTCGGTAGCTATGTCGCTGGATTTCTGATCCCATGAGAGTCAGAAGTTCGTTGCTGCCGAGGTGACTGGCTGGCTACCGATATTCGGTCCCGCCCGCTTCCGCTCTGCCTTCGGTTTCCTGGCAGCGTTGGTCGCGCCCTTCGGTCCTGCTCCATACGTCTTCTTCTTCGGCCCAGCCTTCTTCTTCTATTTCCCAGCCGCGTTCTTCACTCGGCGCTTCGGACACCCGCTGCTTGATCGCTTGTTCGATGGCGGAGATTTCGTCCTTTTCGGTCGCTTCTGCCTTCTGTTCACAGCGCACGATTGCGTCTCCGACGGCTTCGGCTTCGAGCTGTTCTTCTTCTCTGATCCTGGCTTCGGCAGCTTCCGCTTCTTCTTCGGCTTCGAGGGCAACGCTGTACGCGTGCTGCCATGGAGCCATTACGCCGCCCTGAGTGAACTGAGTCCAGCCCTCATGGGTGAGCTGTCCGCAGATCGTCGTTGCCACGCTCGGTAGCGATTCGGGATTGACCTCGACCGTCGCCGTGCCCTGTTCGCCCTTCGGGGCGTTGAGGCCGCAGACGATTTCGGGGGAAGCTTGAGGCAGTTCCGGCAAGCCCACGCGCCAATAGCGACCTTCGCCCGAGAGCTTGGCCGCGAGGCCGTCGCAGCCTTCGTCGGCCTCCTTCTGGGTGACTTTGCCGCGCACGGTGAGGACCGTGCTGCCGTCTGAATCGGACACTGAGCAGTTGAGCGCGACATTGGCCGGTTCGCTGCCCCCGCTGACGACGAGGATCACGATCACCGCAAGGACTACCCCAACGAGCACCGCCGTCCCGCTCCAGGCGACGACTGGTCTGCGACGATACAGATCGCGGACCCGACCCACGGTCCCGTGCTTGGGCTTCGGCTCTCCCGGCTCTGCCACCGTGGAAGCCTAGCCCGAAAGTAACCCTCTCCGGACCTGGAGTTGAGGCACCCTGACCACAGAGGCGAGCCGTAGCTACCGGGGCACAACCCTCGATTCATTTAGGGCTCGATCACCGTTCCTGCTTGGGACGGAATCTGTCGTCTGTCGCGCAGCTTGGATGAGAACGGGGCGACGGCGACCGGGCCTCGATTGGACAAAGCCTCGATACACCGCCACCCACGCCGAAATCAGCCCACCTTGACGACGGACACCATTGGCAGACCCGACTGCACGGCTGCGATCTTCATTCTCGTCACCCCCTCCCATAATCACTAAGAGTTTCCCGTTTAAAGCTATCTCAGGAAACGATGGGGAACGAAAACGATTCTCTCTCGGTATGCCCATAGACTCCTGCGGCGCTCGACCAATTCCAAGCGATCAGAGGAGAGGCAAGTGGGCAGAGTCTGGCTCGGTATGCGGAAGCAAGTCGAGCACTTGCGGCGACTCGCTGTCGTCTTCGCCGTGCCGATCCGGATCAAGATCGTCACCGAGACCTACCAGCGGGAGATGAGCCCAAAACAGTTCTATGAGGAGTTCGGCGGTGGCTCGCCTTCCCGCGTCGCCCAGCACTTCGACAAGCTTGCGAAAGCCAAATGGCTGAGGGAGGTCGAAAGCAAAGGGCCTGGGGGTGCGCGACGAGGGGGCATCGAGCGCTTCTATCGCGCGACCGAACTTGCCTTCTGCGATCACCAGACCTGGATCGCGCTCCCGTATTCGATCAGGCTCACCGTCAGTTGGAACGGCTTCAAGGAGATCGCCGCGCAGGTGCGCCGCGCGATGGAGGAGCTGACGTTCCAGGCGTTGCCCGGCCGCAAGCTCACCCGCGAACGTCTACTGCTGGACGAGGAGGGGTGGGGCAGGGTCTCGGCTGCCGTTGCTGAGGAGTTCGAGGGCCAGTGGGAGGAGCAGGACGACGCCAGGCGTCGCGCTGGCCACAGCGGGGAGAAGTTGTTTCGCGTCGGCTCGTTGTTGGTCGCATTCGAGCTGCCGACCGAGGACGGCCAGCGGTTCGGTCCCTCGCTCGTTGCGAACCAAGAACCAATGATCTCGCTTCCGGTGCGTCTGTCGAAAGTCTTCGAGGATGAGGTCTGCATACAAATCATTGACGAGTCGAACCGTGGCGATATCAGCGCCCGGGCCGTCCACGAGAAGTACGGGAAGCGGTTTGGTCTGACCAGGGACGCTATCCGCCGACGCTTCAAGAGATTGGAGCGCATCGGCTGGATCAAGGTAGTCGGCTACAAGACCGGGGGGAGACGGCGAGGCGCAACCGAGAAGTTCTACCGAGCGACCGGGCCTGCGCTCTATGAGGAAGATAGGCGGGGTCCCTGGGCGAACATCACCACCTCGCTCGCCAGCTCCGACGATTGGAAGACTTTCGCTCAGCTCTCCGAGCAAGTCAAAGAGGCAGCGCTGGCCGGCACCCTCAACCGGCGCGATGAGATGTGGATGGCATGGTCAGACCTCCGCCTCGATCAGGAGGGCTGGGGAAAACTGGTCGCTTCCCTCGAAGCCCTGCATGCATTCATCCGGGCTGAGCACAAGGCCGCCAAGGCTCGGTTGAAGCAATCCGGCGAGCAACCGATTGTCATCGTCGCAGCGCTCGGCGCGTTTGAAACGCCGATGCCGGTCAAGGAACCGTGAGCGCGATCAACGCGTCCGCGTGAATCGAATATCCCGCCTTTGGGGGGTAGGGTCACGACCGGCTGGAAGCCTCTGTGGGAATGCCTCGCGGATTCACCTCCCATGATCTGCCGGGGAGCGGAGTTCCGGCCTCCGACAAGACGGAGCGGGGTGGTCGGGACGTGTACTGGCCGCTCGCCCCGCCCTGTCGGTTCGCAGGTTGTTAGGTCGCTATTGCCTAGCCAAGAACTACGGATCGAGGCGGTTGACAAGCTCGCCTGGCTCGACGCCGAGGCCGTGCGCCAGTCGGAGGATCGTCGTCAGCTTTGGCTCTCTGCCACCCCGCTCCAAGCGACCGATCGAGGTCGAGTGAATGTCGGACTCGCGAGCGAGGCCGTCCTGTGAAATGCCTTCCCGCGCTCGAAGTTCGCGCATCGTCGAGCTTCCGGCTCCGGTCCTCTCCGGGCTGCGCGAGCTGAAGCTGTCGAGCCCCAGCAGCGGGCCGGCCGATCTCGTCTTCCAGAGCAAGGCAGGGCAGGGCATCGACCGCCGCAACGTGCGCCGAGCGCTGACGGCAACGATCAAGGGAGCCGAGATCGATACGGACACCCAGCGAGCCCCGAGCTTCCATGACTTCCGCCACTCCTTCGCCTCTGCCTTCATCGGGGCGGGCGGCGATCTTGTCGAGCTGTCGAGCCACCTGGGCCATGCCTCCCCGGCGATCACCGCCAGCACCTACAGCCATGAGTTCGAACGTGCTGCCCGGAGCGATGAGGCGGCAGCGAATCGAGGGTCTATTCGGAGGCGCTCTGGAAACGTCCGTGGAAACAGAAGATCGAAGCAGCGGGCAGAAGACGGCAAACGCCGATCCTGGCAAACCCGCATCCGTCCACCAGATCGCAGCTCACCGCAGCTCCCGGCAGTAGGTCGGGCTGACTAAGCGAGTAGGGGGCGCAAGCTCTCTCGAGGGTTCGAATCCCTCCCTCTCCGCTTCGACGCGTGCGCGGTCAGGCGTGGCGTGAGCGGATGACGACGCGGGCGCCACGCGACGGGATCATCGTCACGTTGCGGTGGACGGCGTGCTCGGGCTCGGGGTCGTCGGCCTCGAGGTCGAGCCGGCGGGCCATCGCCTCCAGCACGACGCGCTGCTCGGCCATCGCCAGGGCGGCGCCGAGGCAGCGGCGGATGCCGCCGCCGAAGGGGATCCACTCGTAGGTTCCCGGCTTGCGGCCCCCGAGGAAGCGCTCGGGCCGGAACTCGAAGGGCTCGGGGTAGAGGTCCTCGCGGTGGTGCACGAGCAGGATGCTCATCAGCACCGCCGCCTCGGCGGGCACCGCGTACTCGCCGAGGCGCCATGGCACCTTCACGCGGCGACCGATGATCGGGATCACAGGGCGCGAGCGCATCGCCTCGACGATCGTCGCCTCGATCCGATCCTCGGCGTCGCCCTCGCCGCGGACGGCGTCGAGCAGCGCGTCGTGGGCGGCCGGGTTGCGGACCAGTCGCTCCCAGGTCCAGGCGAGCGAGTTGGCGGTCGTCTCGTGACCGGCGAGGACCAGCGTGAGCAGCTCGTCGCGCAGTTCTTTGTCGCTCAGCGCCTCGCCCTCCTCGGTGCGAGCCTGCAGCAGCAGGGAGAGGATGTCGCGGCGCTCGCCGAGGTCGTCGGCGCCGCGTCGCTGCTCGATCACCGCGTAGGTCGCGCGGTCGAGGATGTCGAGACCGAGCTTCATCGTGCCAACCGGCTCGTCGCGGTTGAGGTTGATCAGTTCGGCGAGGTTGGAGAGTGGCCAGGTCGAGGCATTGACCAGGCGCCTGGTCACCTGTCGCAGCCGGTACTCGCGAGTCCCGCGCGCAGGCTTGCCCTCGATGCCGAAGATGCCGGCCATGATCACGTCGAGCGTGATCGCCTGCATGCGCGGCGCCAGGGCAAACGGGCGGCCGACCGGCCAGCGGTCGATCTCGCGCTCGGCGGCGTCGGCGATCATCTGCGTGTACTGCTCGATCGCCTCGCCGTGGAAGGACGGGAGCAGCAGCTTGCGCTGGCGCATGTGGCGGGGGCCGACCGCGGTGAGGACCGAGTTTGGGCCGACGATCGGCCGCAAGGGCGATTCGCCGGTCAGCGAGGGCGCCTGCTCGGGCTTGGCGGTGAAGAGCGAGCGCACGTGGTCGGGATGGCTGGTGATCGTCGTCGGCTCGGGGATGATCCCGTGCATGCGGAAGACTTCGCCCAGCTCGCGGCGGGCGCGGAAGACGAACTGGATCTGGCGCTGGTTGAAGCGCAAGGTCTGCAGCAGACGCGGCCGCGCGATCGTCGGCGGCTCCGGCAGGCCGCTCGCCTCGGCGGGATCGAGCGGCCCGGCCGGGGACGGTGGCGCTTCGCCGGTGAGCGCGTTCGGTGCAGGCGTCGCTGGCGGCGCGGCAGGTTCGACCAGCTCGGTCACGTGCTCAGTGTCACACAGATCGATGTCACATCGAGCAGCCTCTACAGTCATGTGACGCATGTACGGCAGGCGTACCAAGATCATCGCGACCGTCGGCCCGGCGAGCTGGGACGAGGAGGTCCTACTGGGCCTGATCGAGGCCGGCGCCGACGTCTTCCGTCTCAACTTCTCCCACGCCGACCGCGAGCGTCACGCGCGCACGATCGAGTCGATCCGCGCCGCCGCCGAGAGCGCGGGACGCGAGGTGGCGGTGCTCGGCGAC
Organism: Solirubrobacterales bacterium; assembly: GCA_035693025.1. Classification (GTDB taxonomy): domain Bacteria; phylum Actinomycetota; class Thermoleophilia; order Solirubrobacterales; family 70-9; genus VRUE01. The sequence goes on from DASSHI010000012.1 coordinate 117,368, forward strand.
CTGCCGGGGCCGAAGTTGCGGATCGGCGAGCTACGCGGCGACGTCGCCGAGCTGGAGACGGGGATGCACGTGAAGCTGACCCCGCAGCAGATCGAAGGCGACCGGGAGACGATCCCGGTCGACTGGCCAGGCGTCAGCTCGCTGCGCGAAGACGAGCTGGTCTACCTGGCCGACGGTTCTATCCGGCTGCGCGTGCGCGAGCCCGAAGACGGCGGCGTGGACACCGAGGTCGAGGTGGGTGGGACGCTCTCCTCGCACAAGGGGATGAACATCCCCGGCGCGACCGTGCGCGCCGCCACCGACGGCGACCTCGGCTGGGTCGAGTTCGCGGTCGAGCAGGGCCTCGACCTGATCGCGATGTCGTTCGTCTCCTCGGCGGCCGACCTCGAGCCGGTCAGCGAGCGGCTGGCCTCGCTCGGCTCGGACATCCCGTTGATCGCCAAGATCGAGAAGCAGCAGGCGGCCGAGAACGCCGAGGAGATCGTCGCCGCGGCGAGCGGCGGAATCATGGTCGCCCGCGGCGACCTCGGGATCGAGCTGCCCCTGGCGCAGGTGCCGGTCGTGCAGAAGCGCCTAATCCGCGCTGCCGGGCGCAGCTCCAAGCCGGCGATCACGGCGACCCAGATGCTCGCCTCGATGGTGACCGAGCGCCGCCCGACCCGGGCCGAGGTGACCGACGTCGCCAACGCGATCTTCGACGGCACCGACGCCGTGATGCTCTCCGAGGAGACCGCCGTCGGCCGCCACCCCATAGAGGCGGTGCGGGTGATGGATCAGATCGCCCGTGCCACCGAGCCCGACCTCCCCTACGGGGAGTGGCTGTTCAACCGCACCGACCAGGCGACGCAGGACGTCGCCGACTCGGTCGCGCAGAGCGCCGTCGGCGCGGTCTACCGGCTGGGCCTGGCGGCGCTGGTCGTGCCGACGACGAGCGGGCGCAGCGCGCGGCTCGTCTCCGCCCACAGGCCCAACGTTCCGGTTCTGGCGATCTCGCCGCGGGCCGAGACGGTGCGCCGGCTCAACCTGCTCTTCGGGGTGCGGGCGATCCACAGCAAGCACGAGACCGAGGTGCGTGGCCTGCTCGACGACTGCGCCTCGCTGGCCGTCCGCAACGGTGTCGCCCGCTCCGGCGACCTGATCGCGATCGTCGCCGGCATGCCGGACCAGGAGCTCGGCACGAACCTCTTCGAGGTCCACCGCGTGCCCTGAGGCGCCCCGGATACCGGCGCGCTACTGCGTCATCGGTCGTCGAAAGGCAGAGCCTTCCGACTCCCTCTTCCTTGTATCGCTTGGTCCCGGAACGCCTCAGGGCACGCGGTAGGGTTCTCGGGTGATGACGGATTTCGACGCGATCGCGCAGGGGATGACGCAGGCGGTGCCTTTTGCCGGGCACCTCGGCTTGGAGATAACCCAGGTCGCTCCGGGTGAGGCCTCGGTGACGCTGCCCGAGCGCCCCGAGCTGGGCAATCACGTCGGCTCGCAGCACGCCGGGGCTCTATTCACGGTGGCCGAGACGGCGTCGGGCGCCGCATTCGTCGGCGCCTTCGTCGAGCGTATGGCCGACGTGACGCCGCTAGCGCGCAGCGCCGAGATCTCCTACGAGAAGATCGCCAGGGGGCCGATCGAGGCGCGGGCGAGGCTTGCCATGCCGGCGGCCGATGCGCTCGCCACGCTGGACGCGGAGGGCAAGGTCGAGTTTCCCTGCGAGATAGAGCTCTTCGACGGCGAGGGCACGCGGGTCGCGACCGCGACGGTGAACTGGCACGTGCGGTTGAACAAGCCGGCCGACGTTCCCGCATGAGTCTCGTCCGGCTCGAGCGCGACGACGTCGGGCTGGCGGTCGCGAGCTTCGACAGCCCGCCGCTCAACCTCTTCAATCGGGCGCTGTTCGAAGACCTGCAGGCGGCGATCGCGGCGGTCGAGGCCGATCCCCCGCGGGCGCTGCTCTTCCGCGCCGAGGGCCGGGCGGTCTCCGGCGGGGTCGACGTGCATGAGTTCGACGGGTTGACGCCGGAGCAGGGCAGCGCCCTCTGGGACGACCTGATCGGCACGGTCGAGCGGGTCGAAGCGCTGCCGCTGCCGGTCCTCTTCGCCGCGCATGCCCTGACCCTGACCGCGGCCTTCGAGCTGGCGCTGGGCTGCGACCTGATCCTCGCCGCCCGCTCGGCTCAGTTCGGCCTCGTCGAGAAGGTCGTCGGCCTGACGCCCTCGATGGGCGGTACCCAGCGCCTCGCCGAGCGCGCCGGCAGCGGCCGCGCCCGCCACTTCGTGATGAGCGGCGAGCTCTTCGGGGCCGAGGAGATGGAGCGCTGGGGCGTGGTCAACCTGCTCTGGGACGACGAGGGCTTCGACGAGCGCGCCCGCGCCTACGCCGCCGAGCTGGCGGCCGGCCCGACCAAGGCCCACGCGATGACCAAACGCATCCTCCGCCGCTTCCGCGAAGGCGGCATCCCCGCCGCCGACCAGGCCGTCCGCGACGAAGCCGCCGACCTCTTCGCCACCGAGGACCTCCAGAACGCCGTCAAGACCTTCCTCGCCCAGGGCCCCGGGCACGCCGAGTTTCACGGCCGCTGACCCACTCGCGGCCCAAAGCCAGTCCCCATACAATGCCCCCTGAGAGGCTCCGGCCTCAACCCGCGCCTGTAGCTCAGTTGGATAGAGCGTCGGTCTACGAAACCGAAGGTCACAGGTTCGAATCCTGTCAGGCGCGTTCCGCTGTGCCCCGGGGAGTGCCGCGCGTTTCCCGGTGTGGAGCGAGATCGTCGGCTTCGGGGTGGATCGGCGTTCCGGGCGCCGCCGGACAGTTCCGGGGCGTTCCGCGAAGTCTCGGTCTCGGTTTCGTGCCTGAGCCGCCCGTTTTCGAGCAGCGGGCCAGAGACGTGCTGCGAGCTTCCGACCGCCCCTCCGGGCGGCCGATTATGGCACGGCTTCGCCGTGCGGAGGCCGCCTGTAGGGAGGGGCGGAAGGGGTCTGACCTTCGGTCTTCCGGGAGCTTTGAAGCCCAAGCCGATGCAGGCGGGGTTCGCCTTGGACAGAGGTGGCATGGAGAGGAAATCCAGCAAGCCACGCTTCTTCACCGAGCGAACCCTCGCCGACCTCCTCGCGGTCAGTGATCGGACCATCCGCAACTGGATCAGGCGGCGAGTTGCCCAGCTACAAGCTCGGAGCGGCGCGGCGGATTGACCCTTCCGACGTTGAAGACTTCCTAGCCCGTCAGAGAGATGAGGCGTCATGAGGCGCGATTCTCCGATCAAACGCCGAAACCCCTCGGGACAGGTCGTATGGGTGGCGCGCTACACCGGCCGCGACGGGCGCCGCCACATCGCCAAGCCGACCTGGAACCGCGGCAAAGGCACCTTCAAGCGGAAGGCCGATGCGCAGAGAGCGATTGACGAGGCATACGGCCTTTCGGATCGACCGGACACCCTCGGCGACTTCTTCGCTACCTGGACCGACCGGCACCCGCGCTCGGAGCGGACCAAACGCGACCAACGAGCACCGCATCAGCCGCGTCACTGATGTTGAGATTGAGGGCATCTCCTTAAAGAACTGGCCGATGCGAGAGCTGCGCCGCCGCCACGCGCTGGCCCTGGTCGACCACATGTTCAGGGCCGAAGGTCGAGCCACCACGGGAGCGGTCGGGATCATCCGCTCGCTGTCAGCAATGACCGAGGATGCAATCACCGACGAAGTCTGCGACCTCAACCCCTTCAAGGGCGTGCGGGTCCGAGCCAACGATCCGAGGGCGCAGAAGAAGCCTCGCCCGATCCGCGTCTTCACCTTCGAGGAGATGCACCGCTTCGCCAGAGCGGCCGGAGAGCATGAGCCAATGATCCGCGTCTTCACCGACACCGGCCTCCGACTCGGTGAGGTTCTGCCGCTACGCCGCGAAGACTTCGACGGCGAGACTCTTCAAGTTCGCCGCACCGCCCACGAGGGCGTGATCCTCGAGGGTACGAAGACCGACCACGGCGAGCAGGATGCTGGCCGCATTGTCCCCGTCCCCGCAACCCTCGCCTGGATGCTCGAAGCGCAGCTACGGATCAGCGACGAAAGCGATCTCCTCTTCACGACCCCAACGGGCCGCATGTGGCGCGAGCGCAACTTCTATCGCGATCTCTGGAGGCCGGCCCAAGAAGCAACCGGCCTAGACATCCGCCCCCACGAGTGCCGCCACAGCTACGTCACGCATCTACGTGCTGTCGGCGTCAATGACGCCGCTTGGTTCGAGATCGCCGGACACTGCGTCGAGACGATGCTGGCGCGCTATACGCATGCGATGGGTAAAAGCTTTTCGGCCGTCCGCAAGGCGATTAGCTAGGTCGCCTTGCGCCAACCGGCCGACATTCGCGCAACTATCCGGCGGCTAAACAGGCCTAGAACGTATAAGAGGGAGCGGCCCGCAAGGGCGACTCCCTCTGTAAGTGCTTGGCCGCAATGGCCTGTAGCCAGTATAGCCTCCGGCATCCAATGATCAAGCCCGACCCGTTTTGCGAGCAGGTCTGTGCGCGGCTCTTCGACTATTTCAGCATGCGCGCGGGCTGGCATCGTAGATCATGGGACCTCGGGCTCTGCATGGGCCTCAGGGAGCTTGAGGAGGCGATATCTGCGGAAGACCGCGGATGTCTTTCCTCGCAGTCTGTCTCGTGGTTGGCAAGCTCCCTTAAGCGCCCGGCGGGCAGGGACCCCGGCGTAGGTAGCTCGGCACTCAGGCGGTCATTGCAGGACTGTCTTAGCTCGACGATGAAGGCGGGAAGCGCGCAGCATAAAAAGCTCGGCCAGATCGCCAGCAATATCGACGGGAACTACTTAGAGAGATGGGCAGCAGCCTTAAGCCCTCGCCCTACGCAGTTTGACGCTGAGAAAGTTGCCAGAGCTATCGCTGAGCATCTATTCGATCACGGGTTCGACACTCGCTACCTGCATCGATGGTTGTCCTACCACGTTAAGTACAACCCCGTAGAACTAACGACCTCCGACCTACTAGAGACGGCCGCTGAAATCAGAAACGAGCCACTAACTGAGTTCGAGATTGTTGCTGGCGTTTCGCCTCTTCCTGGAAGCAAACGCCCTGAAAGTTGGATGAAGGTTCGCGAGCTCCGGAAATGGGCTGAACGCGAGGGCTATTCGCTAAGCAACATCAGGGTCGGCGGAGGGATCAAATTTAAAATCGCATCAACTGATAAATGGAGCGCGGTCGCAAGAGTTGTCCAGCAGCTTGAGCAGTACGAATCCAGGGTGAAGATCGGAACTCGTGAGAGATCTTTACGGGTTGAGGTGATTTGGGTTGCGGGCTGTCATGGCGAAAAGTTTGTCCACCAACCAGCGCGAAAAGTTGATGTTCTAGCTCTGGCTCGCCAAGAGCGTCTTTATGCGTCCGCTGTAGACAACCCGGTCGATTCTGCACTCCAGCTCGCTGCCCCAATGGAGGATGGATCAACGACGTCTGCGGTGGCTGGGGGATGGGCGGCAATCGAGACCGCTCTGACTGCACCGGGCGATATAGGCAACGTGCTGGCTGCGGATCGGATGGCAGATATCGTGGCTTGCTCTTACGTTCGAGCTGAGTTGACGAAACTCGCAGCTGTTTACGAGCACGAGTCAAGCGATGAATTGGCACAAGCCATCGCCGCTAGCAAGGAAAACCGGGGGCGTTGCCGATTGCTTCTTGGGGCAATACTGGATTCCACGAAAACTGTCGACTTTCAGGATTCCTCCCACACAGCGGCACTGATGCGGATTGAGCGAATCATTCAAGAGCCAAAAGCGGAATTGACCGAGATTCGGGAGCGTGCACAGCGCGCATTTCGGCGGCTTTACCGGCATCGCAACCTGCTATTGCATGGAGGGCTTAGCGGCGCAGTAGGGGTAAATCGGAGTCTCACGGCAGTTGCTCCCATTCTGGGAGCCGGGCTGGACCGTCTCGCACATGCGTGGCTCGTCGAAGATTTGGAACCGCTCGATCTCGCCGCCCGCGCTCGGCTTGGCATTGAGTTGCTCGGGAGTGGGGACGGTTCGAACCTTGTGGATCTTCTGGAGTCGTAACCGGCAGCCGAGCCCAGACCGAAGGCCCTGGTTTTAAGCCAGAATCGGCTACATGGCAGAAGCCCAACCACCTGATCTCAACCAGCGCCTTCGCCGGCCTTCCGAGCGTCTCGCGCTTGTCGAGTACATCGCTAGTTCGCCAACGCTGCAAGAGAATGAGCACCTTGAGTGGAAGTCGGGCTATGACCTTGGGAAACGGCCCGACGCAGGCAAGGTCGCCAAGCAGTTGATTGGCTTTGCCAACCGTGACCCGGCACGAGCGCAGCGGCAGACTGGGGGCTACGCCTACGTGCTGCTCGGCGTTGAGCCGGGGGCAGTGACTGGTGTTCCGGTCTGGGACTCGGCCGACATTGAGAGTTGGCTCAGCCGCTTCGTTCCGTCTGAGCTGATGTACGACGTTCATTACGTAAGCGCCGAGGGCAAAGAGATATTGCTTCTGGAGGTAGACCCCCCACGTCAGGGGGATCCGATCTTCTGCTTGCAAGCCTCCACTGGCGAGGGGAACGCGAATTTGTCCGAAGGGACGATTTACGTGCGGCGCGGTGGGAAGACTGAGCCAGCAAATGCCATCGAGATCGCGATGTTGACTGAGCGAGCCAGAACCGCCGCAGGGGGCGCCCAGCTGGAGCTGGAGGTTGCGGTCGAAGCGCAGGATTTGAGCACTCTCGAAACGGATCCTCTCAAGGAATCGGTGAGGGAGCGGTGGATCGATCAGGAGAGACTTCGGCTCTTAGAGAGCTTGCCGACTAACCATCTCCTGCCCAGAACCTTTGGCGAGTCCCGCAGCCCGGCTCAGTACGAGAACCAAGTTGAGACCTATCTCGGAGAGATCAGGAAGGGCTGGCCGATGTTTGCCCTTTCGCAGCACGTCAAGCACAGCAAGCCATCCCTCGCGCTCGCCGTGACGAACCAAACCGATGAGAACTTCGAGAACGTTGTTGTCGAGATAGAGGTGCCGTTGCCAAGCAGTTGTGTCGGAACCTCTGCCGGGTCAGTAGTCGAGGCATTGTCCGTTGCTCAGCTGATCGAGTGGGGAGAGAACCCAATCACCAAGATTGACCGGTCGATCTTCGGAGCATCCCCGGGCGCGGAGATCTCTCCGACTAGCGATGAGTGGACGAAGGTGCGTTTTCCCCCAGCGCACGTCTATCCGCAGACCAGCCAACTCCTGGAAGCCCTAACTTTGGCGCTCGCTCCTGAGTGGGCAGGCGAAAATCTGGCATTTGAGTGGCGCATTGCTGCTGCAAATGCCCGCGGTGTGATCACTGGGAGCGTGATCGTCGCGATTCCCGAGGCTAGCTAGGCGGAGCATCGAGGATCAGCCGACACATGAGGTTGTGGTCGCATCCCGGTCGCATCACCTTCGCAATCGCCGCTCCAGCGCCTCGCTCGCCCGTCCTACGAAACCGAAGGTCACAGGTTCGAATCCTGTCAGGCGTTGACGTGCTCCCGCTTGGGAAGCTGGTTTGCGATTAGAGACTCGGCCGGAGAGGCCGAAGACGTGGCTGGCTAGTTGAGTTCGGGGAGGGTCGTCACCGGGGCTCGGTCAGGCTCTCTCCGTCCACCGCTGGCATGTGGCCACCTATGCCCCTGCTGCTCGCTCTGGAGGAGGAGATTGCGCCTGGGTTGACAGCGCTGCAAATTAATGTCACTGTCCCCTGACATGAAATCTGCCACGCCAGCATTAACCGATCGATCAGGCCCGCCGCCTGCCACCCGCCCCTACCGGATGGTCAGCCGCTCGCAGGCCGCCGAGCGGACCCATCGGGCAATCATCCAGGCTGCCTTCGACCTCTACAGCGAGCGGGATTTCGACCAGGTCTCCCTCGATGACGTGGCGGCGCAGGCCGGGGTGACCGTGCGCACGTTGTTGCGGCGGTTTGGCAGCAAGGAGGCGCTGCTGGACGCCGTGGCGGAGGCCGCCGACCGCGAGGTCGAAGGCCGCCGGCAGGAGGTTCCCCCGGGCGACGCCGCGGCGGCGGTGCGCTGCGTGGTCACCGACTACGAGGGCTATGGGGACGCGATCATGCGGCTGCTCTCCCAGGAGAACCGCGTGGCGGCCTTCGGGCGCACCGCCGAGCGCGGTCGGCGGCTCCACCACGAATGGGTCGATCGGGCCTTCGGGCCGCAGCTCTCGCGACGTTCAAGGGCGGCGCGGCGGCAGCTCCGCGCCCAGCTGATAGCGATCACCGACGTCTATACCTGGAAGCTGATGCGCAGAGACCTGGGGCTTGGGCGGTCGGCCACGGTCGAGGCCTTGGGGGAGATGGTCGCGGGCGTCACGGGGGAGCCCGCCGGGAGCGCCGGATGACCCGCTTCCTCGCCTACACCAACCCGCTGCTCGGCCACGTCTACCCGATCGTCCCGACGCTGCTGGAGCTGCGCCGACGTGGGCACGAGGTCTCCCTCTACACCGGCGAGGCGGCTGCGGAGGCGCTGCAGCGGCTGGGGCTGCGGGTGCGGGCGGTCGATCCCGAGCTGGAGCGCATCGAGAACGACGATTGGAAGGCGCGCACCCCGATCGGGGCGCAGAAGCGCGACGTCGAGAACCTCGCCCGACGGGGTCGGCTCGAGATTCCGGACATGGAGCGCGCGATCGCCCAGGAGCGCCCCGAAGCTCTGATCGTCGACGTCACCGCCTTCGGCGCGAGCGCGGTGGCCGAGCGCTCCGGACTGCCCTGGGCGCACGCGGTGCATTTCCCCGTGCCGATCCCCTCCCGCGACGTTCCGCCATACGGGCTCGGCCTGCGGCCGCGGCACGACGTCGTCGGCAGGATCAGGGACGCGCTCGCCCGGCGGCTGGTCCTCGGGCTGCTCGAACGCACGATCCTCCCCCCGATCAACGAGATGCGTGCCGGGATCGGAGCGAGGCCGCTGGAGGACGCATCCGACTACTTCGCGCGTCTGGCGCCCCTTTCCCTCTACTACAGCGCCGAGCCGTTCGAGTACCGCCGCTCGGACTGGCCGCCGAGCTTCCGCCTCGTCGGCTCCGGCGCCTGGGATCCGCCCGCCGAGTCGCTGGACTGGCTCGACGCCGTCGAGCGGCCGCTGGTGCTGATCACCTGCTCGAGCGATTTCCAGAACGACGGCAGGCTGGTGGAGTCCGCCCTGACGGGGCTCGCGGGGGAGGACGTCTTCGTCGTGGCCACCACCGCCGGCGTCGACCCGAGGGGGTTCGCGACCCCCGCGAACGCCCGCCTCGAGCGCTATCTGCCCCATGGGCCAATCCTCGAGCGTGCGGCCTGCGTCGTCTGCCACGCGGGCATGGGGATAACCCAGAAGGCGCTCGCCGCCGGGGTTCCGGTCTGTGCCGTCCCTTTCGGGCGCGACCAGTTCGAGGTCGCCCGGCGCGTCGTCGTCGCCGATGCCGGCGTGATGCTGCCGAAGGGGAGGCTCCGCCCGCGCAGGCTCCGGCGAGCCGTGGGCGAGGCGATGGCGAAGAAAGCCGGCGCCGCCCGCGTCGCGGCCGGCTTCGCGGCCGCCGGCGGAGCCGCCGCGGCGGCCGAGGCGCTTGAGGAGGTGGCGTCCGGGCGGTTCGGGACGGCAAGGCTGCCATTCGTCGAGGCAGGTTCAGCCGCTGTGCCGTCGCGCGCAGCAAGAAAAGCCGGCGAGAGGAGCTGAGATGAAAGCGGAGTCCCCTAGGGGCGCCCGGGAGGTCGCAATGGCTTCGTTCGAGGGAGCGATCGGGCGCGACCCCGACCGGATCGTGGCGTCGGCCCATCCCGAAGATTACGTTGACGATTTCGTCGCCATCGGCGAGTTCCGGGGCAAGGAGGCGGTGCGCGCCTTCTTCGACGAACTCTTCGCTGCCATGCCCGATTTCGACATCTCGGTCGAGCGGGTCGTCGCCGACGAGGGCGCGGTCGCCGTGAAGTGGCGGGCGGAGGCCACGTTCAGCGACGCCCCCTTCCAGGGCATCCGGCCAACCGGACGGCGGGTGACTCTGCGCGGGGTCGACTTCTTCGAGATAGAGGACGGCCTGATCAAGCGCAACACGATCTTCTACGACGGCGCTTCCTTCGCCCGCCAGGTTGGCATGTTGCCCCCTGAGGGATCTCTGGCCGACCGCGCGATGCTGCGGCTCTTCAACCTGAAGACCCTTCTCCTGCGCCCGTTCCGGCGGCGGCGAGCCGGCGCCTAAGCCGAGATCGCCGAGCCGGCGACCCCGGGCCTTGCCGCGGGTGCGGGGTCGAGTCACGGTCTGGCCGCTACGATCGGATCGGCCAGTGCGCGAGCGTACCCCGCGCCGCAGTGCGCCACGGACCGAGGAGCCGGATGCCGAGAGAAGAGAGCAGAGCGGAGATCGCCCGGAGCATGTTCCTGGCCTTTGCCGCCGGCGATCGGGAGCGGATCGAGGAGCTGCTGGCTCCCGAGTTCGTCTTCTTCAGCCCGCCGGATCCTGGCATCGACCGGACGGGTTACTTCGAGAGGTGTTGGCCCCATTCCGGAACCGGGACCAGGTTCGACTTCGTCCGGACGGTCGAAGCAGGTGACGAGGTGATCGTGACCTACGAGGGAACGCGGACCGTTGGCAGTCGCTTCCGCAACACCGAGGTATTGAGCTTCGACGGCGCGAGGATCGTCAAGGCGGAGGTGTACTTCGGCTGGGACCTCGACTGAGAGGCTGTCGATCTGCTCGATGACCGAAGGAGCCGATGCATCGAACGCCGGCCTGGTCGCCGAGTTGCACCGGCGCCAGAGGGAGATGTACGCAGGCGGGGCGACCGAGCCCGTGGCCGAGCTGCTGGCGGAGGACGTCGTCTGGCGCGTGCCGGGGAAGAGCCCGATCGCCGGTGAGCACCGTGGCCTGGAGGCGGTTTTGAGCTACTTCTGCAAGCGGCGTGAGTTGGCGGGCTCGACGATGGAGATGCACCCGGGCGAGGTCCTCGCCGACCACGAGGCCGTCGTCCAGCTCGTCGACGGCACCGCCCGCTTCGGTGGCGAGGAGGTCAGCTGGCGGACGGCCGGTGTCTACCGAGTCGAGGACGGCCTGATCCGCGAGGTCTGGCTGGTCCCGCTCGACCTCGATCGCTTCGACCGGATCTGGTCCTAGACCTCCAGCCAGGCGCCCTTCGGCCCGAGGTTGCGCAGGGGGGTCTCGCCGACCCGGCTCTCGCATCCCCATGACTCGTGGATGTGGCCGCAGACGGCGAGGCGGGGGCGTTTCGATTCGATCGCCGCCAGTAGGGCCGGGCTGCCGAAGTGATCGTCGCCGCCGCCGGAGTCGCAGTGCCCCTTGGGGGGCGAGTGGAGGACGAGCACGGCGCCCTCGGGACAGGCGGCGAGCTTCTCGGTCGCTCCCTCGTCGTCGAGGTCGAAGCTCCAGTCCCAGGGAGTGACCGGGACACCGGCGCCGAGGCCGTAGAACTCGACGCCGTCGATCGACACGCCGCCGCCGTGCAGCACCGTCGCCGCGCTCCATCCCGACGCCGCTGCGCGCAGCGCGTCCTCGGTCTCGTTGTTGCCCGGGACGAGCACGGTCGGCGCCTCGATCCCCGCCAACGCGCCGATCGTCTCCTCCAGGCCCTCGTGCACCGAGGCGAAGTCGCCTGCGCCGATCACGACATCCGCATCGGCCGACATCTCGACCAGCTTCGCCGCCTGGTCGAGGTCGCGGTGCAGGTCGCTGAAAGCGAGCAGCTTCACGGCTCGAAAGCTACCGGGCCGGCGCTGAGCTCCGGCTCGCCCGCCTCTTCTTCGCCCTCAAGTTCCGGGGCTTTGCCGGAGGGCATCCAGATCAGCGCGACGACGAAGGCGACGGCGAGGGCCACCGCCATGCAATAGAAGACCGTGCGCGTGGAGAGGGCGAAGTCGTGCTGGACCGCGGCGAGGATCTTCTGCGCGCCGCGACCGGCGTGTTCGCCGAGGGCGCGGCCCCCGCCGCCGGCTTCGTTCAGCGATTCGGCGATCTGGTCGGCTTTGTCCTTGGGCACGCCGTGCGCGCCGAGCGTCGTCTCCAGGTGCGACTTGTTCTGCAGGATCAGGATCGTGCCGAGCACGGCGAGCCCGAGGCTGGAGCCGAAGTTGCGCACCGTCTGCGTGATCCCGGTCGCCTCGCCGTAGCGGCTGCGCGGCACCCGGTTGAGCGCGTCGGTGTTGGCCGGGCTGAGGACGAGCCCGACGCCGATCCCGGCGAGGACCATGAACGGCCACTGCGAGCCGACCGAGAGGTTGGGCATGTCGTGCGCCCACAGCGCGAAGCCGCCCGCCGCTATCGCGCACCCCGATACGACCGCCGGCCGCGCCCCTTTGCTGTCGAGGATCCGGCCGCCCCGCTGGGTCGCGACGAAGAAGCCGCCGAAGAAGATCAGCAGATAGAGGCCGGTTTCCGAGGCGCTTTCGCCGAGCGCGATCTGCGCGTACATGCTGGCGAAGAAGAAGAGCGGCACGAAGGCGATCATCAAGAGGAAGAGGATCGCGTTGTCGATCGCGAAGGCGCGGTCGCGAAAGATGTCGATGCGCATCAGCGGGTTGACGAGGCCGAGCTCGCGGCGGACGAAGCCGGCGAGCAGGGCGACCCCGGCGACGATGCAGATCCAGGTGATCGCGCTGCCCCAGCCCCAGACGCTCGATTGCTGCAGACCGAGCACGGCGAGGCCCATGCCGGCGGAGACCAGCACAGCGCCGCGGTAGTCGAGCGGCGCCGGGTGCTTTTCATCAGCCGGCTTGGCGATCGCCGTGCAGATCAGGGCGAGGATCGCCACCGGGACGTTGATCCAGAAGATCGAGCGCCAGGTCCACTGCGTGAGGTAGCCGCCGGCGATCGGGCCCACCGAGGTGAGGGCGCCGCTGACCCCGAAGAAGAGAGCCAGTGCGCGACCCCGCTCGGCGACGGGGAACGCCGCGACCACGACCGCGAGGGCGGCCGGGATCATCAGTGCGCCGGAGACGCCCTGCAGGGCCCGGAAGGTGACGATCCACGCCTCGGCCCACGGCCCGTGGGGGGTGGCGCCGACCAGCGCGGAGCTGAGCGCGAACCCGCTGATCCCGACGACGACCAGCCGCCGGGATCCGATCACGTCCGCGAGGCGGCCACCGAGCGCGAACGCCGCGGCCAGCGCGAGCAGGTAGGCGTTGACGGCCCACTGGGTGCCGGTGCGGCTGAGGCCCAGCTGGTCCTGGATCGACGGCGACGCGATCGCCACGATCGTCTGGTCGATGAAGGTCATCGCGACCGCGAGGAGCATCGCGACGAGGGCGAGCTGCTTGCGGCGTCCGGTCAGCGCCGAGGCGGCGGTTCCGGGTACGGCGGCGGGGACGG
>DASSHI010000013.1:0-16978 GCA_035693025.1 Solirubrobacterales bacterium
GGCCGTCTTCCCCCACGCGGCGTTGCTGCGTCACGCTTTCGCGCATTGCGCAAGATTCCCCACTGCTGCCTCCCGTAGGAGTCTGGGCCGTGTCTCAGTCCCAGTGTGGCTGATCGTCCTCTCAGACCAGCTACCCATCGTCGCCTTGGTGGGCCGTTACCCCACCAACAAGCTAATGGGCCGCGGGCTCCTCCCGATGCGGAGGCCGAAGCTTCCTTTGGTGACAAGGCTTATGCCTAGGCACAACATCCGGTATTAGCCCGAGTTTCCTCGGGTTGTCCCGGTCATCGGGGCAGATTACCCACGTGTTACTCACCCGTTCGCGGCTTTGCCCCAGGGCAAGCCCTGGTTCGTCGCACCACTTGCATGTGTTAAGCACGCCGCCAGCGTTCGTCCTGAGCCAGGATCAAACTCTCCGTGAAAGTACTTCTTACAGAGAGTGGTCATGCCTGGCTGGTCGCCGGGTACACAAACATGGCGACCGGCATGACGGGTAAATCAGACCACTCGACACGCTGACGAGTCGAGTGGATCGGGCTCAAACAATCCACAGACCCGAGGGTCCGCGGAGTGCACGCTGCTCAGTTTTCAAAGACCGCTGCGCCTCTGACAACGGCAGGACTCGCCGTCGTCTGCGCATGGGACGGCACAGGGCCAATCCCAGAAGGACGCGGGAGTATAGCGCTGCGGCGGCGGTTTGCCTAGTCCCCGCTCAGGCGTCGCCACGCAGGCGACGAAAGCGGCGCTTTCCGACCTGCAGGACCCGCCCTCCCAGGGCGGCGGCACCGAGGTCGAGCGTCCCGGCTGGAATCGGGTCGCCGTCGAGCTTGACGCCTTCCTGGCCGAGCAGCCGGCGCGCCTCGCTGGAGCTGATCTCGAAGGCGCCGGCCATCAGCGCCGGCAGGTGAACCGTCGATCCGTCGCTCCCCACGTAATCCGCGAGGCCGACCTCCTCGATCTCCGCCGGCGCCTCGTGGCGGACGAAGAGGCGATCGAAGTGGGCCTCCGCCCCGGCTCCGGCATCCTCGCCGTGAAAGCGGGCGACTATCCGGCGGCCGAGCTCACGCTTGGCCTCGTTCGGCGGCGCGGCGGGCGACTCGGCCCCCAACAGCAGCCGGTAGTACTCGGGCATCGCCTCGTCCGGGATCTTCATCAGCTTGCCGAACATCTCCTCCGGAGCGTCGGTGACGCCGACATAGTTGCCGAGCGACTTGCTCATCTTCTGCACCCCGTCGAGCCCGACCAGGATCGGCATCGTCAGGATCGACTGCTGCTTGTGGCCGTAGGAGGCCTGGACGTCGCGGGCGAAGAGCAGGTTGAACTTCTGGTCGGTTCCCCCCAGCTCCACGTCCGCCTCGACCGCGACCGAGTCGTAGCCCTGCAGCAGCGGGTAGAGCAGCTCCAGCGCGGAGACCGGCTGCGAGGCGGCCATCCGCTTGCGGAAGTCTTCGCGCTCCAATAGGCGCGCCACGGTCGTCGTCGCCAGCAGGCCGAGCAGCTCCTCCGGCGCCATCCGCAGCCACTCGCTGTTGAAGCGGACCTCGGTGCGCTCGCGATCGAGAACCTTGAACGCCTGCTCCTGGTAGGTCGTCGCATTGGCCTCGATCTCCGCCACGCTCGGTACCGGCCGCTGGGCGGAGCGGCCACTGGGATCGCCGACCCGGGCGGTGAAGTCACCGACGATCAGCACCACCTGGTGGCCGGCGAGCTGGAACTCGCGCAGCTTCTCCAGCACGACGGTGTGACCGAGGTGGATGTCGGCCGTGGTCGGGTCGATCCCGAGCTTGACCCGCAGGGGCCCGCCCGCGGCCAGCTGCTCGTCCAGCCTTCCCTCGGGCAGCACCTCGACAGCGTTTCGAGTCAAATCCGGCAAGGCCGCAATGCTAGACTGCCGCCTCCGCTCGGCGGGCCGAGCCCAGGCCGAGCTTCGACCTTTCGATGGCGGCCATTGGACTAAAGCCCCGCCGGCCGGGCGGCGCACCTCCGCCGCCCCCTCCGGCATCACCCCCCGGCAAGACCGCGCGTCCGCGGCTGAAGAAGCTGCGCATCCTCTTCGTCCTCTTCGGCCTCGGCATCCTCGCGCTCGTCTCGATGATCTTCGGGATGATGACCGCCGTTTCGCGGGACCTGCCGGCGATCTACGACTTCGCCCAGTTCAAGGCCTCCAAGAACAGCGAGATCTACGACGCCTCCGGCGAACCGATCGGCACGTTGACGAGCGAACAGAACAAGATCCTGCTCGAGTCCGGGCAGATCTCGCCCAACGTCAAGAACGCGGTGGTCTCGATCGAGGACTCGCGCTTCTACGAACACGACGGCGTCGACTTCCAGGGGATCGGGAGGGCCCTGGTCAAGGACCTGCTCAGCCAGAGCGCCGAACAGGGCGCCTCGACGATCACCGAGCAGTTCGTCAAGGAGGCGTTGACCGCCCAGGAAAGCCGCACGATCCTCGAGAAGTTCCGCGAGGCGGCCCTCGCCTACCGGCTCGAGCATCACTGGAGCAAGGACAAAATCCTCACCGAGTACCTCAACACCGTCTACTTCGGCGAAGGGGCCTACGGGATCGAGGCGGCGGCGCGGACCTACTTCGGCAGCGCGCACCCGGGCTGCGGCACCCAGGAGGAACCGTGCGCGTCGGTGCTCGAGCCGTGGGAGGCCGCCCTGCTCGCCGCGATCATCAACTCGCCCACCGCCTACAACCCCAAGTTCTTCCCCGAAAACGCGCTTGCGCGTCGCAACGTCGTCCTGGAAAAGATGTACGAACAGGGGTACATCACCCGGGCTCAGCTCGAAGAAGGGGTCCAGCAGGCGCTGCCTGCGCCGAGCGACATCGAGCCCCCGAGCCTCGATTCGAAGGCTCCCTACTTCACCGCCTGGCTGCGCCAGCAGCTGGTCGAACGCTACGGCGCGGCGAAGACCTTCTTCGGCGGCCTGAAAGTCAAGACGACGCTCGACCTGCGTTTGCAGAACGCCGCCGAAGAAGCGGTCAACAACTATCTCGGCTACCTGCCGCCGACGGCATCGGTGGTCGTGATCGACAACAAGAACGCCGGCATCAAGGCGATGGTCGGCGGCCCGAACTTCGCGACCAAGCCCTTCAACCTTGCGACCCAGGGCCGCCGGCAGCCCGGCTCCTCGATCAAGCCCTTCGAGCTCGTGACCGCGCTCGAAGAGGGGATCTCCCCGTACACGACCTACGAATCCGCGCCGCAGGAATTCCACTTCGGCAAGAACGGCGAAGAAACGTTCGTCGTCCACAACGACGAAGGCGCCTACCTGGGCTCCTGCGATCTGATCTGCGCGACGACCTACTCGGACAACTCGATCTACTCGCAGCTCGCCCTCGAAGGCCTGAAGGGGAAGACGATCCACGACCGCACCCGGTCGATCGCGGCGACGATCCACAAGATGGGCTACCGCGACCCGATCTCGACCAACCCGGCGATGGTCCTCGGCGGCCTGGAAGAAGGCGTCTCCCCGCTGGGCTGGACCTATGCCTACTCGACGATCGGCAACGACGGGGACCGGGTCAGCGGCACGCTTGCCCCGGATCCGGGCGACAGCCCCGTCTCCTACACGCAGGTAACGGACCAGGAAGGCCACACGATCCGCGGCGGCGACAACGACTCGCTGCACGAACAGGCGATCTCCGAAAGCACGGCAAAGGAGGCGAGGAGCATCCTCGAAACCGTCGTCCAGTCGGGCACGGGGACCCAGGCCGACACCGGTGCCTCGGGCGAGTGGGGCAAGACGGGGACTACCGAGGAAAGCGGCGACGCCTGGTTCTGCGGCGGCACCGAAGAAGTGACCGCCTGCGTCTGGGTCGGCTACGCCGACACGGTGACCCCGATGACCACCCTCTACAACGGAGGCCCGGTCATGGGCGGCACCTTCCCGGCCCAGATCTGGGCCAGCGTGATCTCCGCCTGGGAAAGCATCAAGGAAGAACGGGCTGACGAAACGGCGAGCGAAAAGGCCGCCGGCTCAAATGGCTCGAGCGGCAGCTCCTCCTCCACCCCGTCCGGCGGCGAAGAAGAAGAAAGCTACGTTCCGCCGGAATCGAACGAAGCCGCACCGGAAGCGCAGCCGAGCGAACCGGCGCCCGAACCTCAGCCGGAAGCCGCGCCGGCCCCGGAAGCCGCACCCGAAGAAGCCGCGCCGGAATCCGGCGGAGCCGGCGGCGGGATCACCGCGGGCTAGGCCTGCTGGCTCCGCGGACGCGGTCGCGACACGTAGGCGCTGTCCGCCAGGCTGAAGCGCCAGGGGCGCTCCATGGCTTTGGTTATGCCGACACGGGGGCCGGTGACGATCTCTCCCTGCCAGCCGGCCTCTCGCGGCATCAGCAGGAACGGGTCCTCGCCCAGGTCGGTGTCGTTGGCGTCGAGACCGATCCCGAGGGCGTCGGTGAGCTTGCCGGGGCCCGAGCAGAGGTCGGTGTCGGGGCGCTCGCCGCGGCGGGCGCGCATCTGCCCGAGGCCCGTGGTCGGCTCGAGCGCGCGGATCAGGACAGCGGCCGCCTCGCCCTCCGGTTCGGCGACGGCATTGAGCAGGCTGTGGATGCCGTAGGAGAGGTAGACGTAGGCGCGCCCGGGCGGACCGAAGAGCGGCGCGGTGCGGGCGGTGAGGCCGACGTAGGCATGGCAGGCGGGGTCGTCGCGCTCGTAGCTCTCGGTCTCGACGATGGTGCCGCCGCAGCCGTCGTAGAAGAGGCGACAGCCGATCAGCTCGCGGGCGACGACGTGGACGCTGCGGGCGAAGAAGGCGCCGTCGAGGCGTGCGGGCGGCGCCGGCGCCGCCCGGCTCACAGCTCTTCCTCGGCCGTCTGCTCGGCGATGTCGCGCAGGGCCTCGCGGGCGAGCTCGATCTGCCCCGCGAGCGGGGCCGAGCCGGTGCCGCCCTCGATCCGCTTCGACTCGAGCCAGCTGTCGCGCTGGAGGACCTCGTAGAAGGAGCCGTCGAGGTGCTCGCTGCGCTTCCGCAGGTCCTCCTCGTCCAGGTCGGATAGACGCACGCCGCGCTCGACCGCATCGCGCACCAGGCCGCCGACGATTCCGTGCGCCTCGCGAAACGGCACGCCCTTGCGGACCAGCAGGTCGGCGATCTCGGTGGCCGCCAGCATCTCGTCGCCCGAGGCCTCCTCCAGGCGCACCCGGTCGAACTCGATCCCCGCGAGCATCCCCTCGGTCGCGTCGAGGCAGGACTCGACCGTCTCGATCGCGTCGAAGAGCGGCTCCTTGTCCTCCTGCATGTCCTTGGCGTAGGTCAGCGGCAGGGCATGCATCGTGCCGAGCAGCGAGAAATAGTCCGCGGCGACCCGTGGGCTCTTCGCGCGCAGCAGCTCGGCCGAGTCGGGGTTGACCTTCTGCGGCATGATCGAGGAGCCCGAGGAGAAGGACTCGTCGAGCCGGCAGAAGCCGAACTCCGACGAGCTCCAGATGACGATTTCAGAGCCGAGCCGCGAGAGGTGCATGGCGCAGATCGACGCCGCCGAGAGGTAATCGAGGACGAAGTCGCGGTTGGAGGCGCCGTCGATCGAGTTGGTGCTGACGTAGGCGAAGCCGAGGTCGTCGGCGACGGCGCGGCGGTCGAGCTCCCAGTTGACCCCGGCCAGAGCACCCGAGCCGAGCGGCATCACGCTGGCGCCGTCGAGGGCGAACTGGAAGCGCAGGACGTCGCGGCCGAGCATCCAGAAGTAAGCGAGCAGATGATGGCCGAGGTAGACCGGCTGGGCGCGCTGCAGGTGGGTATAGCCGGGCATCGGCCAGTCGCGGTGCGCCTCGGCCTGCTCGAGCAGGCGCTCCATTGCCGCCCGGGCGAGCTCGATCGCCCGCATCGAGTGGGCCTGGACGAGCATGGCGACGTCGGTCGCGACCTGGTCGTTGCGCGAGCGACCGGTGTGCAGCTTGCCCGCCAGGGGCCCGATCTCCTCGCCGAGCAGGCGCTCGATCGCCATGTGGATGTCCTCGTCGGAAGCCTCGAAGGAAAAGCCCGCCTGTCCGATCCGAGCGTGCACCTCGTCCAGCCCGGCTTCGATCCGCTCCAGCTCCCCGTCGTCGAGAACCCCGACACCGCGCAGGCCCCGCGCGTGCGCCTTCGACTGGTCGATGTCGTAGGGCGCCAGCCGCTTGTCGAATTCGATCGAGCGATTGAGGCGCCAGAAGCGCAGGTCTGGGTCTTTGCGGAAGCGGGACATCAGCGCAGGGATCGGCCGAGAGCCTCGCATACCCGCGCGACCTGCGACTCGCTCATCGCCGGGAAGAAGGGCAATGCAAGCGAGCTGGCGGCGGCGGCTTCGGCGACCGGGAACTGCCCGGCGCGATAGCCGAGCTCGCGCAGGTGGGGAAAGAGGTGGATGCAGGGCAGATATGCCTTCGACGCGATGCCCTGCTCGGCGAGCCTGGCGATGACCGCGTCCCGGTCCACATCCCCAGCGAGGCGGACGGGATAGACGAACCAGCTGCGCCGCTCGGCGCCGCGGCTCGCAAGCGGCGTGGAGAGGCCCTCGACGCCCGCCAGCCCGTCCGCGTAGAGGGCCGCGACGCCGGCCCGCCGCGCGAGCAGCTCGTCGAGCTTCTCCATCTGCGCGACGCCGAGCGCGGCGGCGACGTCGGAGAGGCGGTAGTTGAAGCCGAGCCCACCGTGGTCGAGCCAGCCCATGTCAGCCGCACGACCCTGGTTGCGCTCGGAGCGCAGGCGCGCCGCGACCTCGGGCCCGGAGGGGACGATCATCCCCCCCTCCCCCGTGGTCAGCTGCTTGTTCGCGTAGAAGGCGAAGCTGGCGAGATTGCCGCGGGTGCCGACCATGCGTCCGTCCGAGTCGACCGCGCCAAGCGCCTCGCAGGCGTCCTCGAGCAGGCCGAGGCCGTGCCGGGCGGCGATCGCCTCGAGCTCCGCCATCGCCGCCGGGAAGCCGAAGATGTGGACGGGCAGGATCCCGACGGCGCGCTCGCCCACGGCGTCCTCGACCGCGGTGGGATCGAGATTCAGGGTGATCGGGTCGACGTCGCAGAAGACGGGCCGAGCGCCCTCGTAGAGCAGGCAGTTGGCGGAGGCGACGAAGCTGAAGGGGCTGGTCAGCACCTCGTCCCCCCTCCCCCAGCCCAGCGCCCGCACGCCGAGGTGCAGCGCCGTCGTGCCGCTGGAGACGGCGACGGCGTCGTCGACGCCCAACCACTCCGCCAGCGCCCGCTCGAAGCGCTCGCCCATCGGCCCCAGGG
Source organism: Solirubrobacterales bacterium (assembly GCA_035693025.1). Lineage (GTDB taxonomy): Bacteria > Actinomycetota > Thermoleophilia > Solirubrobacterales > 70-9 > VRUE01. The sequence continues at coordinate 7,218 of DASSHI010000013.1, forward strand.
AGAGCCGGCCGGAGCGCAGCACCTCGAGGACCAGCGTCTCCTCGCGGGTGCCGAGCTCGGGCTTGGCGAGCGGGATCTGCTCGATCTCGCTCATCGGGGCTGGAAGGCGTACTCGAGCGAGTCGACCAGCGCCTCCCAGGAGGCCTCGATGATGTTCTCCGAGACGCCGATCGTCCCCCACTCGCGCTCACGGTCGGCGGAGTCGAGCAGGACCCGGGTGATCGCCCCCGTGCCGTGGCTCTCGTCGAGGATCCGCACCTTGTAGTTGGTCAGCTCGATCTCGGCGAGGTGCGGATAGCGATCGGCGATCGCGCCGCGCAGCGCCGTGTCGAGCGCGTTGACAGGGCCGTTGCCCTCGGCGACCCGCACGTAGCGCTCGCCGTCGACCTTGACCTTGATCGTCGCCTCGGTCTCGACCTCCCCGCCGGCGCGCTTCTCGACCAGCACCTTGAAGCTCTCGAGCTCGAATAGCGGCTGGTAGCTGCCGGCCTCGCGACGCAGCAGGAGCTCGAAGGACGCCGGCGCGGCCTCGTAGTGGTAACCGCGGTGCTCGCGGTGCTTGAGCTGCTCGACCGCATGCGCCGCCGCCTCCTCGTCCAGCTCGAGACCGGCCCGCGCCGCCTGCGCGCGGATCGTCGCCTTGCCCGAGAGCTCGGAGGCGAGGATCTCGCGCCCGTTGCCGACCTCGGCCGGGTCGAGGTGCTCGAAGGTGCTCGCGTCCGCCTCGATCCCGGCCGCATGCATCCCCGCCTTGTGGGCGAAGGCGTTGCGACCAACGTAGGGCTGGTCGGGGTTCGGGGTCATGTTGCAGAGCTCGTCGAGGTAGTGACTCGTCGGCGTCAACAGGGCCAGGCGCTCGGGCGAGACGACCTCGAAGCCCATCTTCAGCTGCAGGGCCGGCAGGATCGTCGCCAAGTTGGCGTTGCCGCAGCGCTCGCCGTAGCCGTTGACGGTGCCCTGCACGAGCCGCGCGCCGGCTTGCACCGCGGCGAGCGAGTTGGCGACCCCGCAGCCCGCGTCGTCGTGGGTGTGGATGCCGACCTCGACGCCCCCGCCGAGCGCCTCGACGACGGCCGCGGTCGCCTCGCTGACGAAGCCCGGCAGGTTGCCGCCGTTGGTGTCGCAGAGGGTGACGTTCTCGGCGCCGGCCTCGGCGGCCGCGCGCACGCATTCGAGCGCATAGGCGTCGTCGTCGCGATAGCCGTCGAAGAAGTGCTCGGCGTCGAACACGGGGCGCTTGCCCTGGGCGCGGCAGAAGCCGATCGAGTCGGCGATCATCGCCAGGTTCTCCTCGGCCGAGACCTTGATCACCTTCTCCAGGTGCAGGCCCCAGCTCTTGCCGACGAGGCAGACGATCGGGGCGAAGCTCCCGACCAGCACGGCCAGGGCCTCGTCGTCCTCGGCGGCGATCCCGCGCCGCCGAGTCATCCCGAAGGCGGCGATCGTAGCCTGTCCCAGCGGCAGCTCCGCCAGGCGCTCGAAGAGCTCCGCTTCCTTCGGGTTGGAGCTGGGAAAGCCGGCCTCGATCGTCTGCACGCCGAGCTCGTCGAGCGCGCCGACGACCTTCAGCTTCTCCTCGACCGAAAGCGACATGCCGGGGCCGCCCATGCCGTCGCGCAAGGTGGTGTCGTAGAGCTTCACCTGTTCCATCTGATGCCTTTCGATACGAGAGCGTTCCGGGAGGGCCTCACGGCCCGACTTGCGCGCAGCGCAGCGCCAGCCGCTAAGCGGCAGGCGTAATTCGCCCGGTCTGCTCGTCCGCGGTCGACGGGGCCTCGACGAAGTCGAGCCACTCGAGGTACTCCTCCGCACGCCCTTCCAGGGCGTCGCGGAACTTCGCCTGGATCACCCGCGTGATCTCACCCGGCTCGCCCAGCGGGTGGTCGTCGATCTCGCGCACCGGCACGAGCTCGGCGGCGGTGCCGGTGAGGAAGACCTCCTCGGCGATGTAGAGCTCCGAGCGGGCGACGTCGCGCTCGACCACGCTGTAGCCGAGGTCGCGGGCGATCTGGATCACCGACTTGCGATTGACGCCGTCGAGGATCGCGGCGACGTGCGGCGGGGTGACGATCTCGCCGTCGCGGACGAGGCAGATGTTCTCGCCCGAGCCCTCGCAGACGAAGCCGCGCTCGTCGAGCAGGATCGCCTCTTCGTAGCCGGCTTTCTGGGACTCGGTCTTGGCGAGGATCGAGTTGAGGTACTGGCCCGAGGCCTTTGCGTGGGGAACCAGGCCCGCCGGGCTGATGCGGCGCCAGCTCGAGACCTTGGCGCGGATGCCGTTGCGCTGCCCCTCCTCGCCGAGGTAGGCGCCCCAGGGGAAGGCGGCGATGACGACGTCGATCGGCGCGTCGGTCGCGTAGAGGCCGAGGTTGCCGTAGCCACGGAAGGCGAGCGGGCGGATGTAGCAGGAGCGCAGCTCGTTGCGGCGGATCAGCTCGCGCGTCGCCTCGGCGATCTCCTCCGAGGAGTAGGGCAGCTCGAAGTAGTAGAGCTCGGCCGACTTGGCGAGCCGGTCGAGGTGATCCTTGTGGCGGAAGATCGCCGGGCCGCGCTCGGTCTCATAGCAGCGCACGCCCTCGAAGACGCCGGTGCCGTAGTGCAGGCCGTGGGTGAGCACGTGCGTCGTCGCCTCGTGCCAGGGCACGAACTCACCGTTCTGCCAGATCAGCTCAGCCGTCTCCATCCTGGGAGAAGTATGCCAGCACCGCGCGGGTCATTTCGTCCGTACCGACGGTTGCATCCCCTGCTGCCGCCAGATCCGGCGTGCGCAGGCCCTGCTCGAGCACCGCGTCGACCGCCGACTCGATCCGCTCGGCCTGCTCGGGCCGATCGAGGCCGTGGCGCAGCATCATCGCCGTGCTGAGGAAGGTCGCCAGCGGGTTGGCGACGCCGCGACCGGCGATGTCGGGAGCCGAGCCGTGCACCGGCTCGAACAGGCCGGGCGCACCGGCCTCGCCAAGGCTGGCCGAGGGCAGCATCCCGAGCGAGCCGGTGAGCATCGCCGACTCGTCGCTGAGGATGTCGCCGAAGAGGTTCTCGGTGACGATCACGTCGAACTCGGCGGGTCGCGAGACGAGCTGCATCGCCGCGTTGTCGACCAGCAGGTGGTCGAGCTCGACGTCCGGATACTCGCCGGCGAGCCCGCTCACCACCTCGCGCCACAGCCGTGAGGTCTCGAGCACGTTGGCCTTGTCGACCGAGGTGACGCGGGGCCGGCGCCCGCCGCCCTCGGCTCGCCGTTGCGCGGCGGCGAAGCCGGCGCGGGCGATCCGCTCGATCTCACCGACCGAGTACTCGCAGGTGTCGTGGGCGGAATCGCCCTCGCGGCCGCTGTCGCCGAAGTAGATCCCGCCGGTCAGCTCGCGCACGACCAGCAGGTCGGTGCCGGCGATGCGCTCCTCACGCAGCGGGCTGGCGCCGACCAGCGCCGGGCTGGGCCGCACCGGCCGCAGGTTGGCGTAGAGGCCCATCCCCTTGCGCAGGCCCAGCAGCCCCTGCTCGGGCCGCGGCGCGTCGGGGTCGGTCGTATCCCATTTCGGCCCGCCGACGGCGCCGAGCAGGACGGCGTCGGAGGCCCGGCAGGCATCGAGGACCTCGTCGGTAAGAGCGACGCCGTGCGCGTCGATCGAGCACCCTCCCATCAGCCGCTCGTCGAACTCGAACTCGTCCAGCGCCTCGAGCAGCTCGCGGGCAGCGGCGACGATCTCGGGCCCGATCCCGTCGCCTGGCAGCAGCACTATGCGCGGAGCGTCACTCACAGGCGCGCAACTCTAGACACGTGCCTCGATGTTGAGGCGGACGTAGTCGAGCACCAGGGGTTGCTCGGCCTCGGCCAGGACCGCTTCCGCAAACGGCCGTCGTTTCTCGTCCGGCAGCTGCGCCAGCAAGGGGCCCAGGGTGACGGTCATCGTGAAGGTGAGCGGGTCGGCGGGCTGCACCGGCTTCGGTTCCAGCCAGCAGCGGACCTCCTCGAAGCCGGCGTTGCGCAGGCGTGCCTCGGTCTGCTCGGGCCCGGCGAAGTTCCAGAGCGAATTGGCCTCGCCGAAGTGCTGCCCGAACTCATGGTTGGAGGCCGCGGCGACGATCGCCTGCGCATGGCGGGCGACGTTGCCTTCGCCGCCGCACTGGGCGACGAGGCGGCCGCCCGGTCGCAGCGCCGCCCGCAGGCGGGCGAAGAGACGATCGTGATCGAGCAGCCAGTGAAAGGTCGCGGTGGAGAAAACGAGGTCGACCGGCTCGGCCATCTCCAGCTCAGCGAGGTCGGCGACGACGTAGTCGACCCCCTCCCCCAGCCGCTCGCGGGCCTTCGCGATCATCGCAGCGGAGCCGTCTACGGCGGTCAGATGCCCGTTGGGGAGGCGCGCGAGCAGTTGCTCGCTGACTCGGCCGGAACCGCAGCCGGCGTCGACCACGTCCTCATCGCCCCGCAGCTCAAGCCGCTCCAACACCTCCATGCCCCAGCTGAACTGCGGGTCGGAGACCTGGTCATAGGTCTCCGCGTCCCACTCGCGCGAACTGCTGTTCATCGGCCTGATCGGGTCGGGATCGCTCATAGCGCCGTGGTCACCGGGCCGGCTGCGGCTGCCTGCGCGGACTCGAAGGCGTCGATCGCGGCGACGTTCTCGAGGGTGATGCCGATGTCGTCGAGGCCGTTCAGCAGGCGGTGGGCGATGTCGGGCTCGATCTCGAACTCGAAGACGCCGGCGGCGCAGGTGACCGTCTGGTCGTCGACGTCGATCCGCGCCTCGCCCGCCTCGGCCACCGCGCGGCAGTGCGCCTCGTCGAGCTCGACCGGCAGCAGGCCGACCTTGGTGCAGTTGGCGTAGAAGATGTCGGCGAAGGAGGGGGCGACGATCGCCTCGAAGCCGAAGTCCTCCAGCGCCCAGGGGGCGTGCTCGCGCGAGGAGCCGCAGCCGAAGTTGCGCCCCGCGACGAGGATCGGGTTCGGCTCCAGCTCGATCTCACCGGAGCGCAGCCAGTCGTAGAAGAGGAACTCGCCGAAGCCGGTCCGCTCGACCCGCTTGAGGAACTGCTTGGGGATGATCTGATCGGTATCGACGTCGGCCCTGTCCAGGACCGACACGCTGCCCTCGATGACGTCTATCGCTCGCATGCTCAGCTCCAATTCCTGATGTCGACGAAACGGCCCTCGATAGCCGCCGCGGCGGCCATCTTCGGGCTGACCAGATGGGTGCGGCCGCCCTTGCCCTGACGCCCCTCGAAATTGCGGTTGGAGGTCGAGGCGCAGCGCTCGCCCTCGATCAGCGTGTCCGGGTTCATCCCCAGGCACATCGAGCAGCCCGCCTCGCGCCACTCGAAGCCGGCCGAGCGGAAGACGTCGTGCAGGCCCTCCGCTTCGGCGGCGGCCTTGACCTGCTGGGAGCCTGGGACGACCATCGCCCGCACCGAGCCGGCGACCTTGCGCCCGTCGACCATCGCCGCCGCCTCGCGCAGATCCTCGACGCGCGAGTTGGTGCAGGAGCCGATGAAGACGCGCTCCGGCGCGACCTCGGTCATCGGCGTGCCCGGCTCGAGCGCCATGTAAGCGAGCGCCCGTTCGGCCGATTCGCGATCGGCCGGCGAATCCATCGCCGCCGGGTCGGGAACCGTGTCGGTGACCTCGACGACCATTCCCGGGTTGGTCCCCCAGGTGACCATCGGCGAGATGCCCGCGGCGTCGATCTCGATCTCGGTGTCGAACTCGGCGCCCTCGTCGGTCGGCAGCGAGCGCCAGCGCTCGACCGCGGCGTCGAAGTCATCCGGCGCGGCGTCCTTGCCGCGGACCCACTCGAAGGTGGTCTCGTCGGGAGCGATCATGCCGGCCCGGCCGCCGCCCTCGATCGTCATGTTGCAGACCGTCATCCGCCCCGGCATCGAGAGCGCCTCGATCGCAGGGCCCGCGTACTCGACTGCGTGGCCGACCATGCCGCCGGTGCCGAGCCGGCCGATCGTCGCCAGGATCAGGTCCTTGGGCGTGACGCCGGGGCCCAGCTCCCCGGAGTAGAAGATGCGCATCGTCTTCGGCCGCTTCTGCACCAGGCACTGGGTCGCCAGCACGTGCTCGACCTCCGAGGTGCCGATGCCGAAGGCGATCGCACCGAAGGCGCCGTGGGTCGAGGTGTGGCTGTCGCCGCAGACGATCGTCATGCCGGGCTGGGTCACGCCCAGCTCCGGACCGATCACGTGGACGATCCCCTGTCGCTCGGAGCCCAGCGAGTAGAGCGGGATGCCGAACTCCTCGCAGTTGCGCTCCAGGGTCTCGACCTGGACGCGCGAGAGCTGGTCGGCGATCAGGCTCGCCGCCTTCGTCCCGTCGGTGGGCACGTTGTGATCCGCGGTCGCCAGCGTGCGGTCGGGCCGGCGCACCGGGCGCTCGGCCAGCCGCAGGCCGTCGAAGGCCTGCGGCGAGGTCACCTCGTGGACCAGGTGCAGGTCGATGTAGAGCAGGCCATCGGATACCTCGTGGGCGCTCCAGATCTTGTCGAACATCGTTTGCGGCGTCTGCGGCATGATCAGCTCCTCCTCAGTCCGGCGGCTATCACGGCGAGGAAGCGTGCCCGCTCCTCGCCGTCGTTCTCGAAATGGTGCGGCAGGTCGGCGTCGAAGGTGACGCTGTCGCCGCCGGCAAGGTCGTGGCGGGCGCCCTCGACGAAGAGCGCGAGAGAACCCTCCAGGACGACCGCGGTCTCGCGGCTGCCCGGCTCGTGCATCGGCGGGTCGCCCGGGCCACCGGTCGTGCCGCCCGGCTCCAGGGTGTGCAGCGAGACGTCGGCGCGCTGTCCCGGCAGCGGCGGCGTCAGCTCCTCGAAGCGGTGATCGCCGCGCGCGAAGCGCCGGCGCGCGCCGGCGCGGCTGATCGCGACATGCTCGCCCTCATCGAGGCGCAGCAGCTGCGAGAGGGTCAGCTCCAGGCCCGCTGCGATCTTCTCGGCCACCGCCAGGGTCGGGCTCGTCTCCCCGCGCTCGACCTGGGAGAGCATCGGCGCGCTGACCCCGCTGCGCTCGGCGAGGTCGCGCAGCGAGAGGCCCATCGCCTCCCGCAGGGCACGGATCCGGGTGCCGACGGCCCGGGAGCCCTCGCTCTGCTCGGCAGTGGTTCTCGTCACCTCGGCGGTCGCCATTACGCTTGTACGCTATCACGTACGGACGTATGGCAGAGCGGCGACGCGCATCCGACATTCACCCCACTCCAGTGTGGTCAATCTCGGATGCGCGTGTGAAGCCCAGCTAGGGCCCGGGGGTGCGCTCGACCGCGGCTTCGGCGGTGGCCGCCTCGGCCTCGCGGATCGCGGCGCCCTCGAGGGCGTTGGACAGCGCCCGCACGTAGGCGCGGGCCGAGGCCTCGAGAATGTCGGTGGCGACGCCCTGGCCGGTGGCCAGGCGACCGGCGGCGCGCAGCATCACGCTGACCTCGCCGAGTGCGTCCTCCCCCCCGGTCACCGCCTCGACCGTGTACTGGCGCAGCTCGCACTCCGTGTCGGTCGCCTTCTGGATCGCGCGGAAGATCGCGTCCACCGGCCCGTCGCCGTCGGACTCGCCGACCGACTCCTCGCCGGAGGGCATCGTCACCGCGACGCGGGCCAGCGGCTCGCGTCGCGAGCCCGCCTCGACCTCGAACCAGGCCAACTCGTGGGCGTCGGCACACTCGCGCATCTCGTCGGAGACGATCGCCTCCAGGTCGAGCGCCGTGACCTGCTTCTTTCGATCGGCGATCTCCTTGAAGCGCTTGAAGGCGGCGTTCAGGGCGTTGCCATCGATCTTGAAGCCGAGCTGCTCCAGCGCGTCGCGCAGCGCGTGGCGGCCGGAATGCTTGCCCAGCACGATCGAGTTCGACTCCAGGCCGACCTCGGTCGCGTCCATGATCTCGTAGGTCGTGCGCTCCTTCAGCACGCCGTCCTGATGGATGCCCGACTCGTGGGCGAAGGCGTTGCGCCCGACCACGGCCTTGTTGGGCTGGATCGGGTAGCCGGTCAGGCGCGAGACCATGCGGCTGGTGCGGGCCAGCTCGCGCGTCTGCACGCCGCTGCCGAGGCCGTGCACGTCCACCCGGGTCTTGATCAGCATCACTATCTCCTCCAGCGAGCAGTTGCCGGCCCGCTCGCCGATGCCGTTGACCGCGCACTCGACCTGGCGGGCGCCGGCCAGGACGCCCGCGTAGGAGTTGGCGACCGCCATGCCCAGGTCGTCGTGGCAGTGGACCGAGGTCTCGACCCCGCGCAGCCCCGGCACCAGCTCGTAGAGGCGCCGGAAGTAGTCGGTGTACTCCTCGGGCGTCGTGTAGCCGACGGTGTCGGGGATGTTGATCACGGTCGCGCCCTCCTCGACCGCGATCGCGCAAACCTCGGCGGTGAACTCGATATCGGCGCGGGTCGCGTCCATCGGCGAGAACTCGACGTCCTCGCAGTAGGAGCGGGCCAGGGCCACGGCCGCCCGGGCCTGGCCCTTGACGTCCTCGCGGTCGGTCTGCAGCTGGTGCTCGATGTGGATGTCGGAGGTCGAAATGAAGGTGTGGATGCGCGGCCGGGCGGCGTCGCGGATCGCCCCCCAAGCGGCGTCGATGTCCGCCTTGTGGGTGCGGGCGAGGCCGCAGATGGTCGGGCCCTCGACGCCGCGCGAGATCGCCTCGACCGCCTCGAAGTCGCCGGGCGAGGTGACCGGGAAGCCGGCCTCGATCACGTCGACGCCGAGCCGTGCCAGCTGCTGGGCGATCTCGACCTTCTCCGCGGTGTTCAGCGAGATGCCGGGCGACTGCTCGCCGTCGCGCAGCGTGGTGTCGAAGATGTGGACGCGGTTTGCGTCGGACTCGGTGCTCATGGAACTGCCTCCTTCTCCAGTGCTCTCGAATGACCTCTGTGTCTCGCGGCTGTCGCGCCGCCCAGCGCTATTCCCCCCGAGGGGGGAGGAGAAGGAGTAGCGCGAGGCTGTCCAGCCGATGCGTCATTCGCGCTCCAGCTTAGCGTACGCTGCGCCGATCGAAAGGATCGACCGGACCACGGTGTTGGCGCTGCTGGCGATGAGCCTCAGCGTGCTCGTGATCGCCAACGACTTCTCCGCGGTCAACGTCGCGATCCCGACGATGGAGAAGGACTTCGACACCAACATCAACACGATCCAATGGGTGGTCAACGCCTACGCGCTGACCTTCGGCGTGATGATCGTCACCGGCGGCCGGCTGGCCGACATGTTCGGCCGCCGCAACGCTTTCTTCCTCGGCACCGCGATCTTCGCCTCGATGTCGGCACTGGGCGGCGCGGCGCAGACCGAGACCTGGCTGATCGCGACGCGGACGCTGATGGGGATTGGCGGGGCGCTGATGTGGCCGGCGATCCTCGGCATGACCTACGCGCTGCTGCCCGAAGACAAGGCGGGGCTGGCGGGCGGGATCATCATCGGCGCCGCCGGGCTCGGCAACGCGGTCGGGCCGCTGATCGGCGGCGTGCTCACCGACGCGCTGAGCTGGCGCTGGATCTTCTTCCTCAACGTGCCGATCTCGATCTTCGCCGTGCTCGTCACCTACCGCTTGGTCAAAGTCGCCGAGCCCGACGAGGGTCGCCAGCAGATCGACTACCCGGGGGTCGCGGCGATCTCGGTCGGCCTCGTCTCGCTGCTCGTTGCCCTCGACCAGATCGACGACTGGGGCTTCGGCGATCCGCGGGTGCTCGGCATGTTCGCCCTCGCCGCGGTCCTGCTGGTCGCCTTCGTGCCGATCGAGCGCCGCGCCGGCGCACACGCGCTGATACCGCGGGCGGTAATGGCAAACG
>DASSHI010000014.1:0-28494 GCA_035693025.1 Solirubrobacterales bacterium
CACCGAGCGCGGCTCGGTCACCTCGATCCAGGCCGTCTACGTGCCGGCGGACGACTACACCGACCCGGCTCCGGCGTCGGTGTTCGCCCACCTCAACGCGACCACGGCGCTCTCGCGGGCGATCTCCGAGAAAGGCATCTATCCCGCCGTCGACCCACTCGACTCGAGCTCGACGATCCTCAAGCCCGACATCCTCGGCGAGGACCACTACCGCACCGCGACGGAGGTCCAGGAAGTGTTGCAGCGCTACAAGGAGCTGCAGGACATCATCGCCATCCTCGGCATCGACGAGCTCTCCGACGAGGACAAGCAGACGGTCTCGCGGGCGCGCAAGATCGAGCGCTTCCTCTCGCAGCCGTTCTTCGTCGCCGAGCAGTTCACCGGGCGCAGCGGCGAGTTCGTGCCGGTCGCCGAGACGGTCCGCGGCTTCCGCGAGATCCTCGACGGCGAGCACGACGACCTGCCCGAGGGCGCCTTCTACATGCAGGGCTCGATCGACCAGGTCACCGAGAACGCCTCCTCGGCGGCGGCCTAAGAGACGAGCTTGGCCGGCGAGAGCAAATTCGAGGTCGAGGTCCTCACCCCGGAGGGGGAGGTCTTCAGCGGCGAGGTGAGCCAGGTGTCGACCCGCACGAAGGTGGGGGAGATCGGCATCCTCGCCAACCACGCGCCGCTGCTCGCCTCGCTGCGCCCGACGGAGCTGCGTCTGCACCTGGGCGGCTCCGAGACGCGGCGCTACGCCCAAGCGCACGGCTGGCTGCAGGTCTTCGGCAACCACACGCGCCTGCTGCTCGAGGAGGCGATTCCGCCCGAGGACCTCGACGCCGGCGTGCTCAAGGAGCAGCTCGCCGATGCCGAGCAGCGGCTGGGCGAATCGGAGGACGGCAGCGGCAAGCGGGCGCGGGCGTTGAAAGACCGCGAGCGGGCCGAAGCGTTTCTCGCCATCGCCCAGGGGTGAGCGGAGGGGCCGATGTCCCTCCGCGTGAATTGAAGTCGCTCGGCCTTCGGCCTCCGCTCCTGGAGCTCGAGCGCGGCCTGCGGCCGCGCCGGAATCAGATTGCATATCGCCGCTTCGCGACATTCCCGCGGAGGGACATCGACCCCGCCGCTCGACGCCTCGGCGTAGCTTCGCCCACGTGCTTCTCGCGCGTATCCGAGATTGACCCACCTCCAGTGTGGTCAATCTCGGATACGCCGAGGCGGAGCTGCTCATGAGCGAGGAGCTGGTGGGTCTGGCCAGGCGGTTGATTGGGTACGACACGTCGGAGGCCGATGGGGTGTTGGAAGCGGCGGGGTTCGTCGAGGGGTGGTTGGAAGCGCGGGGGATCGGGGTGGCCACCGAGGAGGTGCGGGGGCTGCCGGTGCTCAAGGCCGAAGTGGGCTCCGCTGACGCGCCTACGGTCGTCCTGCACGGTCACATCGACGTCGTCCCGGGGCGGCCGGGGCAGTTCGATCCACGCGTCGAGGGGGAGCGGCTGTACGGGCGGGGCGCCTATGACATGAAGGGGGCCCTGGCGGCGATGCTCGTCGTCACCGCGGCGATGCGCGATTGCGAGGGGGTGCGGGTGCGGTTGGGGATCGTCGGCGACGAGGAGTCCGAGGAGGAGGCCGAACGGGGCAGCGACGCGCTGGTCGACGGCGGCTTCCTCGGCGACTTCGCGATCACCGGCGAGCCGACCGATCTGCAGATCGGAGTCGAGGCAAAGGGCGTGCTGGCGCTGCGGTTGGAGGTGAGCGGCGTCGCCGCGCACGGGGCGACGCCGTGGCTGGGCGACAACGCCGTGCTCAAGGCACACGACGTTTTCCGCAGTATCGAGTCGCTACCTTTCGCTAGGCACAGCTCGGAGCTGTTCGACCGTCCCTCGATCAATCTCGGCAGGATCCTGGGTGGCGATGCTCTCAACAAGGTGCCCGACCGATGCGCGATCGACGTCGACATCCGCTACCTGCCCGATCAGGACCCCGCGACGGTGCTCGCCCAGATCCGCGGCCTGCCCGACGTCGCGGTGACGCCGCTGCTGACCCGGCCGCCCGCGGTCGTCGACCGGGAATCGTCGTTTGTCCGCTGCCTGCGCGAGGCGGCCTCGGCGCACCACGGCGGCGAGCCGATGAGCGTCGGCCGCGACGGAGCCTCCGATGCGGTCTCCTTCCTGCGGGTGGGGGTACCCGCGGTCGAGTTCGGTCCGCTCGGCGAAGGTCATCACGGGCCGCAGGAGTGGGTCTCCGTGCCTTCGCTGCTGGCCTACCGGCAGACGCTAGAGCAGTTCCTGCGCGCCCTTCCGGGGCGGCGGGGGGCCTGAGCCCGGCGCGATGATCGAGCCCGTCTTCAAGAAGCCCCCGCCCGAGGGCGACCACGAGCCGCCGCCCAAGCGCAAGCGCTACTGGTGGCGCTTCACGCTTGCCTCGATGACGATAGTCAGCGTCGTCGCCGCAGCCACCGCGGCGAGCATCCTGCTCTACGTCGGCAGCATCGCGACGGCGCTCTCGCACAACAACGTGCTGAAGAACCGCGTCCAGCGCGTCCTCGCCCAGACCCACGGCGGCGAACCCGAGAACATCGTCATCATCGGCTCCGACAAGCGCGCCAACGAACCGGAAGATCCCGGGCGCTCGGACACGACGCTGCTGCTGCGGCTCGACCCCGACCGCAACGCGATCGCGCTGATGTCGATCCCACGCGACCTCAAGGTCGAAATACCCGGCTACGGCACCGGCAAGTTCAACGAAGCGTATTCCTACGGCGGGCCGAAGCTGACCCTGCAGGTGGTCAAGCAGCTGACCGGGCTGCAGATCAACCACGTCGTCAACGTCGACTACCTCGGCTTCGTCCGCGCGGTCGACGCGATCGACTGCGTCTACGTCGACGTCGACCGCCGCTACTACCACTCCAACGTGGGCCTGCCGCCCGACGAACAGTATTCGGAAATCGACGTGCAGCCCGGCTATCAGCTGCTCTGCGGGAAAAAGGCGCTGCAGTACGTGCGCTACCGGCACACCGACACCGACCTCGTCCGCGCCGCCCGCCAGCAGGACTTCCTCTCCGACGCCCGGCAGCGCGTCCCGATCGGCGACCTGGTGCTGGGCCGCAACGACCTGATCGACATCTTCACCGAATACACGACCTCCGACATCAGCGACCAGAAGACGATGCTGGAAGTGCTGAAGCTGTTCATCGCCTCGCGCGGCGCCTCGATCAAGGAGATCCACTTCCCGGCGACGCTCGGCCCGAGCTACGTGTACGCGACCGAGAGCGCGATCCAGGAAGCGGTGAGCAAGTTCCTCGGGATCGAAGCCAGTGGCGGGCCGCGCGGCTCGATCGAAGGCCGCTCGCAGCCGAGCGGCAAGAAGTCGAAGAAGTCGACGAAGAAGAAGCGCAAGGAAAAGCCGCACGTCGTGAAGTTGAAGCCGCCGGGCGAGGACGGGCTCGTCCCGGCCGCAGAATCGGGCGAACTGGAGGCGAAGACGGCCGCCCGGAGGGTGAGCGGCCGCTTCCCCATCTTCTACCCGACGCGTCTTCCCTCCGAAGCGCACTACGTCGAAAGCGACAGCTACCTGCATATCCAGGACCCGCGCGTCTACCACTTCAAGGACACCGACGGCGAGCGTCATGCGGCCTACCGGATGGTCGCCGAGTACGGCCCCGAATACGAAACCCAGTACTTCGGGGTGCAGGGGATCCGCGGTTGGTCGGACCCGCCGATCCTCGACCATCCCAGCGAAACGCGTACGATTCACGGCCGCGAATACGAGATCTTCCTCGACGGCGATCGGGTGAAGATGATCGCCTGGCATCGCGGCGACAACACGTACTGGATCTCCAACAGCCTGCTGCAGTCGCTGACCAACGACCAGATGGTCGGCATGGCCCGCTCGGCACGGGTGATAATCCCCAAGGGGAAGCCACGGGGCAAGCAAAAGCAAGGGAGCGCGCAGCGATGACGCAGAGCAAAGAGCCGATCGGCGTGATCGGCGTGGGCTGGGTGGGATTGGTCACCGCGACCTGCTTCGCCGAGCTGGGCCACCCGGTCGTCGCGCGCGACATCCTGGCGGAGAAGGTGAAGGCGCTCGCGGCAGGCGAGACGACGATCCACGAGCCGGGCCTGGACGAGCTTCTGGCACGCAACGCCGAGCGGCTCACGTTCACCACGGAGATGAGCAAGCTGCTCGACGCCGCCCGCTTGCTCTTCGTCTGCGTCGACACGCCGCCGACCCGCTCCGGCGACGCCGACCTCTCCCGCGTGCGCGCCGTGGTCGAGGAGCTGCCCGCGGACGGCGAGCACGTGCTGATCATGAAGAGCACGGTGCCCGCCGGGACGGGGGAGGCCATCTGCCGCGACCGGCCGGGGCTGGCCTACGTCTCCTGCCCGGAGTTCCTCAAGGAGGGGACCGCGGTCGCCGACTTCATGCACCCCGACCGGGTCGTGATCGGCGCCGACGCCGGCGACGAGGAGGCCGGCGATGCGGTCGCGGCCCTCTACGAGCCGCTGGGCGGTGGCGTCGTCCGCACCGACGTCGCCAGCGCCGAGATGATCAAGCTCGCCTCCAACGCCTTCCTCGCCACCAAGATCTCGTTCGTCAACGAGATCGCCAACGTCTGCGAGGAGGTCGGCGCCGACGTCGGCGAGGTCGCCCGCGGCATGGGCCTCGACCGTCGCATCGGACCTTCCTTCCTGAGGGCAGGAATAGGCTACGGCGGTTCTTGTTTCCCGAAGGATGTCTCAGCACTCAAGATGCTTGCCGGCAACACCGGCTACCACTTCCAGCTGCTGAACGCCGTGATCGAGGTGAACGAGCTGCAGAAGCGCCGCGTCGTGCAGAAGCTGCTCACTCATCTGGACTCGCTCGTCGGACGGCGCGTGGCGTTGCTGGGGCTTGCCTTCAAGCCCGACACCGACGACATGCGGGAGGCGTCGAGCCTGGTGCTGGCCGCTCGCCTGCAGGGCGAAGGGGCCGAGGTCGTCGCCTACGACCCGGTTGCGGCCGAGGCGGCGAAGAGCCTGCTCGACGGCGTCGAGCTGCGCGACTCGGCCCTGGACGCGCTCGACGGCGCCGACGCCGCGGTGCTGGTCACCGAGTGGGGCGAGTTCGCCGAGCTCGACTGGCGTGAGGCGGCGAGCCGGATGGCACGGCCGCTGCTGATCGACGGTCGCAACTTCCTCGACCCCATGTCGCTGATCTCGGCAGGATTCGAATACGAGGGCATCGGCCGGGCGCCGCAGCCCTTCCCGGCGCCCACCGACTGAGCCGATGCAGGCAATCGTTTTAGTGGGCGGCGAAGGCACTCGCCTTCGTCCGCTCACCAACTCCATTCCCAAGCCGGCCCTGACGCTGGTCGACCGGCCCTTCCTCGCCTACATGATCGAGTGGCTCGCTTCGCACGGGGTGAGCGAAGTCGTTCTCGCCTGCGGCTTCCTGCCCGACGTGCTGCGCGAGGCGCTGGCGGGCGAGGAGGAGCGGGCGGGTGTCGCGATCCGCTACGCGGTCGAGCCCGAGCCGCTGGGCACGGCGGGCGCGATCCGCTTCGCCGCCGATTCGCTCGGCGACGATCTAGACGAGCGCTTCCTCGCGCTCAACGGGGACGTGCTCACCGACCTCGATCTGACCGCGCTGCTGCAGGCGCACGAGGAGTGGGCCGCGGCGGCGACGATCGGCCTGCACCCGGTCGAGGACTCCTCGGCCTTCGGCCTGGTCGACAGCGGTGAGGGAGGGGAGGTTTTCGAGTTCCTCGAGAAGACCGGCGAGCCCAAGCCGGGCGAGGTCAACGCCGGCATGTACGTGCTGCAGCGCTCGGTCCTCGACCTGATCCCCCCTGGGGAGAACGTCTCGATCGAGCGCGACGTCTTCCCCCGCCTGGTCGGCAACCGCCTGCACGGCCTGCTGCTCGACGGCTACTGGATGGACATCGGCACGCCGGAGCGCTACCTGCAGGCGAGCTGGGACATCCTCGCGGGCCGGGTGGAGACGCGGGTGGAGCCGTCCGGGCCGGACCTGCTCGTCGATCCTGCCGCCGACGTCGATCCTTCCGCCACGCTGGGCCCGCGCGCGGTGGTCGGGCCCGGCTGTCGGATCGGCGCGGGCGCGGTGGTGACGGGCTCCGTCCTGCTCGACGGCGCCGGCGTCGGCGAGAACGCCCGCCTGGTCGACTCGATCCTCTCGGCGGGCGCCGAGGTGCCCGCGGGCGCCGAGGTTGCAGGAGCGGTGGCCGGAGAGGGCGAAAGGATCGCGAGCTGACCATGCTCGACGACGTCCTCGCCATTCCCGACCACCTGCGCGATGCCCTCTGGCGGGTGGAGTCGGCGCGCCTCGCTCGCAGCGAGTCGGCCGGGCTGCTCGTCTGTGGGATGGGCGGCTCCGCGGTCGGCGGCGATCTTGCCGCCGCGGCGCTGGGCGAGCGCCTCACGGGCCCGCTGCTGACCGTGCGCGGCTACGCGCTGCCGAGCTGGGTGACGGCGGATTGGACCCTGCTCTGCTCGAGCTACTCGGGTGGGACCGAGGAGACGCTCTCCTGCTTCGCGGCCGCCGAGGCTCTCGGCGCCCGGCGGGTGATCGCCAGCACGGGCGGCGCGCTCACCGAGCGGGCACGTGCGGCCGGAGACCCGGTGATCGGCCTCCCCGGGCTGCTGCCGGCGCCGCGCACCGCGGTCGCCTACATGCTCGTCTGCGCTCTGGAGGTCGCCGCCGCGGCGGGGATCGCGCCCCGCGTCGCCACCGAGGTCGAGGCGGCTGCCGCCTTCCTCGAGGCCCAGCGCGACGATCTGCGCCACCTGGCCGGCGAGGTTGCCGCTGCGATCGGCGAGCGGGTCCCGGTGATCTACGGGGCGGGGCCGAGCGCCGCCGCGGCGCGTCGCTGGAAGACCCAGGTGAACGAGAACGCCAAGCTGCCCGCCTTCTGCTCCGAGCTGCCGGAGGCCGCTCACAACGAGATCTGCGCCTGGGAAGCGGCGGATGCCGCCCCGCTGGCGGCGGTGCTGCTCGAGGATCGCGACCAGCATCCCCGCGAGCAGCTCCGCTTCGACCTGACCGCTGCCGAGGTCGAGCGCGACGGTGCCCCCGCCGTGCGGATCGAGGCGGCGGGGGAGAACCGGGTCGAGCGCCTGCTCTGGACGGTGATGCTCGGCGATCTGGTCTCGCTCGAGCTCGCCGCGAAGCGCGGCATCGACCCCCTGCCGATCGAGGCGATCGATCGCCTCAAGGCCGCGCTCGAGCGCGGCTGAGCGCCGGCACGTCCAGCTGACGCTTTCTACGTATCCTTCGCCGGGACCCAAAAGACGAAAGGGAATCGATGGCAATCGCCACCTCAAACTACAAAGTCGCCGACATCGGCCTCGCCGACTTCGGGCGCAAGGAGATCGGCCTCGCCGAGGTCGAGATGCCGGGCCTGATGCAGACCCGCGAGGAGTTCGCGGCCGAGCAGCCGCTGCGGGGCGCGCGGATCACCGGCTCGCTGCACATGACGGTGCAGACCGCCGTGCTGATCGAGACCCTGATCGCCCTCGGCGCCGAGGTCCGCTGGGCCAGCTGCAACATCTTCTCCACCCAGGACCACGCCGCCGCCGCGATCGCCGCCGCCGACATCCCTGTCTTCGCCTGGAAAGGCGAGACCCTGGAGGAGTACTGGTGGTGCACCGAGCAGGCGCTGGACTGGCCCGACGGGGAGGGCCCGAACATGATCCTCGACGACGGCGGCGACGCCACCCTGCTCGTCCACAAGGGCGTCGAGTTCGAGAAGGCGGGCGCCGTGCCCGACCCGGCCTCGGCCGACTCGGAGGAGTTCCGCATCGTGCTCGAGACCCTGCAGCGCTCGCTCGAAGCCGACCCGCAGCGCTGGACCCGGATCGCCGCGGGGATCAAGGGGGTCACCGAGGAGACGACCACCGGCGTGCACCGGCTCTACCAGCTGGCCGAGAGCGGCGACCTGCTCTTCCCCGCGATCAACGTCAACGACTCCGTCACCAAGTCGAAGTTCGACAACCTCTACGGCTGCCGGCACTCGCTGATCGACGGGATCAACCGCGCCACCGACGTGATGATCGGCGGCAAGGTCGCCGTCGTCTGCGGCCATGGGGACGTCGGCAAGGGCTGCGCCGAGTCGTTGCGTGGCCAGGGCGCCCGCGTGATCGTCACCGAGGTCGACCCGATCTGCGCCCTGCAGGCGGCAATGGAGGGCTACGAGGTGCGGACGCTCGACGAAGTCGTCGGGACGGCCGACATCTTCGTCACCGCCACCGGCAACAAGGACATCATCACCGCCGATCACATGGCGCGGATGAAGCACAACGCGATCGTCGGCAACATCGGCCACTTCGACAACGAGATCGACGTCGCCGGGCTCGAAGCGTCTTCCGCCGAACGGGTCAACATCAAGCCGCAGGTCGACGAGTGGCGCTTCCCCGACGGCCACTCGATCATCCTCCTCTCCGAGGGGCGCCTGCTCAACCTCGGCAATGCGACCGGACACCCGAGCTTCGTGATGTCGAACTCGTTCACCAACCAGGTGATCGCGCAGATCGAGCTCTACGGCCAGCCGGACGGGTTCACGGCCAAGGACGTCACCGTGCTGCCCAAGCACCTCGACGAGAAGGTCGCCCGGCTGCACCTCGCGGCGCTCGGCGTCAACCTCACCGAGCTGTCCGCGGAGCAGGCCGCCTATCTCGGCATCCCGGTCGAGGGTCCGTACAAGCCCGACCACTACCGCTACTGAGTCGTACCAGTTGAATGACGAGGAGCGGGGCGCCGCCCCGCGCCCCGACGTTTGTCCAGTTCGCTTGGAATCTCGCCGGCGCTTCGTGAGCATGCCACGCGATGTCGGCGGGGGACAATCGAACACGCGCTTGGCGCGCGGGGCTATGGACGCTGATGGCGCTCTGCGTGGTCGCCTGCGCGCTGCCGGCCGGTGCCGGTGCGGTCAGCGCGACGCGCTACGTCGCCCCCGGCGGATCCGATGCGGCCAACGCGTGCGCCGACCCCGCGGCGCCCTGCGCGACCATCCAGCACGCGGTCGATGCGGCGGTAGCCGGCGACACGATTGAGATAGCCGCCGGCACCTACGCCGAACAGGTGAGCGTCGGCAAGACGCTGGCCCTGCGCGGGCCGAACGCCGGCATCGATCCGAACGCCGAAGCCCGGGGTGCGGAGGCGATCGTCGAAGGCGGTGGCGGGATCGCGATCAGGCCGGACGCCGAAAGGGTGTCCATCGAAGGGCTGACGGTCTCGGCCAGCGATACCGGCGAGCCGATCTACACCGGCGTCGGCGATACCGACGGCCTGACGATCGCCGACGACGTCGTCGGCAGCGGCGTGCGGGCGATCACGATCGAGACGGCGGGCGAAGGGATCTCGATCGAACACGACCTGATCGAAGGCGCGGGCTACGGTGTGATGCTCGCCGAGGGTGCCTACAGCAACCTGACGATCGACGACGATGTCTTTCCCGGTCCGGTCGACGACTACACGATCTTCAACCCCGGCAACTCGACCTTCGAAGGGCTCGAGCTGCGCGGCAATACGGTGCGCGACACCGCCGCCATCGGCGGCAGCGTGACCGAAGGGGTCGTCGCCGGCAACGACTTCGACGTCGACAGGCCGGGGGAAATGGGCCTGCAGATCGACCTGCACGAATCGAGCCTGACCGGCAACTCCTTCGACGGCAACGGCACGACCGGCTGCCTGCAGATCTTCGGCAGCCAATTCGGGCTCGACCCCTCGGCGGGCGTCACGGTCTCCGGCAACGACTTCCACGACTGCAACGCCTACGGGATCCAGCTCAGCCCCGACGTGGAACGCGTGACGATCGCCGACAACACGATCGTCGATTCCTACGACGGCGTCGACACGCGCGACATCGACCCGTGGGACCCGACCGGCCGGCAGATCGAGATCTCCGCCAACAGGATCGTCGGCAGCACCCACATGGGCGTCGCCAACACCGTCGGCGGCACCCTCGAGGCGCCCGGCAACTGGTGGGGCTGCAACGGCGGGCCGACGCTCGACGGCTCCAACCCCTGCGACACGGTCTCCGCCGGCGTCGACGCCTCTCCCTGGCTCGTGCTCCGCGTCGCGGCCGCCCATCCCTCGTTCGCGCCGGGCGGCAGCTCGACGGTCGAGGCCACGATCGACACCGACTCCGCCGGAAACGCGGCGGCCCCGCCGCCCGACGGTGTCCCGGTCGCCTTCTCCACCGATCTGGGGACCGTCGCGCCGGACGGCGCGACGCTGCTGGGCGGGACGGCGACCACGCTGCTGAGCAGCGCCGCCGCCGGGGTCGCGACGGTCACGGCGACGGTCGACGGCCAGGCGGTGAGCGTGCCTGTGGACGTCCGCGCGCCCGAGCAGAGCGTTCCGCCGCGGCAGACGTCCGCCCCGCCGGCGTCTGGCGCCACTGCAGGGCTCGTGCCGCTCGGCGAAGGCGGCCCGCTGGCGATCCTGCCGGGCGGCCGGGTGAAGATCGCGACCGCCGTCTGCCCGCACAGGTGTCGGATCGCGATCCAGGCCCGCAACGTCAGGGTCGGGCGCCACCGCTACGGCATCTCGCTGCAGTTGCGCCAGCAGCTCTCCCCGGGCGAGCAGGCGCCAGTCTGGGCGATCCTGCCGCGCAAGGCCCGGCGGGCCCTGTTGCACCACGGACGCGCCCAGGCGACCGTACGGCTGCGCTTCTGGTCCGCTCATGTCCGAATGGCCGCGGTGCACCTGGCGCTGAAGCCGCCCGCGCACCCCTAGCCCATCCGCTAGCGTGCGCGCCGATGCGCGCGATGATCCTCGCAGCAGGCCTCGGCACCCGTTTGCGGCCGATCACCTACGGGATGCCGAAGCCGATGGTGCCGGTCCTGAACCGGCCGGTGATGGAGCACACCGCGCGGCTGCTCGCCCGGCACGGCTTCGCTGAGGCGATCGCCAACCTGCACTGGTTTCCCGAGCTGATCGAAGCGCACTTCGGCGACGGCTCGGATTTCGGCCTCGAGCTTTCCTACAGCCTCGAGCAGCAGTTGCTGGGAACGGCCGGCGGGGTGCGCAACGCCGCGGGCTTCCTCGGCGACTCGTTCCTCGTCGTCGCCGGCGACGCGCTCACCGACCTCGACTTCGCCGCGATGCGCGAGTTCCACGAATCCCACGACGGGCTCGTCACGATGGCGACCAAGCGAGTGGCAGAGACCGACCAGTTCGGAGTCGTGATCGCGGGCGCCGACGGGCGCATCCAGGGCTTCCAGGAGAAGCCCGACCCGGCCGAGGCCCTCTCCGACCTGGCCAACACCTGCATCTACATGTTCCGCGCCGAGATCTTCGACTACTTCCCGGCGCCGGGGACGAGCAACGATGCCGGCCCCGACGATCCGCCCGAGTTCGCCGACTGGGCCAAGGACGTCTTCCCGGCGCTGCTGGAGGCCGACGTGCCGTTCTACTCGCACGAAATCGACGCCTACTGGAACGACATCGGCAACCTCGACGAGCTGCGCCAGGGCAACCTCGATGCGCTGCTCGGGCGGGTCGCGGTCGAACCGGGTGCGCCGGAGGTCTCCAGCGGCGTGCGCGCGGCGAGCCCGCTCGGCGGCGCTGAGGTTGCCGCTCCCGCCCTGATCGGCGCCGATGTGGAGATCGGCGCGGGGGTGAAGATCGACGGCCCGGCGATCGTCGGCGACGGCTGTCGCATCGGCGCCGGCTCGATCGTCCGCGATTCGATCCTGCTCGCAGGCGCCGAGCTGCCGCCGAAGTCGATTCTCGTCGGTGGGATTGCGGCTCGCGCACGAGAGGCGTGACGAAGATCTGACTTCTGGCGCGCCACACGCGCGCCGCCGCCCCGCAGGCTCGGGGCATGGGCCTCCTCCACCTGATCGCCACCGGCCTCATTCCGCCGCTGTGCGCCGCCTGCGGCCGCTCTTGCCGCCCCGAGACGATGCTCTGCACCCGTTGCTCGCGGCGCCTGGCGACGGCTGATCCCTTGGAGGGCGCCGGTCCGCCCGGCCTGGATCGCGCCTGGTCCTCAGCTCCGCACGAGGGCGTGGCCCGCGACCTCGTCGTCGCCCTCAAGTTCCGCCGTCTCCTCCGGGTCGCCGACCTGATGGCCGAACGCATCCAGTGGCTCGCCCCGCGCACCCTGCTCAGCGGCACGATCGTCCCCGTCCCGACGGCCCGCTTCCGATCTTTGGCCCGGGGCTTCGACCCGGCGGCCGAGATGGCGGCTGCCCTGGCGAGGCGGACCGAGCTTCCGTGCGCCCCCTGCCTGTCCCGCCGCGGTGGGGGCCGCCAGGTGGGCAAGCGCCGCGCCGAGCGCATCGGCCACCCGCCGATCGTCCAAGCTCGCGGCCCGGCGCCACGCAGCGTCCTGCTCATCGACGACGTCCTCACCACGGGCGCCACCCTCGCGTCCTGTGCCGCCGCTCTCCGTCAGGCCGGAAGCGTCCGGATCGTCGCAATCACATTCTCGCGACGTCTGTGAATCCGTAGAAATTTCACTTGCCGCAATCCGGGTACAGGCGTAGCATCGAGGCAGACCCAAGAAGGAGGCAGATATGCGGATCGAGGTGCGCGGGCGAAACGTCGAGGTCGACGAGGAGCTGAGAGATCACGTTCTGAAGCGCTTCCGTCGAGTGGGCAGGCAGGTCTCCGAGCTGGCGACGCTCGACGTGACGGTCTGGGAAGAGCGGAACCCCGCGATCGCCGACAGCCAGGTGGCCGAGGCGACGCTGCGGCTGAAGGGCGTGACGCTGCACGCCAAGGAGTGCTCGCCCGAGATGGCGCACAGCGTCCACGAGCTCGCCGAGGACATCCGCCGCCAGGTCAAGAAGCATCGCGAGAAGCGCCGCAAGCGCCGCCGCACGAGGCGCCTCGTCAATCAGCTCCGCGGTCGTACCGCCGAAGCCTAGCCCCAGCCCCCTCGCTACCCTTGGTCCATGGCGAACGCCAGGGACATGGTCACGCGCGCTCTGCGCGTCGGCGAGGGGCGCAAATTCAAGGCTTACGAGAAGCGCGCGCAGAAAATAAACGCGATCGAGCCGGAGATGGAGCTGCTCGACGACGAGGAGCTGCGCGCTGAGGCCGACTCCCTGCGCGAGCGCGCGCGCGGCGGAGAGTCGCTCGACGACCTGCTGCCCGAGGCCTTTGCGCTGACCCGCGAGGCGGCCCGGCGCAGCATCGGCCAGCGCCACTTCGACGTCCAGCTGATCGGCGGGATGGCGCTGCACGACGGCGCGATCGCCGAGATGAAGACCGGCGAGGGCAAGACGCTCACGGCCACCCTGGCGGTGTTCCTCAACTCGCTCGGCGGCCAGAGCGTCCACGTCGTCACCGTCAACGACTACCTGGCGCGGCGCGATGCCGAATGGATGACGCCGGTCTACGAGGCGCTCGGGGTCAGCGTCGCCGCGATCCAGGACTCCGACGACCATGACGCGCGGCGCGTCAAATACGCCTGCGACGTGGTCTACGGGACGAACTCCGAGTTCGGCTTCGACTACCTGCGCGACAACATGGCCGAAGCGCTCGAGCATTGCGTCCAGCGCGACCACCAGTTCGCGATCGTGGACGAGGTCGACAACATCCTGATCGACGAGGCGCGGACGCCGCTGATCATCTCCGGCGCTCCCGAACAGGCAGCCCAGATCTACTACCAGTTCGCCCGCCTCGCCCGGCAGATGGACGGGGTCCCATCCAAAGACAGGCTGAAATCCCTGGGCGAATCGAAGGACACCTCCGAGGCCGAGCACGACTACGAATACGACGAGAAGCACAAGACCGTCGCTCCGACCGAGCGCGGCGTGAAGCGGGCCGAGGAATTCCTCGGCGTCGACAACCTCTACCTGGGCGAGCACGGCACCCTGGTCAACCACCTCGGCCAGGCGCTCAAGGCGGAGTCGCTTTACAAGAAGGACAAGGACTACGCCGTCGTCGACGGCCAGGTGATGATCATCGACGAGTTCACCGGCCGCATCCTCGAGGGACGGCGCTGGTCGGAGGGCCTGCACCAGGCGGTCGAGGCGAAGGAGGGGGTGGCGATCGGCGAGGAGAACCAGACGCTGGCGACGATCACCCTGCAGAACTACTTCCGCCTCTACGACAAGCTCGCCGGGATGACCGGTACCGCCCTGACCGAGGCGACCGAGTTCATGAAAATCTACAAAGTGCCCGTGGTCGAGATCCCGACCAACCGACCGATGGTCCGAGCCGACCTCAACGACCAGATCTTCAAAACCAAAGACGGCAAGTGGAAAGCCGTGCTCGAGGAGATCTTCGCCCGCCACGAGAAGGGCCAGCCGATCCTCGTCGGCACGGTCTCGGTGGAGGTCTCGGAGATGATCTCGGGCGAGCTGAAACGGCGTGGGGTCGAGCACGCCGTGCTCAACGCGAAGCCCGAGCATGCCGAAAAAGAGGGTGAGCGGATCGCCGAAGCCGGCCGTCGGGGCGCGGTGATGATCGCGACCAACATGGCCGGTCGCGGGGTCGACATCAAGCTCGGCGGCGACCCCGAGCACATGGCGCAGAAAGAGCTGAAGAAGCAGGGCATGAGCCCGGGCGACGAGGGCTACGAGGAGGCGCTTCGCGAGAAGACGGCCGAGCTCGAGCCGCAGTGCAAGGCCGAGGCCGAAGAAGTGCGCGAGCTCGGCGGCCTCTATATCTGCGGTACCGAGCGGCACGAATCGCGCCGCATCGACAACCAGCTGCGCGGTCGCTCCGGCCGCCAGGGCGACCCGGGGGAGACGCGCTTCTTCCTCTCCGCCGAAGACGACGTGATCCGCCTCTTCTCCGGCGATCGCATCTACAAAATCCTCGATCGGCTAGGTCCGGTCGACGAGGACGGCGAGGAGATGCCGCTCGAGGCGAAAATGCTGACCAAAACGGTCGAGGGCGCCCAGAAGAAGGTCGAGGAGCAGAACTTCCTGATCCGCAAGCGCGTGCTCGAGTACGACGACGTGATGAACGAGCAGCGCCGCGTCGTCTACAAATACCGCCGCGAGATCCTCGAGGGACGCGACATGTCCGACATCTGCCGCGACGAGCTCGAGGGGGTGATCGAGCGCCTGGTCGACGAGTACACGCCGGGGGACGACCTAGAGGACTGGGACCTGGCCGGGCTGGAGCAGCAACTGCGCCAGGTCTGGCCGATCGGCGTCGAGGTCGGCTCGCGCTCGCCGGAGACGATCGACCGCGAAAAGATCAAGGACGAGCTCGACGAAGACGCTATGAACGCCTACGACGAGCGCGAGCAGAAGCTCGGCGAGGAGCTGATGCGCCACCTGGAGCGCTCGATCCTGCTGCAGGTGATCGACAACCGCTGGCGCGAGCACCTCTACGACATGGACTACCTGCGCGAGGGCATTCACCTGCGCGGCTTCGCCCAGATCGACCCCCTCGTCGCCTACAAAAACGAAGGCTTCGCGATGTTCGAGGAGCTGATGCACTCGATCTGGGAGGAATTCAGCAAGCTCGTCTTCAACGCCGAGATCGAAATCGACCCCTCGCAGACGATGGAAGGCGCCTTCGGCGGCAACGGGGGCAGGGCAACCGCGCTCGACTACTCCGGCGGCACGCCCGACGCGCAGCCCTCGGCGCTGCAGGAGGTCGCGGCGGGCGGCGGCATCAGCGTGACCGAAGGAACGGCTGTGCCCGGTGGCGGCAACGGGGCGTCCGCGCCCGAGGTGGTCGAGACGGTGGTCAAGGACGAGCGCGAGAAAGAAATCGGCAGGAATGATCCCTGCTGGTGTGGCTCAGGGAAAAAGTATAAGAAGTGCCATGGCGCTTAGTCGGCGTCCGTGACCCACAACCCGATTCGAGAGTTCATCCGGGCCTTCAACGAGCGGGATCTGGATGCTTTCGTGGAGGTGCTGGATCCTGACGTTGAGCTGCATTCGATGAAGGGGTTGCGGAAGGGGCGGGAGGCGGCGCGGATGTGGGCTACGCGGGCGCCCGGGGGGGTGCAGCAGACGATCGAGCTGGAGGAGCTGTTCGAGGATGGGACCGAGTCGGGAGGCGGTCATGCGCTGGCGCTGGTCAGGCGCCTTTGGCGCTGGGACGAGGACGGATCGCATGCCGGTGTGGACGAGATGGCCTGGCTCTTCGAGCTGCATGACCACAGGGTGCGGAGCTGGCGGCCGTTCGGGGATCGCGAGGAGGCGTGGCGGGCGTACCATGACGGGCATGGCCGAGGTCGCAGCGTCGAACAGAGAGGCAACTGACGCCTGGAGCGGGCCGCTCTTCGATTGCTTCGTCCGGTTCCGCGACCTCGTCGCCGGCGGGCTCGGGGCCCACGGCGACGCGGCGATGGCAGCCCACCCGCCGAGCGCCGGCGACAGAGTGCTCGATCTCGGCTGCGGCTTCGGCGATACGACCCAGCGGCTCGCCGCGCGGGTCGGTCCCGACGGCGAGGCGGTCGGCGTCGACGTATCCGCGCCCTTCATCGCGATGGCGCGCGAAGAGGCGGAGGCGGCCGGCGCCGACAACGTGAGCTTCCTCAGCGGCGACGTCCAGGTGATGGACCTCGGCGAGGGCTTCGACTACGCCTTCTCGCGCATGGGGTTGATGTTCTTCGCCAACCCCGTGCAGGCGCTCGGCAACATCCGCTCGGCGCTGACGCCCGGTGGGCGGCTCTGCGCGGTGGTTTGGCGACGCAAGGAGGACAACGAGTGGGTGCGGCGAGCCGAGCTGGTGGTCGAGGAGTACCTCGAGCATCCCGAGGAGAGCGACGAGCCGACCTGCGGGCCGGGGCCGTTCTCGATGGCGAACGCGGACACCGTCAGCGAGCAGCTCAAGATCGCCGGCTTCGAGGACGTCTCCCTGCGGCGCTGCGACCTGGCGCTCAAGATCGGCGACGACCTCGACCAGGCGGTGGAGTTCAACATGTCCCTCGGCCCCGCCGGCGAGGTGCTGAGGCTCTGGGAAGACCGCATCGACGAGATTCGTCCCAAGATCGCCGGCGATCTACGCGCGGCTCTGGCCGAGTTCGACGGCCCCGACGGCGTGTTCGCGCCGGCCTCGACCTGGATCGTCGGCGCAACCGCCCCCTGAAAGACGTATCCGACATTGACCCACCTCTGGCGGGGTCAATGTCGGATACGCGCTCCCGGGAGGCGGGGCAATAGGCTGTCTCCATGGCCGATGGCGCGCAGACCGAATCGGTACCGGCGCGGCTCGCCGAGATCCGCGAGCAGTTGAAGCTGCTCTCGGACTATCTTTGACCCCGCTTCGCTGCGGGAAGAAGCAGAGCGCCTAGAGGAGGAGATGGGCCGGCCCGGCTTCTGGGACGACCAGGAGGCAGCGGCCGGCACGTCCGCAGCGCATGCCCGCGCCCAGCGCAGGCTGAAGACCTTCGAGGAACTCGAGGCGGAGGCCGGTGACCTCGCCGACCTCGCCGAGATGGCTGCCGAGGACGAGGAGATGGCGGCTGAGCTGGGGACCCAGATGGCCTCGGTGGAAGCGCGCCTGGCCGAGCTCGAAGAGGCGAGGCTGTTCAGCGGGCAATACGATGCCGGCGACGCCGTCGTGACGGTCCACGCGGGCGCGGGCGGCACCGATTCCCAGGACTGGGCGGAGATCCTGCTGCGGATGTATCTGCGCTGGGCCGAGCGACGGCACTTCGAGGTCGAGATGAAAGAGGCGTCCCCGGGGGAGGAGGCGGGCCTCAAGTCGGCGACCTTCCTCGCCCACGGCGAGAACGCCTACGGGCTCTTCGCCGCCGAGCGCGGCGTGCACAGGCTGGTGCGCATCTCGCCCTTCGACTCCTCGGCGCGCCGCCACACCAGCTTCGCCCAGGTCGACGTGGGCCCGCTGGTCGATGCCAGCGTCGAGGTCGAGGTAAATGACGACGAGCTGCGGATCGACACCTACCGGGCCTCCGGCGCCGGGGGGCAGCACGTCAACAAGACCGACTCGGCCGTGCGGATCACCCACCTCCCGACGGGGGTCGTCGTGCAGTGCCAGAACGAGCGCTCGCAGACGCAGAACAAGGCGGTGGCGATGCAGCTGCTGCGCTCCAAGCTGATCGAGCTCGAGGAGCGCAAACGGGCCGAGGCGCTGGCGAAGGAGCGTGGCGAGGTCAAGGAAGTCGCCTGGGGCTCGCAGATCCGCAGCTACTTCCTGCACCCCGACCAGCGGGTTAAAGACCACCGGACGGGGCACGAGGCCGGCGACGCCCAGCGGGTGCTCGACGGCGACCTCGACGACTTCATCAGGGACTACCTGAACAAGACTGCCGCCTCGTCTGCGCGTTAGCCGAGAGGACTGGACACCCCTCCCGGCTCAACTTTTTCCGAAGGCAGATTGCGGCCGTCCGAGGCTCTTAGCCCGGAAAAAGTACAAGCCGCCGGGAGGGGCATCCAGTCCTCTCGGTTGGCGGGAGCAGGACTCGGACGGTAAAGCGCCCATGGCGCTTGCCGTCCAGCTGCTCGGTGAAGCGGAGGACGCCGCTTTTGCCGAGGTGGCGTTTGAAGGTTCCGACGTCGTGGATCTGGATCGTCGCGGTGACCGGAGTGGTGGTCGTGTAGCCGACGGTCAGCTTGAGGCGGTCATGGCGGACCGTGGCGTGGGCGCTGGCGCTGTGGATCGGGCAAACGGCCGGCGCGGCTGAGCTCGAGCCCGCCGTGCCGACCCCGGCGGCTCCGGCTTCCGCCTTCGCTTCCGCGCAGAAGGTGTCGGCTTCCGCCTGCGTGATTTCGCCTTCTTCGACTTCTTCTCTGGCGATTTCGCATTCCTCTTCGGCGAATTCGCCTTCGGTTTCTTCTTCGAGTTCGAATTCTTCTTCGACGGCGAGCGGGGCCGGATTGCCTTCCGGCGTGGCGGCTTGGGCCGATTTCATCCCCAGCAGCAGCGCGGCGAGGACCAGCGGCAGGACAAAGGCGCTGAACCAGGCGGCGCGGGCGATGCGGGCGGTGTGGTCGTGCGCGGTCGTGTCGGTGTTCCCATCCACGCCCCCCATATCGGTCCTGCGGCCGATCCGCTTGAGCGGGGTCATTCTACTCCTCTTTTTCCAGCACACCCTCCATTTCCAGCAGGCCCTCCTTCATCGGCAGTCCGCCGCCATAGCCGCCGAGGCCGCCGCCGTTGCGCAGCACCCGGTGGCACGGGACGACGATCGGGATCGGGTTGGCGCCGCAGGCCGTGCCCGCGGCGCGCACCGCGCGCTCGTTGCCGGCGCTGCGGGCGATCTGGGTGTAGCTGCGGGTCTTGCCGTAGGGGATGCGGTCGATCGCGCGCAGGGCGCGCCGGCGGAAGCCCCGGCTCAGCTGCCAGTCGAGCGGCAGGTCGAAGGTGCGGCGGCGTCCCTCGAAGTAGTCGTCGAGCTGGCGCCTGACTTCGTCCAGGCGCGCCGGGGCCTCGAGCACCCGTGGCGAAATCCGTGCGGCCAGGTCCTCGAGCGTCTCCTCGGGGTCGTGGTTCGGCAGGCTGACCTTGACGAGGCCATGTGGGGTCGTCGCGACCAGCAGCCGCCCGTAGGGGGAATCGACGCTCGCGTAGGCGACGTCGAGCAGCCCCTCCTCGGCGGCGCGGTCGGCGAGTCGTTCGAGGCTTGCCTTCATGCCAGCTCCCTTCGCAGTCGTTTGATGCCCTCGTGCAGGCTGCGGCGCGCGGCGTCGGGCGAGCAGCCGAGCGCGGCGGCGATCTCGGCGTGGGGGAGATCGCAGGCGTAGCGCAGCGCGACCGCGGCACGCTGCTTCGGCGGCAGCGCGCCGACCAGCTCCCAGATCCCCTCGTCCAGCTCCGGCTCGGCGGTTGCCCCGCCGAGCTGTTCGGGCTCGGCCACCGGCAGCGGCCGCCGTCCGTTCGCCCGGTGGTGGTCGATCGCCTTGCGGTGGGCGATCGTCAGCAGCCAGCCACGCAGGTTGCGGTCGTCGCCGAGCCCGGGGTAGGCGCGCAGCGCCGCCAGGAAGGTCTCCTGGAAGCAGTCCTCGGCGTCCGCCCGCCCGACCGCGCCGCGCAGCACCGCCATCACGTCGGCGGCGTGCTCGTCCAGCAGGGTCTGAAACGGCGGCAGCGCGGTCACTCGTGGGATTAAACGCGTCGATGACGCGAAACGTGAGAGGGACGGATGGCCCTCCGTCGGAAACCGTCGCGCAGCTGGGGCGTGGTCGAGGGTTCGGAGCCGGGTTCCATGAGTTTCCGTCGGAGGGCCATCCGTCCCTCTAGGGTCTCCGCCATGGACGATTTGATCCGGGACGTGATCGGGCGCGCTCTCGCCGAGGATGTCGGAGCTGGGGATGTGACTTCGACGGCGACCGTGCCTGACGAAGCGCAGGCGAGGGCGCGGATCGTGCAGAAAGAGCCCGGGGTGGCTTTCGGGCTCGAGATCGTTGCCGAGACGATGCGGCAGTGCGGGGTGGAGGCCGTCGACAACCTCGCGGTCGAGGGCCAGTGGCGGGAGGAGGTGCCTGCTGAGGTTGCGTCGGCGAGTGGGCCGGCAACCGCGCTGCTCGCCGCCGAGCGGACGGCGCTCAACTTCCTCGGCCACCTCTCCGGCATCGCGACGCTGACCGCGCGCTTCGCGGAGGCAGTGGCAGGCACCGGGGCGCGCATTCTCGACACGCGCAAGACGACGCCGGGCCTGCGCGCACTGGAGAAGGCCGCCGTCATGGCCGGCGGCGGGGTCAACCACCGGATG
The DNA here is from genome assembly GCA_035693025.1 of Solirubrobacterales bacterium. Taxonomy (GTDB): domain Bacteria; phylum Actinomycetota; class Thermoleophilia; order Solirubrobacterales; family 70-9; genus VRUE01. The sequence continues at coordinate 20,579 of DASSHI010000014.1, forward strand.
GGCCTCTACGACGCGATCCTGATCAAGGAGAACCACGTCGCCCTTGCCGGCGGCGTCGCCAAGGCGATCCACGCCGCCCGCACCGCCCGGCCCGGGATGGCCCTCGAGATCGAGTGCCGCAACATGGACGAGGTCGCCTACGCGCTGGGCGCCGGAGCAGACCGCCTGTTGGTCGACAACATGACTCCGGACCGTTTGCGCGAAGCGGTCAAGCTGCGAAATGAACAGGGGGGCGACACCCCGACGCTAGAGGCATCCGGCGGCGTCAGTTTGGAGACGGTACGCGCGATCGCAGAAACGGGCGTCGACTACGTCTCCGTCGGGGCGCTGACGCACTCGGCCCCGGCGCTCGACTTCAGCATGCTGCTCGATCCGCTCACTTGAGCAGTCGGGACAAGCGGCGGTCCTTGAGCACGCGGCCGCCGGTCTGCTCCTGCGGGCAGTAGTTCGTCTGGTGCTCGGCGAAGAAGACCGCCTCGATCGTCGTGCCGCAGCGCGGGCAGGGCTCGCCCTCGCGTTTGTGGACCTGCAGCGGCATCGGCAGTTTGTCCGGCAGCTCGGGGCCGATCGTCTCCTCGTAGTGCTCGATCGCGTCGCCGAGCACGTGCAGGGCTGCGTGTAGGCGCTCGACCTCCTCCTCGTCCAGCTCCGAGCCCTGCTTGAAGGGGGAGAGCTTCGCCTCCCAGAGGATCTCGTCGACCCAGGAGCGGCCGATCCCGGCGAGGTCGCGCTGGTGGCGCAGCAGCGGGTGCAGATGGCGCGGCTGGTCGATTGCCGCGGCGAAGGCGTCGAGCGGCGGTGCGGGCCAGGCCTCGGGCCCGAGCGTCGCCACCGCCTCGTCCTCGGCCACGGCCGCGCTGGGCAGCAGCTTCGCCCAGGCCCGCTGCTTGGTCCCGAACTCGCGCAGACGCAGCTCACGGCCGTCCTCGAGGCGCACCAGGACACGCGAGGCACGGTCTTTGGGCGAGGCCCGTTTCTCGAAGATGCGCAGCCGCCCTGCCGACATCAGGTGGATCAGGAGGGCGAGGTCGCCGAACTCGAGGACCGGCATCTTGCCGACGCGTCGCACCGCGGTCAGCTCGCGCCCGGCGAGCGCATCGAGCGACGGCTCGAAGGTCTTCATCACGTTCATCCCCGGCGCCAGGACCGACTCGACCGTCGCACCGCTCAACGCCGAGCTCAACCGGCGTGCCGTGATCTCGACCTCGGGAAGCTCGGGCATGTCGAGAGAGTAAACTTGTCGACAGTTCATTCGACTGGACTCAGGCCAAGGCCATGCCAGCGAACATAATGAGAGAGCTGCCGACGATCAACGAGCCGGTCCCGATGCTCGACCTGTCTCCCGAGGAGGTCGAGGGGATGGCGCGCGAGGTGCGCGAGCTGGCGCGCGAGCGCGACGCCGTGATCCTCGCCCACAACTACCAGGTGCCCGAGGTTCAGGACGTCGCCGACTACACCGGCGACTCGCTCGGCCTCTCGCGCCAAGCCGCCGCGGCCGGCGCCTCGACGATCGTCTTCTGCGGCGTCCACTTCATGGCCGAGACGGCCTCGATCCTCTCGCCCGAGAAGACGGTCCTGATTCCCGATCTCGATGCCGGCTGCTCGCTGGCCGATTCGATCACGGTGAGCGAGCTGCGCAACTGGAAGGCACGGCACAGTCCCGACGCGGTCGTCGTCATGTACGTCAACACCTCGGCAGAGGTCAAGGCGGAGACCGACTACTGCTGCACCTCCTCGAACGCGGTCAAGGTCGTCGAGCACATCCGCCGCGAGCACGGGCCCGAGACCGAGATCCTCTTCGGGCCCGACATGTGGCTCGGCTCCTACGTCGAGCGTGAGACCGGCCACTCGATGCACGTCTGGCCCGGCGAGTGCCACGTCCACGCCGGAATCCGGCCCGACGACATCAAGGCACAACGCGCCGCCCATCCCGACGCCGAGTTCCTCGTCCACCCCGAGTGCGGCTGCGTCACCCAGGTGATGGAGTTCGTCGCCGCGGGCGAAGTCGAGGAGGATGGCGTGCACATGCTCTCCACCGGCCAGATGCTCGACCACATCCAGCAGCGGCCCGACGGCGAGTACATCGTCGCCACCGAGAACGGCATGCTGCACCCGCTGCAGATGGCGGCGCCGGGGGCGAGCCTGATCGAGGCCAACCGGATGGCCTACTGCAAGTACATGAAGATGATCACGCTGCCTAAGCTGCGCGACTCGCTGCGCGAGATGAAGTTCGAGGTCAGCGTCCCGGCCGAGATCGCCGAGCGGGCGCGGGGGCCGATCGAGCGCATGGTCGCGATCGGGTAGCGGTAGATAAAGTCAGGGGCATGGAGCAGGCGACTTCGGAGAGCGCGATCGACCGCGAGCAGCTGCACGAGTTGGCTCAGCAGCTGCGGGTCGACTCCGTGCGCGCGGCGGCGGCGGCCAACTCGGGCCATCCCACCTCCTCGATGTCCGCCGCCGACCTGATGGCGGTGCTCGCAAGCCGCTACCTGCGCTACGACTTCGACGCCCCCGAGAACCGCGCCAACGACCACCTCGTCTTCTCCAAGGGCCACGCCTCGCCGCTGCTCTACGCCTTCTACAAGATGGCCGGTGCGATCTCCGACGAGGAGCTGCTCACCTTCCGCGAGTTCGGCTCGCGGATGCAGGGCCACCCGACCCCGGAAATCCCCTGGGTCGACGTGGCGACCGGCTCGCTGGGCCAGGGGCTGCCGATCTCGGTCGGGATCGCGCTGGCGGGCAAGCGGCTGGAGAACGCCGACTTCCGCGTCTGGGTCCTCTGCGGCGACTCCGAGCTCGCCGAGGGCTCGATGTGGGAGGCCTTCGAGCACGCCGGCAACGCCGGGCTCGACAACATGGTCGCGATCGTCGACGTCAACCGGCTCGGCCAGCGCGGGCCGACGATGCACGAGTGGGACACCGCCCCCTGGGCGGCTCGGGCGGCTGCCTGCGGCTGGGACGTGCAGGAGATCGACGGCCACGACATCGAGGCGATCGACGCCGCCTACGCGCGGGCGCTCGCGGCCGACAGGCCCGCGGCGGTCTTCGCCCGCACCAAGAAGGGCTCCGGCGTCGCCGCGGTCGAGGACCAGGAGGGCCAGCACGGCAAGCCGCTCGCCGATCCCGAGGCCGCGGTCGAGGAGCTCGGCGGCGAGCGCTCGCTGCGAGTCGAGGTGCAGTCCCCTCCCGAGGCGCAGGCGTATGAGGTCGAGCGGGCCGCGGTCGAGCGGCCGTCCTACGAGGTCGGCGAGAAGGTCGCCACGCGCGGCGCCTACGGCGATGCGCTCGCCTGGCTCGGCTCGATCGACGAGAAGGTGGTCGCGCTCGACGGCGAGGTCGGCAACTCGACCTATGCCGAACGCTTCGCCGCCAAGCACCCGGACCGCTTCTTCGAGATGTACATCGCCGAGCAGCAGATGGTCGCCGCCGGAGTGGGCCTGCAGACGCGTGGCTGGAAGCCATTCGCCTCCTCGTTCGGCGCCTTTCTCAGCCGCGCCTACGACTTCGTCCGCATGGGCGCGATCTCCGACGCCGACCTGAAGCTCTGCGGCTCTCACGTCGGCGTCTCGATCGGCCCCGACGGGCCCTCGCAGATGGCGCTCGAAGACATCGCCTCGCTGCGCGCCGTCTTCGGCAGCGTGATCCTCTACCCCAGCGACGCCAACCAGGCGGTGGCGCTGCTCGACGCGATGCGCGAGCACCGTGGGATCAGCTACATGCGCACGACGCGGGGCGCGACGCCGGTTCTCTACGAGGCGGAGGAGAGCTTCGAGATCGGCGGCAGCCGCACGGTGCGCTCCGGCGATGATGACCAGGTGACCCTGATCGGTGCCGGCATCACCCTGCACGAATCGCTCGCCGCCGCCGACGAGCTGGCCGGCAAGGGCATCTCCGCCCGGGTGATCGACCTCTACTCGGTCAAGCCGGTCGATCGCGACGCGATCCTCGCGGCCGCGGCGGAGACCGAGGCCCTGATCACGGTCGAGGACCACTGGCCCGAGGGCGGCCTCGGCGAGACCGTCGCCGGAGTGCTCGCCGAAGCGGCGGCGAGCACCCCGCTCATCCGCCTCGCCGTCACCGAGCGTCCCTCCAGCGGTCCGCCCGAGGCGCTGCTCGCCGCAGCCGGCATCGACACCGCCGGCATCGTGGCGGCGGTCGAGAAGACGCTGGGCTGACGAGCTTCAGCGTCCTGCGGCGCGCTCGTCCCGTTCGGCCAGGGCCTTCAGGGTTCGCAGTTGCTTGCGCATCATCACCAGGTCCCCCCAGGGCAGAAGGTGGCGACGTGCGGCGGACTCAAGCCGGCGGCCGGGGTGGTTGACGACGAGCTTGACGATCAAACGCGACCCGCCGCGCTCCCCTGGGACGATCATGTAGGTGCCCGCGACCTCACCGAAGACGCGGCGCAGGCGGGTGCAGAGCAGCGTTATCTGGAAGTCGGGCTCGAACCCGACCAGCTCGAAGATCGTCATGAAGCGCTGACCAAGCTCGAGTTGCCCGAGCCCGGGGGTCAGCGCATGTGGGCTGCGGCGGCCGAAGTTGTCGAGCCAGTCGTAGCTGTAGGGGGCGACACGCAGCTGGCAGAGTCGGCGGAAGACGACAGGCGCCGTCGCGGCCACGTCGATCGCCCGGAAGTAGGCGTCCGCGGCCTCGGGCAGGTGGCGGTCGCAGGGGAAGTGGAGCTCGGTCTCGCCCGGACGCAGGCCGTCGCTGAAGGGAAGGGAGGGGTGGACGGCCATCTTTGGCAGCAGCTTACCAAATGACCATTTGGTAAGCTGCAGACATGGCTACCGCTGAGAAGGGAAGACGTCGCCTTGATCCGGCAGAGCGACGCGAGTTGATCTTGAGAGGAGCGATGCGGGTCTTCGCCGAGCGTGGCTACGAGAGGGCCCCGATGGGGGCGATCGCAGGCGAGGCGGGGATCACGCCGGCGGTGATCTACGATCACTTCGACTCCAAGGCAAAGCTGGCGATCGAGCTTTTGGAGCGTGAGACCGAGGCGTTGCTACGCCACGTCGCCGCAGCGCTCGACGCGGCGCCCCATAGCCAGGCCGAGCGGATGCGAGCCGGCGTGAAGGCGTTCTTCGGCTACATCGAGGATCACCCTTTCGCCTGGCGGCTGCTCTTCCGCGATCCGCCCGCGGACCCTGAGGTCGCTGCCGCCTATCGGGAGCTGAACGGGCGGGCCACGGCGGCGATCACGGTCTTTCTGCAAAGCGGCGACTCCGGCGCGCTGGCGGGATATGAGAACCCCGAACGGGCGGCGGAGATGTTCGCCGAGGGCCTGAAGGCCGCGCAGAACGGCCTCGCTGCGTGGTGGTACGAGCACCCTGAGGTGCCGCGCGCGGAAGTCGTCGAGCGGCTGCTGGAGCTGGCCTGGATCGGACTTGAGCGGGTGGCGGCGGGGCGGGAGCCCGGATGAGCCGGTTGCCCCCGCCGTATCCCGACGGGAGCTGCCTGGTGACGGGCGCCTCGTCCGGGATCGGCGCCGCGATCGCCGGCGAGCTGGGGAGGCGCGGTCGCGGGGTCGCCCTGGTGGCGCGGCGGGAGGAGCGCTTGCGGGCGCTGGCAGGCGAGCTGGCCGATCGCCACGGCATCCGCGCCGAGGTGCTGGCCTGCGACCTGGCGGACCCCGGGCAGCGCCGGGCGTTGCCCGCACGGGTCGACGAGCTGGGGCTGCGCGTGGACACCCTGGTCAATTGCGCCGGCATCGGCGCCTACGGGCCCTTCGTCGAGCTCGACCCCGAGCGTGAGCGGCTCGCGGTGCAGCTGATGTGCGAGGCGGTTGTCGATCTGTGTCGCAGCTTCGCCCCGGCGATGGCGAGGCGGCGCGCGGGGGCGATCCTGCTCGTCTCCTCGGCAATTGCCGTCTACTCGGTACCCGGGTACGCGACCTATGGAGCCGCCAAGGCCTTCCAGCTCTCCTTCGGCGAAGCATTGCGGGCGGAGCTACGCAGCTCGCGGGTGGCTGTGACCGTCCTCTGCCCGGGCCCGGTGGAGACGGAGTTCTTCGCCGCGAACGGCCCACAACTGGCGCAACGAGGGCTTCCTCGGCGGCTGTGGGGTGACCCCGACGAGGTCGCCCGAGTGGCGGTTCGGGCGCTCGACCGCAATCGCCGCGTAGCGGTCCCGGGCGCGACGATGCGAGCGCTCGTGAACGCCGGCAGGCTTCTCCCGCGCGAGGTGCAGGCGAGAGCGCTTGCCCCGGCTCTGCGTCGTTTTTCGGCGTCTTCGGCTCAGGCCTGAGGGCGCTGGGCGGCGCGCTCTCGAACGTCGGCCTTCTGCTCGAGCGTCAATGCGCCCGGGTGCCCGTCGCCCGGCCACGGGGTGAGGATCAGCAGCAGGCGGGCATCGGATCGGGCGGCGACGGTGTGGCGCTCGCCCGGCTCGAACTCGAAGAGGTGGCCGGCGCTTGCCGTGGCGCTCTCTCCCGCGAGCGTGGTGACCTCGACATCGCCCTCGACGACCACGAGGCGCGCCCGCTCGTGCACCTCGTGCTCCTGCAGCTCCTCCCCCTCCGGCAGGTTGAGGAGGATCGACCTCGCGTCGTCCCCCGACGCCAGGATCCGCGGCTGATGCGGCTCCACCTCCACCGTCGTCAAATCCCAGCTCTCCATCTGCGGACCTCCTTGACCCTTGACCCTCGGATTTGCTCGTTTCATACCCTGAAGAGCCGAGGATCATCCTCAACTCTTCGCGCCCCCGGCCTTCCCGGTCAGCCAACGGCGGCGTCTGGCTCGTCATCTACCTCCTGACTCCCCTCCCGGTTCCGATCACTGGCGAGGAAGACAGAGTGGTGCTCATCCCGCGATAGGTAGGCAAGGAATTGCTCGCGCAGCTTCGCCATGCCTTCGTAATAGATCTTGAACGGCCTAGACACTTCATCGCATTCGTCGCGATTCGGCGCCATAGGGATCCGGATCTCTCTGTAGCGACGTCCGGTGTCCTCGCGATTGGTCTGCATAAACACGATCCGACGCCACTGTTCGCGCACGATTTTCAGTGACATCGCCCAGATAAGATAAAACGAATCGAAATCCGCCGAGGACCCAGGTCGCATCACAAGCATCTCCTTGGTTAGCACGACGCACTCCTGGCCAGGCATAAGAACGGCGATGTCGCCGATGTTCTTGCTGGTGCGAGCAGGAGTGAGAAGGTCAAATGGCTCGAGACCTGATTTTGAATCCCCCCAGTAGCGACGGGCGACAACCTCGGAGACACGATTGGTGGGATTGATATTCACCTGGCCGGCACGCAGGTCCGAGACCTTGATGTAGGGAATCATGCCGTCACGCATGTCAGCAGAGGGACTTCCGTGCCCTCCGTGGATGACCAGCTCATCTCGGTCCATCAACTCGCCGAGAGATACTGACTCAAATTCAGGCCATATCCTCGCCATCTCGCTTTCATACTCGATGATCCTGCGCTGGTCGTAATAGACTGGAACCGCTATCCCACTGTCCATGACAGCGTTAGCATCGACCCACTGCACGCTATCGGTCACCCCTCCAGTGAGAATCGCGCTCACATCCTCGGCGAGTCGATCGTTGATTTCGTCGGTTCGCTTCCCGGTCTCAGGATCGACGACGTATAGCTCCTCACCGTTCTTATTAATTCCAACCGTCGGTGCATACGACATCACAACCTCACCATCACGAAACCATGAAGGTCTATGCATGTCAGACTCTCTCGAAGATGTAGAAGTTAGTCTTCGCGCGGCAAAAGCCCTGAAATGCCTCCATTGGAATGTTTAGCACCCCGCGTAGCTCTAACCGACCGTCAAGCCAGGCCGGGAGCCAATAATACGTCGGGCTGAAGAAGTACGTCTCAGGAAGAATGATTCCAAGCTTGCCCCCCTTGATAAGCAGCCGGTAAGCGCGCTCCAGAAAGATAAGGCCGATCTCAAGCTTTGCGTATTC
>DASSHI010000015.1:0-69323 GCA_035693025.1 Solirubrobacterales bacterium
AGGAGGGGGTCACTGGTTCGAGCCCAGTACCGCCCATCAGGTGCCCACGCCGATCGCGGTGAGGAAGACGAGCACCAGCGTCGTTGCCGCGAGCACGCCGTGGGCACCGACGACCGGCACCGGGAAGCGCCGCTCGGCCGGTCGCACCGCGCCGCCGACCTGGCCCCCCTCGGCCGCGACGGGCGCGGTCGCCGCGGCGCCCTGTCGCTGCTGCAGCCAGATCGCGAACATCGTGAAGCCGAGCAGCGCGACGACGAGGAGCAGAGCGAAGGCGATCCAGGCGAGGACGTCGCTATCGACGATCAGGTAGACGATCCAGAGCACCAGCCCGGTTGCCGCGAGGGCGAAATGGCCGAGGATCAGCGGTGGCTTGATGAGCCGGCCGCTGTGGTCGGCCTGCTCCATGCCGCCATTGCGAAGCCAGATGGCGAGCATGAGGAAACCGCCGCCCGCCGTGATGATCCAAGTGATCAGTGCTGCCCATTCCATTATCGATCTCCCCTTTCGTCGTTGTCGGTGACTACCCGAGTTCCGTGGATGAACACCAAGGTCCCGCCGAGCCAGCCGCCCAAGGTCAGCACGAGGAAACCCGCGATCGTCAGGATCAGGCCGCTCGTCGTCACGTCGCCGTGCTCGTAGCCCGGGTGCTGTCGCCAGGCGGCGAGCGCGAACAGCGCGACCGCGGTGAGCATCGCGCTCATATGCCAGGTGGCGGTGCGCCAGCGGGCGCTTCCCCACTCGAGCGTCACCCAGTCGGCGAAGCCGGTGAGCGCCGTCGGCGCCGCGGCGGCCAGACCGCCGATCAGCGCCAGCCACGCCGCCGGGCCGGCCTTGTCCTCGATCGCGCCCGCGTAGCCGACTATCGCCAGGCCGGTGGCGAGGACGAACATTCCGATCGTCGCGTCGGTCAGCGGCGGGTGCAGGGGATGTCCTCGGAGGCCGCGCAGAAGCGTCATCTACCCGTTAGCGTCGCCTTCCGCCGACTTCTTACCCCCGAATCGCGAGATCGCCCACGCCCGCAGCCGCTGCCACGGGGAAGGCGGGCGCGGCTGGGTGCGGCGCCACTCCTCCTCGGTCGGCAGCTCGCCCCGCTTGCGCGCCGCCAGCACGCACTCGGTGTGGGCGTGGCGGCGGCGCTCCATGTCGCCTTCCGGCGCGATCAGGAAGTGCTCGCTGAGCGCCGGCAGGTGGTTGCCGCAGAGCGGGCAGCGGTAGGTCGCCGGCTTGCGGTTCTGCGCCGGCCGCATCGCCCACCAGCGGACGTGCCGCTTCTCAGAGGCCACTATGGGTGCTCAACTGGAGGCACGTCCTCAGGGGGAGGGCCGGCTTGCGAGCTGGGGCGTGACGGTGCCGCCGCGGCGGCGCTCGGACTCGGTGACGACGTCGAAGAAGACGTCGTTGCGGCCGCGGCGCATGCGGTGGGGGAAGAGGCCGCGGCTGCGGCGGCCGGCGGCGGCGATCGCGCGGAAGCTCGACTCGTGGGCGCGCGTCCAGCGGATGCCGAAGATGCGCCGTACGCGCGGCGGCAGCGTCCCCTTGATCAGGTGGTTCTGGAAGGCGATGTTTCCTCGCGCCGGCGCCGGGACCGGCTGGCGGAACGCGACCAGCGGCGCCATCTCGAGGCCGTGCTCGGTCGCCTGCAGGTCGGGCGCGGCGAGCTTGCCGTCGAACCAGGCCTTGAACTCGACGTGGCTCCCGGGAACCTCGCTCGCCGGCAGGCCGAAGAGCTCTCCGAAGCGGACGTAGTCCTGCCAGAGCCGCTCGCGCTCCTCGGGATCCAGCGGTCGCACCAGCGTCTCGTACATCTCCCGCCCCGAGTCGGCGATCACCGCCAGCGTCCACAGCATCAGCTCGGGGTCGAAGGCCGAGTAGGGAGTGCCCGCGGCGAACGGGCCCGCCGCCTCGGGCAGCTCGCCCTTGACCTTCTCGTGCAGGCGCCGCACTTTCGCCAGCGCCGCGTCGGCCTCCTTGCGCGTTCCGAGGAAGACCGTCTCCTGGATCTTCGCCGTGCGCGCGAGGCGCTCGAACGGGCGGTTGCCCGACCAGGTCGAGAGCATCGTGCCGGTGTAGGTGAGCGGTTCCAGCGCGCCGATCAGCAGCGCCCGCTGTCCGTAGAGCAGGCCGACGGCGCGCTCGCCGTGGACCCGGCGCGCCATCGAGCGACCGGCTGGGAAGTACTGGTCCTCGCTTCGCTCAGAGCTCACCGAGTGGAGATGGTACCTGCATCTCCTCTGCCCCCAACGAGTGCGCGGCGAAGATCTCGTCGAGTTCCTCGCGGGTCAGCGTCTCGCGCTCGAGCGCCGCCGCGGCGAGGTCGTCGAGGCACTGGCGGTTGTCGGCGAGCAGGCTCCGCGCCCGCCGGTAGGCCTCGCGCGCCAGCGTCATCGCCGCCACGTCGACGTCGCGGCGGGTGCGGTCCGAGAGCGCGTAGTCGCCGGTCGGCAGCGCGATCGGCGGCGCCCCGTCGGCGTCCAGCGCCACCCCCATGCCGAACTCGGCGACCATCTGGCGGCAGACCATATGCACGCGCTGCAGGTCGTCGACGGCGCCGGAGTAGGAGGCGGCCATGACCTCCTCCTCGGCGGCGCGCCCGCCGAGCAGCGTCACCAGCTCGTCGAGCAGCTCCTCGCGCGACTTCAAGTAGGTGTCCTCCTGCGGCGAGTGGCCGACGAAGCCGAGCGCCGGCCCACGCGGGACGATGCTGAGGATCTCCGGCGGGTCGAGGCCGAGCAGCCGCCGGCAGAGCGCGTGGCCGGCCTCGTGGTAGGCGACGATACGCCGCTCCTTCGGGCTCAGCCGCCGCGCCTGCTGCGAGCCGACCGATTGGCGCAGCAGCGCCTCGTCGAGGTCCTCGCGCGCCATCGCGCTGCGGCCCGCCCGCCCGGCGATGATCGCCGCCTCGTTCAGCGCGTTGGCGAGCTGGGCGCCGGTCATCCCGGTCGTCTTGCGCGCCACGTCGGTCAGGTCGAGGTCGGCGCTGAGCGGCTTGTGCTTGGCATGGGCGCGCAGGATCGCCTCGCGGCCGCCCCGGTCCGGCGGCGCGACCAGCACCTGGCGGTCGAAGCGGCCCGGGCGCAGCAGCGCCTTGTCGAGCTTGTCGACGTAGTTGGAGGCGGCGATCACGATCACCGTCCCGGGATCCTTCTCGAATCCGTCGAGCTCGACCAGCAGCTGGTTCAGGGCCTGCTCGCGCTCGCTCGAGCCGCCATCCCCACCACTGCTGCGCGCTCCCCCGACCGCGTCCAGCTCGTCGATGAAGATGACGGCCCGGCCCGACTTCCGCGCCTCCTTGAACAGACGGCGGATGCGAGCGGCTCCCCTCCCTACGAACATCTCGACGAAGCTCGAGCCCGAGGCCGAGAAGAAGTCGACCCCGGCCTGCGCGGCGACCGCCCGCGCGAGCATCGTCTTGCCGGTCCCGGGCGGGCCGAAGAGCAGCACGCCGCGGGGGGGCTGAGCTCCCAGGGCGGCGAAGCGGTCCGGGTCGCGCAGCCACTCGGCGACGTCCATCAGCTCGTCCTTGGCGGCGTCGACGCCCTGCACCTCCTCCCAGAGCACCGGCTTGGTCTTGCTCGCCTTGACCGTCTCCGGCTTGGTCGCGCCGAGCGTGCCGCGCAGCAGCGTGACGAAGACGAGCAGCAGGCCGAACATGAAGAAGACCCCGAAGACGGGGTACCAGTCGAAGAAGAAGCTCTTGACGTCGGCGACGGGCAAGCAGTCAGTGTCAGGCCAAAGCGGCCAGGGTCCAATCGCACATACGTCCGCAAAGCTTGCTTTTGGCTCAGGGATCGGGGCTCGACGGCTACTCGCGCACGACCTGCGAGCCGCCGACGATCGCCTCGAGGCCGTCGTCGGCGAAGACGATCCAGGCCTTGTTGCCGCCGTCGTAGTCGGGCGCCCACAGCTTCAGTGTCGCCGGGCGGTCCCAGACGCTGACCCTCTCCTCGCCGGTCTGCTCGAGCCCGCGCCAGATCCGCACGAAGGGGTTGGACTCCCACTCCTCGCCGATCGTCGTCGGCTCGCGGTGGCCGGGGTGGACGGTCGTCTGCTGCGGCAGCTCCATCAGCCGCATCACCGAGGCCCGCAGGTCGGCGAAGCCGCTCGCGCCGGGAGCCATCGTCCCGCCCACGGTCCCCTTGAAGAGGACGTCGGCGGTGAAGACGTCGGAGCCCCCGACGAGGAAGGCGAGGTGGCCGGCGGCGTGGCCGGGGGTGTGGATCGCCTCGACCTCGAGGCCACCGGCGTCGAGCTTCTCGCCGTCGGCGAGGGTGACCGCGACCTCGTCCGCCAGCTCGGCCGCGCACTCCGCGTGCGCGACCAGCGGCGGGTCGCCGAGCGCCCGCCTCGCCTCGGCCAGGCCGGCGACGTGATCGCCGTGCGGGTGGGTGACGAGCACGTGGGTGATCTCGATCCCGTCGCGCTCGGCCCGCTCCAGCAGCGGCCCCAGCTCGTCGTTGCCGTCGATCAGCACGCCCTTGCCGCTCGCCTCGTCGGCCACCAGGTAGGCGTTGGACAGCCACACCGGGTTCTCGGTCCGCTCGACGATCACCGTGCCCTCGAGTATCGCTGTTTTTCGAAGAGCGCCTGCACGTCGCCGATCCGGCCCTCGCGGAAGCCGGCCTCGGAGATCGTCAGGTAGAAGACCCAGAGGCGGCGGAAGCGCTCGTCGTAGCCCCTCCTGCGCAGTCGCTCCCAGGTGGCGAGGAAGCGCCGCCGCCAGGCGGCCAGCGTCGGCGGGTAGTTGGCCGTGATGTCCCCGACCAGACCTGGCGCAGGCTCGTCGCCCGTGCCAGGCAGGCGCCGATCGTCGCCTTCGAGGGCAGGCAGCCGCCGGGGAAGACGTACGTGTTGGCGAAGCTGCGGGCCGCCTTTTCGGACTCGTACAGGCCGTCGTCGATCGTGATCGCCTGCAGATACCCGCATCCGAACTCGGTACGAATATGGAAGATGGAAAAGTTGGCGCAGCAGCGACTAGCGAGCTACCGTGTTGAGAGTTGACGTGAAAACCAGAAGCACCCGCGCGCCAGGGCTCCGCCTGGTGCTCCTGGCGAGTTTGATCGTGATGGTGCTGCTGGCTGACATGCCCATTGCCTCTGCCGCCCCAGGTGGTGCGGAACAGGAAGCCGCGCCACCTGCGGCGAGCGGAGAGACTCCCTTCGACCGGCAGGGTATCTGGATCTGGTACGTCGACCGCTCCGATGGCGGCGATCCGGCCCAGATCGCCGCCCAGGCGAAGCGGGCCGGCATCGGCACGCTCTACATAAAGGCGGGCGACGGGGGCACCGTCTGGTCCCAACTCAACCGGAGCCTCGTCGGCGCCCTGCACAAGCGTGGGCTGGACGTCTGCGCCTGGCAGTTCGTCTACGGCGACAACCCGGTCGCCGAGGCCAAGGTCGGCGCCACCGCCGTGCGCCGCGGCGCCGACTGTCTGGCGATCGACGCCGAGGGCGACTACGAAGGCAAGTACGCCTCGGCCGACCGCTACATCCGCGCCCTGCGCGCCCGGATCGGCGAAGGCTTCCCGCTCTCGCTGGCGGGCTTCCCCTACGTCGACTACCACCCGTCCTTCCCTTATTCCGTGTTCCTCGGCCCCGAAGGCGCGACCGTCGACCAGCCGCAGATGTACTGGAAGGCGATCGGCACCACGGTCTCCACCGTCTACGAACACACCTATCTCTACAACCGGCTCTGGGGGCACCCGGTCTACCCGCTCGGGCAGACCTATGGCGGCGCCGCGCGCAGGGACATCGTGCGCTTCCGCCGCTTCGCCCAGAGCTACGGCGGCCAGGCGCCGAGTTGGTGGGACTGGCAGGAGACGAGCAACGCCGGCTGGAGCGCGCTCGGCGCGCCGCTCGAAAGCCCGACGCTCGGCTACCGCCCGGTCGTCTCACAGCCGTTGCTGAAACGAGGCAGCAGCGGCGACCTGGTCGTCTGGGCGCAGGAGCACCTGCAGGCCGCGGTGACGCCGGGCCTGCCGGCGACGGGGATCTTCGGCAAGCGGACCGGGGCGGCGGTCCGCGCGTTCCAGGAAGAGGAGGGCCTGCCGGTCAACGGCGCCCTCACCACGCCGACCTGGAGCTCGCTGCTCAACTTCGACCCGGTACGTCCGCGCTGGGCGGGTCGCCGGGCGAAGCGAGGGGAGCGGGGCGGCGCAGCGGCCAGCCGCGCAAGGCCGCCGCGCCGCCCGCTCTCCGCCTCGCTGCCTGCTGTCGCCGATGAGATAAGCCCGGGGCCCGCCCCTTGAGCAAGCGCCCGGCGGGGGCGCTTGCGGGAATGGCCATGATGCTCCTCCTCGCCGCTCCGGCGAGCGGGGAAGTGCGTCGTGACACGGTGATCGAGACGCCGAGCGTCGGCTCGGCGCAGATCTCTGCGAGCGCGGAAGCCAACCGCTATCCGATCGATGACGGCAGCGGCGAAACGGTGGCGATCTCGGTCACCTCGGCCTGTCAGGAAAGCTGCGACGCAGCCGAACCGCAGCAGATCGCCGACTTCCTCGGCACGCTGCTGCACGGCGACGAGATGCAGCTGCTCACGGTCCAGCTCGACACGCCCGGCCAGATCGAATTCGACTGCGGCTACGGCGCCCAGGCCTGTTACTACGGCGAAGACGACAAGATCGTGCTGGACGGCGACAGCTCGCCGGCGCCGGACGGCGCGAGCCGCGAATTCGTCCTCGCCCACGAGTACGGGCACCACATCGCCCGCCACCGCGAAAGCCCGCCGCCCTTCCCCGCGGCGATCGACTGGGGGACGCCGCACTGGTCGAGCTACGAGAACGTCTGCAGCGGCTCGCGCGCCGGCGCGCTCTTCCCCGGCAACGAGGGCCTGCACTACTTCCGCGATCCCGGCGAGGCCTTTGCCGAGAGCTACGCGCACCTGCGCTTCCCGGAAGCCGAAGTCGCCTGGCGCTGGGTGCACAGCCTCAAGCCCGACGCCGGCGCTTTCCAGGCGATCCGCGAAGACGTGCTCGACCCCTGGCACGGCCGCTCCGTCTTCGACCTGCAGGGTCGGATCCCGCCGCAGCCGGACGGCGCCGCGGTGCGCACCTTCAGCACACCGCTCGACGGCACCGTCAGCCTGCGCCGCGCCGGCGGGGCGCACTACCTGCTCAACCTGCTCAGCCCGGCCGGACACCTGCTGGGCACCTCGCGCCGCGGCCTCAGCTTCCGGCACCGGCTCAACTACACCGTCTGCGGCCAGTCCCAGCTGCGCGTCGCGATGCGCGCCCCGAGCCGCCTCGGCGCGGCCTTCAAGCTGCAGGTTCAGCGGCCCTGAGCGCCAAAGAGCTCGCAAACGTCCAGCAACCGCTAGATTTGGCGGCCGGGCCAACCCCACCGGCCCATCCGATTCCCTCGGGGGCGTAGCTCAGTTGGTTAGAGCGCCGGCCTGTCACGCCGGAGGTCGCGGGTTCGAGTCCCGTCGCTCCCGCTTTTGACACCTGCCGCATGGTCATGCGGTTTGCGGGTCGTCTTGCGGGTTTGACCACCCCCACCCTTGCTCCCGCGATTGCCACCCGTGCGTAGCTGGGCAACCTCGTCGGCGAGCTGGAAGTAGCGCAGGAACGGCTCGCGCGGCTTAACGGCGACGATCCGGCCTTCGTCCTGCCAGACCCGATCGAAGAGCGAGGCGATCAGCTTGCGCCGCTCAGCGGCCTTCGGCTCGACCTCCCAGAAGCTGGCGAAGTCGCGCAGGATCGCATCGGCGCGCTCGATCTGGGGATCGAGCGGAGGGCCGATCCGCTCCAGCTCTTCGCCGATCGCCTGACAGCGAATCTCGTATTCGTCCTTGGTCAGGTCGCCCATCACGTAGAGCTCGCGCAGGCGTTCGAGCTGGCCGCCCAGCTCTTTGCGCCGTGCGGCGTCGCCGACCGCATCCATAACCGGAAGGTTGGTGTGGATTTCGAAGCGAGCGCCGTCGCCACTCACCTCAAAGCGAGAGAAGTTCCAAGGGTCTCCGCGAGTGCCGAGCTTGACTCTAATCTGCCCTACGCGGGGGTTCTTCAGCTCGACGTTATAGCCGGCTAGTTCGTAGTGCTTGGCTGCGGTGAGGAAGGCGCCGATCTCAAGCAGCTGCGACTGCCGGCTGGTTAGCTTCTGAAATTCGGCGTGGTGGCTGCGGACGAATTTACGCAGCGATTTCGATGCGTCATCTAGATCTATTGCCATTTCAGGTCTGCTCGTCGAGGCCGACGAGCAGAGATCGGAGATTCTGAACTCCGACAATGAACGCGAGGTCGTTGCGCTGCAACCAGCGCCCATAGGCTTGGTGGAGTGTCTGAATGCTTCTGACCTCCTCAGAGCCTTTGGCGAAGCGCACAGAGCCGGCCTGAATCGAGCTGGCGCCGAACCGATCGGCAAGTGTCAACGAGTTGCGGGTGACCCAGCGCTGCGAATCGATCTGGGTCCAGAGGCGCCAAACCCCAGCTGCAAAGAGGAAGACATCGGGGGGTGACTTTCTCCGGCGAAACTTCGGTCTCCGCGTAGATTGCATCGCGTGACGCCTCGACGCTCCCCAGGTAGCTTTCAAGATCCACCCGAAGGGGGAAGGGGAGTTGACTGCCGAACCGAGTAAGACTCTCAGCAGAGCCATCGCTCAAAGATCCCGCCAGATGGTTGTGATTTATCCCTCCGGCAAGCTTCATAGGTCGAGTTTCGGCTCTTGGAGTCCGAGATCCTCTTGGGCGGTACTGAGCAGCATTTGCTCGAAGGGCGGTAGGTCGAGTGCTGAGGCATCAAGGTTGACAAGGACATCAAGCAGCGCGTCGATGTCCTCGCCTGCTGCCAGGAGCTGCGATTCGAGCTTGCGGATCAGCTCGACCGGAAGCCCGTACTCATCAAGGGCGGCGAGTGGATAAGGCAGAAAGAGATTCTCCAGGCGGCCGATGTAGGGCTCGTAATCCCCAGCGGTAATGCCGCGGCGCGGCAGTACGACGCTCTGGATCGCACCCGCCGCTCGCAGCCAGCGCGGGGCTTCGAAACTCAACCCGCTTCGAAGGAACTTGAGAAAGGCGAGGATCGCGCCATCGACGTCCCGATCGTTGTCTTCGGCATATTTGACCTGGCTATCGAGAACCCGTCGGGGAGCGTCACCACTTGCCAGCGCGCCGATCCAGAACACCAGCTGCTTCATTGAAAACGCGCCAAATGGGCGTCCCATGCGTCTCTTGGTGCCGAAGACCTGCTCGTTGACCATCTCGAAGATGGGGAGCAACTGTTCGTTACGCGGATAGGGGCCGCCCCAAGATATTTGGGCGGCAGTCTCGTCTGAGGCATCTTCGATCGCTGCTGCCAGCTTCAGTTGGTCCTGAAGGCCAACCGTGGGGCTCGCCTCAAAGACCTTGGAGTTAAGGGGCGATGCTTCAAGCATCTCTGCCAGGCGCTCCTTCGGACCGCTCTGGACGTGCTCAGGCTCCAGCCCGAGGAAGAAATCGGCAGGGGTCTCCTCGGACTGCGAAAGAATTGGAATGTCGACCTCCTTCAACGGTGGCAACGGCGGTTCCTCAAAGACGTAGACCCTTCCGCTGATATGTGCCGACATCCGCCCGCTGCGCCCTCGGATGTTGTTGTAGGTAAAGAGGTCGATCGGAGTCTGCGTGCCGATCGTCGCGTCGTAAACCACAACGTTCTTTGCCTTAGTGTTGACTCCCTCAATCAACGTTGGCGTACAAACCAAGAAATTGATCTCCTCGCGATCGAATGCGCCGACCAAGTAGGTACCTAGCGCCCGCGGCAGTTGTCCGTGATGAACGCCGACTCCTGCGGCGAGCGCTCGCGCGGCCCGCCAGCGCGGGTGGTAGTGGGTCGCCATCCAATCGGCGGCTTCGTCTGCCAGACCAGTGGCCTGGCCAAATCCAGCATCGGCGATCTGCATCGCGACTGCTTCAGCACGCTCCGGCGAGGAGCAATAGACAAGGGTACGCTCACCGCGCTCCGCGCACGCCCTTGCCACCGCGAGCAGCCGCTCATCCTTGGAACCGGGGCCCAATTCGGCAATCACCTCGACCGAGACAGTCGTGTCCCAAGAGTCGATCCAGACGCAGTCAAGCTGGTTCAGGGTTGCCTCACTGATCCCGCCGACGTTGGGACCCAGCAGATAGAACTGTGCGCCGGTCCGGAGCAGCTTGAAGAAGGCGAGGTTCAGCAGCCGGGTGCGGTCATCGGCGCCTACCTCCAGATCTTCGATCGAGAGCTTGTAGAACTCGTCGACCACGAAGAGATCGACAGGCGGCAGCTCGTCGAATTCGAGCACCCGCTCCTGGGTCAGCACGTAAACGGTCTTCTCACCAGGCTCCTGGCCGACGTGAGTGAGGACCTTGTAGCTATCGCCCAGAAGCCGCGAGAGTCGGCGCCTGGTCTCGTCGATCAGCGCGATCGTTGGCACGACCACGATCACGTTTGAGAATCGTCCGCTGGCGAGGACTCCGTCGATCACTCGGCTCTTGCCGAAGCTCGTCGGCGCGCTCAGAATCACATTGCGGCCGTCCATAAGCAGCGCGTAGGCATACGCCTGCTCGCGGTGCCAGACGATCTCTTCACCGAACTCGCCAGGCGGACGGTGGGCCTCGTAGGCGAACAGGTCGCTTACATCAAGCTCGCCCGGTTTGAGGTAGGGGTAGAGCCCGATCTTCGCGAGCAGCGAATCGAGCATCGGCTCGGCGTCTCCGAGCCGTTCGCGATGCTCGACCAGCCGGATGATCAACTCGCGAGCCCGACGCAGTTCCTCGTCCGCGGGATTATCAGACTTCGCCTCAGCCAGGGCGTGAGCATGAGAGACGGAGCGCAGCACCCCGAACGGGTCCGATGCGACGGCATCGGGGTCACCAAGGAGCTCGTGCAGATCCTCTACGCCCGGCCCTGCCATTGCCGCAATTCCTCATGGAGCAGTCGCGTCAGCTCCTTCTTATCCTTGACTGGGAGGACAATGAGATCGATCACGACGCTTCGCGGCAGCGGCTTGTTCTCGATCTTTTCCAGCAGCTTTGCGCGAGCCTCTACCGCCTCCCTCTCCATCGCCTGCGCGAACTCGGTGCTGACCTCCTCGTGTTCACCGATGAATTTTCGGTCGTAAGCGAGAAAGACGGGGACATGAATCCGGGAGACGATTTGGTCGAGGGGCTGCTCCTCGTCGAGCAGTTCGCGAAGTTCGTCCGCGTAAGGATGCGCGTCGTCGATCTTCTCGATGACGAACGCGAACTCGTCACGCAGATAATCGCGCGAGAGGTGCTCCCGCAGCTCATCAGCGACTGCGTCGATCGCTTCATGCCGGCGGCTATAGAACTTTGCCTCGCCTAGCCAGAGGTCGAGCTGACCATCCTCGGCCCGGGAGATGTGGACACAGTCGAAGCCCTTGACCGTGTCGTTGGCGGTGTCCTTGAAGTAAATCTTCGAAATTGCGATGTCGGTCCCAAACTCGTGGCGAATCACGGCGTGCAACATCAACTCGCCGAACTCGCCGCGACTCTTGTAGCCGTCGGACGTGTAGACCTTCAGCGCTGCCCTTCGGGCCATCTTCATCATCGTTGCCGTCGTCGGCCGATCGCTGTAGCGAAGCGCCCACTCGGGCAGCCAAAGACAGATGTGCCGGGCGAGCTCCTCTGCGCGCCAGCGCTGTTCATCGAAGCCAGGGCACATTGCCAGCACCTGTGGGGCATCCGCCGGGGTAATTACATGCGCGCGGACTGTGAGGAACTTCGCTGGCGGATTGATCAGCTGGGCCATGCGCTATTCGCTCTCTCGTTCCGCCATCTGGTCATCGGGCGGGGATGCTGCCATACCTAGACAGGTCACGTCGGTATTACGAGCCCAAACCCGGGCACAGAGGTCCTTGCCCATCAACGCACGATCGCGCTAAGCGAGATGGAGGCGACGCGCTTCCTTGACGCGCTCGAGCGACCCGACGAGGGTACGGTCGCGCGGCTCGAAGAGCTCCGCCGTCGCGCGTGAGCGACGAGGGCTCGCTCACCGAGCGCTACGACCCAGTTTGCCACGACGTAGCGGACTTTGCCTGCGGCGAGGAGTCGCTCGACCGCTGGCTTCATCGCTACGCGGGTCAAGGTGAGCGGCGGGATGCGACTCGCACCTGTGTCGCGGCCGACGCGCGTGGCGCGGTGAGCGGCGATTACACGCTCGTAGCCGGGCAGATCGAGCACCCCGAGGCGACCGAAGGGGTCCGCAAAGGCCTCTCGCGGCGCTTCCCTATCCCAGCGGGGATCCTGGCCCGGCTGGCCGTCGACACCAGCAGTCAGAGGCAGGGACTCGGCGCCCGCTTGCTCAGGGACGCACTTGAACGTATATGCAGGGCTGCGCAGGAGGTCGCTATCCGAGCGGTGGTCGTGCACGCGATCGACGATGCGGCGGCTTGCTTCTATGAGTGTTTCGGCTTCCGCGGCCTCAGCACGGCGCCCCGAACCCTGATGGTGACGCTGGCCGAGCTCCGCAAGGCCGACTTCGGGCCATAGTCCTCAGCTCCGAATCTCCGATCTCCTTTATGGACTCTT
Source organism: Solirubrobacterales bacterium (assembly GCA_035693025.1). GTDB lineage: Bacteria > Actinomycetota > Thermoleophilia > Solirubrobacterales > 70-9 > VRUE01. The sequence goes on from DASSHI010000015.1 coordinate 12,497, forward strand.
GTCCGTCGCCCCCCAGTGTCCTCAGGGGTTCGCCGTAAGAGCCGCAACAATGTTTAGATGATCTGTGGATTGACCGGGAAGCCCCATCACTTGTTCTTCATGCGGTCGGCTTGGTGGTGCGCCGACTGCAGGCAGAAGATCGAGTCTTGTTGCGATGGCGGCGGGTGTCCATCCGTAGCAGATGTTGACACTTGGGATGGTGGTATCGCCGCTTCAGCGACGGAGCGGCTGCAGCTCGATCGTCGTCTCCGCGAGGCGAAACCAGAGCTGTTTGCCAAGTGAGCCCGCACGGCGTGTCGGAACGCCTGCCGCCTCGAGAGCGACCTCGGCGGCGCTGAGGTCGCTGACTCCAAAGCAGACGTGGTTGGGCCGCGGTCCCGGGAAATCTGTCTCGTTCGTATGCGCGGCTCGTGAGTTGAGATGTATCCGGCTGCGTCCCGCCTGCAGCCAGCGGCCAGGAACCGTGATCTCGGGTGGCCGTGGTATCTCGATCAGGCCGAGTGCTTGGACGAGCAATTCGACGATGGTCTCTTCTTCGTCGGGATGGACGTGGATGCTGACGTGCTCGACCTCCACTACTCCCTCGCTGGCTGCTTCGGCAGCCTCCTCCTGATTGGCCATGATCCACAGGAACGACAGATGTACTTGGGTGCCTGACGTTTCGACGAACCGGCCTGCGGAGCTTGCGATCGAGAGCAACCGCAGCAGGAGTTGCGGGCGGGTGGCCCAACGTTCCACGTCGGCGAGTGAGGCGTCGAGCTTGGCGTCGAGCTCGTCGAGCGGAAGCCGCTCCCATACGAGCGCGAGACGGGAAAGCGCTTCGTAGCAGAAGACGTGAGGTATCCATACCTGCCCGTCAACTGGCGCGGGACGCTTGTCCCCACCCAGCGCTAGTGGATCGTCGAAGCCACGCGTTCGGCGAGACGTCAAGAGCGCGTTGCCGAAGGCGAGGGCCAGCCCCGAGTCGATAGGCCCTTCCACTGAGATTCTGTTGGCAGGCTTGGCTTCGACCCCTGCCTCGACGAGCAGTGGTGGCGGAAGAGCCATCAATTTACGCCCAGTTCTGGGCAGATCCCCGGCTCGAGTGTTAGAAAATCATGCAGCAACGTCCCTTCGTTGAGGATGTCGTTTGCACGTTTCGAATCATTTCCCGGCTGCCAAGGAGGATCGGCGTTTGCCAACGTGATCACGCCGGCGAGAAGGCTTGCCATGACGAGGTCTGACTGCTGGTTGGGCATGCTCTCAGCGAAGTGGAAGTTGACCGGGAAGCCATCCGCCACCAAAAGGATCTTGCAGTCCGAGTTCTTGCGCGGGACATAGAGTGTTCCTACCGTGCCGAAGGGAGATGACACGCACAGTTGTTCGAGTGCCTCCTTGTCGAAGGCCACATCACGGGAGGTGAGACTGACCAGCACGCAATCCCGCTCAATACGCTCAAACGCGGCGGCCCCGACCGCTCCCGGTTCCGCGCACGAGAGTATGTACCGAGGCTGCACTTCGCCGATCAGTCCGGCCAAATCCTCGCTGACCTGAAATCCGCGCTCCCGTGCGGCGACCAGCCTTGAGGGAGATGAGTCGGCGATCTGCACGTCAACGTTCTGCCTGCGCAGCAGCTCCGCTAGAGCCTCGCCGATGGTTCCGAATCCGACAACGACGGCACGGCGCCCGTCGAATTTCTCTGCTGGGAGCAAGCGTCTCAAGCTGGTCAAGGCGGCTTGTGCCACGCCCTGTGCCTCCACCGTTGCCTTTAGCTCGCTCTCGGCGACGCTGAACACCGGCATACGGTGCTCCCCTTCAAAGGGTCGCAGCTTCCAGATCCCGCTCTTGGTCTGCTCGACCGTCCCCTTGAACAGGTTCAGGAAGGGCTCAAAGGATTCATGTAGGCGAGGAAGGATGTAGCCGCCGTCGTCGACTATGAGGGTGGGAACCCAGGTCTCTGTCCCGTGGTCGACCCGTGCTTTCTCGACTTTGCGGATGTGCTCGGTGATGCCCTCGTCTATTTCGGAATAGCGGTAGACGGAGACTCCAAGCCGGTCACGAATGTGAGCGTCTACTCGATGGGATAACCGATACCGGTACTCCTTGTCGATCACCGTCACCAGGTCTGGCTCGACTCCAAGCTGAACGGCCTTCTCGAGCAGAAGCACGAAATCGGTTTGGTGGTGAATCGTAAAGATCGCCGCGTGCCCAGTCAGCGGCTTGTCTCCGATCTCTTCGCCCACCCACGCGGGCGCGCGCGCTGCGACCGACGCCGTCAACGGCATGTCGTGAGCGAGCGCCTCAATCTCGAGCTTCGTAAAAGGCAGAGTGGAGAACAGGGCGGCGTGGAAGTCGCGGTCGCGGACGAGGCCTGAAACCGTCATCACGTATTCCGCTGGACGGCTGATTCGGTGTGGGCCGGGAAGCGCCACGGTAACGTCCAACCACTCATCGTTTCTTTGCCAGCGGGAGACCCTCAGCGGGGACCGGCCGAGCTTGGATTCTTCGGAGCGCCATCCCTCGTCGTCCAGGCGCTGAGAGAGCATTGACACGAGCTCCGTTACCTCCGGCGGCCTTCCACGAATGTGATGAGTCGCGCCAAAGGGTTGCGGATTTGGGGTCGGATTCATAGCCGTGCACCGCTGGCTCGGGGGGAGCGGCGGCATGGCCTCGAGAAGCCCCCACCCACCGAAATATGTCCGCAGTACGCAGGGTTCGAGCGTGAAGCGGACGGTCTCACGCGCCCCGACGAGCAAAATCTCGGTAGCTTCACCGGGTGCGCTCCGTTCTGCTCCAACTACCAGTTAGGCGTCCTGGCGACGTGCCAGCATGGGCCACCGTGAAGGCTCTGTGCCGAATACGCTGGGTGATCTGATGGCTGGTTCTACGGCCGAGTCGCCGACAGAGCTGTTCGAGAACGAGGCGGTTCGCGATAAGTTTCTCGCTCATTACGAGGATCTGCGTGGCAAGGTCCGGAGCGAGGTCGTGCGCCGGCATCTGGAGTCCATAGCGCTTATGGGGCGGTCGGCGAAGCCGCGCATCCTGGATGTCGGATGCGGCGATGGTCGCGACGCGCTTTGGCTGGCCTGCAACGGCTTCGATGTGATCGCGATCGATCCGGCGTCGGCAATGCTCGAAGCCGCGAGGAACAAACACGCCGAGGTCGACCCTGCCGGGTCGCTCGATTTCCATCAGGGCGACGTCGACTTCGCGCTTGACGAGTTCGGACCAGGCACATTCGATTTGGTGCTTTCGCACGGAGTCGCTATGTACCAGGACCGCCCAGCCGATTTCATCACCACCCACCTTCGTCTCCTGCGGCCTTTGGGCATCCTCTCCCTCTTGACGAAGAATGCGGACGCGCTGGCATTCCGAGCGGTTCGCGAGGCGACCGTGGACGAGGCGTTGATGCTCCTCGATGATTCGCAGAGCGTCGGTCATCTCGGTGTCACGACGGGAGCCCAGACGATCCAGTCGATTGCGGACATTGGCTTTGCGGCAGGCGCAACGGTGCGAAGTTGGGCGGGCGTCAGAGCTTTCACCGATTCTCCGACTGATCCGGTGTTGAAGGCGGACAGCGCGAAGGTGATCGAGCTGGAGTGGCGAGCGGCGCTGCGAGATCCATATCGTCAAGGTGCCGCCTTGCTTCACGTCCTGCTCATGCGGGGCGTGGATCTCAGCCTTCTGCCTGCATAGTCGGGCATCCATAGCCCGCGCAGACTATACGCGGGCGTGCCTATAGAGGACTTATCCGGGTATCGTGAAGACCTTGACAGGGTGACCGCATTACCGTTCGAAGGTTGTCGAATGCACCTGCTGGGAGCGTGAGCAGGGGACGATGCTTATCGCCGCTCTACGAGCAGGAGGCGGATGGCCCAGTTCGCGCATATGGCCTTTCTGAGCCTCGAGCACATGGCGCAGTGGGGCGAGGTGTTTACGGGGGTCGCGTCTCTGGTGATCGCCGGCGGGGTAGCGCTGGCATACCGCGACTACCGTCGGCAGGCGCAGGAGAGTCGGGTCGCGCTGCTGACGGGGATGAGTCGCTACGTGAACGAAGTGGCGATTCTGTTGGTCGAGCACCCGGAGATGGTGCCGTTCTTCCGCAACGGCGAGCCGCCGGACGACAATGACCGGCGGCAGGCCGAAGCGATCGCGATGGCACTCGCAAACGCTTTGGACCATGTCCTCTTTCGGCTGGGAAGTATCAAGGGGTCAAAGCAGGAGAAGGAAGCCTGGATTGAATATTGCAAGGATCTTAAGCAGAACAGCCCGGTAATGGTCGAGCTACTCGATGAACACAAGGAGTGGTACGGAGAGCCGCTGCGCAAGCAATTCGGGGGTGGACTGAGATGCTTTCCGGGCTCACCAGAGCGTGACTCCGTGACAATGTCTCGGAGTCGGCTACCAGCCGAGGACCCGCCGGATCGAAGTCCGACTCAGCATCGAGGGGCCAGTTCGATGCGGCAGTCGCGTTGACGCTCTGAGGGCCTGAGCGACTTCTTCCGCCAGGCCGGCTACGTCGAGGGGGCCGTCACCCTCGAATCTCGATCCGGTGTCCTTTGAGGACTCCTGCCCCGTCGCTCCCGTATCGCGTAGTGCTTACCTCCTAGGGCCGTCGAAGCACCTTGACCTTGAAATTCGACCCCGCCGCTTTGGCTGTCCGGTGATCGCCGGTCACGACGAGTTCGACCTCGGGGTGTAGATCGGCTGTCGCCAGGATCAGGGCGTCCGGCATCCGCAGGGACCTGCGCTTGGAGCGAAGGTCCGCAGCTTTGTCAGCCACCCCGGCGTCGACGGGCAGAATCTCGGAAATGAGGTCGGAGAAGAAGCCTCGGACGCGCTTCTCGTCGTGGCGGCCGAGCCGTGCGCCGGTCAGCACCTCGGCGTAGGTGACGGCCGATGCGAACAGACGATCCTTGCCGAGGAGATCGCGGATCGCCTCGTCGGCGGCGTCATGGAGGGCGTCGCCGCGATCTAGGAAGGCGATGACCGCGTCGGAATCGAGGACTACCGCCACTCGTCGCGCAGTCCGTCTACGCGCTCGCGCAGATTGCCGCCGGTATCGAGGCAGCCGGAATAGCGATCGATCAGCTCGCCGACGCGCGTAAGGACGACGCGGCCCGCGCCCTCGGCTTCCACCCGCAGCGTGTCCCCGGCCTCGAAGCCCGCCTTGCGGAATGGGGCGGCGGGTATCGTCACCTGATGCTTGCTGGACACCCTGGTCTGGTTCTTTACCTTTTCAGCCATAGGTAAAGGATACTCGATCCGAAGTAAGCGCGACGCGACCGGTTGCCCCTGGCGACCGGTCGCGTCGCTCAATCCCCGAATCTCAATCCGGGGCGCCCTCGCCGGACTTCGGTCCGTCGCTCGCTCTAGCCCCGGCGGAATGGATCGACGTAGACGTCGTCGACCTGCCAATTGCCCGTCGAGTCGAGGGGGGTGAAGCGGATTTCGATCGCGCTTGGGATCAACGTCCCGAGGATGGTCGAAAGGGTGAGCACGGTGGAAATCGGCTGGGTCGGCGCCCAGGTGGAACCGGCGCGGAGGGTGGCAGCCGTCTTGGTGTGCACCAGGCCGAGCAGCTTGTAGACGGCTTCCACGCGCAGTTGCGAGGAGGGGTCGCCGCTGTTGCGGGCGGTCAGCCGGAACGACGGAGTGCCGATCGACATGCAGACCGGCGGGCTCACGGCCGAGCTGCCCGAGGGGAGGGACAGCGACCGGGAGTCCCCGGCATCGTTGAGGTAATAGCTCTCGTTTTCTTCGACGACCGCGGCGCCGTTGTTCAGCTGCCAGCCGGAGCCGCCGGCCTCGAAGCCGCCGTCGGGTGCGAGCACGTAGTTGTGCTGATCTCCCCAGGGGCTGAACACGGTCTCTGCGCCGGAGTACGAGCACGCCTGTGCGGAGCCCGCGAAGACAGCCAGCGTCAGCAGTGCGGTGGACAGTAGGACGGCGAGCCTGCTGCGGCTCGAGGCCGGAACCGGGTGAGATAGACGTGCCATTTTAAGGGAAACCTCCTTGTCGCAGGCCAAAAAGCCTGGTCGTTAAAACCAAGCTGGCAGTCGAGCCGTCTCAGGCTGAAACCCGAGATCTCCAACTTTGCGTCCCCGCCTCGCGACAGGTTTGCCCTTATTCAGCTGACTTATGTGTGCAGCCCGCGCATAATCGACCTGCATCCAGCCGACTTGAATAAGTTCATACGAATGGCTACTGAATTTTCGTATCCTCGTGCCTGGCGTGCGGATTTCGCCTTGCGGGAATCATCTGTTTGCATGATCAGTCGATGAACTGGTGCGGGTCGGCGAACGCCGGCCGCGTCATATGGCACTCGTCTCGCAGATAGAAGACGCCGAGCATCTCTTCGCCCGCGGCCGTGAGCGGGTGCGGCTGCGCGCGCACGGGGTCGAACGGCGGGTCGAGGCGATCCTCGCCTGCGGATTCCTCCTCGTCGCCCTGGAGATGCCGCTCCTCCTCTCGTCCCCCCGCGCTCTCGACGTGCCCACCCTGGCGATCCTGATCGGCGCGTACGTCGTCTGCAGCAGGGCGAAATTCGACATCGCCGACGGCCACACGGTCCCGACCCAGCTGGTCCTGGTGCCGATGCTCTTCCTCCTGCCGACCCCGGCCGTGCCGCTGGCCGTCGCCTGCGGCGACCTGCTCGGACGCGGATACGACTATGCCAGCGGCCATACGAGCATTCACCGCGCCTTCCACGCGCTGGGGGACTGCTGGTATGCCGTCGGCCCGGCGCTGGTCCTCGTCGCGGCCGGCGCCCAGGTCTTCTCCTGGAAGGAGTGGCCGGTCTATCTGGTCGCCCTGCTGGCCCAGTTCGCCTTCGACTTCGTCCCGGCGGCGATCCGCGAGCGCCTCGTCGACGGCGTCTCGATGCGCACCCTCAGCGGGCTGGTCGCGCCGGTCTACGCGCTGGACGGGGCGCTTGCTCCGATCGGCCTGATGGTGGCCTTCGCGGCGACCCAGGCCGGCGCGGCGGTGGCGCTCCTGATCCTCCCCCTGGCGACGGTGCTCGCCGTGCTCTCCCGCGAGCGCCAGGCCCGGGTCGACCAGGCGATCGAGTTGAGCAGCGCCTATCGCGGCACGGCGATGCTCCTGGGCGACGTGGTCGAGGCCGATGACGCCTATACCGGCAGCCACAGTCGCGGCGTGGTCGAGCTCTCGCTGGCGGTGTCCGACCAGCTCGGACTCGACCACCGGCAACGCCGCAACGTCGAGTTCGCGGCCCTGCTGCACGACGTCGGCAAGATCGCGGTGCCGAAGGAGATCATCAACAAGGCGGGACCGCTCGATCCGGAGGAGTGGCAGGTGATGTACCGCCACACGATCGAGGGAGAGGAGATGCTGAACCGGGTGGGCGGCGTGCTCTCCGAGGTCGGGCGCATCGTCCGCTCCTCGCACGAGCACTACGACGGCAGCGGCTACCCGGACGGCCTGGCCGGCGAGGAGATTCCGATCGAGGCCCGGATCGTCACCTGCTGCGATGCCTTCAGCGCGATGACCACCACCCGCTCCTACCGCAAGGCGATGCCGGTCGAGACGGCCCTCGCGGAGCTGCGGGCTTGTGCGGGCACTCAGTTCGATCCCAGGGTCGCCGAGAGCCTGGCTGATATCTGCAGCACCTGACGGTCCCGAATCTCAATCCGGTCGGCGCCGCAGGGTACGGTTTCTCGATGGCTGGACAGCGACATCTTGCCCTGGGCTCGGACGGGCCTGCCGCCGGCGTGCCGGGGGACGTTTGGGGCATTCGGATAAACGCCACCAGGCGCGGCGCGGCGCGGCAGGGCGGCGACCTGCCGATAGTCGTGCTGCACGGCTGGGGCGCGCACCTCGCCGCGGTCGAGCCGATCCTGGCAGCCCTGGAGGGGGAGACCGAAGTGCTGGCCTTGGACCTGCCGGGATTCGGAGATTCGGCGGATCCGCCGGAGGCTTGGGACTCGGAGGACTATGCGCGCATCGTGGTCGAGTGGCTCGCCCAGGCCGGGGTCGGGCGCTGCCACCTGATCGGGCACTCGTTCGGGGGGCGGGTCGCGATCTGCCTCGCCGCGCAACATCCCGAGCTGGTCGAACGGCTGATCCTCTGCGACGCCGCGGGGCTGCGGCCCAAACGCGGCTGGCGGTATCGCTACCGCGTCGCACTGGCCAAGCTCGGGCGCCTGCTGGGGCTCTTCGGCCCAGCCGGGAAACGCCTGCAGGAGCGGATCCGCTCGCGTGTCGCCTCCTCCGACTACCTGAACGCCTCGCCGGCGATGCGGGAGACCTTTCGACGGATCGTCGGCGAGGACCTCGAACCACATCTGCCCCACATCTCCGCCCCATGCCTGCTCGTCTGGGGCAGCGCCGACGAGGACACCCCGCTGTGGATGGGACGGCGCATGGAGGAGCTCGTTCCCGACGCGGCGATGGTCGTCTTCGAGGGTGCCGGGCACTACTCATATGCGAACGAGCCCGGGCGCTTCGCCCAGCTGAGTCGCCACTTCCTCTGTGAGCAGCCGCGCCAGGTCGCGAGCGGGCAGGAGTCCGCGTGAGCCCCCTCGCCTGGATCGCGCTCGTGCTCGGCGCCGCAACCACGCTCGCGCTGCTCGCCGGCCGCCTCCACCTCTTCCTCCACCTGCTCCAGCTCGAGCACTACGAGCTGCGCCGCCTGCGCGTCTGGGTCGCCCGGCGGGGCGAGCGCCTCGCGCCGCGTGACCTCGCGCTCGGCGCCGGCTCGGCCGTCCTGCTCGCCGTCGCCTTCGCAATCGGCCTGCCCGCCCTCGCCGCGGCGCTCGCCGCCGCCGGCCTCGCGCTCGCCGCCGTCCGCGCCCGCGCCGTCCTCGGCCGCGACCAGGTCAAGCCGCTCCAGTTCACCCCGCGGGCCACTCGCCTCTACGCAACCGCGCTCGTCTTCGCCGCCCTCGCGCTGGCGGTTCCCGTCGTCCTCGCCGCCCTGACGACCCCGACCCTCGGCGCCGTCGCCCTCGTCGCGATCGCGGCCGCGCTGCTCCTCCTCACCCCCGAGCTGCTCGGCCTCGCCAACCTGGCGATGCGCCCCGTCCAGCGCGCCGACAACGCCCGCTTCGAGCGCCGTGCCCGCCGCCGTCTGCGCGACGTCGCCCCGCTGGTCATCGGCATCACCGGCTCCTACGGCAAGACGACGACCAAGGGCTGCGTCGCCCAGGTCGCGAACCTGGCCGGGCTGACGCTGCCGACGCCGGCCTCGTTCAACAGCTACCTCGGCGTGATTCGCACGATCAACGAGAACCTGCGTCCCGACCACCGCACCTTCGTCGTCGAGATGGGCGCCTACCGGCGCGGCGACATCGCCGAGCTCTGCCGTCTGGTCGAGCCGCGCATCGGCATCCTCACGGCGATCGGCCCGGCCCACCTGGAGCGCTTCGGCACGCTCGAGCAGACGACGCTGGCCAAGGGCGAGCTGGCGGAGGGGCTGCCGGCCGACGGCATCTTCATCACCCGCGCCGACGACGCCCGCTGCCGCGCGGCGGCCGAGCGCGCGCCCTGCCCGGTGCGCCTCTTCTCCCCGGACCCACATCCCGAGGCGACGGCCTGGGCGGAGAACGCCCGCCTCGACGAGGGCCGCTCGCGCTTCGACCTCTGCCTGCGGGAGGAGGGGGGGACGGTCCGCCACGCGGTCAGCGCCCGCCTGCTCGGCCGTCACAACGTCGCCAACCTGCTCGCCGCCGCCCTCGCCGGGGTCGAGCTGGGCCTGGCGCCTGAGCAGATCGCCCGCGCCCTCGGTCAGGTCGCCCCGCCCGAGCACCGCCTCTCGCCGATCGTCAACCGCGCCGCCGGGATCGTCGTGATCGACGACGCCTACAACGCCAACCCGGCGGGCGCCGAGGCCGCCCTGGAGGTGCTCGCCGCCCATCCCGGCAAGCGCCGCATCCTCGTCACCCCGGGCATGGTCGAGCTGGGCGATCGCGAGGAAGCCGAGAACGAACGCTTCGGCACGGCGGCGGCTGCCGTCTGCGACATCGTCGTCCTCGTCGGCGAGAAGCAGGCGGCGCCGATCAGGCGGGGCCTCGAAGCGGCCGGGTTCGCCGCCGACGCGCTGCGCACGGTCGCCGACTCCGCCGGCGCCGAGCGGCTCCTCGCCGAGACCTCGCGCGCCGGCGACGTGATCCTCTTCGAGAACGACCTGCCCGACCTCTACCGCGGCCAGGCCGGCGGCGCCGAGACGACGGCCGCGGCCGCTTGACCGCCGCGCCCCCGTTGCGCCGGCTCGCCCCCGGAGCCCACGGTGACTGCCTCTGGGTCGAGCCCGTCTACCACCTGCGCGGCTACGAGGGGGCGATCCCCGAGGTGCGACTGCGGCCCGAGGTCGCCGAAGCGTTGATCCGGGCCGCCGAGGGGCTGCGGGCCGAGCACGCCACCGGCCTGCTGGTCTGGGACGGCTGGCGCCCGCCGGCGCTGCAGCGGCGCCTCTGGGACGAGTACCGCCAGGATCTGGCGCGCACGACGGGGCTCGAGGGCGAGGCGCTCGACGCCCGCGCGCGCCTCTTCGTCAGCCCCCCCGACGGCGACGACGGCAGCCCGCCGCCCCACTCGACCGGCAGGACCGTCGACCTGACGCTCTGCTCGCCGGACGGGGCGGCGCTCGACATGGGGGGCGAGTTCGACGAGCTCACCGAGCGCTCCGCCGGCGACTACTACGAGCGCGAGGGCCTCGCCCCGGCCGAGCAGGCCTACCGCGACCGCCGCCGCCTCCTCCTGCGGGCGATGGAGGAGCAGGGCTTCCACCGCCTTCCCAGCGAGTGGTGGCACTTCGAGCACGGGCAGGATTAGCCGCGCCCCGAGAGAAGACGTAGGACCGCCGATGGCTCGCTCGCAAAGCACCTTCGACGCCTACGTGGCCCGCAACCACGCCGGCGAGAGGAACTCGCTCCAGCTGATGGGCTTCAGCGGCGCCCTCGTCGCGATCCTGCTCGCGGTCGCGATCGAGACCGACAGCCAGGCGGCCGGGCTGGCGCTGGCGATCCCACTGGTCTTCTTCGCCTACGCCTTCGAGCAGTGGCGTGACGCCCGCGGCGGCCGCGAGAGCCTGCGCAACGACGTGATCGCGCTCAGCAGCGTCCTCTACCAGGACGCCGCGACGATCACCCGGGTGCTCGAGCGGGAGATGGTCTACGAGTACCTGCAGAACCTGCTGCAGGCGGCGCTCGATGACGAGGAGTTCGGCCGCGGCTACTGGCAGCAGGCGGTGCGGCCGTTCATCAAAGAGGGTGAGAAAGGGTTCCGTCAGGACTGGAACTACCGGATCGACCTGATCGAACTCGGGCAGCCGGTGGCGATTCCGCTTCCCGCCGCCGGAGAGTTCGTCGTCGCTCCCTCCGAATACTGGCGGCTCGGCACCGTCGCCAACTTCCGACAGCAGGTGAGGCATCCGCACGACGAGTGCTACATCGGCTGCACCTTCTCCCTCCAGCACCTGCCCGATTGGTTTCGCGACGACGGCTTCTTTCTGCGCGAGCTGGTCCATCTCTCACCAGAGCAGACCGCGGGGCTCGCCGGCCTCTTCACCGAGGACTGGATAGCCCCCGGGGGGCCTGACGACACACACCCCGATCGGGGATGGGCCGCCGCGAGCACACTGTTCGAATGTGAGATACGGATTGCCGACCGTGACCTCAAGCCGAACGGGGTGCAGATAAGCGAGCGCGGCATCCGCTGGCGGTACGCGATCGACGAAGAGCTCAAGCAGAGGATGCCCGACGGCGTGCCGGTGCGGATCTCCGTACACACCTTCCAACCGCGTCATCAAACCTACTTCCCGGTGAACATCACGCAGCCGACCCGGCATCCGACCGTGCGCTTCTCCTACTCGCAGACCTCGCTTGCGCCGGACGACATCGGCGCCAACGTGTTCTTCTCCGCCGAGGAGCCGTACCGGCCGGAGCTGGTCGAACACGATCGCGCCGCGAAGCTGATCGTGCTGCAGACCAACCGCGAGGATTGGGTCTTCGCGGGCTCCGGCGGCATCTTCGTCTGGGACGACCGAGATGCTGCGGTTGGGGCCTGATCCGGGTATCGTCCGTCCCAGATGAGCGATCCCCTGCTCGGCCACCGCTTGACCCATTGACAGTCGCGCCCGGACAACGGATCGGCGTCTGCTTCGGCGGGCCGTCTGTGGAGCACGACGTCTCGATCATCAGCGCCCAGCAGTTGATGGAGGCTCTGAGCGCGCGCCACGAGCCGGTCCCGGTCTACCTCGCCCGCGACGGCCGTTTCTGGACCGGCGAGGCGCTGCGCTCGGTCGAGTCCTTCGGCGGCGATCCGCCCGCCGGGGCCGAGCCCTGCGAGCTGCGCCTCGGCGGCGCCGACGGCTCGGGCTTCTTCCGTCCGGCCTCGTCGCGCTTTCGCGGCGACGAGCCGCTGCGCCTCGACGCGGTGATCTGCGCGATCCACGGCACCGGCGGCGAGGACGGCGCCCTGCTCGGCGCGCTGGAGCACACCACGCTTCCCTACGCCGGCGGCGGCGTCGGCTCCGCCGCGGCGGCGATGAACAAGGCGACCGGGAAGGCGATCTTCCGGGCGGCCGGGATCGAGGTAAACCCGGACGTCGTCGCCCACCGCAGCGACTTCTCGCGCGACCCCGACGCCGTCCTGGCGAGTGCCGAGGAGGGGGTGGGATTGCCCTGCTACGTCAAGCCGCTCTCGCTCGGCTCCTCGATCGGCGTCTCGCGTTGCGCCACTGCCGAGGAGCTGCACGAGGCGTTCGAGCTCGGCTTCGAGCTCGACCGGGCCGTGTTGGTCGAGCCCGCCCTGGACGACGCGATCGAGATCAACTGCGCCGTGCTCGGCGCCGCCGAAGGCGAGCTGCGCGCCTCCCTCTGCGAGCAGCCGGTGAAGGGTGAGGGCGCTCTGCTCGGCTTCGAAGAGAAGTACCTCTCCGGCGCGAAGGGCAAGGCCCAGGCCGGCGGCACGAAGGGGGAGGACGGGGGGATGGCCTCCCAGGACCGGTTGATCCCGGCGCCGATTCCCGATGCCCTCACGGCGGCGATCCAGGAGACCGCGCGCCGCGCCCACCGCGCCCTCGGCTTCGCCGGCGTCGTCCGCTACGACTTCCTCGTCGAGCGCGCCGACGGCGACGCGCGCGTCGTCCTCAACGAGGCCAATACGGTCCCCGGCTCCTTCTCCTTCTACCTCTTCGAACCCGCCGGGATGGACTTCGCCGAGCTCGCCGACGGCCTGATCGAGATCGCCGTCCGCGAGGCGGCGGAGCGGCGGGCGACGACCAGGACCTTCGAGTCGGTGCTGCTCGAGCGGCACGGCGCGCGAGGGTGAGCGCGGCGTGAGCGACCGGGTCACGGTGGTCAGCGGCGGCCGCTCGATGGAGCGGGGAATCAGCCTGCGCTCCGGGCGCCGCGCGGCAAGCGCGCTCGAGGATCTCGGCTTCGAGGTCGCCGTGGTCGACCCCGACCACCGCTTCGTCCGCCACACGATCGAGCATCGGCCCGCCTTCGTCTTCGTCGCGATGCACGGCCGCGGGGGGGAGGACGGGACGCTGCAGGACATCCTCGAGATCCTCGGCGTCCCCTACACCGGGTCCGACGTCCACGCCAGCGCCCGCTGCCTCGACAAGCACGCCTTCAAGCAGATCCTCACCGCGGCCGGCCTGGCGACGCCCCGCTGGCACTCGTTCAACCGCGAGGCGTTCTCCCAGTTCGGCGCGGGGGAGACGCTGCCCGCGCTGACCGAGCAGCTCGGCTTCCCCCTGGTCGTCAAGCCGGCCAGGGAGGGATCGTCGCTGGGGATCAAGGTCGTGCGCGGTCCCGACGAGTTCCTCGCGGCGATCGTCGGCGCCTTCAACTACGACGATCGGGTCCTGATCGAGCGCTTCGTCGAAGGCCGCGAGCTGGCCGTCACGGTGATCGGTCCGGCCGCGGAGCCGCGCGCGCTGCCGGTGGTCGAAATCGTCACCGCCGAGCCCTATTACACCTTCACCGCCCACTATGAGACCGGCGCCGCCACCCTGAAAGTCGCTGAGCTGGATGGCGCCGAGCTGGAGCTCGTGCAGCGCGTGGCCTGCGAGGCTTACTCGCTCGCGGGCTGTCGCGACCTGGCTCGGGTGGACATAATCCTCGACGAGGCGGCCCCCCAGATTCTCGAGATCAACACCGTGCCGGGGCTGACCGAGACCGGGCCCACCCCGTTTGCCGCCGATGCGGCGGGGATGGACTTCGACGAGCTGATCGCCGCGATCACCCGTCGGGTGAGCGGACGCTGACTCCGACCTAGCGCGTGGCGCTGGCCCGCTCGGCTTGGGCGACCAGCTCCGAAAGCGGGATGTCCAGCGCGCTTGCGAGCTTGAAGAGGTTGCGGAAGCTCGGGTTTCGCAACCCCCGCTCGATCTCACTTACGTAGGTGCGATGCATTCCGGCGAGGTCCGCAAGACCCTCCTGAGAGAGTCCGTCGATTTCGCCCCGCCGCTTACGTATGGCTTCGCCAAGAGCCTTTAAAGCCGCCTCCGACACGCGCGGAGCCTGTCAGCTATCTCGTTACGAGTCTACAGAATATAAGTAGCTTGCACGCAGTCTTACCACCTTTCGCGTACCGACAAAAAACCTCCCCCACGACGAAGCGCGGAAAAACACGGTTAGACCGGTCGAGTAATTTCCGCCAGCTAGTCACTGTCAAAAGTGTGTCAGTGAAAAAGACCGGCGACTACAAGTGAGGGTTCGAAAAGGCAGACGGTGTGCCGCACTCAGGCGCGCCGTGCCATGTAGACGGCCTTGGAGTGAATCAGTTCTTCGACCGGCTGCTTGGGCACCGCGTCGAAGCCGTGGCCGTAGACGTCCAGGCACTCCAGGCCGGCCGCCTCCAGTTGCGCAAGCACCTCCGCTTCGGGGAAGTGACGCTGCCGGTGCACGTGGGCTTCGAAGCGTTCGGCGTCCTCGCCCGCCTCGACTTCGAAGCGCGCTTCGCCGATCGAGCCCGGCGCCGCGTCGCCGGACCCTTGGCCGCGCCAGACCAGCGTGCGGCCGTGGCGCTGCACCCGTTGCTCTTCGGCGAAGAAGGTGCGGTAGGACTGCAGGCAGTTGAGGTCGAACATCAGCAGCCCCTCGGGGGCCAGGTTCGCCCGCATCCCACTCAGCGCCATCTGCAGTTCCTCGGGGCTGAGCAGATAGTTGAGCGCGTCGTCCAGTGCCCAGACGAGGTCGAATTCGCCGAACCGCGGCAGCTCCCGCATGTCGGCCACCGAAAGCCGTGCGGCGCCCGGGGCCTTGGCCCGGGCCAGCTCCAGCATCGAAGCTGAGATGTCGCAGGCGGTCACCTCCCATCCCCGCTCCAGCATCGGCAGGAAGCTCTTTCCCGTTCCGCAGCCGACGTCGAGCAGACGATGACCGCTCAACCCGTGGCGGCGGAGCTTGGGAAGGAGGTTGCCCAGCCACAGCTCGTAGTCGTGGTGGGCGGTGAAATCGTCATAGAGGGGCGCCAAGGCCTCATAGGCCCGCTCGGCCCACCTGTCCTCCGCTTGCACTGCCGATGGTGGATTCATGGCGGCCTTGACCGGGATTAGTTCTTAATAGTTCCATTGATCAGTTCTGCTAGTCTGCTCCGAATCGTGGAGGTCCGTCGTCTCGATCATCGGGTTGGCAGGGAGGCCGGTTTAGGCGAGGGCTGGGACTGGGACGAGGCCCGTCGCTTCTGCCTCAGGTTCGCCTTCCGCTACGCGAAGAACCAGGCCGAGGCCGAGGACATCGCCCAGGACGCGATGGTCCGCGCCTGGCGCAAACGCGACTCGCTGCGCGACGCGGCGGCGCGCAAGTCCTGGCTGGCGACGATCGTCCGCAACGAGGCCCTGCGCGAGCTCACGCGCAAGCGCCCGTTCGCGAGCGACCTGCTCGAAGTCACAGAGGGGCGCGACGACGATCGCGTCCTGGCGACGGTCGAGCGCGCCGACCTCCAGGCCGCGCTGGAGCGGCTCAACAAGCGTGACCGCCAACTCGTGCGGTTGCGCTACGACGAGGACATGACCCAGGAGGCGATCGCCCGCCGTCTCGGCATCCCCCTGGGCACGGTCAAGGTCCGGCTGCATCGGGTGCGCGCCAAGCTGCGCCGCTCGCTTGCGGCTGTCTAGAGATCCGGGGAGGCGGGCGGTCAGGCGAGGCGCGGGGCCTCAGCCGGCCGCTGCTGCCCGCCGCATCTCCTCGGTCGCGGCGCTCGGGCCGATGTAGGGGACGAGCATCGCGAAGAGCAGGTCGGGGAGGAGCTTGGGCAGGCGCTCAGCCCGCCCGGTCAGGAGCTCGTCGAAGATCAGCCCCGAGACCGCGCCGGCGGCCATCAGGCCGATGTTCTGGGGCAGCTCGCGGCCGTCGGCCAGCGCCTCGCCTTCGGCGAGGTACTCGGTCAGCCGGCTGATGGCGTTCCAGTGGCGCTGGCGGGCGTCGGCGCCGGCCGCGGCGACCTCGACGATCGCCGTCCGCGCCAGCTCGGGGTCGAGGGCGAACATCTCGACCACGGTGGCCAGGCCGGCGCGCATCCGCTCCAGCCAGGGCTGGTCGGCGTCGCAGTTGGCCACGACCGCGTCGAGCACCCGTTCGACGACCAGGTCATAGGCGGCCAGAAAGCACTCGTGCTTGTCGTCGAAGTGCTTGTAGAAGGTCGTGCGGGAGACGTCTGCCTCCGCGATCACGTCGGCGACAGCGGTCGCCTTGTAGCCCTTGCGGCCGACCACCCGCACCATCGCCTCGAGGATCAGTTGCCGCCGCGTTTCGCTGCCTGCCATCGGCCCTCCCGGCAGGGTTGAACTATCGGGTATATGGATCATAGCGGCAATGTGTACGCGGGCGTTTATCGAGTCAGCCTCTCGACCTCCCTTGCTGCCGCATCCGGGCCGATATACGGAACTAGCGTCGCAAAGATCACGTCTGAAAGCAAGCAGGGAAGCTGCTCGGCGCGCCCCGCAACGAGCTCGTCGGAGATCAGGCCGGTGACACCCCCGATCGCCATGCGGGAGGTATTGGCGGGCAGGCCGCGACCGCCGGAGGCGTAGTCGCGCCCCTCCTCGAAGAGCGGCGTCAGGCGCTGTATGGCGGCCCGGTAGCGCCGCTGTGCCAGCGGGCCCGCGTTGCCGATGTCGACCAGCGAGAGCCGCGCCAGCGCCGGCTCTTCGGCGAGCAGCTCGAGCAGCGCCGCAAGGCCGGCCGCCGCCCGGTCGGGCCAGCTCGCCTGCGCCTCATAGGCAGCGCTGACCCGCCGCACGAGCACGTCGACCGCGTTGTCGTAGGCGGCGAGGAAGCATTGCTCCTTGTCGTCGAAGAGCTCGTAGAAGGTCGTGCGCGAGACGCCCGCCTCCTTGGTCAGGTCGCCGATCGTCATCGCCGCGAAGCCTTTCTCCGCTACGACCCGCACGGCGGCCTCGAGCAGTCGCTCACGCTGGGAGCGGGCGATCACCTCTGGCGGCAGCCGGTGACGTCCGCGCGGAGGGCGCCACCGGTCTCCCCCCCTGCCCTGCTCCACTCCGGTCAGCCCCCGGGTGGGCTCAGAGGCTCTGCCTCTAGGAGTTTCTCGGCCTGGCGGGATTGGCGCAGCGCCTCGTCCTGGCCGAGGTAGGGAACGGTCGTGATGTAGACGATGTCCGGCAGCAGCTCGCGCAGCCGCTCGGCGTTGCCGGCGAGGATCTGGCCGACGATCAGCGACTCGGCGCCGGAGAGCGCGGCGCGTCCGGCGCTGGAGGGGATCGCTTCCTCCTCGATCGGATCGTCGCGGCCGCGGTCGAGCAGCGACTGCAGGACCCGCTTGCCGGACGAGTAGAGCTCGAACGCGCGGTCGCCGGTGGCGGGCGCCTCGACCAGCGCCATGCGGGCAAAGGCAGGGCGGCTCGCCAGCAGGTCGAGGAACTCGGCGACCGCATCCCGGACCATCGTCGCCCAGGGCTTGTCCGGAGAGTAGACCGAGAGGATGCGCCCCATCGCGTCGGCGAGCGAGACCTCCATCGCTGCGTGGAAGCAGTCCTCCTTGTCCTTGAAGAGCTCGTAGAAGGTGGCGCGCGAGACGCCGGCGGGCTCGCAGATGTCGGCGATCGTCGTCGCGCCATACCCTTTGCCCGCGCAGCTGTCCGCCATCGCGACGAGGATCCGTTCGCGCTGGGAGTGGGCGACGAGCGGCTCGGTGAGATCCTCACGTCCGGCGGGTAGCTGCTCCCTCTCGATCACTCCGCTCAAATTCACGATAAACGCGATTGTACACCCCCGGCGTATCTCTGTGGACGCTTGAGTACCGAGTTAATAATTAATCTCCCCGGCCCGACCCGACTAGGAGTCCTATGAACAAGCCACTCAGCGGCGAAGAGGCAGCGAAGCTCTACGGGAACCGCTTTCTCACCGAAGACGCTCCCGCCGCCGCCTTTCCGCCCAGCGGGATGGCGGCGCTGGACGCGATGCGCCTGGTCGACGAGGAACTGGCGCTGGAGGGCGACCCGCAGCGCAACCTCGCCACCTTCGTCACCACCTGGATGGAGCCGGAGGCGCAGCGGATCATCGCCGAGAACCTCTATCGCAACTTCATCGACCACGCCGAGTATCCGATCTCGGCCGAGATCGAGAAACGCTGCATCCGCATGCTCGCCGACCTCTACCACGCCCCCGGCGAGACGACCGGCACCCGCACCCAGGGCTCTTCGGAGGCGATCATGCTCGGCGCCCTCTCGCTGAAGTGGAAGTGGAAGCAGCGCCGCGAAGCCGAATCGAAGCCGGTCGACAAGCCGAACCTGATCTTCGGCGGCGACGTGCACGTCGTCTGGGAGAAGTTCTGTCGCTACTTCGACGTCGAGCCGCGGATCGTGCCCCTGCAGGACGGCAAATACGTGATCGGGCCCGAGGACGTGCAGCCCCACGTCGACGAGAACACGATCGGGGTCGCCGCGGTGCTCGGCACCACCTTCACCGGCCACGCCGATGACATCGTCGGGATCAACGAGCTGCTCGTCGACCTCAAGGGCGAGCGGGGCCTCGACGTGCCGCTCCACATCGACGCCGCCAGCGGCGGCTTCGTCTGGCCCTTCCTCTATCCGGACTCCGAATGGGACTTCCGCCTCGAGCAGGTGCGCTCGATCAACGTCTCGGGCCACAAGTTCGGCCTCGTCTACCCGGGAATCGGCTGGCTCGTCTTCCGGGAGGAATCCGACCTCGCCGAGGATCTCGTCTTCTACGAGAACTACCTGGGGAAAACCGATGCGACCTTCACGCTCAACTTCTCGACCGGCGCCTCGATGGTGCTCGCCCAGTACTACAACTTCGTCCGCTACGGGCGCGACGGCTACACCTACGTCATGAAGGCGATGCAGGCCAATGCGAAGACCCTGGCGGAGAAGCTCGCGGCCGCCGGCGGCTTCGAGCTGATCGGCGACGGGGAGGAGCAGCTGCCGCTGGTCGCCTTCAGGCTCGCCGGGGAGAAGAGCTACGACGAGTTCGACCTCTCCTGGCAGCTGTCAGCCGAGCGCGGCTGGATGCTTCCCGCCTACACGATGCCTCCCAATGCCGAAGACGTGAAGGTCCTGCGTGCGCTGGTCAAGCAGACGCTCAGCCGCGAGCAGATCGATCGGCTTGCAGACGACATCGAAACCGCCTGCTCGACGCTCGAGCAGAAGGGCGGGGCGCACCCCTCCGAGCGCAAGGCGATGAAACGCAGCCCGGGCTACTGAGCCCGGGCGCGCCGGTGGGCCTTACCCACCCATCCCCGCGGCGGGCGGCGCGGTCGCGTCGGAGCCGCCCTCGCCAGGCGCCTCGCGTGCGATGTAGTCCTCGGCCAGCAGCAGGTTCTCCTTGGAGCGCTCGACGACGTTGAGCAGGTCGCCCATCAGCGCGACCTCCTCGACCTGCTCCTTGACGAACCACTGCATGAACTGCTCGGCGCGGTAGTCCTTGACCTCGCGCGCCAGCTCGAACAGGGCGAAGATCTCCTCGCCGACGCGCTTCTCCTGATCGAGCGCCTTTTTCACCGGCGTCGTCCCGTCGGAGTAGCTCGTCTCCTGCGCCTTGATGTCGGGGATGCGGACCTCCTCGCCGACGTCGAGCAGGTACTGCACCATCATCATCGCGTGCTCACGCTCCTCCAGCGCCTGGCGGTAGAAGAAGGCGGCGAGGCGCGGTAGGGTTTCGGCGTCGTAGTAGACGGCCATCCCGACGTATTGCTGGGAGGCGGCGAACTCGTTGGCGATCTGCTCGTTGAGCGCAGCGGCGAAGCTCTTCTCGGGCATGGTTCTCCTTGCTCGGCGGGACGGTGACTGCAACGTAGCCGAAAGCGCGAATTCGGCTGCCCGAAGCGTCTATTCGGCCCAGCGAAAGCCGCTCGGGGTCAGCCGCGGCAGCAGCGGGCTGGTCGGCAGCCCGGGCGGCGGCGGCGATTCGTTGTAGCCGCGGGGGGCGGTGTCGTTGGGGGTGTCGGGATGGAAGAGCGAGGCGAGCACCTGGATCTGGCCGCGCCCGACGTCGAGCTCCCACTGGCCGCCGCCGTAGGCGCCGATCCCGTGGTCGGCGCAGTAGTCGTAGGTCTCGCAGAGGTCGCGCAGGCCGCCGATCCGCGACGGCTTGACGTTGACCATGCGCGGCTGCCAGGGCAGTGCCTCGATGTCGGCGATCGAGTGAATAGGCGCGTCCCAGGTGAGCCGGTCGCGGACCGGTTCCAGCAGCGGCCGGGTCTCCTCGTTGACGTCCGGGTCCTCGAGCCATGCCTCGGGGAAGGCCTCGATCAACCGGGCGTAGAGCTCGGGGTCGGTTTCGACGTCGACCGGGGTGCCTTTGTAGAAGCCCTTGAGGTCGAGCGAGTCGACCGCGCCGGTCTCGGCCAGGGCGGCGATCAGCCCCTCGTCCCAGTCGTTGGTCGGGTCGAGCTTGAAACGCAGGCCGGGGTAGGGGTCGAGCTTGCGGCGCAGCGTCTCGATCGAGGAGGGCTCCTCGGGCCCTCCGGCGAGCCGCATCGAGCAGACGAAGGTGACCGGGCGAGGATCGCGGCGCAGCGCCTTTGCGACGCCGGTACCGGCCTGCCGCAGGGCCAGGTCGAGCGCCGCTGCCTCGAAGGCCCAGCGGCGGTAGCGGCGCGAGACGTCGCGCTGCGGCTCGGCCGGGAAGGTGTCGACGCTGCCCATGAAGTCGCAGAACTCGCCCAGCGTGGCGAATCCGGTCAGGTCGAGCGTCGGGCCCGCGTCCTGCAAGGCGACGTGGTCGAGCGCGTCATAGGTGACGTCCTCGCCCAGGCCGTCCTCGCCGCCGCCCCAGATGTGGATGACGGTGCTGAGCCGTTCGAAGCCGGGGGTCTGGTACTCGAGCCCCTGCAGCTCGTAGCCCTCGATCTCCAGGGGAAGGTTGGCGAGCAGGTCGAACGTGGCCACGAAGGCACCCTACCGAGGTGGCACACTGGCCAAACGGATGAAGCACACGGCGCACGGCTACTGGCTGGAGGAGGCTGGAGAGGTCGCCCCGCTTCCGCCGTTGAACCGCGACCGGAGCGTCGACGTGGTCGTCCTCGGCGGCGGCTACACCGGCCTCTGGACGGCATGGCACCTGAAGAAGCTGGAGCCGGAGGCGAGCGTGGCGCTGCTCGAGGCCGGGGTCTGCGGGCATGGGCCGAGCGGGCGCAACGGCGGGTTCTGCAACTCGATGTGGTTCTCGCTGCCGAACATGCGGCGGCGCTGGGGGGATGCGGCGGCGCTGGCCGTGGCCCGCGCCGCCCGCGAGGCGATCGACGCAGTGGAGGCGTTCTGCGTCGAGGAGGGCGTCGACGCCTGGTTCCGGCGCGGCGGGTACCTGCAGGTCTCGACCGCCGCCGCCCACGACGGGATCTGGGACGAGGCCTCGATTGCGTGCGTCGAGCTCGGCGAGCCCGGCGCGGTTGAGGCGCTCGACGCCGGCGGGGTCGCCGCCCGCTGCGCCTCGCCGGCCTTCCGCGGCGGCGCCTTCTACGCCGACGCCGCGACCGTGCAGCCGGCCCGCCTGGCGCTCGGCCTGCGCGAGCGCCTGCTCGCCGCCGGCGTCGAGATCTACGAGCGCTCCCCGGTGCGCCGCCTTTCCGCCGATCGAAGCTTTGTGGGGTCTATGGACCCCCAAAAGCTTCCAGATCCGCCGGGGGCCGAGGTCGTGGCGACGACCGCGGGTGGCTCGGTGCGGGCGGGGGCCGCTGTCGTCGCGATCGGCGGCGCCGCGAAGGCGCCGCGGGGGCCGTTGCGCAACTCGCTCACCCTCAGCTCCTCGCACATCGTGCTCACCGAGCCGGTACCGGAGCTGCTCGAGGAGATCGGCTGGACCGGCGGCGAGTGCATCACCGACAGCCGCACCCTGGTCGACTACTTCCGCACCACCCCCGACGGTCGCATCGCCTTCGGCTGGGGCGGTGGCCGCATTGCGCCGGGCGCCCGCCTGCACGGCCGCTCCGAGCTCGACCGCGAGGTCGTGGCGGCCACCGCCGAGCGGCTCTACGCCTACTTCCCCGGGCTGGCGGGGAAGGGGATCACCCACGCCTGGGGTGGGCCGATCGACGTCTCCCCGACCCACACCCCGCTCGTCGTCCCCCTGGCCGGCAGCCGCAGCTTCGCCGCCGCCGGCTACACCGGCAACGGCGTCGGCCCCGCCAACATGGTCGCCCGCACGCTCGCCTCCCTGGCCCTCGAGCGTCGCGACGGATACTCGCTGCTCCCCTTCGTCGACCCGTCTCCACAGCATGTGCCCCCGGAGCCCTTCCACTGGCTGGGCGGCGAGACGATCCGCCGCGCACTTGCCGCCAAGGAGGAGGCCGAGCTTGCGGGCCGCGTCCCGCACCCGGTCAGCGCGGCGGTTTCGAAGATCCCGGCGCTGATCGGCTTCCACATCGGTCGCTGACGTATCTGCCGGGGGAGCTGTCGACCCGGTGAATCCCGGCCGTCACTCCGCCACTCCGGTCGGGCCGGGGGGCGGCGCTTCGCCCTCGAGGAAGCCCGCCGGCACGACTTCGGGCCTGCGCCGGAAGAAGCTGGGGACCTTGTTCCACTGCACGCACATCAGGATCACCCCGAGGATCAGGAAGAAGACGGCGATCACCAGCGGCGGGCCGAGGCCGAGCCAGGAGTTGCCGGATTCCGAGTTCGCCGGGTCGGCGAGTTCGATCCCGTTCTTGATCAGCAGGTAGAAGAGGATCGCGCCCCCGACCGTCGGGCCGACGCCGATGAAGAAGAAGTTCTTGACGCTGCGCGTCAGCTCACGGCGATAGTAGATCGTGCAGGCGAAGCCGGTGAGGCCGATGTAGAAGGCGATCATCAGCCCCAGCGCGGCCAGCGAGTCGAAGAGGATGTCTTCGCTGAAGATCGTCAACCCGACGTACCAGACGATCGAGAGCGCCCCCATCAGGATGGTCGAGACGTGCGGGGTCAGGTAGCGGGGATGGACCTTGCCGAGGCTGCCCGGCAGCGCGTGGGCGCGGGCCATCGAGAGGGTGGTGCGGGCGGTGGGCAGGATCGTCGTCTGGGTCGACGCAGCCGCCGAGGTCAGGACGGCGATGATCAGCAGCTTGTCGAGCGGCGATCCGAAGACTTCGGTGCCCAGCGAGCTGAGCACGTCTTCCTGATGTTCGATCAGGCCTTCGACTCCGGCGTAGGCCTGCGCCGCGAAGGCGACGATGACGTACACGCCGAGCAGGATCAGGGTGGCCACGACCGTCGCCTTGCCTGGCGCCTCGTCGGAGTTCTCGGTCTCCTCGTTGACGGCGGCGGTCGTGTCCCAGCCCCAGTAGATGAAGACCGCCAACAGCATTCCCGCCGAGATCTCAGAGGGGCTGAGCCCGAACGGGTTGATCCAGGAGATGTCGGGGTGGATCGAGGCCGGCGGGCCGCTGCCGGCGTAGACCTTGACCAGCGCGACCACGGCGAACAGCGCCAGGGTGACGATCTCCGCCGTGAGCAGGCCGATCTGGGTGCGCGCCGAGAGCTCGATCCCGATTACGACGATCACGGTCATGATCGCGATCCAGAAGACGCCCACCGCGGT
Organism: Solirubrobacterales bacterium; assembly: GCA_035693025.1. GTDB lineage: Bacteria > Actinomycetota > Thermoleophilia > Solirubrobacterales > 70-9 > VRUE01. The sequence goes on from DASSHI010000015.1 coordinate 36,439, forward strand.
CACCGCGACGGTCGACGCGGCCGCCGAGTTCCAGCCGACGAGGAGGAAGGTGTAGAGACCGGCGATCTGGGCGAGGTTGGCCATCACGATGATGTCGGCGACGACGATCGCCCAGCCGGCGAGCCAGCCCAGCTGGGGGCCCATCGCCTTGGTCACCCAGGAGAAGCTCGTTCCGCAGTCCGGGTCGGCTCTGTTCATGTAGTAGTAGCCGCCCGCGACGAGGAACATCGGGATGAAGCTGATCAGCAGGATCGCCGGCGACTCGAGGCCGACCGCGGCCGCGACGAATCCCAAGGTGGCGGCGAGGCTGTAGCCGGGAGCGGTGGAAGCGACGCCGATCACGACGCTGGAGGCGAAGCCGATCGCGTTCTTCTTCAGGCCCTTCTCGCCGCTGCTCGGCGCGGGGGGAGTCCTGGCCCCGGTCGAGCCGGGCGTCGGAACGGCTGCACTCTCCATTGCGCTCCTGTCACCTCCTCCCTGCCATGTGGACAGCGAATTCCCGCCACGGTACGCCTTTGGCGAATCGGCACAAGTCGCAGATGTCCCAAACTTCCGCAGGAGACTTATCCATCTTGTACAAGTCGCGCCCCCTGACTTGACCGATCGACCACTTGAATGAGAGAGTTGAGCGAGCTAGCTTTATCCAGAACGTCGTAATCCGAGAGGAGTAGCGCATGGCCATTGCGTCCCAGGCATCCGCAGCGCTCGACACCAGCCTCCAGGATCTGGCCATGCGGCATCTCTGGATGCACTTCTCGCGAATGGGCTCCTACGGGCCCGGCCACGAGATCCCGATCATCACCCGCGGCGAGGGCTGTTACGTATACGACGAGCACGGCAACCGCTACCTCGACGGCCTCTCCGCGCTCTTCTGCGTCAACGCCGGCCACGGCCGCGCCGAGTTGGGCGAGGCGGCGGCGCGCCAGGTCGAAGAGCTCGACTTCTACACGCTGTGGAGCTACGCGCACCCGCGCGCGATCGAGCTCGCCGCGCGGATCGCCGCGCTCGCCCCCGGCGACCTCAACCGCGTCTTCTTCACCTCGGGCGGCTCGGAGGCGGTCGAGTCGGCGCTGAAGCTCGCCCGCAACTACCACCGGGCGTTGGGCAAAGGACAGAAGCACAAGGTGATCGCGCGGGAGATCGCCTACCACGGCACCTCGCTCGGCGCCCTCTCCGCAACCGGCATCACCGAGCTGCGCTCGCAGTTCGAGCCACTCGTGCCCGGCGGCTGCCACGTCGCCAACACCAATGTCTATCGCTGGCCAGTCGACCGCCACCCGCTCTGGGCGGCGGATGCGATCGAGGAGCGGATCGAATTCGAGGGGCCGGAGACGGTCGCCGCGGTGATCGTCGAGCCGGTGCAGAACGCGGGCGGTTGTTTCGTCCCGCCGGAGGGCTACTTCGAGCGGGTCCGCGAGATCTGCGACCGCCACGACGTGCTGATGATCTCCGACGAGGTGATCTGCGCCTGGGGCCGCCTCGGCCACTACTTCGGCTGCGAACGCTTCGGCTACGTCCCCGACATCGTCACCGTCGCCAAGGCGCTGACCTCGGCCTACGCCCCGATGGGCGCCGTGATCGCCGACGACCGCATCGCCGAGCCCTTCATGCAGGGCGACGCCTCCTTCGCACACGGCTTCACCTTCGGTGGCCATCCGGTCGCCTCGGCGGTGGCGATGGCCAACCTCGACGTCTACGAGCACGAGGACCTCTGCGGGCACGTGCTCGCCAAGGAGGGCGAGTTCCGCCAGATGCTGGAGACGCTGCACGACCTGCCGATCGTCGGCGACGTGCGCGGCGCCGGCTTCTTCCAGGCAATCGAGCTGGTCAAGGACAAGGAGACGAAGGAGAGCTTCGGCGACGAGGAGGCCGAGGACCTGCTGCGCGGCTTCCTCTCCGGCGAGCTCTACAAGCGCGGCCTGATCTGCCGTGCCGACGATCGCGGCGACCCGGTGATCCAGCTGGCGCCGCCGCTGATCGCCGACACCGAGCAGTTCGAGGAGATCCACGACGTATTGCGGGGGGTACTGACGGACGCGTGGGAGCGGGTCCGGAGATAGGCGCCCAGGCGATGCTCACCGTTCAGAGCCTGCTCGACGAGGTCGGCCTCGACCTGATCGCCGGCGTGGATGCGGCCGAGGCGCCGCTGCGCTGGATCCACATCTCCGAGCTCGAGGACCCGACCCCGTGGCTCTCCGGCGGCGAGCTGATGCTGACCACCGGGATTCCGCTCGAGAGCGCCGCCAAGCAGCGCGCCTACATCGGCCTGCTCGCCGAGCACAACCTCGCCGGGCTCGGCTTCGGCACCGGCTTCACTCACAAGAAACTGCCGAAAGCACTCGTCGAAGAGGCGCGCAAGCGCGACTTCCCCTTGTTCGAGGTGCCCTACTCGACGCCGTTCATCGCGATCACCGAGAAGGCCTTCGCCAAGCTCGTCAACGAGCAGTACGAGGTGCTGCAGCGCGGCATCGCCGTGCAGCGCCGGCTCGAGCGGCTGGTCCTCGAAGAGCGCGGCCTCGAGGAGATCGTGGCGACGATCGCCTCCGCGGTCGGCGGCACCGTGGCGATCCTCAACAACCGCGGCGAGCGCATCGCCGGCCGCGGCTTCCGCCGCCAGCTCTCGGCCGAGGCGGTCAACGCGATCCGCGACGAAGCTCTCGACCACATCGCCGACGGCCACTCCTTCGCCCCCACCCACCCCTCGGTCGCCGGTCGCGCCCTCGCCCACCCGGTGATCTCGCCGGGGGGCGGGCCGCCGCAGGCCTGGGTGGTGATGGTGCGCGATTCGGGCGGGCTCGGGGACTTCGAGCGGTTGATCCTGCAGCAGGCGGTCGCCGTCGTCGCGCTCGAGCTGATGCGCCGTCGCGTCGCCCGCGAGACCGAGCGCCGGTTGGCCGGCGACGTGCTGGCGGGCGCGCTGGGCGGTCGCCTGGACCCGAGTGAGCTGCGCCGTCGCCTCGAGCCATTCGGGATCGGCGACGAGGCCGCCGTGCTCGTCTTCGACCTCGACGACCCTGCAGCCGCCGAGCCGGCCCTGGAGCGGGCGCTCGCCGCTGACGCCTGTCCGGCCGTCGTCGCGCCTCACACCAGCGGCAGCCGCGAGCTGCTCTGCGCGGTCGTCGACGCCGCCGACCGCGACCCGGTCGACCTCGCCTCCGAAGCGCGCAAAGCGCTGATCAAGGAGCGGGGGACCGTGCGCGCCGCCGCCAGCCGCCCGGCCCCGCCGGAGGCGTTGCGCCACTCCTTCCACGAGGCGCGCTGCGCCCTGGAGGCGACCGCCTTCACCGAGAACGGCGGCGTCCCCGACGTCGCTTCCTGGCGCGATCTCGGCGCCTTCACCCTGCTGCTCTCGATCCAGGACGACGACGCGCTGGCGCTCTATTGCGACAGCGTGCTCGGCCCGATCGAGGCGGGGGACGAGGAGTACGGCGGCGAGCTGTTGCGCTCGCTGGAGGCCTTCATCGAGCAGAACGGCCAGTGGGAGCGCGCCGCGCGCGAGGTCTACTGCCACCGTCACACCCTGCGCTACCGCATGCGCAAGGTCGAAGAGCTGACCGGGCGCGACCTCTCCCGCGCCCACGACCGAATCGAGTTCTGGCTGGCGCTGCGGGCGCGCGAGCTGGTGAGAGCGTGAGCCGGCGATGATCGTCGGCGTCCCCAAGGAGATCAAGCCCGACGAGTACCGCGTCGCGATCACCCCCGCGGGGGTGCGCGAGATGACCGAGCACGGCCATCAGGTTCTGCTCGAGGTCGGGGCGGGATTGGGCAGCGCGATCGCCGACGCCGAATACGAGTCGCAGGGCGGCTGCATCGCGCCCGACGCGGCCGCCGTGTTCGGCGAGGCGGAGATGGTCCTGAAGGTGAAGGAGCCGCAGCCGGCCGAGATCGAGATGCTGCGGCGGGGCCAGCTGTTGTTCACCTACCTGCACCTTGCGCCCGACCCCGAGCAGACCCGCGGCCTCTGCCGCTCCGGCGCCACCTGCGTCGCCTACGAGACCGTGGAGGACGCGCGCGGGCAGCTGCCGCTGCTGGCGCCGATGAGTGAGATTGCCGGCAAGATCGCCACCCAGGCCGGCGCCTTCATGCTGGAGAAGCCGCTGGGCGGGCGCGGCATCCTGCTCGGCGGCGTGCCGGGAGTGGCGGCGGCCAACGTGATCGTGATCGGCGGCGGCGTGGTCGGCATGAACGCCGCCTTCGTCGCGATCGGCATGGGGGCGGACGTCTTCGTGTTCGACCGCTCGATCGACCGCCTGCGCGAGCTCGACGTCGACTTCGCGGGAGCCTGCTCGACCGTGTACTCGACCACGCTCGCGGTGGAGGAGATGCTGCCCCGCGCCGACCTCGTGATCGGCGCCGTGCTCGTGCACGGCGCGCGGGCCCCTTATGTAGTGCGTCGCGAGCAGCTGAGCCTGATGAAGCCCGGCGCGGTGCTGGTCGACGTCTCGATCGACCAGGGCGGCTGCTTCGAGACCTCGCGGCCGACGACCCACCACGAACCGACTTTCGAGGTCGACAGCGTCACCCACTACTGCGTCGCCAACATGCCCGGCGCGGTGCCGATCACCGCGACTCACGCGCTCACCAACGCGACCCTGCCCTACGCGGTCATGCTGGCGGACCATGGTGTCGAGGGCGCGATAAGGCACGACCCCGGCCTGCGCCTCGGCGTCAACGTCGCCGCCGGCGAGGTCACCCACCCCGCCGTGGCCGAGGCCCTCGGCCGCGAGTGCGTCCCCGTGGAGCAAGCCCTGGAAGCGGCCGATGGGCCGAAATCGTCCAAATCGCGGACGTTTGAGGCCCGTCGGCCCCGACATGCGGAGGTATCGGACTGATGAGCGCCTACGCGGTGGTAAACCCGGCGACCGGCGAGACGATCAGGGAGTTCCCGGAGATCGGCGACGAGGAGCTGCGCGCCGCGATCGAGCGGGCCGACCGCGCCGCGCGGACGTGGCCCGGCTCCTCGAGCGCGGCCGAGCGCGGCGCACTCGTCCGCCGGGCCGGCGAGCTGCACCTCGAGCGCCGCCAAAAGCTGGCCGAGATCGTCGTCCGCGAGATGGGCAAGCCGATCGAGCAGGCCCTGGCGGAGGTCGACTTCACGGCCGAAATCTACGGCTTCTACGCCGACAAGGCCGAGGAGCTGATGGCCGACGAGCCGATCGAGCTGCGCGACGGCGAGGGCACCGCGGTGGTCCGCCGCAGCCCCTTCGGCGTGCTGCTGGGGATCATGCCCTGGAACTTCCCCTACTACCAGGTGGCCCGCTTCGCGGCGCCGAACCTGGTGATCGGCAACACGATCCTGCTCAAGCACGCCCCGCAGTGCCCCGAATCGGCCGAGGCGATGCAGCGGATCTTCGACGACGCCGGCTTCCCGGAGGGCGCCTACGAGAACGTCTACGCGAGCAACGAGCAGATCGAGTGGGCGATCGCCGACCCGCGCGTGCGCGGCGTCTCGGTCACCGGCTCCGAGCGCGCCGGCGCCGCGGTCGCCGCGGCCGCCGGGCGCAACCTGAAGAAGGTCGTGCTGGAGCTCGGCGGCTCGGACCCCTTCATCCTGCTCGGCTCCGACGACGTCGACGCGGCCGCCGGGGCGGCGGCGGAAGCGCGGCTCGACAACGCCGGCCAGTCCTGCAACGCGGCCAAGCGCTTCATCGTCGTCGACGAGCTGTACGACGAGTTCCTCGAGCGGTTCCGCGAAAAGCTCGCCGCGGCGAAGCCGGGCGATCCCACGGCCGAGGGCACCGAGGTCGGCCCGCTCTCCTCGAGCACCGCGGCCGACCGGCTCGAGGACCAGGTGAAGCGCGCGGTCGCGAACGGCGCCGAGGTCCTGCTCGGCGGCAAGCGCGAGGGCAACTACTTCGAGCCGACGCTCCTCACCGGGATCGCGCCCGGCGACGAGGCCTCCCAGGAAGAGTTCTTCGGGCCCGTCGCCCAGGTCTACCGGGTGGGTTCCGAGGAGGAGGCGGTCGAGCTCGCCAACCAGACCCCCTTCGGCCTCGGCTCCTACCTGATGACCACCGACGCCGAGCAGGCCGACCGGGTCGCCGACCGGATCGAAGCCGGCATGGTCTACGTCAACCTCGTCGGCGCCGACGCCCCCGAGCTCCCCTTCGGCGGCTTCAAGCGCTCCGGCTTCGGCCGCGAGCTCGGCCGCTACGGCGCCGACGAGTTCGTCAACAAGAAGCTGATCCGCAGCGCCTGAGACCGGCCCTTCGAGCACTGGACCAAGTGGACTAAGTCTTGCTACAGTCGCCGTGTGGCGACAAGCGTCAACATCCACGAGGCGAAGACCCAGTTCTCCAAGCTCGTCCGCCGGGCGGAAGCAGGTGAGGAGATCGTCGTGCGCCGCGGCAGCGAGCCGGTCGCTCAGCTCGGGCCGCTGAAGAAGAAGCGGGGGGGAGTGACGGGACGCGGGTCGATGAAGGGAGAAATCTGGATCGGCCCGGATTTCGACGAGCCTCTCGAGGAATTCGCCGAGTACGAAAAGTGATCGTTGGCGCGTCTGCTGGTCGATAGTCACGTCCTTCTGTGGCACGTTCTCGACGATTCCCGTCTCGGACCGGGCCCCACCGCGGCAATCGAGGCCCCCGGTGCCGAGGTCGTGGTCAGCGCCGCGAGCCTCTGGGAGATCGCGATCAAGTCCGCGCTCGGCAAGCTGAACGCGCCGGACGATCTGCCCCGGCGTATACCGGAGCTTGGCTTCGAGCTCCTGGACATCACCGAGGATCACGCCTGGCGTGTTCGCTCGCTCCCCCACCACCACGGCGACCCTTTCGATCGCCTCTTGATCGCCCAGGCTCAACTCGAGCGACTTCCGATCGTCACCGCGGACCCGGCGTTCGACGAGTACGGCGTCACCGTGATCTGGGAATGAGCAGCTCGGCCGATATTCTGGGCGCATCGTGAAGTCGATCGGCAGGGGACTCTTGGTCGTCGGGTTGGCGGCGCTCTTCGGCGTGCTGGCGCTCGGCGCCGGCGAAACGCCGGAAGAAGAACCGCCGCGCTGCCACGGGCGCCGGGCGACGATCGTCGGCACGCCTGGCGACGACGTTCTGCGCGGCACGCCCAAGCGCGACGTGATCTGGGGCGGGCCGGGGAACGACGAAATCACCGGCAGCCTCGGCAACGACCTGATCTGCGGCGGGGGAGGGGACGACCTGATCCACGGCGGTCGCGGCAACGACGAACTCTACGGCGGGGCCGGCAGCGATCGGGTGATCGGCGATCTCGGCGACGACAAGGCCTCCGGGGGCGCGGGCGACTACGACGAGGTCGCCGGCAGCCTCGGCATCGACACGCTCAACGGCGGGCCCGGTGACTTCGACCTCGTGCACGGCGACTACGGCTACGACCGCATGGACGGCGGTCCCGGCAGCGACGACATCGCCTCCTTCGCGACGGACGTCGCCGGCGGCAAGGGCGCCGGCGACTGGGTCGACCTCGCCAAGCACAAGGCGCGCGGCGACGGCCACGACCGGCTCTTTCGGCTCGAGGACATCGAAGGCTCGGCCTTCCGCGACACGCTGATCGGCGACACGGGCGACAACCGGATCAACGGCGGCCCCGGCGACGACACGCTGATCGGCGGCGGCGGTGCGGACGAACTGGTCGGCGGCCAGGGCAGCGACGGCTGCCAGGGCGCCAAGGGCAACACCACCTCCTGCGGCAAGGAAGCTCCGCCCAAAGCCTCTGCTTACGTCCAGCTCGACCGCACCAAGGGCGGTGGGGGCGGCCTGGAGATAGTCGGCGGCGGCGGGCCCGACGCCTTCGATGTCGCCTTCGACGAAGCGACGGAGACCTTTGGCATCAGCGCCGCCAAGGGCATCGCGATCGGCCCCGGCTGTACGCGCCAGGGCACCGATCCGCGCCAGGTGACGTGCGCCGCCGCCGGTCCGGCGCGCTGGCTGACCGCCGACCTCGGCCCCGGCAACGACCGCTTTCGCGCCGAAGGCTCGCTCGCCGGGGCGCAGAACGTCCGCATCGCCGGTGGGCTCGGCGACGACACGATCAAAGCCGGTCCCGAGGACGACCTGCTCGAGTCGGGCCCGGGCGCCGACAAGCTCTACGGCGGCGACGGCGCCGACGGCCTCGTCGGGGGCCTGCCCGGGCCGACGTTCCTCTACGGCGAAGGCGACGGCGACCTGCTCGCCGCCGGCGGTGGCTGCGCCGGCGGCGCCCTGGTTGGCGGCGAAGGCCGCGACGACGCCTCCTTCGCCGAGACCCAGGCCCATCCCGGCCTGCTCTACATCTCCTTCCTCGCGCACAAAGCGTGGATCGACACCCTGTTCAAGGAAGGCAAGTGCGCTCCGGTCCGCCTCGATCCCTCCGACGAGGACATGGAGGGCTCCTTCGACAACGACGTGCTGATCGGCGACCACGGCCCCAACGCGCTGCTCGGCCAGCCCGGCCAGGACCGGTTCTTCGGCGAGGGCGGCGAAGACGTGATCGACGCCCGCGACGGCGTCCGCGACTTCTCGATCCAGTGCGGCGCCGGCCATTACTTTCAGCCCCCGACGCCGCCGAAAAGCAAAGTGAAGCCCGAACCGGTCCTCCACGGCACTCCCGCCGGCCGCGCCCTCACCGACACGTTCGACCCCGCGCCGCTCCTCTGCTCCACCGTCGTGCACGGCACGCCGGTAGCAGGCCTCAACAACGGCGGCTGACCGCCTCTCAAGTCGTTTTCTCGCGCCCGTGTAAGCGGGTTGCTTGACATCCAGACACATGTGTGTCTTAATCCTTTGCGTATTAGGAAACACGGATGTCCGCGTTTCCTGTCCGTCAAAGGGAAGGGCGGAAGGCAGGGAAAGGGCCGCCCGGAAGGCGGCAGGACCAGGGAAAGGGACATGACGCACTTTCAAACGGGACTTGGCCGCCGCAGAGCGGCCAGAACGGCCGGTTGGGACGCCGGCAACCACTACTCAAGGAGAGATGCACTGATGCCACGTCGCTTCCTCAGCCTGACGGTAATCGCCGCGGCGTTCCTGCTGGTCCCCGTGGCCGGCGCCTTCGCCGAAACGGCGACCGTCGAAATCACCGGTGCCGGCAGCGGCGAAGTCAGCAGCGCCGAAGGCCTCCACGCGTATAACCCAGGCACCCCGCCCGGGTTCATCGGCGAACCGCCGATCGAATGCAGCTACTCCTCGCCCGGCCCGCAGAGCGGTACCTGTTCGGGCGAAATGGAAGAAACCGAAGAAGGCCTCGCCCTGACGGCGATGATCGCCAAGCCGGCTCCCGGCTCGGCGTTCGCAGGCTGGACGGTGAGCGGCTTGCAGGTCATCCCCCACTACCTGGGCGGCTGCCAGAGCGAACGGGGCGAAGCAGGCCTCAGTCCCGACGCCTGGCGTTGGTGCACCGCGGCCACGGTCGAAGGCAGCGGCGGAGAAGTCCACTTGAAGGCCGACTTCGAGCCCGCTTACCCGCTTAGCATCGGCTCCAGCGGAACCGGCACGGGTACCCCGCAGTGCGACACCGGCTCGGGCACTCTCGGCGCCTGCGACGCGGAATACGAACAGGGATCGACCGTGACCGTCCACGCCGCCCCCGACGCGAGCTCGGAATTCGTCGAATGGAAGGGCGAATGCACCAGCGTCAGCGGCGAAGAATGCGAAGTGACGCTGAGCGGCCCCAAGACGATCGAAGCCGTCTATGCGATCAAGCTGGAGACGCTGACCCTCAACCACACCGGCGAAGGCTCGCTGAGCGCCGAATGCGACGGCGCACCCTGCGCGTCGCTGAGCGAAATCCCCTACGGGACGACGGTCACGGTGAGCGCCACCTCCGCGGGGCTCGGCTGGGGGCTCGAAAGCCTCACCGGCACCGGCTCGGCCGCGCCATTCGGCGCCTGTGACGTTGAAACCGTGTCAACCGGCAGCTGTGAATTCGAAATCACGCAGGCGACCGAAGTCTCTGCCGAATTCGTCGAAGTGCCGATCAGCGCCCTCTCGGTCTTCCCCGGCGGCAACGGCTCGGGCACGATCAAGGGCCTCTCGCCCGACGGGCAGATCGACTGCGGCGCCCAGTGCGAAGCCGAATACGACGAAGGCGAAATAGTCGAACTGCAAGCCGAAGCCGCACCCGGCTCGGTCTTCGCCGGCTGGCTCGGTTGCCACCCGGTCACGGGCGAAACCACCAAGTGCCGGGTGACGCTGAGCGGCTCTGAACCCGTGGTCACCGCCGTCTTCCTCCAAGAAGGCGAACAGGGACCGCAGGGCGAAGCCGGCCAAAAGGGCGAAAAGGGCAATACCGGCTCTCCCGGCGCAACCGGCTCCCCCGGCCCGCAGGGCGAACCGGGACCGCAGGGCACCCAGGGCTCCCCTGGCGCAAACGGTGCCCAGGGTCCCGCCGGCGCTGCCGGCCCGCAAGGGCCCCAGGGCGCCCAGGGACCGCCCGGCAAGGTCAAGGTGATCTGCAAGGTCAAGGGCAAGAAGGTCCGCTGCGTCGTCAAGCAGACCAAATCCCACAAGCGCCACCACCTGCGCTGGCGCCTCATGCACCGCGGCCACGCCGTAGCCCACGGCTCGGCCAGCGCCCGTAACGGTCGGGCCCACCTGCGGCTCGACCTCGGCGGCCTGAACCAGGGCCGCTACCGGCTGCACATCGAGGGACAGAAGGGGGGCGCGCCGCTGCTGATCGGCCGCTAGGCCGCAGACGCCCCGAGGGGCCGGCGAGAGGCCGGCCCCTCCCAAGCGCCCATTCGAGGACACCCAAAGGCGAGGAACGAAGATATGAGGAAAGCAGCGAAAAGCACCATCTCGGCCCTGCTGGCGGCGAGCGCTCTGGCGCTCTCCTGTCTGGCGCCCGCCTCCGCCCTCGCCTTCGAAGAAACCGAAACCCACATCTTCGACCCGGTTCTCTCGCTGACCGGCAACTGCGCGACCAACACCCTGGATCCGATCCCCGACCCCGGCTGCCCCGAAGGCGAACACCCGCCGCGGCGCTTTAAGGTGCCGCGCAACGCGGCGACCGACGAATACGGCGACATCTACGTCGCCAACAAGCCGATCATCGGCGAAGACACCGCGGCCGTGATCGATGTCTTCAGCCCCCAGGGCTACTTCCTCACCGAGATTCCCGACCACCGCGGGGTCGAACGGGTGGCGGTGGACTCCGAAGGCAACGTCTATGCACACCGGGAGTTCTACGACGGAACCACCACCCCGCAGGAAAGCGAATCGGCGATCGTCCTCTACAAGCCGAAGGTATACAAGCCGCAGACCGGCGAGATCGAATACGAAGCGACGCCGACCTATGTTGCGGGGACGCCGCCCTTTTTTGCGGGTGACGAGACCGAAATAGTTGCGGGGTCCGCGAAAGCCAAGGGTCTCGACTTCGCGATCCACCTCTCAGTCAACGACGGGATTGCGCTTGACCGCTCCGACGGCCACCTCTTCGTCAGGAACGGCGCCAAGGTGCTCGAATTCGGCTCCGCCGCCGAAGGCAACCCGCTGCTCGACGCGCACCTGGGCGGCACGATCCAGGAAAGCTACCGCGAACAAGTGCTCCACTACGACAGCGAAGGCAATCTCGAATCCGAAGAAAAGCGATCGGGAGGAGTCGACACCGGCCCGGTCAAAGCCAGGCCGCCGATCGAATACGTGCGAAACGGCGAAGGCAAGGTGGTCGAAGAAATAATCGTCGGCGAAGAAGGCCCCGTGGTGCGCGAAGGGGCGGTTGAAATAGGTCGGTCGGTCACGGTCGACTCCTCCAACCATGACGTCTACGTGGATTCGAGCCCGACCGGTGCGGAATACCCGAGGGTCGTGGTCCTCGACGGTTCCGACCCCGAACATCCGAAGGTCCGCACGATCGATGGCTCCTGCCTGTCCGGCGGCCACTTCAACTCCGATACAACTGTCTCGCTGTCGATTGCGATCGACGAATCGAACGGGCACGTCTTCGTCGACGATCGCGGCTCCAGCGACTTCTCCAAGCCCTTCGTCTACGAGTTCACCGAAGCCGGCGCATGCGTATCGACTATCCAGCACAGCTTCGAAGACGCCTTCACCTCGGAGATCGCGATCGACAACGGCGCCCAGAGCCCCAACGGAGCGCTGAACCCAGACGGCCGCTACCTCTTCGTCCCCTCGGGAGAACTCGGGAACAGGAGCCACCTCTACGCGTTCGCGCCGGTGGCGAGCGTGAGCGAAGCCCCGGAAGTCGAATCGACCTCCTTCGGCGACGTCGGCGAAACCGAAGCGACGCTGCGGGCGAGGGTCAACCCCAAAGGCACCGCGACCCACTACGCCTTCCAGTACACCACGCAGGCGAGCTATGAAGCCGAAGGCTTCGCCTCGGCGCTCACGGCCGGCGAAGGCGACCTGCCGGCCGGCACGACCGCCTTGGCCGTGTCGGCTTCGCTGACCGGCCTCTCGCCCGGAACCACTTACCGCTTCCGCGTCGTGGCCGAAAGCCCCTGCAAGCCCGAAGGGTGCAGGGGGGAAGCCGAATCCTCCTTTGCCACCTTCGCCCCGGTGCGCCAGTCCGGCAGTTGCCCCAACGCGGCGCTTCGCACCGGCCTCTCGGCGGCGCTGCCCGACTGCCGCGCCTATGAGCTGGTGACGCCGGAGAACACCAACGGGCATGCTCCGACCGCCCCGAACATCGATCCCGGGCCGAACTTCGGAACTCCTCCCGCCTCGCCCGACGGCGGCAACGTCGCCTTCCTGGTCGCGGGCGGTCCGCTGACCGGCTATGCCGGCGCCGGCAGCGCTGCGGGTGACATCTACGCCGCGGCGCGCACGGCTTCCGGCTGGCAGACCGAAAGCCTCGGCCCCGACGGGACCCAGGCCTCCTACCCCAGCCCGGGCGGCCTCTCGCCCGATCATTCCTATGCCACGGGGTGGACGGGCTTCGGCGGCAACGGCTTCGACGGCTCGCTCGCGGTTGCACCGTTCACCAACTACGTCCGGCTGCCCAGCGGAGCGATCGCGCTGATCGGCGAAGGCAGCCTGGCTACCGACCCCGACGTCTCCCCCCGCGCGATCGCCGCCGGGGACGCCCACCTGATCTTCTCGGCCGATACGGTCGGCCACATTCCACTACAGCTGGAGCCCGACGCGCCGCCCACCGGCACCTCCGCCATCTACGACCGCACGCCCGACGGGAAACTGCACGTGCTCTCGCTGCTGCCCGGGGACGTCACGCCCGCAGCGGGTGAAGACGCCGCATACCAAGGCGCTTCGGCGGACGGCTCCGCAGTCGCCTTCAAGCTCGGCGCCACCACGGATGCCCAGGCCAAAGCGCCCCTCTACGTCCGAGTCGACGACGCCGAGACCCTCGAAGCCGCCCCAGCGGGGGGCGAACCGACGCTTGCCGGGATCTCCGCCGCGGGCCGCTACGTCTTCTACCTGAATGGCGGCGACCTCTACCGCTTCGACACCGAAACCGAAGCGCGGGCGCGGATCACCGAAAGCGGCGACGCGACCGTCGTCGACGTCCCGGCCGGCGGCACGTCCGTCTACTTCGTCTCGCCGAGTGTCTTGACGGACGAGCCGAATCCGCTGAATCAGGAAGCGCAGACGGGGCAGGACAACCTGTATCGCTGGAACGGAGGAGCGGTCCAGTTCGTCGCGACCGTGACCGAAGGCGACATGGGGTCCGGCCTCGGCCTGTGGATCCAGGGCCTCGCTACCGGCGCGACGGCGCTCTCCCCCGCGCGTAGCACCCCCGATGGCTCGGCACTCCTCTTCGCGTCAGAAGCCGACCTGACCTCCTATGAATCCGAAGGCTCGGCGGAGATCTACCGCTACGACGCCGCGCAGGGAAGCCTCGACTGCCTTTCCTGCGACCCGACGAAGGGACCCCCCACGGGCAGCGCACATCTGCAGACGCTCGCGCAGACGGGCGATCCTGGCCCCGTCAACGAGTTCGCCCAGATCCCCAACCTCTCGCCCGACGGCCACCGCGCCTTCTTCGAGAGCCCCGACGCCCTCGTCCCCGCCGACACCGACGAACGCCAGGACGTCTATGAGTGGGAGGCGAACGGCGCCGGCAGCTGCGCGACCCCCGGCGGCTGCCTGTTCCTGATCTCCTCGGGCAAAAGCGCCCGCGACAACTATCTCTTCGGGGTGAGCGAATCGGGGAACGACGCCTTCGTCTACTCCTCCGATCTGCTGACCGCAGAGGACGGCGACGAAACGCCTTCGGTCTATGACGCAAGAGTGAACGGCGGCTTTGCGTCGGGCTCATCACACTCGGAGTGCCAGGGCGAAGCCTGCCAGCCGGCGGCCGAGGCCCCGCAGGGACAGACCCCCGCCAGCGCCACCTTCCACGGCGCCGGCAACGTGGCGCAGAAGGCGCACCAGCGACGCTGTGGGCGCGGCAAGCGCAAGCTGAGCAGGCGCGGCAAGGTGCGCTGCGTTCCCAAGCACCGCAGACACCACCACCGCAAGCACGGCCATCACAAGCGCAAGGCGCACGCAAGAGCCCACGCCAACAGGAGGACGGCACGATGAAGCACCTGCTCGCACTCGCGATCGCGGTGACCCTCGCCTGCGCTTTGGCGCCAGGCGCCAGTGCCGCCGAATTCGACAAATACGCGATCGAATCTGCCTCCTCCTCGCTCTCGAGCAACCAGGCCGGCGCCCACGCGGACTTCACGACGACCTTCCAGCTGAGCTCGGCCGAAGGCAATCCCTTCGCGCTGACGCGCAATGTCGTCGTCAAGCTGCCGGCGGGCCTGTTCGGCAATCCACGGCCCTTCCCGACCTGCACCAACCTGCAGCTCGGCATCCTCCCCGCAGAAAACGAATGCCCGATCGACTCGCAGGTCGGCTCGACCAAAATCACCCTGGGCGGCGTCTGGCCCGGCACCTTCGAAGACCCGATATACAACATGGCCGACCCGCCGCCCGGCGTCGCTGCTCGCTTCGGCTTCTTCGCGGCGGTATATCCCATGGCGATCGACGTGCGCCTGGACCCGGTCGACCACCGCCTCGTCGCCACGATCGCCAACGCGCCATCGTTGGCCGCCTTCATCGGCGCGACGACGACCTTCTGGGGGGTGCCGGCGGCCGAAAGCCACGACATCGAACGGATCACCCCGCTGGAGACGATCACCGGCGGCGGCCCGTCCGGCGGCCGCCCCTCGACCCTGCCCGAAGTCCCCTTCATGACCAACCCGACGAGCTGCGAATCCGGCCAACAGGTCGAATTCACGGCGACCAGCTACCAGCTGCCCGAATCCCCGCGGACCAAAGTCGTCCCCTTCCCGCAGATAACCGGCTGCTCGCTGGTCGGCTTTAACCCCGAGGTATCGGTCTCGCCGAGCACTGAACAGGCATCGAGCGGCAGCGGCCTCAACTACACCCTCGAGCTGCCCGACAAAGGCCTGCAGTTCCCCAACGTGCGCTATGACTCCGAGCTGCAAAAGGCCGTCGTCACCCTGCCGCGTGGGATGACGCTGAACCCCTCAGAGGCAGAGGGCCTTGGGGTCTGCAGCGAAGCCGAACTGGCGCGGGAGAGATATGACTCCGCTCCGGGGGAAGGCTGCGCGGAATCCTCGAAGATCGGCAACCTCACCTCGGCCAGCCCGGTGCTCTCCGAGGAAGCCACGGGCTCCCTCTACGTCGCAAAGCCCTACGAGAACCCGACCGGCTCCCTGGTCGCGATCTACCTCGTCTTGAAGATCCCCGATCGCGGCGTGATCGTGAAGCTCGCCGGCAAGGTCGAGCCCGACCCGAACACCGGCCAGCTGATCACGACCTTCGAAGACGTCCCCCAGCTGCCTGTCTCCTCCTTCGATCTGCACTTCCGCGAAGGCGCGCGCTCGCCGCTGATCACCCCGCCGGCCTGCGGGACCTATGAGACGCTCTCGCGGCTCACCCCCCACGCGAGCCCCGCTTCGCCGCTCTCCCTGCAGAGCCCGATGGGGATTGCCTCGGGGCCAAACCACTCCGCCTGCCCGGCGGGCGGCGCCCGTCCCTTCGAGCCGGGCTTCGAAGCCGGCACGCTGAACAACCAGGCCGGCTCCTACTCGCCCTTCGATATGCGCCTGACCCGTGGGGACGGTGAACAGGACATGGGGAAGTTCTCCTTCGTCTTGCCGCCGGGAGTGGTGCCGAAGCTCGCTGGCATCCCCTACTGCCCAGACGCGGCGATCGCCCAGGCCAGAGGTCGCCAGGGCCCCAAGGGGGGAACCGAAGAGATCGACGGCCCCTCCTGCCCGGCGGCTAGCCAGATCGGCATCACCCTGGGCGGCGCCGGCGTCGGCTCGCAGCTCACCTACGTCCCAGGAAAGCTCTACCTCGCCGGCCCCTGGCACGGCGACCCGATCAGCGCGGTGGCGATCGTCCCCGCCGTCGCCGGCCCCTTCGACGCCGGCACGATCGTCGTCCGCGAGGCCCTGCGCCTCAACCCGGTCACCCACGTCGGCGAAGTCGACGGCTCGGCGTCCGATCCGATCCCCCACATCCTCAAGGGCATCCCGCTGAACGTGCGCGAAGTGCGCGTGTCGGCCGACAGGCCCGAGTTCACCCTCAACCCGACCAGCTGCGAAACCTTCGCGGCGCAGGCGACGATCTGGGGCGACGGCACCGCCCAGGAACCGCTGGCCCCCCATCCGGTCGACCGATCGACCCGTTTCCAGGCGGCGGGCTGCGCCGCGCTCGCCTTCAAGCCGCGTCTCGCCCTGAAGCTCAGGGGAGGCACCCGCCGGGCCAAGTTCCCCGCCCTGCACGCCGTCTATTCCCCCCACCGGGGCGAGGCCAACCTCTCGCGCCTGGCGCTCACCTTCCCCAAGTCGGAGTTCATCGAACAGGGCCACTTCCGCACGATCTGCACCCGAGTGCAGTTCGCCGCCGGAGCCGGCTTCGGCTCCCAGTGCCCCAAGGGCTCGGTCTACGGCCACATCAAGGTCTGGACGCCGCTCTTGGACGAACCGCTGCAGGGCCCCGTCTACCTGCGCTCCTCCAACCACAACCTGCCCGACGCGGTCTTTGCCCTGCACGGGCTGGTCGACATCGAGATCGCCACCCGGATCGACTCCGTGCACGGGCGCCTGCGAGCGGTCGTCTCCGGCGCCCCCGACGCGCCGGTCTCCCGCGCGATCGTCGACATGCAGGGCGGCCAGAAGGGCCTTTTCGTCAACAGCCGCAACCTCTGCCACAAGCAGAAGCGAAACAAGGCCCTCGTCGACGCTGGCGCCCAGAACGGCAAGCGCCAGCTGAGCAGGCCGGTGCTGCGGGCGCTGGCGTGCGGCAAGCACCGGGTCAAGCGCCACGGGAGGCATCACAGGCGGCACGGACGCTAAGCGGCTCTCGCCGGGGTGCCTGGTTCGTTGGAAGCGAGTCTTCTAACGGCGCGCCGGGGGATCGCCGAACGGCTCCGGGCGCGCCGCGAGGAGGTCGAAGAGGCGATCGCGACGCGCCTCTGGGCCATCGCCGACCCCTCGGAGCTATCCAGCCCCGGCTACGCCGACGGTTTGCGCGACGCCCTCGCCTCAGCCCTTGGGCAGGCGATCGGCACACTCGAGCGCGGAGGGGACTCTGCCCCCGAGCTTCCGCCTCCGCTGCTCGCCCAGGCGCGGCTCGCCGCGCGCCGCGGGGTCAGCCTCGACACCGTGCTTCGTCGCTGCCTCGCCGGTCACTCGCTGCTCGACCGGTTCATCGTCGAAGAGGCGAACGCAGTTGGCCCCGAGGGCCGAGCCGTCCTCGGCCGGCTGCTCGGCGAGCAGGCGGCCGTCTTCGACCGCGTGATCGAGGCGGTGGGCGAGGAGCACCGCCGCGAGGCCGAGCGGCCGAGGGGCTCGCGCGAGGAACGGCGCGCCGAGCGGGTGCGTCGCCTGCTCGTCGGGGAGGCGCTCGACGCGAGCGATCTGGGGTATGCGCTCGACGGCTGGCATGTCGGCGTGGTGGGCAACGGCGCCGTCTCGCCGATCCTCGAGAGGCTGGTCGCCACCCTGGACGCGAGATTACTGCGGGTCTCGGGCGAGGAGGGGGAGGTCTGGGTCTGGCTGGGATCGCGGCGCGAGCTCGGCGCCGGGGACGTTGCCGCCGCCACCGCCCTCGCCGAGGCGGCGATCTCACCGGGATCTGTCCTCGCCTTCGGCGAGCCCGCGAGGGGGGTAGGGGGCTGGCGGCTCTCCCATCGTCAGGCAGCTGCCGCTGCGATGGTCGCGCGGACGTGCGCGCTGCCTGTGGCTCGCTATGCGACGGTCGCACTGCTCGCATCCGCGCTCTCCGACAGACTTTTGGCTGAGTCCCTTCGTCAACTGTATGTCGCTCCTCTGAGAAGAGCGGAGGACCGCAGGCAAGCACTCGCGGACACGGTGCTGGCATACCTCGCCGCCGACCGGAACCTCAGCTCCACAGCTGCCGCTCTGGGGATCAACCGCAAGACCGTGCGAAAGCGCATCGAGCGCGCCGAGGCAAGGCTCGGCCAGCAGATCCCGCGATGCTCCGCCGAGCTCGAGATCGCTCTGAGGCTGGAGAACGCCCTCGCCGACCGTACCCACCGCGGGTAGAACACTTGCGAAGTCGGGTCACATTGGCCACTCCCAGAGTCGACCGTTCGGTGAGGATGGACGCAAGTCATCGTCCAGCCCCACAGGAGGAGCCCCCCAGATGCGAACCGATGTCCGAACCCTGCGAACCATCCTTCTTGTCGCTGTGGCAAGCGTGGTGCTGGGCCTGTTTTTCAGTCCCGCGGCCTCAGCAACTCCCGTGGGGAGCCTTCCCCTCGCCTGTCGACAGTCCACCGACGATTTCGCTAGCCGCACGGTTCTCGTCTACGCCTGGGACCCGCGCGATCACGGTTACCCATCGGGCTACGTGAACAACTGGGGCGAACAGCAATATCCCAACAAAGAAATCGTCGAACTCGCAGAAGAGTACAACTGGACCTTTCGCCATGAGTCTTCGCTCTCTAGCGAAGGGTCGAGGAAGCTCCAGCTCGTCGTCGATTGCGATAGCTCCGGCACACCAATCGTGCATGATGTCGAAGTGGAACTATCTGGAGAAGAAAAGTTTGAATATTACCGGGTCGAAGACGCCGCCAGGGTTTACGGCTTTCTGACTGGATATGGCAACGCCGTCAAGTATTTGGTGTTCGACAACACTCGTGACGGCTTGGCCGGAGGGCACACCCTGGGAGGCAGTGATGCCTCTAAGAGCAAAGAAAATTACTTCAACACCTGGACCTTCGACTCCATGGTGAGCTGGCGTAATGGAAGCGGTGGCTCGACCCCCTTGCATGAGCTGCTGCACGCGATGGGCGCGGTGCACGGAGGGGGGAAAGACCCGGCACCGTACTCTACGCAAAATGGGCACTGCATCGACGGCTACGATGTCATGTGCTACAACGACGGCTCGCCGAACGGTGAAGAATACTCCTTGGACCGCTGTCCGATCAAACAGGCAGAAGAAGAAGAACGGCGCTGGATAATCGATTGCGGCTTCGACACCTACTTTGACGCCAAAGCGGAGCCGGGCGAGTGGCTGTCGACCCATTGGAACGTCGGCGAAGAAGAGAACCCGTTCCTGATGGAGCTGCCGGAACTCCAAACAACGGCGGCGACCGAAGTGTGGGGCGACACCGCAAAGTTGAACGCAACGGTCGCCTCGCCGCAGAAAGACACCGAATACTACTTCGAGTACTATACGGGCAGCGGCGGATATGGGGGTGCGTCGAGGATCCCGATCCCCGCGCCTGCCGAAGGCTCCGGCTCGAACCAGGTGAGCGCGACGCTGACGCACGCGGTTCCCGGCGCGACCTACCACTACCGCGTTGTCGCCAGCCGCTTGAGCGCGAAGACCTACGGGAACGACATGACGTTCACCATTGGCACCCGTTCGGCGCCGACGGCGGCAACTGGCGAAGCGACGGAGCTCAGCTATATGACGGCGCAGTTGAACGCGACCGTCGACCCAGAAGGTGGCGAAACCACCTATTACTTTCGTTATGGCCCGAAAGGCAGCCCGCTGAGGACGAGCGATGTGGCAACAGTGTTTGGCTATAACCCTGTGAATGTGTCGAAGACCGTGGTGGGGCTGCGGCCCGGACGCGAATACTCGGTCGAGGTGGTAGCTGAAAACCGTTCCGGTTCGCAGGAAGGTGAAGAATCAGTCTTCCGGGCGCCGCCCTGGGTTGACGCCTGCGAAACCCCCGAAACGCCATGCCCGAAAGCCCACCGCTACGAAGCGGGGCAACCGATCCATGCGAGCCTGAAGGCTGGCACCACGCTGACGCTCGGCGGCGAAAGCAATCCATTCGCCTCCTGCAGTGCCTCCTCGCTCGAAGGCCAGGTCACCGACCCGGGCGGCCTCGGCAAGCCCGTCGGCGTCGATATCTCAAGCGCGAGCTTCGGCTCATGTGCCGAAGGCGCCTCCCTTTCGGCTGAAGAACTCACCTGGCACTCCGCGGTCTATCCTGCCGAAACTCCTGGCGATGGAACCCAGACGATCGCCGGCCTGCGCCTCAAGCTGACCGTCTTTGGCATCACCTGCGTCTACGGCGGCAGCCCTGAGTTCGCTCTCCAAGGAGGCACCCAAGCCGAACTGTCGGTCCACGGCGCCTCCCTGTCGAAGCTGAGCGGAGGCTTGTTCTGCCCGTCGACGCTTGCGCTCGGGGCCACCTATGTGCTGTCCTCGCCGTCGCCGCTGTTCGTCGAGTCGCCGGGCGGAGCGGCACTGTGCGAAAGCGCGGAACAGCCGTGTCCCGAAGGAGATCTCTACACCCCGGGGACCTCGTTTCAGGCAGAGCTGCAGGCCGGGACGAAAACGCTCTTCTCGGCCGGGCTTTCTCCGGAATGCGAAAACGCCACCCTCTCCGGCGCAGTTAGCGGGGTCGGGGCGAGCGACCGACCGGTGCCAGTGGAAATCTCGACCGCGACTTTTGGCGCCTGCGGGTCAGAATCGGCCGAAGCCCAGGGGCTGCCGTGGCACGCCAAGGTTGCCTGGGATTCTGCGGCTGGAAACGGCACGATGACGATTCCCGACTTCAAGGTGGCGCTGACGGGTTTCGGGGTGACCTGCACGTACGAGGGTGAAGTCTCGCTCGAACTCCAGGGCGGCTCGAGCCCGGTGCTGACGATGTCCGAACCCACCTCGCTCACGAAGCTGTCGGGTGGATTGTATTGCAGCAAGACCGGGTTCTGGACGGCCAGCTATGCGATTCAGGCGCCCACGCCGCTCTACGTCGCCTGGTTGTGAACGGCTGGCTCGCGGCGCATCTCCATAGATCGGGAGGGTTTTCGTAGACCGAGCATCCGCCCGCCATCGCCGGCGCAGTTCTAATCAGCGCGTCACGTCGGGAGCTCGCCGTCGAACCAGGACAGGACAGTCCACGAGCGGCGTCGCGCCACTATCCCCTGTGCCTGTGGGGGCAGCGGTCGACAACGTGGTCAGCGAGGGCTCCCTCGCCCGCCGGGAGCGCCCCGTGGTGGAGCGGCGCCTTCCTTGCGGCGGTCGAGCAGATTCTCGATCCTCCGGGCGAGCCCGCCGAATAGCCCTCGGCGACCGGCGAAGATCGCCGCTAAAGTTGACCACAGCGCCCGGATAGCTCAGTTGGTAGAGCACTTCCATGGTAAGGAAGGGGTCACGAGTTCGAGTCTCGTTCCGGGCTTAGCGACGATCCGCACGCGGGCGTAGAATTAGGCTATGGCAGCGCAGCCAAAAAAGCGCTCCCTCATGGGGGGAGGCAACGAGTCCGAGTGGGCTCGCCTGAATGCGGAAAAGCGCGAGGCGCTGACGCCGCCGCCCGATACGCCGATCGGCGAGCTGCTGCGCCGTGGCCAGCATCTCTCCGCGCAGGGGGCGAAGCTGCTGCGGGCGGTTGAGCGGGCCGATGGGCATAGCGGATCCTGAGCTGGACATCGCTGGTGCGGCGATGGTCGCGGAGAACGCCCGCTTCGTCGTGATCGGTGGCTTCTCGGTCATCGCCAACCGCTTCGTTCGGGCTACCGAGGACATTGATTTCCTGGTCCCGGACGATCCTGAGAACGACCGGCGGGTCCTCTCCGCATTGCGCAGGCTCGAGGGCGTTCGGCAGCGCGACGATCAGCCGCTTGAGGAGGAGCACCTGCTCGGCCAGACACACCTCCGAGCCAAAACCAGCGCCGGCGTGATCGACGTGATGCGCGGCGGCTTGCCGCCACTCGATTTCGAAACGGTCGAGGAGCGCGCAATGCAGGCCGACTACGGGGGGGTCGAGTTCCTCGTTGCCGGCTTGAGCAGCATCGTTGGCTTCAAGCGACTCGCCGGTCGCGCGCGCGACCGCAACGATCTCATCGGCTTGGAAGAAATCCACGGGGAGCTGCCGACCGAGCCGATCCCAGGCCTCGACAGCTGACCCTCGAACCGCTCCTTCCCAGGGGGAGAGGATCCTGATCGCCTTGATCATCGGGGGATCGCGGACGCATCTTGTGGGATCCTGCCGATGCCCGCATCGAGGGCCATGGCATCCGCGTCCTCGACGAGATCTACTCGGAGCTGGGTGAAGCGCCGTTCGGTAGGAGTTCGCCCGAACGGCGCGCAGTCCCTACGCGACTGCGCGAAGGTGGCGCCGGCGTGTGGCGCCGGCGGCCAGGCGTTGCGCCTCACCGATGCCGAGGAAGGGGACGGCGAGCATGTAGACGACGTCCGGTGCGATGCCGGCCAGGGTGTCGGCCTCGCCGGCGAGGACCCGGCGAACGACTATCCCCTCTGCGCCGGAGAGCGCGCCTCGCGCCGCGCTTGCGGGGATCTCGTCCGTTGCGTGCTCGCGCCCCCGCTCGAGAGGCCCGAGCAGTTCGGCGCGGCCGGACTCGGCCACGGCCGCCGCGCGGCCGCCCGCGACCGGCGCCTCGATCAGCAGGACGTGCGCGAGGGCGGGCCGTCCGGCAAGGAAGCCCAACAGTGCGGTGGCGCCGTCGCGCAGGTTCGCCGCCCAGGGCCGCTGGGGCGAAACCGCGTCGGCGACGGCGGCGCGCGCCTGTTCGACGGCGGATTCGACCGTCGCCGCCAAGCATCCGTCCTTATCGGCAAAGAGCCTGTCGAAGGAGTCGCGGGGGACGCCGGCCGCTGCACAGACGTCATCCGCGGTCGTCGCCTCGAATCCTTGCGTTGCGCAGCGCTCGGCCATCCCGACGAGGATCCATGCGCGCTCGGAGTGGGCGGTAATCGGCGCCATGATTGGAAACGCGATTGTACACCCCTAAGAGGGATTTCAAGACGCATCCGTACCGATTTAAACAAAGGGCTCGTGGGTCCGGCCTTTCCGATCGAATTCCCTTGCGCTTTTGAGACAGCGCTGTTTATTATCTGCCGGGAAGCCGCCGCGATGAGGCGGAAGCCGAATTGCTCGGGCCGCGGGGGCGGGGATGGACGGGAGAGCGCAGCAGCCGGAGGACTTCGCCACCGCGTTCGAGTCCGCCTTCGCGCGCCTGCAGGTGCTGCTCGAGACGGCGTGCGCCGGCCCGGGGCCGTGGTCCCGGCGCGCCGCGCTCGCGGTGCGGGGGACGCTCGAGCTCGCCGGCGAGGATCCTGACTCGGCGCGGGTGCTCACGAACGACGCGTTGGCGGAGGGCGTCGACGGGGTGGAGCGCTACGAGCGGCTGATGACCTACGTCGCCGGACTGCTCGAGGGCGGCCGGGCGCAGAGCCCGCACGGCGACGAGCTGCCGCCGACGACGGAGCGCACGATCGCCGGCGGCGTCGCGACGATCATCGCCAACCGTCTCGGCCGCGCCCGCCAGGGCGACCTGCTCGAGCTGACGCCCGAGCTGGTCCAGTTCGTCCTCACCCCGTATATGGGGACCGAGGAGGCGAAGCGCCTTGCCACCGACCACGGCTGGCCGCGCAGCCAGCCCGGGCGGTAGCCTCCCGGCCGCATGGACTTCTCCCTGACCGACGAGCAGAACGACTTCGTCGCCGCGATCCGCGACTTCTGCCAGCGCGAGTGCGGGACGGCGGAGCAGAGGGAGGAGCTCACCGAAGGCTACGAGCTGCACCACAACTTCGACCTCTATAAGAAGATGGCGGAGCTCGGCTGGCTCGGCGTCACGATCCCCGAGGCCTACGGCGGCTCGGACGGCTCGATGCTCGATGCCTGCCTCTTCATGGAGGAGACCTCCCGCGGGCTCGCCCCGATTGGCGGCTACGCGACGACGCTGATCGTGGCCGGCGCGACGCAGCGCTTCGGCAGCGAGCAGCAGAAGCAGGAGATCCTCGGCGGGATCGCCGCCGGCGCGGTCGAGGCGATCGCGATGACCGAGCCCGAGGCCGGCTCCGACGTCGGCTCGCTGACCACCTCGGCCGAGCAGGTCGACGGCGGCTTCGTCCTCAACGGCCAGAAGGTCTTCATCTCCAACGCTCACATCGCCGACCACATCCTCGTCGTCTGCCGCACGACCAAGGGCGAGTCCAAGCACGAGGGCCTCTCGATGATCTGGTTGCCGCGCGAGACGAAGGGGCTCGAGATCGTCCCGATCAAGACGATGGGCGGGACCGAGACCAACACGCTCTACCTGAGCGACGTCGAGGCGCCCGCCGACGCCCTGCTCGGCGAGGTCGACCAGGCCTGGACGCAGCTGATGGCCGGGCTCAACGTCGAGCGGTTGATCCTCGCCGCGACGATGCTCGGCATCGCCCAGCGCGCTTTCGACGACGCCCTCGCCTATGTAAAGGAGCGCAAGCAGTTCGGTCGCCCGATCGGCTCCTTCCAGGCGCTGCAGCACCGACTAGCCGACATGGCGACCGAGCTGGAAGCGGCACGCCTGATGACCCGCTGGGTCGCCAGCCTGACCGACGAGGACCCCGGTCGCATGCTTCCCCGCGAGGCCTCGATGGTGAAGCTGCACGTCACCGAGGTCGCCAAACGCGTCGCGGTCGAGGGCATGCAGCTGATGGGCGGCTACGGCTACTCCTCCGAGTACGACATGGAGCGCCTCGTCCGCGCGACGATGGTCTCCACGATCTACGGCGGCACCTCGGAGATCCAGCGCACGATCATCGCCAAAACCCTCGGCCTCTGACGTCGCGCCGATCGCCCTCTACCCTGGAGCAGTGGAGAAAACCTCAGCAGACCTGCAGGCGGCTCCAGGCGCGGATCTCGTCGAGCGCGGGATCGAGGATCTGAGCCGCGAACGGGATTCGATCGAGGCGCTCCTGGTATCGATCGGCGCCCCACGGCTCGCTGCGGCTGGGATCGCCGTGCCAACCCCGATTCCGTCGCCAGAGCACAAGCTCTACGCCCTGCTGGCGGTGGACAAGGCGAACGGCGCCCACTCCGCCTACAACGCCCTGATTCGTCGACTCGTCAGCTTCGAGCGCGCCGCCGGATGCGGCAGCTAGCCGATTCCAACCGGATCGAGCGCTTCATGCGCGAGCTCGGTCGGGCGGCTCGTGCCGAAGGGCGGGTCTATCTGACCGGAGGGGCCACCGCCGTGCTGTTCGGTTGGCGCGAGTCCACTATCGACGTCGACGTCAAGCTGATCCCCGACAGCGACGAACTGCTGCGAGAGATCCCGCGACTGAAGGAAGAGCTGGACCTCAACGTCGAGCTTGCAGCACCGTCGGACTTCATTCCGCTGCCTCCCGGCTGGGAAGAGCGGAGTCCCCTGATCCGCAAGGAGGGACAGCTGTCGTTCCACCACTTCGACCCGGTGGCGCAGGCGCTTTCCAAGGCCGAGCGCGGGCACGCCCAGGATCGCCTCGATGTGCGCGAGATGATCGATTCCGGCTTGGTCGACCCAGCCGAGGCGCGGGCTCAGTTCGCCCGCATCGAACCCGAGCTCTACCGCTTCCCGGCGATCGATCCGGATGCGTTCCAGGCGGCGGTGGCCGAGTTGTTCGGCGGCTGAGCCCACCGGCACTCGCAAAGCACTGCTGAGCGCTATTCTTCCGGTCAGCCTCGCGCTTCGGCCCGGGGTTTTCTCTTGTAACGGCGTCGTACGGCAACGAGGAGAAGCATGGCTCGCGGAGATGTCCGCATCGCGGTGACGCTGGCTTGCGAAGACTGCAAGCGGCGCAATTATCAGACCAACAAGTCGCGGCGGAATTCGCCGGACCGAATCGAGATGCGCAAGTACTGCCGCTGGTGCGGTCACCACACGGCGCACAAGGAGACCCGGTAGCGGCTCATGGCCAAATCGCGCGCACAGCGCAAGGCCGAGCGACGCGCCCGCGAAGCCGAGGAACGGCAGCGCTCCGGGGGTAACGGCCGCAAGTCCGACTCGCGCGCCCAGCACGACACCCAGATCGGCGTCTCGGGCGAGGTCGCCGAGGTCGAGGCGGTCGAGGCCGGGATGGCTGCCGGCGCGCCCGAGGCCGAGCTCGAAACGCCGGACGCGCCGAAGGGACGCGCCCAGCGCCGCGCCGACGCCAAGGCGGCCAAGGAGGCCGAGAAGCGCCGGCGCGAGGAGCAGAAACGCCGTGAGCGCGAGCAGGTGGCCAAGCGCCAGAAACAGGCGCAGGCGGAGAAGCGCCAGCGCGGCGGCGTCATCGGCTTCCTCGTCTCCTGCTGGGCCGAGCTGCGCAAAGTCCAGTGGCCGGACCGCGAAACCCTTGTCCAGGCGACTGCCGTGACGATCATCTTCGTCGCCGTAGCCGGCGCCTACCTCGGCGCCCTCGACAGCGCCTTCAGCTTCCTCATCAAGCAGATCCTCTAGCGGATCCCGAACTTAAGGACCTCCTTTGTATCGCTGGTACGTGATCAACACCTACTCCGGGCACGAGAACAAGGTCAAGCACAACCTCGAGCACCGAGTGCAGACGATGGCCCAGAACCGCAACGTGCGCCAGGTCGTGGTGCCGACCGAGCAGGTGATGGAAGTCAACAAAGAAGGCCAGAAAGAACCGAAAGAGAAACGGACGATGCCCGGCTACGTCCTGGTCAACATGGAGATGACCGACGATGCCTGGGGCCTGGTCAAGAACACCCCCGGCGTGACCGGGTTCGTCGGCGCCCGCAACAAGCCGGTGCCGCTCTCCAAACCCGAGGTCGACCGCCTGCTGCACCGCGAGACTGCCGAGCGTCCCCGCACCCAGGCGCAGTTCTCGATCGGCGAGTCGGTCAAAGTCATCTCCGGCCCGCTCTCGGACTTCTCCGGCGAGATCGCCGAGATCAACGAGGACGCGGCCAAACTCAAGGTCCTGGTTTCGATCTTCGGCCGCGAGACGCCGGTCGAGGTCAATTACGACCAGGTCAAGAAGATCTAGCCCGGCCCGCTACCCTCTCCGATCCCGATGGCGAAAAAAGTCCTCACCCTCATCAAGCTGCAGATCCAGGCGGGCAACGCCAACCCGGCGCCGCCGGTCGGCCCCGCGCTGGGCCAGCACGGCGTCAACATCATGGAGTTCTGCAAAGCCTTCAACGCCCAGACCCAGAGCGAGGGCGGCACGATCATCCCGGTGGAGATCACGGTCTACGAGGACCGCTCCTTCAGCTTCGTCACCAAGACGCCGCCCGCCGCAGTGCTGATCCGCGAAGCGATCGGGATCAAAAAGGGCTCGGGCGAGCCGCACGTGAACAAAGTCGGCACGATCAGCCCGGCGCAGATCCGCGAGATCGCCGAGCGCAAGATGCCCGACCTCAACGCCAACGACCTCGACGCCGCCTCGAAGATCATCGCCGGCACCGCCCGCTCGATGGGCGTCGACGTCAAATAGGAGATTTCGATGGCCCACGGCAAGCGCTACCGCAAACAGCTCGACAAGGTCCAGCGCGAGCGCGAGTACCCACCTGCCGAGGCGATCGCGCTGATCAAGGAGACCGCCAGCGCCGGCTTCGACGAGACGGTCGAGCTGCACCTGCGGCTCGGCGTCAACGTCCGCCACGCCGAGGAGCAGCTGCGCGGCACGCTCGCGCTGCCCCATGGGCTCGGCAAAGAGGTGACGATCGCGGTCTTCGCGGAAGGCCAGCAGGCGCGCGACGCGGAGGCGGCCGGCGCCGACTTCGTCGGCGGCCAGGACCTGGTCGAGAAAGTCTCCGAGGGCTGGACTGATTTCGACGTCGCGATCTCGACCCCGGACATGATGAAAGCCGTCGGCCAGCTCGGCCGTGTGCTCGGCCCGCAGGGCCTGATGCCCAATCCGAAGGTCGGCACCGTCACCGACGACGTCGAGAAAGCCGTTGGGGAGTCCAAGGCCGGCAAGATCGAGTACCGCACCGACCGCCAGGCGATCGTCCACGTCGCGATCGGCAAGGCCAGCTTCGAGGAGCAGCAGCTGCTCGACAACTGCGTCGCGGTGATCGACGAGGTCGTCCGCGCCAAACCGTCCTCCTCGAAGGGCAAGTACATCCTCTCGGCGACGTTGACGACGACGATGGGCCCCGGCATCCGCGTCGACGCGGGCGCGAGGACGAAAGAGCCGGCGATCGCCTAGACTGCGCCGTCGCGAACCCGAGACCACCGGCAACCGCCGATGGGCCTCACCGTCCGCCATTTGGACGTTTCAGGCCCGTCGGCAATAGAAGCCCGGTGCAGGTGAACCAATGAACCGAGACGAAAAGGCACAAGCCATTGAGGAGATCGCTGCCCAGATCGATGGGGCGGAGGCGATCTTCGCGGTCGACTATCGGGGCATCAGCGTCCCCCAGGCGGCTGAACTGCGCGGCAAGCTGCGCGAAGCCGACACCAGCTTTCGCGTCGTCAAGAATCGGCTGACCAAACGCGCCGCCGATCAGGCCGGCGAGGCGCGGCTCGACGAGCTGCTGCAGGGCCCCACCGCACTTGCCTTCGTCCGTGGCGACACCGCCCAGGCCGCGAAGGCGATCTCGACCTTCAACAAAGAGCACGAAGTCCTCACCTTCAAGGGCGGCTTCATGGGCGACCTCGCCCTCGACGAGGAAAGGTTCAAGTCGATCGCCCGCCTGCCGGCCCGCGAAGTGCTCGACGGCCAGCTCGCCGGCGTAGTGGCCAGCCCGCTGACCGGCCTGGTCCGCGGCCTCGGATCCATGATCCAAGGGTTGGCTTTGCAGCTGGGCCAGATTGCGGAGCAAGGGCTTGTTTCGGGTGAGGCTCCAGCCGAGTCGACCGCGGACCCTGCCGTGGCAGGGGACTCCGCGGAAGCTGGAAAGGCCGATGCGCCGGTCGAGGAGCCCCCGACGGAGAGCTCTGCTGAGAACCCCGCGCCCGAGCCTTCCCAAGCCGAGGGCGACGACGATGAGACTGCTGAAACTGACGACGACACGAAGGAAGAAGAGGAGTAATGGCGACGAAAGCAATTTCAACTGAGGATTGGATCGAGGAGCTGAAAGGCATCTCGGTGCTCGAGCTCTCCGAGCGGATCAAGGCGCTCGAGGAGGAGTTCGGCGTCTCCGCGACCGCGGTCGCGGCTGCTGCCCCCGCCGCTGCTGGCGCTCCCGCCGGCGATGGCGACGGCGGTGGCGAAGAGTCCTCCACCGTCGACCTGGTCCTGACCGAGGTCGGCGGCCAGAAAGTGCCGGTGATCAAGGTCGTCCGCGCCGCGACCGGCCTCGGCCTCAAAGAGGCCAAGGCGATCGTCGACGAGGCTCCGAAAGCGATCAAAGAGGGCATCGAGCGCGACGAAGCCGAGAAGATCAAGGGGGAACTCGAGGAGGCCGGCGCCACCGTCGAGCTCAAATAACCCGCTACAATGCGGAATTTCGGCCGCGGGCACGCCGAGCCGCCAGCCGAGTGACCGGGTTTGTTATCTTCCCTGGTCGCGCGCCTGTTGTGTCCCCCTGCCCATATCTGCGCTGTATCCACGTCCCTCTGACCGTCTGAGGAGTCGCCGACTTTGGCACGTTCGAACGCTGCCCCCGTAACCCGCAGGAGTTTCTCCCGACTACCCACTCCCCTCGAAGTCCCCCACCTGATCGATATCCAACGTCGCTCCTTCGAAGAGCTGACGGATCCCAAGGCGGGCGGACTGCGAGAGACCATCAACGACATATCCCCGATCGAGGACTACACGGGGAATCTCGCGATCGTCTTCAGCGAGTTCAAGTTCGAGGACGCCCCGCACACGATCGAGGAGTGCCGCGAGAAGGACATGACCTACTCGCGGCCGCTGACCGCGACCGTCGCCTTCCAGAACAAGGAGACCGGCGAGATCCGCGAGCAGGCCGTCTTCATGGGCGACTTCCCGTGGATGACCGACCGCGGCACCTTCATCATCAACGGCACCGAGCGCGTCGTCGTCACCCAGCTCGTGCGTTCGCCCGGCGCCTACGTGATGGCGCCCAAGGACCCCGAAAAACAGGTCTTCATCGCCAACCTGATGCCGGCCCGCGGCTCCTGGCTGGAGCTTGAAGTCGACAAAAAAGGCCGCGTCTACGTGCGCATCGACCGCAAGCGCAAACTGCCGGTCACCGTGCTGCTGCGCGCGATGGGCTACGTCGAGGACGAGCAGATCCTCAAGATGTTCGACAACTCGGTCTACCTCAGGCACACGATCGCCGGCGACACCGAGGCGACGCTGACCGAAGAAGGCGCCCTGATCGAGCTGTTCAAAAAGCAGCGCCCGGGCGAGCCGCCCTCGGTCGACGCCGCCAAAGCACTGCTCGAGCAGCTCTTCTTCGACCCCAAGCGCTACGACCTCACGCGCGTCGGCCGCTACAAGCTGAACGCCCGGCTCGACCTCGACATCGACCTCGACAACCGGGTCCTCACCCACGACGACATCATCGCCCTGATCAAGGAGCTGGTGAGCCTGCCGAAGCTGCTCGGGATCCCCGAGGAGATCGACGAGGAGCACCCGATCAAAGACTATGCCGCGGAGGCGATCACCTACCCACGCGAGCCGGTCGCCGAGCACCTCGACGAGTACGAGCACTTCGGCAACCGTCGTCTGCGCACCGTCGGCGAGCTGATCCAGGAGGCCTTCCGCATCGGCCTCTACCGGATGGAGCGCGTCGTCCGCGAGCGGCTCACCACCGAAGACGCCGACGCGATCACGCCGCAGACGATCATCAACATCCGCCCGGTCGTGGCGGCGTTGAAGGAGTTCTTCGGCTCCTCGCAGCTCTCGCAGTTCATGGACCAGACCAACTCGCTGGCCGGCCTCACCCACCGTCGTCGCCTCTCGGCGCTCGGCGCGGGCGGGCTGACCCGTGAGCGGGCCCCGATCGAGGTGCGCGACGTGCACCCGACCCACTACGGCCGCATGTGCCCGATCGAGACGCCGGAGGGCCCGAACATCGGCCTGATCGGCTCGCTCTCCTCCTACGCGCAGATCTCCGAGCACGGCTTCGTCACCACCCCCTACCGGGTGGTGAAGGACGGCGTCGTCACCGAGGAGATCGTCCATCTCGACGCGACCCAGGAGGAGGACAAGGTGATCGTCCAGGCGAACGCCGAGGTCGATCCCGAGACGAAGAAGCTGAAGGGCCCGCAGGTCCTGGTGCGCGCCGGCGAGCAGGAGTACGCCACCGCCACGCCAAAGGAAGTCGAGCTGATGGACGTCTCGCCGACCCAGATCTGGTCGGTGGCGACGGCGCTGATCCCCTTCCTCGAGCACGACGACGCCAACCGGGCGCTGATGGGCTCGAACATGCAGCGCCAGGCGGTGCCCCTGCTCAAACCGGAGCCGCCGTTGATCGGCACCGGCATGGAGCGACGCGCCGCGGTAGACACCGGCGACGTCACCCTCGCCAAGAGCGCGGGCGAAGTCAGCCACGTCGATTCGGAGTCGGTCGTCGTCACCTCCGGCTCGAAGAAAGACGAGTACCCGCTGCACAAGTTCATGCGCTCCAACCAGGGGACGATCATCCACCAGCGGCCGATAGTGAAGAGCGGCCAGCAGGTGAAGCAGGGCGACGTGCTCGCCGACGGCTCCTCGACCGCGGGCGGCGAGATCGCCTTGGGCAAGAACTGCCTGGTCGCCTTCATGTCCTGGGAGGGCTACAACTTCGAGGACGCGATCATCCTCTCCGAGCGTCTGGTCAAGGACGACGAGATGACCTCGATCCACATCGAGGAGTACGAGATCGACGCCCGCACGACCAAGCTCGGCGACGAGGAGATCACCCGCGACATCCCCAACCGCTCCGAGGAGAGCCTGCGAAACCTCGACGAGCGCGGCATCGTCCGCGTCGGCGCCGAGGTGATCTCGGGCGACCTGCTGGTCGGCAAGGTGACGCCCAAGGGCGAGACCGAGCTCACCGCCGAGGAGAAGCTGATCCGCGCGATCTTCAAGGAGAAGGCGCGCGAGGTTCGCGACACCTCGCTGAAAGTCCCCCACGGCGAGGGTGGCGTCGTCATCGACGTGCTCACCTTCAGCCGCGACAACGGCGACGACCTGCCGCCCGGCGTCAACGACCTGGTCCGCGTCTACGTCGCGACCAAGCGCAAGATCGCCGAGGGCGACAAGCTCGCCGGCCGCCACGGGAACAAGGGTGTGATCTCGAAGATCGTGCCCGAAGAGGACATGCCTCACCTCGCCGACGGGACGCCCGTCGACGTGATCCTCAACCCGCTCGGCGTGCCGAGCCGGATGAACATCGGCCAGGTGCTCGAGACGCACCTCGGCTGGGTCGCCGGCAACGGCTGGTACGACGACGGCTCCGAGGCCTACAAGCAGGCCCACTCCGACGAGGGCGACGGTCGCGTCTACGTGGCGACCTCGGTCTTCGACGGCGCCAGCGTCGAGGACGTCGACGAGGCGCTGGTCAAGTGGCAGGGCCAAAACGAAGAGCGCGGCATCGACCTCGGCGTCGACAAGGGCGAACGTCCCGGCGCCCAGGCCGAAGGCGCGATGCAGCTCTACAACGGCCGCACCGGCGAGCCCTACGAGGGCAAGGTCACGGTCGGCTACATGTACATCCTCAAGCTGCTGCACCTGGTCGACGACAAGATCCACGCCCGTTCGACCGGCCCCTACTCGCTCGTCACCCAGCAGCCGCTGGGCGGCAAGGCGCAGTTCGGCGGCCAGCGCTTCGGCGAGATGGAGGTCTGGGCCCTGGAGGCCTACGGCGCCGCCTACACGCTGCAGGAGATGCTCACCGTCAAG
>DASSHI010000016.1:0-39261 GCA_035693025.1 Solirubrobacterales bacterium
CAAAACGCTCGGCAGGAGCCTCGCTTGAGTGTTTTGAGAGGGGTCACCCGGCGCTCCCTCAGAGCACTACTTCCGCCTCAGCGTTTCTGATCGTCACGTTCTCGCCTTGAGCAGCCACGAGGTCGATCACGACCTTGCCGCCCTCCACCGACTCGACGGTGCCGGTGACGGCGATCTCGGTCTCCGGCGCGCCCATGCCGCGAAACTCGACCGAGAGCCGCTTCAGCGAGCGGGGATCGCCGTCGCCGGCGCCTTCGGCGCTGGCGCGGGCGACGAGGCCCATCATGTAGAGGCCGTGCAGGATCGTGCTCGGCAGGCCGACCGCCTTGGCGAACTCGGGATCGATGTGGATCGGGTTGAAGTCTCCCGAAGCGCCCGCGTAACGGTGCGGCAGGTACTTGTCCGGAGTGACCTTCAGCTCCGGGATCTGCTCCCCGGCCTTCAGCTCCGCCACCTCAGACCCCCCTCACGATGTTGGTCCAGGTTCCGCGCACGACCTCGGCGCCGTCCTGGTTGACCGAGACGGTCTCGAAGACGTAGAAGCCGTTGTCGGGCTTGCCGTCCCTGCCCTCTTTTTCGAAGATCTTCAGGCACTTGGCCGTGGTCGTGATCTCGTCGCCCGAGCAGGCCGGCTCGCCCCACTCGAACTGCTGCCCCCCATGCACCATCGCGGCGAAGTTCATCCCCACCTCGGGGTCGAACATCGCCGGGCCCAGCGCCGGCGCGCTGTAGACGACACAGAACATCGGAGGCGCCACGACATCGCGGTAGCCGGCCGCCCTGGCGGCCTCGCGGTCGAAATGGACCGGGTTCTCGATCCCGATCACCCGTGCGTATTCGCCGATCTTCTCCCTGCCCACCTCGTACGTCGTGGCGGGCCATTCCTTGCCTACTGCCTCGGTCTTGATAGCCATGGCGCGGGACCCTACCTACTCGTCTATCTGCAGCACGGCCAGGAACGCCTCTTGCGGGACCTCCACGCGCCCGACCTGCTTCATCCGCTTCTTGCCGGCTTTCTGCTTCTTCAAGAGCTTGTTCTTGCGGGTGACGTCGCCGCCGTAGAGCTTCGCGGTGACGTCCTTGCGCAGCGCCTTGACCGTCTCGCGGGCGAGGATGTTGGAGCCGATCGCGGCCTGCACGGGCACGTCGAAGAGCTGGCGGGGGATCGTCTTGCGCAGCCGCTCGACCAGGCGCTTGCCCTGCTCGTAGGAGAATTCGCGGTGGACGATGATCGAAAGCGCGTCCACCTTGTCGCCGGCCAGCAGGATGTCCACCTTGACCAGGTCGGAGGCCCGATTGCCGATCGGCTCGTAGTCGAGCGAGGCGTAGCCGCGGGTCGAGGACTTGAGCAGGTCGAAGAAGTCGAGGACGATCTCGGCGAGCGGCATGTCGTAGCGGATCTGGACCCGCTGGGGGCTCAGGTAGTGCATGTCGACGTGGGTGCCGCGACGGCCCTGGCAGAGCTCCATCACCGCGCCGACCTGTTCGGAGGGCGCGATGATCGTGGCCCGGATGTAGGGCTCTTCGATCGCCTCGATCGTGCCGGGGTCGGGCAGCTCGGTGGGGCTGCGGACCTCGCGCGTCTCGCCGTTGGTCAGATGGACCTCGTAGCGCACGTTCGGCGTCGTCGAGAGCAGGTCGAGCCCGTACTCCCGCTCCAACCGCTCGCGCACGATCTCCATGTGGAGCAGGCCGAGGAATCCGCAGCGGAAGCCGAAGCCCAGCGCCTCGGAGGTCTCCGGTTCCCAGGAGAGGGCGGCGTCGTTGAGGGCCAGCTTCTCGAGCGCGTCGCGCAGGTCTTCGAAGCGATCGGTATCGATCGGGAAGAGCCCGCAGAAAACCATCGGCCTTACCTCGCGGTAGCCCTCCAGCGGCTCGGAGGCGCGCCGATCGAGCGCCGTCAGCGTGTCGCCGACGCGCAGCTTCGCGACGTCCTTTATGCCGGTGATCAGGTAGCCGACGTCGCCGGCGTCCATCCCCTGCACCCCGGTCATCGCCGGCCGGAAGAAGCCGATGTCGTCGATGTCGGCCTCGGTGTCGTTCTGCATCGCGACGACCCGCTCGTGCTTGCGGAAGGAGCCGTCGACCATTCGCACATAAGCGATCACACCGCGGTACTGGTCGAACTCGGAGTCGAAGATCAGCGCCCGGGTCGGGGCGTCGGATTTGCCCTTCGGGGCCGGGATCCGATCGACGATCGCCTCCAACACCTCGACCACCCCTTCCCCGGTCTTGGCCGAGATCCACAGCGCTTCCTCCGGATCGCCCCCGGTGAGGTCGGCGATCTCCTGCGCGACCCGGTCGGGCTCGGCACCAGGCAGGTCGACCTTGTTGATGACCGGGATCAGCTCGAGCCCGTTCTCGATCGCCAGATAGGTGTTGGCGACGGTCTGCGCCTCGACGCCCTGCGCAGCGTCGACGACCAGCAGGGCCCCCTCGCAGGCGGCGAGGCTGCGCGAGACCTCATAGGAGAAGTCGACGTGGCCCGGCGTATCGATCAGTTGCAGGTGGTACGTCTGGCCGTCGGCGGCGGTGTACTCGACCCGCACAGCCTGGGCCTTGATCGTAATCCCGCGCTCGCGCTCGAGGTCCATCGAGTCGAGCACCTGCGCCTGCATTTTCTTCGGGTCGACGGCGCCGGTGACCTCGAGGATGCGGTCGGCCAGGGTCGACTTGCCGTGGTCGATGTGGGCGATTATCGAGAAATTGCGAATGGGGTCCATCGGGGAGCGGAGTATGGCGGGAGCGGTGGGCGAGGGGAGGTCGTGGTGCCCGCTACGGACAGGCCGACGGATCCAGCGGGGCCGTCAGCTTGAAGACGACCGTGGGGGGCCGACGGAGGATGGCTTCGGCGCCCCGGCCTTCGGTCCAGCGGGCGGTGGCCGGGTATGGGGGCTTGCCGGGTTCGATGCGGTCACGGGTGGCGATCACGTAGTCGTAGTCGCCTTCGTCGAGCAGGCGACGCCATCGGGGGCAGGTCTCGGGAGCGACGAAGCCGCCGTGGCGGGTGTGTTCGCCGACGTACTGGATGCGGTTGGAGAGGTCGGCGCCGAAGAGGGGGTACTGGCGGGTGCTGGTGGTGGCTATGCGCGCGTCTGAGATGCCGTTGGCCCATTTGAAGGCGGCGTCGAGGCCGGGGGCGGCGAAGGTGGGGTCGGCGTAGCGGTTCTGCAGGTAGTGGCGCTGGATCGGGTAGCCGATCGCGATCGCGGCGAGGAGCGCGAGGAGGACCGTCGCGGCTGGGCGGGCGCGGGGGGTCCCTCCCGCTTGCTGGGTTTTTCGCCCGGAGAGGTTGCGGCTGTCCGCGGGCGGGATTGGGGCGAAAAACAGGGACGCCGCTGCGCCGGAGGGACCCCCCGCGCCCGTCCGTCGAAGCTGGGCGGAGAGCGCTGCCGGCAACAGCACGAAGCCGAGCACGAGGGCTGGAACGAGGTAGCGGAGACCGGATTCGAAGCCGCGGGGCATGCCGTCGGGGCCGGAGGCCGAGGTCGGAGCTACGAGCCAGGCGGCGATCACGGCGAGGCCCGTCAGGCCGGCGAGCAGAAGAACACGATCACGCCGCTCGACGAGACAGAGCAGGAGGCCCGCCAGGGCCAGACCGGCCAGAAGCGGCCAGAGGATGGTCAGGGCGCCGTGCAGGCCGGGCAGGAACCATTCGGACCAGACCGAGCCGTCGGTCAGGTAGCCGGCGACCGTGTGCCCTTCCCGCCCGCCCAGCGCCTGTTCGGGAGCCGACAGCGAGATCGGGCCGAGGTGGTCGAACCAGGGCAGCGGGTTGCCGGCGTGGATCAGGTTGCGCAGGTACCAGTAGCCGCCGCCCGCCAGGGCGGCGAGGGCGCCCACGATCAACGCTCGCAAACGCTGCCCGGCTGGCGCCAGCAACGGAAGCCCTAGGACTAGAACAGCAGCAGGTAAGAGGAAGTTGAGCTTGGTCCCGGCGGCCATTCCCGCCGCGAGGCCGGTAACCACCAGCGCCCCGGGCTGCGGCTCACCTCTTCGGCCGCTGACCGCGTTCAAGGCAACTGCAACAGCAGCAAGTAGGAAGAAGATCCCGACGATGTCGTTACGAGCTTCGCCGGCTTGATCCGAGAGCACCGGCAAGCTCAGCGCAATGGCTCCCAGTGCAAGCGACCACGGCGCGACCCTGTACGGCCGCCCAATGCACCAACAAGTGACCAGGCAGCCGGCTAACCAGCCGAGATTCAGTAGCGGCGAGAGCACATCGCGCCCAAATGCCAGCATGCCCGTCGCGTGGAACAGTTCCGCGTTGGCCGGATAGAACCAGGCCAGAAACTGCGGCGCGATGAAGTGCAGCCTCCACGTATCCCCGCTCTGAAAGAACCCCGCCGCGAACGGCCCGTGGTACCAGGTCGAGTCGAATCCGGTCATCCCCGTCAGCAGCTTCGACCTCACGTCCACGCCGAACTTCACGAGAGCCAGGCTGGCGATGATCAGCGCGATCACCACTGCGACGCTTCGTGTGGGAGGGCGAGGGGGTCCCTCCGGCGCAGCGGCGTCCTCTTTTTCGCCCCAACCGACATCCTCGGACGGCCGCAACCTCCAAGGCGAAAAACCCAGCAAGCCGGAGGGACCCCCTCGCCCTCCCCCTCCAACGCCCCACAGCCCCAAACCCACCGCTGCGATGCAGACGAGATACGGCACCGGCGTGAACCACCCGAAGCTGCCGAGAGCCTCAGCCGACCAGATCAGGAGAGCCAAAGCGAGAAGAGCGGTGGCGAGGTATCCGGGAGCTCCCGAGAAGTCAGGGAGCAGACGGGAACGCAGTGCCGATGCCCCGAGCCAGGCGAAGCCGCCGAGCAGGCAGATCTCGACGACGCCCAGCAGGTAGCGCGGCAGGTCGAGCATTTAGCGCCGGCGGACGAGGCGGGCGATCTGCTCGAGCTCGGCGATGCGCAGGAGCTTCGCGGCGCCGACGTAGACCAGACCGCCCAGCGCCAGTGCCGAGCCGAGCGAGACGATCTGGCCGAGCAGCCCGCGCCCGAGCGCGTTATCGAGGAGGTCCCAGACGCCGAAGCTGACCACGGCGAGGGCCGCCGCCGCGATGGCGATCCTGATGCCGGTGGAAAAAAGCCTGCCCAGCTCCAGGCCGCCGAGCTCCCGGCGAAGGACGATGGCTTGGGCGACCACCGCGGCGGTCGTACCGATGCCGGTGCCGGCGACGATTCCGCCGGTGCCGAAGGGCTTGTAGAGGACGAGGGCGCCGAGCGCCGAGACGACGAGGTCGAGGGCGGCCAGGCCGGTCGCCATCCAGGGCCGCTGGAGGCTGAAGAAGGTCCGCGTCTGCAAGAGGTACAGGCCGTTCGTGGGCAGCGAAAAGGCGAACCAGAAGAGCGCCGTGGCGACCAGGGTCGTCTGTGCGGGCGTGAACTCGCCGCGCTGGTAGACCAGCCGGATCATCGGCTCGGAGAGGACGAAGATCGCCGCCGCCGCCGGCAATAGGACGAAGAGGATCTGGCGCATCCCGTTGGCCATCGTCGCGCGCAGGTTGTCGTGCTCGCCGCGGGCGGCGAAGCGGGCGAGAGTCGGAAAGAGGACGGTGGCGATCGCCACCGAGAAGATCCCCTGCGGGAGCTGGTAGATGCGGAACGCCTTGTCGATCGCCGCCGGCGCCTCGTCGCTGACGAGGCTGCCGAAGAGGCTGTTGATCAGCAGGTTGAAGTTGATCAGACCGAGGCTGATCGTCACCGGCAGCATCAGCAGCAGGACGCGACGCACGTCGGGGTTGCGCCACTCGAAGCTCCATTCGAACTTGAACGGCGTGTTGCGCAGGTCGAAGGTCGGGATCAGCAGCTGGACCAGGGTGCCGGCGAGGATGCCGATCGCGTAGGCGTAGATCCGGTCCTGTCCGTGGAAGTGCGGGATCAGGAAGATCAGCGTGGCGATGATCGTCAGGTTCCAGAACAGCGGCGAGATCGCGAAGGCGCCGAAGCGGTCGTAGCTGTTGAGGATGCCGACGACGACGCCGCTCAGCCCGAGCAGGATCAGGATCGGGAAGAGGACCTGGGAGAGGGTGACGGTGAGGTCGAGGATCTCGCCTTCGAAGCCGGGCGCGAAGACCGGCATGATCACCGGCGCGAGGAGGACGAAGAGCGCGGTGATCGCGCCCAGGACCAGGGTGACGAGCAGCAGCAGGGTCGAGGCGAGGCGGAATGCCTCGCGGTAGTTCTTTTTCTCCAGCTGCTCGGTGAAGACCGGGACGAAGGCCGGCTGCAGGGCGGCGTCGGCGAACAGGGCGCGCACCAGATTCGGCACCTGGAAGGCGATCGTGAAGGCCGACATCGGCCCTTTGACGCCGTAGTAGCCGGCGGCGACTACCTCGCGGGCGAGGCCGGCGATTCGCGAGGCGGCGGTCGCGACGGAGAAGAAGGCGGTGGAGCGGGCTATGCGACCGGATCGGGCGCCGGGAGCGGGATCCGCAACCGGTTCCTCGCCCGGCTCGTAAGCCTCCGCGGCCCTCAGGCCGGCGTCGGCGCCGATCGCCGCGTTGTCGCGGTCCGCTGCATCGTCTGCCCTGGGAGTCTCCAAGCTGGTCTCAGTCGCTATAGTCGGCGCCCGCCCGGAGCCGGCCCGATGCCGCTTCAGGCGCACGACTCATGGCGAACATAGCCTCACAGAAGAAGCGGATCCTACGCAGCGACCGCGAGCGAACCGAGAACCGGCTCCTGACGAGCACGGTCAAGACGTATTTCAAGCGTCTGGAGAGCGCCGTCGAGGGCGGCGACACGAGCACGGTCGAGACCGAGCACCGCGCCCTCGTCTCGCGCATCGACAAGGCCGTGCAGAAGGGCGCGCTGCACAAGAACACGGCCGCTCGCAAGAAGGCCCGCGCGGCGCGAATCGCCGCGGGCGCTGCAAAGTAGTCAGGCCGGGACCCCGGCGGCGGCTCTGAGGGCCAGCGTCAGGGCGAGCTCGTCGCCGTAGTCGGCGCCTCCGCGACACCAGACCTCGAGGTCGGCCAGGGCAATCGTCGCTTCCCGTAGGTCCTCGACGCTGGTGTCCTGCAGCCTGCGGACCAGCTGCTTCGCCGCGTAGGGATGCATGCCGAGGCTCGACTCGACCTGGGCTGGGGGCGTTCCTTCCCCCAGCATCGTCGCGGCGGCGCAGGCTTTGCGCAGGCGCGAGGCGAGGCCGTAGATCAGGCCGGTGAGGTTCTCCCCCTGGGAGATCAGGCGCTCGGCGATTCGCAGCGCCTGCGCGGCATCGCGTTCCAGCAATGCGTCGGAAAGCGCCCAGACCGCCGACTCCGAGGTGTCGGCGATCATCGCGTCGAGCTCCGCCGCGCCGACCTCGCCCCCGTCCCCCGCCCAGAGGGCCAGGCGCTCGAGCTCGTTGCGCAGGCGCTGCGGATTGGCGCCCATCCGCTCCACCAGCATGCGTGCCGCCTGCGGGTCAAGGCGAAAGCCGAGCCGCTTCGCATCGGCGACGAGGACGCGCGGCATGTCGCGTGCCTTGGGTGCCTCGAACTCGTGGATCTCGCCCGCGGCGCTCTTCACCGCGCGCGTGAGCTTCGCCGGCGCCTTGGCCCGGGCGATCAGCACGATGCTCAAATCGGGAGGGATATCGACGAGCGCGGCGGCGACCTCGTCCAACTGCCGGTCGCGCCAGCGCTCGACCCCGTCGGCGAGGAGATAGCGGCGCGACTCGGTCAGTGACATTGCCGGAATCGCAGCGAGCAGGCCCTCGTGATCGGGCGCCCCCCTGCCCTCGCCGGCTTCGAAGATCTGCAGCGAAGCGGTGCCGCCGTCGCGCTCGGCGCGCGCACGCAGGCGGGCTCTGGTCGCGTCGATCTTCGCCCCGTCGGTGCCGGCGATCAGATAAAGGGGGAGCATCTCCTCGGCCATCGGCCGAGTCTAGTCCGCGTCGTCGCCCCGGTCATCGTCGTGCCAGGCTTCGTCGCGGCCGTAAGCGTGGCCACCGCCGTTGCTCCATGAGGGCAGGCTCGATTCTTCCGGCGGAGGTCCGGCGGAGGTCGCGATCGGAGCGGTCGAGGCGGGAGCCGGCGCCGGTTCGGACGTGCGGCTGGGTTCGGGCGTCGGGGCCGGAGTGGGCACCGAGGCGACGGGAGTCGCCGGGGGCGACGGCTGCGCGGGTTGGGGCTCGGGCGGGGCCGTGGGAGGCGGCTTCGATTCGACGCGATGACCCTCGCCGCTTCGCTCGACCGGCTGCGAGCCCGAGACGACCACCGCGGTCGGGGCGCCCGCGACGGCTTCGACGACCGCGCCGGCCGGCCTCCCATGCGTGGAGCTGGAGGGGCCGCGGCGCGACCGGCCGTCATCCCCGACGCCGGTCGGAGAGCCGGTGGAAGGGGCCCTGGCGACGACGGTGGCGGCGCCCACCGCCCGCGCCTGGCGCGGCAGCGGCGGAACCGAGCTGCCGGCCACCAGCGGCCACCCCTGGTTGAGGGCCACGGCGACGATCGCCAGGCCGACCGCGGCGGTCGCGCCGAGCAGCGCCAGCGATGTGGAGCGGACCCGCTCGAGCAGGCCGTTGCCGAGGATGCTCGTCCCTCCGATCGGCCTCAGCCCACGTTGTCCGCGCTTGTAGTGCACCGATACGTCAATCGGTCGCGCCTCGCGAGCCCGCGAGCCCCTGAGGCGAATAATCCCAAAATCGATTCGGAGATCCGTTGAGGCCGAAGCCACGGCGGGTCACGTCGATGACGACCGTCCCGTCGAGATCGGTGCGCAGGGTGGGCACTCCGTGGGCGGCGAGCGTGGCCAGCGTCCCGGGGGTCGGATGGCCAAACGGATTGTCCGCGCCGACCGAGATCACAGCCAGACGCGGCCGAGTGCGATCGAGCAGGGCGGCGAGGCCGGCGTCCTCGCTGCCGTGATGAGCGACCTTGAGGACGTCGACCGGCCCGGGGTCGAGCGGGGTCGTCTCCGCCTCGGCGTCGGCGGTGAGGAGCATCGAGAAGTCGTGCCACCGGGCGAGGGCTACGACCGCCAGCGCATTCGGATCTTCGCCGCCGTGTGGGACCGCCAGGAGCTCGCGCGGCGGCCAGAGCACGTCGAGCCGCAGTGCTCCCGAGCGCAGCTCGCTCCCCTGCGCCAGACGGTCGGTGGCGACGCCTGCGGCGTGGATCCGGGCGAGGGTCGAGCGGCGCAGGACCGCGAAGAGGACCCGGTCGACCGGCAGCTCCCCGAGCAGTTCGCGGATCCCGCCGGCATGGTCGGACTGGTCGTGGGTGACGATCGCGGCGCCCAGCCGCCCGACCCCGGCCGCGCGCAGCTCGGCGACGATCCCGCCGCCGGGCGGCCCGCCGTCGACCAGCACGGCCGGGGCGGCCCGCGGCTGCAGGAGGATCGCATCCCCCTGGCCGACGTCGAGAACGGAGATGCGCAGGCCCGGTGCGGGCGATCCGTCGGCGCGCGGCTCCCCGCCGACCCCCGACGCGAGCTCGGCAAGCACCGCGAGGATCGTCAAGAAGACGACAGCGCGACTCGCCGTAGAGGTTTGAACCGCTATCCGAACCAAACCTCTACGGCGCTGCCGGGGGGACGGTGGGGGCGCCGTCGCGCGGAGCGAGCGCAACCGTCGATGGCGGCTCAAGCCGAAGGCGAGCGCCGTGCCGCCGATCAAGCCGGCATAGGCGGCCACGAGGCCGATGAGGTCAAGACGGACGTGGAGAGACGCCCAGCTCGGGCGGCCGCACCAGGCCGCCACCTGGGCGATGTAGGCGAGCAGCGGGGCATCGAGGGCGTTGAGGGCGTTGAGGGCGGCGACCGGGGCGCCGGGGACCTGGCCCGCCGCCGCGCAGAGCATGCCCAGCCACATCGCGGGCGCCACGGCCGGCAGCGCCAGCAGGTTGGCGAAGAGGGCGGTCGTCGAGACTTCTTCGAAGTGGAAGGCGATCAGCGGCGCCGTGGCAAGGGTGGCGGCGATCGTCATCGCCATCCCGCCGGCCAGCTCGCGACGCCAGCCGCGGCTCCCGATCCGCGCCGCGATCGCCGCCCGCAGCGGCCCGGCGAGCAGGAGGATGCCGAGCACGGCGGCAAAGCTGAGCTGCCAGCCGATGTCGGCGGCGATGCCGGGCTCGAGCGCAAGCAGCACGACCGCGGCGAACGCCAGTGCGTAGAGACGGGAGAGGCGCCGCCCCGAGAGGGTCGCCAGCACGCTCAGCCCACCCATGATCCCGGCCCGCTGGATCGACGGGCCGGCGCCGGCGAGGGGCACGTAGAGAGCGATCAGGCCGAGGACCCAGAGGAGGCGGGTGCGCAGCGGCATCCCGAGGGCCGCCAGCAACGGCATCGCCAGCAGGGCGAGCAGCGCCACGTTCTGGCCTGAGACGGCGAGCAGGTGGCTGAGGCCCGCGCGGCGGAAGTCTTCGGCGGTCGCCGCGTCGATCCGCTCGTCCTCGCCGAGGACGAAGCCACGCGCCAGCGCCGACTCACGGGCGGGCATGCCACGGTCCAAGGCCGACTCGGCGCGGACGCGGATCTCGTCGCTGTGGACGAGCGCCAGTGCGAGCGCGATCGCGACCAACAGCAGCGACGCAGGCGGGCCGGGACGCTCCATCGGGCTATGGCTGCAGCCTGTCCCGCAGCGATTCCATCGTCGCCGGGCCGATGCCGCTCACCTGGTCGAGCTGGTCGACCGACGAGAGGCCGCCGTGCTGGTCGCGGTATTCGACGATCTTTTCGGCCGTGATGGGTCCGATGCCGTCGATCGTGTCGAGTTGCTCCACCGTGGCGCTGCCGAGGCTGATCGGGCCGTCTTCCACAGACCCGCCCGAGGTCGGCGCTGCACCGGAGGGGCCCCGCGAGGGCACCATCACCTGCTGCCCGTCGGCGAGCCGTGCGGCCCGGTTGATCCCTTCCAGCATCGCCTCCCCGGAGGGGCCTCCCGCGCGGGAGATCGCATCGACGACCCGCGCGCCGACCGGCAGCCGATAGACGCCGGGCCGGCGCACGGCGCCCGCCACGTCGACCACCAGGTCGGGCCCGCCGTCCGATTTCAGGCTGAGGTCGCCCGCGAAGGAAGAGGCAGGCGAGGAAGACGGGTAGGCGCCGGCGGAATTGCTGCCCTCTGCCCCGATCGCGCGCGCACCCGCCAGCAGCAGGGCGACGGCGACGGCGCCGTAGACGGCGACCTGGGAGCGCGACAGCTGCGGCATGGCCCCAGCGTCGCCGGCCCAGGCGCGCGAGTGGCGCGCAGATTCAAAAGAATCGCGGCAGGCTCAGAGGTCTTCGTCGTCGTAGCCGGCCACCTCGGCCAACTGGTCCGAATACAGCTCGGCTGCCGAGACGGGCGGCGACTGCACCGAGACGCAGGCAAGCGCCTGCTCGCCGGTGTTCGCGATCGAATGATCCGTGGCGGGAGGGACGAGGATCAGGTCGCCCTCCCCCACCTCCTGCGTGTCGCCGGCGACGGACATGGTGCCGGCGCCGCGCACGACGACGTAGACCTGCTCGCCGACTTCGTCGGAGCGCAGCGTCTGCTCCGCCCCGCCCGGAACCTCAAGCCAGGTCACCGACATGCTGCGCGCGCCGAGCTGGCCGGCATCCATGAGTGCGTGGTAACGGAGCCTGTGCCACTCCTCGGCGGGGGCTTCCGACAGTCGTCTGACGAGCACGGCGGCTTTGTACCAGATAGATCGCCCTGAGCCGCAAAAACTCAGCGAACCACCAAGTTTACGAGCTTGCCGGGCACGACGATCTGCTTGACGATCTGCTTGCCGTCGACGTGGCCCTGCACCTTCTCGCTCGCTCGGGCGAGCGCCAGAAGCTCGTCTTCGCCCGCATCCGCCGGAGCCTCGATCCGGTCGCGCAGCTTGCCGTTCACCTGGACGACGAGGGCG
Source organism: Solirubrobacterales bacterium (assembly GCA_035693025.1). Lineage (GTDB taxonomy): Bacteria > Actinomycetota > Thermoleophilia > Solirubrobacterales > 70-9 > VRUE01. Next base: position 11,822 of record DASSHI010000016.1, read on the forward strand.
AACGTGTCGCTGCTCAGCAGCTCCCGGTCGGCCACGGGCCAGGCGTTTTCCCACACCCGGCCCCCTTCCAGCCGCTCCCAGATCTCGGCGCCGAGGTGCGGGGCGAAGGGGAAGACCAGCGAGGCAGCCGTGGCCGTGGCGAAACGGACCGCCGCGGTCCCGGCGGGATCGGCGTAGAGGCCGTCCTTGAGCCGGTAGGCGTCGTTGACCAGCTCCATCACCGCCGAGATCGCCGTGTTGAACTGGAAGCCGCGCTCGAAGTCCCGGGTCGCCTTCTCGATCGCCCAGTGCGCCTTGGCGACCAGCTCGCGCGCCTGCCCCTCCGCCGCGGCCGGCTCGAGCTCGGCGGCCTGCCGCGACTCGACCTCCGCGCAGAGGCGCCAGAGGCGAGAGAGGAAGCGGTTGACTCCCTCGACGCCCTCGTCGGACCAGTCGCCCCCGCGCTCCGGCGGCCCCATGAAGCAGACGTAGGTGCGGGCGGTGTCGGCGCCGTAGCGGTCGACGTACTCGGCCGGGCTCACCGTGTTGCCCTTCGACTTCGACATCTTCGCCCCGTCGCGCGTGATCATCCCCTGCGTGAAGAGGTTGGCGAACGGCTCCTGCACCGAGAGAGCGCCGAGGTCGGCGAGCGCCTTGGTGAAGAAGCGCGCGTACATCAGGTGGAGGATCGCGTGCTCGACGCCGCCGATGTACTGGTCGACCGGGAGCCAGTGGTCGGCGGCCGCACGGTCCCAGGCCGCCTCGCCGTTCTGGGGGTCGAGGTAGCGGATGAAGTACCAGGAGGAATCGACGAAGGTGTCCATCGTGTCGGTCTCGCGGCGGGCCGGGCCGCCGCAGCGCGGGCAATCGGTCGCCACCCACTCCTCGGCGGCGGCCAGCGGGCTCTTGCCCTGCGGCGCGTAGTCCTCGATCTCGGGCAGCTCGACCGGGAGCTGTTCGTCGGGGACGGCCACGATGCCGCACTCGCCGCAATAGACGACGGGGATCGGGGCGCCCCAGTAGCGCTGGCGCGAGACCAGCCAGTCGCGCAGGCGGTAGTTGACGGAGGCCTCGCCGCGGCCCTCCGATTCGAGCCAGGCGACGATCTCCTCGTAGGCCTCGCGGTTGTGCTTGCCGTCGAAGCGCCCAGAGCCGGTCATCGCCCCGTCGCCCGGGTAGGGCAGGCCCTCGTCGTCGCTTGCGACCTCGGGGTCGGTCCCCTCGATCACCCGCTTCAGGGGCAGGTCGAAGGCCTTGGCGAACTCGTAGTCGCGCGCGTCGTGGGCCGGCACCGCCATGATCGCCCCGGTGCCGTACTCCATCAGCACGTAGTCGGCGACGAACATCGGGATCTCCTCGCCGTTGACGGGGTTGACGACGCTGCGCCCCAGCGGCACGCCGGTCTTGGCACGGCCCTCGTCGCCGCGCTCCTCGACGGGCTCGCGCGCGACCCGGTTGACGTACTCGCGCACCTGCTCCTCGGCCGCCGTGCCCGCGACCAACCGCTCGAGCTCCGGGTGCTCGGGAGCGAGGACGAAGAAGGTGGCGCCGAAGAGCGTGTCGGGACGGGTGGTGAAGACGGGGAAGTCGAGGCCCAGCTCCGCGCAGCGGAAGGTCACCTCGGCGCCCTCGGAGCGGCCGATCCAGTTGCGCTGCATCGTGACGACGTGGTCGGGCCATGACTCGAGCAGGTCGAAGTCGGCGAGCAGCCGGTCGGCGTAGTCGGTGATCTTGAAGAACCACTGCTCGAGGCGGCGCTGTTCGACCGGCGTGCCGCAGCGCTCGCAGCGCCCGTCGACGACCTGCTCGTTGGCGAGCACGGTGGCGTCCTTGGGGCACCACTGCACGGGCGCCTCCTCGCGGTAGGCGAGGCCGCGCTCGAGCAGGCGCAGGAAGATCCACTGCGTCCAGCGGTAGTACTCGGGCGTGTGCGTGCCGAGCTCGCGCGACCAGTCGATCGAGATCCCCCACTCGCGAAACTGGCGGCGGAAGGACTCGATCGAGCGCTCGGTCGCCGCCCGCGGCGGCTCGCCCGTCTTGATCGCGTTGTTCTCGGCCGGCAGGCCGAAGGCGTCGTAACCCATCGGGTGGATCACCTCGAAGCCGTGGCGGCGGCGGAAGTGCGCGATCGCGTCGCCCACGGCATAGCACTTGAGGTGGCCCACGTGGGGCTCGCCCGAGGGGTAGGGCAACATCTCGAGCACGTAGGCCTTCGGCTTGGCCGGGTCGAAGCCGGGCCGGCCGGGGTTGGCGACCTCCCAGGTCCGCTCCTCGGCCCAGACCTGCTGCCACTTGCGCTCGATCGTCTTCGGTTCGTAGCCGCTCATCGGAGTGGCGATCTTACGAGTCAGAAGACAGGCGAGACGGCCTCGAGCAGATGCGGCCAGACGTAGACCTCGATCGTCGCCGCCACGACCAGGGTCGGGATCGCCAGGACGACCGTGACGAAGGTGGCGGCGAGCAGGCGGTTCCACTCGCCGCGGCGGCTGGCGATGAGCCAGGCCGCAAGCGGCAGGAAGAGCGCGGTCAGCTCGGGGATCGCGTGCGGCAGGACGGTGAGGATCAGGACGAGATGGGAGATCTGCAGCTGGTAGGCGATCGTGGCGCCCTGGAAGCCGAGGTAGAAGGCCTGGGTGGTGAGCGAGAAGAGGGTTACGGCAGCGACGAAGAGGATCGCGAACTGACCCGCCTTGACGTGGATCCAGCGCGACAGCCCGCGGCGCTGGGCAGCGGCGATCGGCATCGACGACCCGGCGATGAAGCCGGCGATGCAGGCGGTCGCGTGCAGGGCGAGCACCAGCGAGTTGCGGTAGAGGATCGGCAGCAGGTCGCCGGGGTCCTGCGCTTCGGTCAGGCCAGGCAGGTGGACGGGGGTGATGTCCGGCGTCAGCATGCCCGAGACGACCCATACGGCCGCCAGCAGGGAGAGAGCGATCGCCACGCTGAGCGCGAGCCAGCCGCGCAGGACCACCCAGGGGTGGCCATTCCAGGCGTCGAAGGTCTCGCGCGTATCCCGCATGCCGTGCGAGAACACGTGCTCGTTTGCCACGTTCATCGCTCACTCATCGGCAGATGGATGAGCGAGTTTGAGCGAAGTAGGGTGGCCACCGTGGGGGAAATGGGAGAAGCCACGTGGTTCCGCCGCCGCTGGCGCCGGCTGGTCGCGGCGGGGCTCGCCCTGCTGGCGGCGCTTGCGATCGGCGTGGCCGTCAGCTGGCACTTCTCCGACGCGGTGCTGGTCCCGGACCATTCTCCCTGGCCCGAGAGCACCGAAGTCCTTTCGGTCTCGTCGAAGCGCATCTCCCTTGCGCGCTCGGAAGACAGCGAACGCCCCGGTGTGTACGGACTGGACTGGCCCGGCGGACACGCAGCGATCGGCGCGATCGAGCATGAAAGCGCGGATGCGATCGTGCGCCGGCTGCTCTCTTCGCGGGGCTACCTGGTCGCGGGACGGAAGGTTCTGGTCGAAGCCGACGTCTACGCCGGAAACCCGCACGAAGCGCTCGGCATTCCCTTCTCGACCGTTCGGGTCCCCGACGAGCTGGGGCCGATGCCGGATTGGCTGATCGCGGGTCACAGCCGCACCTGGGCGATCGTCGTCCACGGGATCAACGGCACCCCCCAGGAGGGGCTGCATCTGCTGCCGGCGCTGCGACGGGCCGGCCTGCCGGCGATGCTGATCGCCTACCGCGAGGATCTGGGCGCCCCGCCAAGTCCCGACGGCCTGCACCACATGGGCCTGACCGAGTGGCGCGACCTGCAGGCGGCGGCGCGCTACGCGTTCGCCCACGGCGCCCGCCGCCTGCTGCTCGTCGGCTACTCGATGGGCGGGGCGATCGTCGCCCAGTTCATGGAGAAGTCGCGCTTGGCGTCCAGGATCGCCGGCCTGGTCCTCGACGCCCCGGCGCTCGACTGGAAGCGGACGATCGAATTCAACTCCGAACAGATGGGCCTGCCCGGCTTCGCCGCCCTGCCCGTCATCTGGGCGATCGGCGCCCGCATCGACGCCGACTGGCACAGCCTCGACGCAGTCGCCCACCCCGACGCCTTCCACCTGCCGATCCTGCTCTTCCACGGCCTGGACGACGAGGTCGTCCCGATAGCCACCAGCAACGCCTTCGCCGCCGAGCTCCCCCACTGGGTCACCTACCACCGCGTCCCCCACGCCGGCCACGTCGAGTCCTGGAACGTCGACCCGCGCCTGTACGAACGCCGCTTGGGGGAATTCCTCTCCCACCTGCAGGCAGTGAACTAAACCGCCGCAGGAGAAGTACAACGGGGCAATCGCCAATACTCCAGCCGGCCCGCCGGCGAAGGGAGAAACATGTCGCAACGCATTGGCAGGATCGTCGCCCTTTCAACCGTGAGCGCCGCGGTCGCGATCGGCGGCTTCGGCGCAGCCGGCGCAAGCGCCGACCGCAACCACCCCGAGGACAGCCCGCACCACGGCCACCACTGCAAAGGTCTCACGGGCAAGAAGCACCGCAACTGCGAGGCCCATCACCACCACCATGGAGCGAGCCAGATCTACTAGGCCGGGGGCCTGGCGGGACCGAGACGCGCGTATGGCTTGCCGTGGCGACGGATGAGGATGTCGGTCCCCGCCGCGGCCTGTTCCATGTAGTAGCCGAAGTGGTTGCGGAACTTGTGTGCGCCGACCTCTTCGAGTGTTACATCAGAAGAAGTCTCTTGATCAGTGGAGCTGGAGGGACTCGAACCCTCGGCCTCGTCGCTGCCAGCGACGCGCTCTGCCAGCTGAGCTACAGCCCCGCGGAACTCGTACTCGGATGCCCAGTTTAACGCCGCACGCTGGCTATTTCGTGCTGGCCTTAGGCGAAGAGTTATCACGCCGCAGCCTTCGATCAAGTCGACCGGCAATAGATAGCAGCGGTCGAGCTCACCGCAGTACACAGCCACGGCATCGATCTCGGTTCGATCGTAGGTCTTCACGACGTACCCACGCGTTGGCGAATGACGCGCCGACTTCAGCCGAACGTAGACAACATCCTTTTGGCGCGACGCCCACTTACATTGGACGCGTAGAAGCCTGCCTTTGGCGCCAATAATGAGGTCGTAGCGCTCATGCTCGGTAAGAGGCGCGAATACCGACAAGCCCAGCCCCGCCGCCTCCTTCGCGATCGCCAGCTCGGCGACGTTGCCCTTGTGGTTGGGATTATGCGCCTCCACGAACATATGTTCGCAGACAAACCAATGCCAGTCAATACACCAACCGTCCAGCTTCGAAGGTCCTGCCGATGCGGGCCGCTAGGCGGCGTGCTGTTCGGAGTCCTGGTCCTCGTCGACGTCGAGGATCAGGCGCTCGTCGGCGGTGCGGCGGATGTTGAACTCGAAGGGCGCGCTCTCTTCGAGCTCGCGCAGGAGCTCGACCGGTTGGTCGAACTGCATCGAGACCGTCGCGCGGCCCTCGGAGAAGCGCTCGACCGAGATCTCCGAGGCGCCGAGGCGGCCGACCGCGTCCTCGAAGCCGACCAGCTGGGAGAAGTCCCCGAGCGGGCCGATCTCGAGCTTGATCAGGCCCTCGAAGAGCTGGCCCAGCGCGGACTCGGCGCCGGCCTCGCTCGGCGCGGCACCGTTCGCGGCGCCATCCTGAGCCTCGGCGAGGTCCTGGGTGCGACGGCTGACCTCGACCGCCTCGCGCAGCGCCTTCATGCGGATCCGCGTCGCCTGGCCGCGCGCCTGCGCCTGGATCTCCTCCAGCCGGTCCGAGACGGCATGCAGGGAGACGATGCTGCGCTCGTGGCGCTCTTCGGCTTCGCGCAGGCGCTCGCCGAGGCTGCGGATCTCGCGCTCGCGCTCGATCACCATCCCCGACAGCGAGGAGAGCTCGGCGTCGGCCGCGGACGCGTGGCCCTCGACGGCCTCGATCGCCGCATCGCGCGCCGCCATCGCGGCGTCCACCTCGTCCCTGCGGTACCCGAACAGCGCCCGCTTGAAGCTAGCCATGCGCGGCACCGTAGAGGTGCCCTCGGACGCCATCCTGCGAGAGTTGCAGCTCGGGCCGGGGCGCCTCCCGCCAGAGGTCCTCGAGCCGGTAGCGCTCGCGTTCCTCGGCGGTGAAGACGTGCAGCACCGCGTCGAGGTAGTCGAGCACGATCCAGCCGGCCGCCCCCTCCCCCTCGACCCCACCGGGCAGCAATCCGTGCTCCTGCTTGAGCCGCAGTTTCACCTCGTCGACGATCGCCCGAGCCTGGCGCTCGTTGCGTGCCGTGCAGATCGCCAGGAAGTCGGTGTAGGCGGCGAGGCCGCGCATGTCGAGCAGGACGATCTCGCTCGCCCCTTTGGAGTCGGCAAGCTCGGCCAGGCGCCGTGCGAGCGCCTCGGACTCGATCGAGCTCATGCGTAGATCCCCTTCTCCTCGATGAAGCGGGCGACCGCCTCCGGAACCAGGTAGCGCAGCGGCCGCCGCGCGGCGGCGCGCTCGCGCACGGCCGAGGAGGAGACGCCGAACTGCGGCATCTCGAGCATCGTCACCCGATCGCCCGCGCCGAGGCCGCGCATCGTCGAGGCGACGTCGGCATCGGAGATTCCCGAGCGCCGCGCCACGGCGAGGCGCGCCAGCTCGACCACCCGCTGCGGCTCGCGCCAGCTCTCGAACCCGACGGCGGCGTCCGCCCCCATCACGAACACCAGATCCGGTTCTCCCCTTTCGCGTGCAAGCAGCTCCAAGGTCTCATACGTATAGGACGGCCCCTCGCGCTCGACCTCCAGGGTGGAGACGCCGAAGCGCGGATCGTCGGCGGCGGCGAGCCGGGTCATCGCCAGCCGCAGCTCCCTGCCCGGGTCGTCGTGGATGCGCTTGTGCGGCGCCTCGCCGGTCGGCACCAGCACGACTTCGTCGAGGCCGAGCTGCCAGAGCGTCTCCTGGGCGAGCGCCAGGTGGCCCAGGTGCGGCGGGTTGAAGGCCGAGCCGAGGACGCCGATCGCGGGACGACGGTTGTCGGCAGACGGAGCGCTACTCACGCACTTGGCCGTCGCCGCGGACGACGTACTTGTAGGTGGTCAGCTCGCGCAGGCCGATCGGGCCGCGGGCGTGCAGCTTCTGGGTCGAGTTGCCGATCTCCGCTCCCATGCCGAACTCGAAGCCGTCGGTGAAGCGGGTCGAGGCGTTGGCGTAGACGACCGCAGCGTCGACGCTTGCGACGAAGCGCTCGGCCGCTTCCTCGGAGCGGGTGACGATCGCCTCCGAGTGACGCGTGCCGTAGAGGTTGACGTGCTCGATCGCCTGCTCGACCGAATCGACCACGGCTACGGCCAGCTTCAGGTCGAGGTACTCCTCCGCCCAGTCCCGCTCGGTCGCGACCCCCAGCTCGACCCCGCCGGCGCTCGCCCGCGCCCGCTCGTCGCCGACCAGCTCGACCCCGGCCTCGCGCAGCTCGGCCAGCGTCGCGGGCAGGAAGTCGGCGGCGATCGCGGCGTCGACCAGCAGGGTCTCCGCCGCGTTGCAGACGCCGGGCCGCTGCGTCTTCGCGTTGATCGCGATCCGCCGCGCCATCGCGAGGTCGGCCTCGGCGTGGACGTAGACGTGGCAGTTGCCGGCGGCGGCGTAGATCACCGGCACCGTGGCGACGTCCTTGAGGGCGTCCTTCAGGCCCTCGCCGCCGCGTGGGATCAACAGATCTACGGTCTCCTCCTGGACCGCGAGCTCGGCCAGGTCCTCATGCCCGCCCACCGCCAGCAGCACCGCGGCGTCCTCGGGCAGGCCAGCCTCAGCGAGCGCCTCGCGCACGATTCCCGCCAGCGCGCCGTTGGTCCGCTCCGCGTAATGCGACCCGCGCAAGACGATCGCGTTGCCGCTCTTGATAGTCAGCGCCGCGCAGTCGACGGTCACGTTCGGCCGCGCCTCGTAGACGACCGCAACGACTCCGAGCGGCACCCGCAGCTTGGTCAGGTCGAGGCCGCTTGACAGCGTCTTGTGGTCGAGCACCTCGCCGACCGGATCGTCCAAGGCCGCGACGGCCCGCACGCCCTCGGCCATCGCCGCGACCCGCGCCTCGCTCAGGGCAAGGCGGTCGCGCAGCGCTGGGGTCAGCCCATCGGCCCGCTCGTCGGCGAGGTCGGCGGCATTTGCCTCGATCACCTCGGCGCCGCGCTCACCGAGCAGCCGCGCGATCGCCGCCAGCGCGGCGTCCTTCGACTCGGTCGAGGCACTCCCAAGCCTTCTTGCAGCTTGCTGGGCGGCTTCACACGTTTCGGCGACGCTGGTGGTCGTGACTGCCATGACCGCTAAGGGTAGCCATGAGCGCCGGGTGCCCCTCCCAAAACACTCAAGCGAGGCTCCCGCCGAGCGTTTTGGGAGGGGCACCCGGCGCTCAGATCAACACAAACCGGTCCCGGTGGATCGCCTCCTTCATCGGGCGCTCTCCCAGCGTTTCGATGAGCTCAGAGCCGATCGCATTGGTCGCCATGCCCTTGACCCTCTCGAGGTCCACCGAGGAGCACTCGGCAATGCCCTTACCGACGACGTGCCCGTCCACGATCACCTCGACCGCGTCGCCGGGGTCGAAGTCCCCATCGACCGCGACGATCCCGACCGGCAGCAGGCTCGACCCGCTCTCACGCAGGACGCGGGCCGCGCCCTCGTCCACGCTCAACCGCCCCCGCACTGGCTTGGCGTATTTCAGCCAGAGCTTGAAGCTCGAAGCCCGACGGGCCTGGGCCGCGAAACGAGTCCCGACAGCGTCCCCGCGCGCCGCGGCCAGCAGCGTGCCCTGCGCGGTGCCGTCGCAGATCGTCGCCGGGATGCCCGACTCGGCCGCCATCTCGGCCGCCGCTACCTTGCTGCGCATGCCGCCCGAGCCGAAGGCCGAGGTGCGATCGCCGATCTCCAGCGCCTCGAGCTCGCCGAAGTCCTCGACGACCTCGATCCGTTCGGCGTCGGGATCGGCTCGCGGATCGCTGCGGTACAACCCGTCCACGTCGGAGAGCAGAACGAGCAGGCGCGCGTCGAGCAGAATCGCCACCTGGGCTGCGAGGAAGTCGTTGTCGCCGAAGGTGATCTCGTCGGTGGCGGTGGTGTCGTTCTCGTTGACGACCGGCACCACCCCCCAGTCGATCAGCCTGCGCAGCGTCCGGCGGGCGTTCAGGTAGTTGCTGCGCGCGGCGATGTCGGCGGCGGTGAGCAGGACCTGCGCGGCGCGCGTGCCGCTCGCCACGAGGCGCGACTGGTAGGCGCGGAAGAGATCCCCCTGGCCGACCGCCGAGGCCGCCTGCAGCTCGTCCATCGCGCGCGGGCGCGCCGGCAGGCCCATCAGCCGCATGCCCCGCGCGATCGCCCCCGAGGTGACCATCGCCACCCGCTCCCCTCCCTGCTCCAGCTCCGCCACCTGCGCGCATACGGAATCGAGCACGTCGACGCGCAGCTCGCCGTCGTCGGCGGCGACAATGGAAGAACCAAGCTTCACGACCAAGGTCATAGGCGCCGAAGTGTAAGAGCGCTTCGCAGGAAGGCCCTACGGATGCAGCTCGAACTCGTGCTCGCCGACGCGGACGTCGTCACCGGCTTCGAAGCCGGCCGCGCGCAGGGCGGCGACTACGCCGATCTCGTTGAGTCGCTGCTCCAGGTAGGCGAGCGCCTCTTCGTTCTTGAGGTCGTGGCGCTCGAAGAGCAGCTCCACGCCGCGACCGAGCACGCGATAGCCGCCGTCGTCCTCGCGCCGCACCGAGTAGCCGCCCTCGCCGACGGGCCTGTAGACCCGGTGCTCGACCTCGAACTCCGCGGGTCCGAGGTCGTTCCGCTCGGGCCGCGCGGGAGCCTCCTCGGGAAGCCGGGCGAGCACCGCCCGGCGCAGCTCGTCGAGGCCGTCGCCCGTCGCGGATGAGATGGCGAGGACATCGCTCGTCCGATCGCCGAGCCTCTGCCGCCATTCGCTCAGCGCCCGCTCCACCTCGTCGTCCGGCAGAAGGTCGCGCTTCGACAGCGCGATCAGCTCCGGCAGCTGCTCGAGCCCCGCGCCGTAGGCGGCCAGCTCCTCGCGCACCGCGGCGTAGTTCGACTCGGGATCGCCCTCGAGCGGCGCCAGGTCGACCAGGTGGACGAGCATCGAGCAGCGCTCGACGTGGGCGAGGAACTCGTGCCCCAGCCCGGCTCCGTCGGCAGCCCCCTCGATCAGTCCCGGGATGTCGGCGACGACCGCCTGTCGGTCCTCGCCCTCGATCGTCCCCAGCACCGGCGAGAGCGTCGTGAACGGGTAGTCCCCCACCTTCGGCTCGGCCCGCGTCAGCCGCGCCAGCAGCGAGGACTTACCGGCGTTGGGCAGGCCGACGAGCCCCACGTCGGCGAGCAGCTTCAACCGCACCTCGATCCACCCCTCCTCGCCGGAGGTGCCCCTCTCGGCGAACCGAGGCGCCTGCCGCACCGAGGTCGAGAAGCGCCTGTTCCCATGCCCCCCACGCCCCCCGTGCGCGATCACGGCCCGCTGCCCCACTTCGACCAGGTCCACCCGACTCCCGTCCACGGTCTCCGCCTGCGTCCCGGCGGGCACCGCAATCGTCAGATCCTCACCCCGGGCCCCGTGGCGATTGGAGCCTTCTCCATGACTGCCCCGCTGGGCCCGAAAGTGCCTGCTCCCCCGCAAAGCCCCCAAATCCCGCCGCGAGGCATCGCAAACGAGCACGACATCCCCGCCATGCCCGCCATCCCCGCCATCGGGCCCCCCGCGTGGAACATGGGCCTCCCTGCGAAAGCTCACGCACCCGTTCCCGCCGGCACCACCTTCGACCCAGATCTTTGCCCTGTCGTCCATCACGGGAGAGCGTAGTCGTCACAAAACCCAAAATCTTCAATCTCAGAACTGTCATTTCCGATCGAAGCTCCCCCCAGACCCGAATTCAGCCAATACATTCACACAGCCGCTGCGGCGGCGCGCCCCGGCCGCCGGACGCGGGCCCCACCCTCACGTAATGGGGTTGGCGGGTTCGACTCCCGCTCGGGGCGTTATCATCGTTCCACGTGAGGGTGGGGCCGTTCGTTCGACGGCAACCCCAATTCCTCGAAAAGGGCGGCTCTTCGGAGTCGCCCTTTTCTTTGCAGCCCAGACCACCAAGCTTGCGGACACGAGGCTTTTACGAATCTCGTAGGGAGGGGCGGGGTGTCCCTCCAGCGCAGCGGCGTTAATTTCTCGCTTGACAGTCAGCGAGTGGCGCAGCCCTCAGCGGGCGAGAAATCCAGCCAGCAGGAGGGACACCCCGTCCCTCCCCGCTTACGAGTCCTGGAGAACCGAGATCGTGCGGCCCTTGCGAGAGGGCTTGAACTGCACGATCCCCGCCTGCTTCGCGAAGATCGTGTGATCGCGGCCGAGGCCGACTCCGTCGCCGGGCCAGAACCTGGTGCCGCGCTGGCGCACGATGATCTCGCCGCCGGAGACCTTCTGGCCCGCGAAGACCTTGACCCCGAGCATGTTGGGGTTGGATTCGCGGCCGTTGCGGCTCGAGCCAAGTCCTTTCTTATGCGCCATCGTCGTCCTTTTTAGCAGGGGCTTTCGCTTTGCGGGCCCCCATCTTCAGCTCGGTGACCTCTAGCCGGGTCAGCTCGGAGCGGTGGCCGGCGCGCCGCCGGTAGCCCTTCTTCGGCTTGTATTTGAAGACTTTGATCTTCGGGCCGCGCAGGTGCTCGGCGACTTTCGCTTCGACTTTGACCTTCTCGAGCTCCTTCGGCTCCGCGACGACCTCCTTGTCGCGGAACAGCACGGCGCGGAGGGCGACAACGTCGCCCTCCCCGGCATTCAGGCGGTCGACGAGCAGCGAAGTGCCCTTCTCGACCTTGTATTGCTTGCCACCGCTCTCTATGACTGCGTACGTGCTCATTCGGCGGCGGCGGATTCTAGAGCGTCTGCTCCGGCGCCGTTGCTCCCCGGGTCGCCAAGCAGCGATGCAACCGCCGCAGCCCGCTCCACACGCTCGATCCGCACCATCTTGCGATCCCCGACGAAGCGCCCGCCGCCGGTGATGCTGACGATGTAGGAGTCGATCCGAGCGATCGCGTCGTCGGCGTTGTACATGTGCGGCTCCTCGATCTTGACGAGCACCTCCTCGCCGACCTTGAAGGGCAGCGCCCGCTCCTCGATCTCGGCCCGGCTGCCGGCTTCGACCAGTGTGAAGGTGCCGATCGCCAGCGCATCGCCCCCCTCGAAATGAAACTGCCTGCCGGTTTCCTCCTCGAGCTCGGCCAGGCCGCTGTCGGGCTCGATCAGCTCGGCCGCGACCTTGGGGTTGACCCGCAGCAGGAAGGCCTCCGCGTCGGCATGGTCGGACGCCATCTCGCGCATCTGCCGCAGCCCGTCCAGCGCGACCGTCTCGGCTGAGAGCACCACCCCTTCGCCATTGCAGGTCGGGCAGGGCGCGGTGAGGATCTCGCGCACGCCGTCGGTGATGTTCTGCCGCGTCATCTCGACCAGGCCGAGCGGCGAGACCTCGACGACGTAGCTCTTCGACTTGTCGGCGTCGAGCGCTTTGCGCAGCGTTTTCAGCACTTTGTCGCGGTTTTTCGCCCGCGCCATGTCGATGAAGTCGATCACGATGATGCCGCCGATGTCGCGCAGGCGCAGCTGGCGCACCGTCTCCTCCGCCGCCTCGGTGTTGACCTTGGTGATCGTCTCCTCGAGGCCGCCCTTGCCGCGGCCGGTGAAGCTGCCGCTGTTGACGTCGATCACGGTCAGCGCCTCGGTGTAGTCGATGATCAGATAGCCGCCGGAGGGCAGGTCGACGCGCCGCACCAGAGTCGATTCGATCTCCTTGTCGATGCCCCATTTCTCCAGCAGCGGCTTCGTGCCCTCGTAGGGCTCGACTTTGCCGACCAGCTCCGGCGCGGTGCGCTGGAAGAATCCGGTCACCCGTTCGAGCTGCTTGGGCGAGTCGATCACCGCTCTTTCGAAATCGGAGAGGAAGACGTCGCGCAGCACGCGCACCGGCAGGTCCTGCTCCTGGAAGACGAGTCCCGGGGCCTTGATCTTGTCGCTGCGGCGCTCGAGCACGTCGTAGAGCTTGTGCAGGTAGCCGACCTCACGCACGAAGTCGGATTTCTTCGCCCCGTGCGCCGCGGTGCGGACGATCAGCCCGCCCGGGCCCTCGTAGGTGCGATCGACCATCTTGCGCAGCCGGTCGCGCTCGGAGGTGCTGAGGCGGCGACTGACGCCGACGCCGCTCCCCTGCGGTGCGTAGACCAGGTAGCGACCGGCGATCGAGAGGTTCATCGAAAGGCGGGCGCCCTTCGACTTGAGCGGGTCCTTGACGACCTGCACGAGGATCTCCTGGCCGGATTTGATCAGCTCGGTGATCTTGCGACCGCTGCCGCGCCCGCGCTTGGGCGCCTGTTCGCCATTGGGCAGAACGATCTCGTCGACGTGCAGGAAGCCGTTGCGCTCGAGGCCGATGTCGACGAAGGCGGCCTCCATGCCGGCGAGGACGTTGTCGACCTTGCCCTTGTAGATGTTGCCGACGATCGATCGCCGGCCACGGCGCTCTATGTAGAGCTCCGCCACGTTGCGTTTGCCGCCTTTGGACTTCGCCTCGAGGACGGCGACGCGGGTCTCGCCGCGATCGGCGGACACCAGGATGGTTTTTTTCATTTTTGAGTCAGCTCAGTTCAGATAGGTACGCATGCCCGGGTCCCTTTCAAGGGAATCACCAGGCGAACCTGCCTTTCTGACTGAGGCGCGCTTGCATGTGAATGCTCTGAAGCACCCCCACGGCGAGGAGGGTCGCCAATACGGACGACCCCCCGTAGCTCATCAGCGGCAGGGGAATCCCGGTGATCGGCATGATCCCGAGGTTCATCCCCACGTTGACGAAGACCTGAAAGAGCAGCATGGCGGCAATGCCGCCGGCCACGAGGGTCCCGTACGAGTTCTTCGAGAGCGTCACGATCCGCAGCGCCCGCCAGATCAGCAGGGCGTATAGGGATAGGACGAACGCGGCACCGAGAAATCCATAGCGCTCACCGATCACCGCAAAGATGAAGTCGGTGTGCCGCTCAGGGACGAAGTCGAGCCGCGTCTGGGTGGCCTTGTTGCCGCGGCCGGTCGTCTTACCGGAGCCGATCGCGATCTTAGCCTGGTTTTGCTGATAGCCAGCGTCGCTGGGGTCCGCGCTCGGATGCGTGAAGGAAGTCAGCCTCTGCTGCTGGTATTCCTTCAACACTGGCGTCCCGATTGCCGGGGCGACCACGAGAACGAGGGCCACGAGTGCGACGAGGGCCGCGCCGATCACCGCGAAGTGCGTCCAGCGGACGCCCCCCACGTACATCACGGCGAGGGTGATAGCCCCGTACACCAGGGAGGTGCCGAGGTCCGGCTGCAAGAAGACGAGCGCAGCCGGGGCGAAGCCCAGACAGAGGTAGCGCACGGTGCGCTGCCACGGAGAGCCCCGCCGGGCGCCATCGATGACGAAGCCGGCAAGCGCCAGTACGAGCAGGAGCTTGCCCAGCTCCGATGGCTGGAAGCTGAAGAAGGGAAGTTCGAAGGAGCGCCGCGAGCCGCGCGCGGCGAAGCCGAAGACGAAGACGAGCGCGACGCTGACGCAGAGGAAGGTGTAGATGCCGACCCGCAGCTCGCGGAAGCGCGAGTAGTCGATCCGCGCCAGCACGTACATCCCGATCACGCCGAGCACCCCGTAGAGCGCCTGCCGGTCGAGGTAGTAGCCGGGGTCGCCGGGGACGTCGTGCTTGGTCGCCTGGCCGAGGACGAAGGCGCTGAAGGCGACCAGGCCGATCGCGGCGATGCCCAGGCCGGCGTCCATGTACGGCAGGCCGAGGCGCTCGGCGATCCCCGGCCGTAGGGCGAACGGTTCGGGCTGTGCTCGTCTGGTCCGGGTCGCGTACATCAGCCTTCCCCTTCGGGGGATTGCGCTTCGTGCGAGAGCCTTTTGGCGAAATAAGCTTCGAGGATCTGTCTGGCGGCTGGTGCCGCGGCTTCGGCGCCGAAGCCGCCTTCCTCCATGGTCACGAAGGTGACGATACGCGGATTCGGATACGGAGCGAGCACGCCGTACCAGGATTGGTCTGCTTGCCCGACGCGTTCGGCGGTGCCGGTCTTGCCCGCGACCGGGATCGGGAAGTTGCCGAAGACCGCGAACGAGGTCCCGGCGCCGTTCTGCGCGGCGTCGTGCAGGCCTTCGAGGATCGCCGCCCTATAGGCGGGGTCCATGTGGACGTGGCGGCGCGGCGGCGGGTCGAATTCCTTCAGCACACGGCCGGCGGCGTCGTCGACCTGCATCCCCACGTGGGGCGTGACGATCGTGCCGCCATTGGCGATCGCCGAGTAGGCGACGGCCATCTGTAGCGGGTTGGTCTGCAGATCGCCCTGCCCGGTCGCGAGCTGCACGTTGTCGCCGGCGGACCAGGGCCGTTCGGTTTCGCCTTCCTTGTAGAGCTGATTGCGCCAGTGCTGGGACGGCAGCAGCCCGTTGGTCGGGACGGGCAGGTCGATGCCGGTCGGGCGGCCGATGCCGAGCGCGTGCGCCCAGTGCTGGAGCTGGCCGGTGTCCCACATGCGGTAGCCGAGGTTGTAGAAGAACACGTCGGAGGAGACTTCCAGCGCCGAGACGAGGCTGACCGAGCCGTTGGCCGCTTCGCCGGCGTTCTTGAAGACCTCGCCGCCGACTTCGAACTGGCCGGGATCTTCAATCACTTCGGTCGTGGTCAGGTTGCCGCTTTCGAGCGCGGCGATCGCGGTGATCGGCTTGAACGTCGAGCCGGTCGGGTAGAGGCCGGCGATCGCCCGGTCGGTGAGCGGCGCCTCGATCGGGTCGCGGTAGAGAGCGTTGACCTGGGCCTGGGTCATCGGCCGGGTGAAGACCGTCGGTTCGAAGGTGGGGAACGATCCCAAGCCGAGGATTTCGCCCGTGTGCACGTTCATCGTGATGAAGCCACCGCGCAGCCCGCGTTCCGCCAAGGCGGCTTCCCCGGCCTCCTGGACCGCCGAGTTGATCGTCAATTTCAGGTTGTCGCCGGGCACGGGCGGCTTGGAGACGAGACGGCCGTTGCGGGTCGGCTGGCCGAACGCGTCGACCTGGAAGCGTTCGAGGCCGGGAACGCCGCGGAGATAGCGGTCGTAGGTGTCCTCGACCCCTTCCTGGCCGATCTCTTCGCCGGGTTCGAGATTGCGGTAGCGCTTCTCCTTCAGCTGTTCTTCGGAGATCTCGCCGACGTTGCCGAGGATGTGCGCGGCGAGCGTGCCGTGCGGGTAGCTGCGGACGAAGACACGCTGCACGGTGATCCCCGGAAAGCGCGCCTGGTTCTCCTGCAGGTAGAAGACGAGGTAGTCGCCGACGTCGCGGCGCAGGGTCACCGGGGCGGCCGCCGCAAGCTTCAGCTGTTCGTGCATCGTCTTGCGCAGGCGGGGCAGCGAGCTGTGGGTCAGCGTCGCCAGCTGCGCCAGCTCGGCATGGCGCCGGCGCGGGTCTTCCGGCAGCTTCGCGGGGTTGACCTGGAGCGCGAGGCTGGTGCGGTTGGAGACGATGACCCGGCCGTCGCGGTCGAGGATTTTGCCCCGGGGGGCACTGACCTTGAACTCGCGCGTGCGGTTGTTCTTCGCTTCCGCCAGGTACTTGTCGCCGTTCAGCACCTGCAGGAACCAGAGGCGGAGGAAGAGGACCACGAAGAGGGCGAGGGCGACACCGCCGAAGACGGCGATGCGCAGCGCCAGACGGTTGCTCATCTGCGGGCCGAGTTCGTCCGATCGCCTGTACATCAGGCCTTCCTTGCGCCGAGCACGGTCGGTTGACTGCGCCGCGCGACCTTCGGCTCCTCGACCAGCGCCGGCCGCAGCAGGCGTCGCAGGCCGAAATAGATCGGCCAGGCGCAGAAGAAGGCGTAGATGCTCTTCAGCAGCATGTCGCGGACGATCAGCGCGCTGATCGGCGCATCCAGCCCGAGCATCACCTGCACCGCGCCGAAGCCGAGCTCGGCGGCCAGCGTCAGCGCCATGCAGACCAGCGGCGGCACCAGGGCGCTGTGGATATCGAAGCGCTCGCGGAAGAGGCCCGCCGCATAGCCGGCCCCGAGCAGGACGAGCGAGGAGCCGCCGAGCGGCGCGACCAACAGGCAGTCGACGAGGAGGCCGACCGAGAAGCCGGCGACGACGCCGGTCATGCTGCCGCCGAGCAGGCCGAGCGAGACGACCACGGCGGGCAGGATGTCGGCGTTGGTGTGGATCACCTCGACCCGCGAGAAGAAGGAGAGCTGCAGCAGCACGGCGATGACGACCACCACCGCGAGCCGGGCGAAGATCCTCGGCGTGACGATCATCCTCGCGACCCCCCGGTCAGCACCTGAACCAGATCGAGGTTGGCGATGTCGGCGTAGGGCTTCAGGTGGACCTGCTGGCGGGCGACCTGGGTGACGATGGAGGCGTTGGTCACTTCGCCGATCGGCAGCCCCGGGGGGAACAGCGAGGCGAGGCCCTGGGCGCGCCAGCCGGAGGTGACGACGGACTGCCCGCCGTGCACCTGCTTGGTCGATTCGATGAAGTCGAGGATCAGATCTTCGGGATTGCCGACTTCGGGAGTGACGACCCCCTGCACGCCGCCAGGCAGGATCTTCGCCGAGACGGCGCTGGTGTGGTCGGTGATCAACGTCACCTGTGAATAGCCACCTTGGGTCGAGGCGACAGTCCCGACCAGGCCGTCGCCGCTGATCACCGGGTCGTCGACCTTGACGCCGTCCCCGGAGCCGACGTCGATGTTCACGGTCGAGCTCCAGACCGTCGGCGAGCGCCCGATGACCCGGCCGATCACCGGCTTGTATGCGGATTCGGCCAGCGGCGGGTCGCGGTCGAGCCCGACCAGCTTGCGCAGCTGCGCGTTTTCCTGCAGCGCCTCCTGCCCGGCGACCGCCTTGCGCCGCGCGTTCGCCAGCTCCGTCTTCAGGTCGCTGTTTTCACCACGGGCGTCGAAGGTCTTGTCGAACCAATCGATCAGGTCGCGCGCCGGCTTCAGCGCCCGGTCGGAGACGGACTGCAGGGGGCTGAAGATCGTGCTGACCCCGCGCTGCAGGCCACCCGACGTCTGCCCGTAGGTGATCGTCAGCAACAGGAAGGAGCCGAGGATGAGGAGGGTGAGTACCGCTCTACGGCGGCGTACTTGCTTGCGATACACGTGGAAAGCCTAAGTCTTGCGCTTTATATGAGTGGAAGCTAAGCAACGCGGGGCATCCCGGAGCTCATCTTGCTGGCCCGGTGGATCGTCTCGAACTCCTCCAGCGAGATGCCGGAGCCGACGGCCACGCACGTCAGGGGCGACTCTGCCAGTTGACAGGGCATCTGGCACTCGTCGCGCAGGCGCTGTTCGAGTCCTTGCAGAAGCGCACCCCCGCCGGCAAGGGTAATGCCCCGGTCCATGATGTCCCCGGCGAGCTCGGGCGGGGTGCGGTCGAGGGTGTCCTTGACCGCGTCGATGATGTGACTGATCGTTTCGTCAAGCGCATCGCGCACCTCGGCCGAGCCGAGCGTGATCGTCTTCGGCAGCCCGGAGACGAGGTCGCGGCCGCGGATCTCGACCTCGACCTCCTCCGCCAGCGGCGAGGCCGAGCCCGCCTCGAGCTTGACCTCCTCCGCCGTCTGGGTCCCGATCGCCAGTTTGTAGTGGTGTTTGCAGTGGTGGACGATCGCCTCGTCGAGCTCGTCGCCGCCGACGCGGATCGACTGCGAGACGACGATCCCGCCGAGCGAGATCACGGCGACCTCCGTCGTGCCGCCGCCGACGTCGACGATCAGCGAACCGGTCGGCTCGGCGACCGGCAGGCCCGCTCCGATCGCCGCCGCCATCGGCTCCTCGATCAGGTAGGCCTTGCGGGCTCCCGCCGAGAGGCAGGCCTCCTCGACCGCGCGCTTCTCGACGCCGGTGACGCCGGAGGGCACGCAGACGACGACGCGCGGGTGGGCGAAGCGGTTGGAGTGCACCCGTTTGATGAAGTGGCGCAGCATCTGTTCGGTGACGTCGAAGTCGGCGATCACGCCGTCCTTGAGCGGACGGATCGCCGTGATCGTGCCTGGCGTGCGGCCCAGCATCCGCTTCGCTTCGACGCCGACCGCGTGCACCTGGCCGCTGCGCGAGTCGATCGCGACGACCGACGGCTCCGAGAGCACGATGCCGCGACCGCGCACATAGACCAGCGTGTTGGCCGTGCCGAGGTCGACCGCCATGTCGCGGCCGCCGAGTCCGGTCAGGTAACTGAAGATGCCCATGTATGCAATTTGGAGGAAATGACGGCGCAATCATCCCAGATGGTCAAAGCCGACAAGCTCAGGCGCCAGCTCTAGCAACAGACCTACCGGCAGGCCGACCACGTTGGAGACGCTTCCCTCGACCCGCTCGACCAGGGTCGACCCCAAGGTCTGGATCGCATAACCACCCGATCTCCCCCTCCACTCGCCGAAGCGCACATAGCGCTCCTTCTCGGCCTCAGTCAGCCCTCTGAAGACGACAGTAGTGCTTTCCAGCCCCGACCGCTCTTCGCCGTCTGCAAGCACCACCAGCCCGCTCATCACCGTGTGCGCTCGTCCGCTCATGCGGTCGAGGTACTCGCGTGCCTCGGCTTCATCAACGGGCTTGCCCAAAGCCTTGCCGTCCAGAACCACGTCCGTGTCACATGCGATCACCTGGCGCGCGGGTCCTGTCGCCGTAGGGGACCCACCACCCCCTGCGGTCGCTAAAGCGTCCTCGGGGGTGGTCCCCCCTACGACGCCACCCGCGCGAGAGGCGGTGTAGGCCTTTCTCCGGGCGTTCTCCACGACCTCGATTTCCGGGTCGCCACCCGTCAGCTCATCCACGCCTGGAACAACAACGTCAAAGTCCACCCCCAGCTTGGTGAGGATTTCGGAGCGCTGGGGAGAGCCCGAAGCGAGGATTAGGTTCACGCGGCTGCGATTGGCTCGAGAGCGGAGAAGGTGCGGCGGTAGGCGATCGGGCTGGTGCCGGTGCGGCGTTTGAAGTGGTCGCGTAGGGATGCGGCGCTGCCGAAGCCGCAGCGGGAAGCGACTTCCTCTATCGAGCTGTCTGACGACTCCAGCAGCCGGCGGGCATGGAGGATGCGTTGGTCTAGCAGCCATTTGTGAGGCGTCGTGCCGGTTTCGGCGCGGAAGCGGCGGGCGAAGGTGCGGGGGGAGACGACGGCGTGGCGGGCGAGGGCGGCTACGTCGAGCGGGTCGGCGAGATGTTCGAGCGCCCAGGCGCGGGTGGCGGCCAGGTCGGCGGCGCCGGCCTCGGTCGTGGGTGGCAGCGGGAGGTCGATGAACTGGGCCTGGCCACCGTCGCGATGGGGAGCGACCACGGTGCGGCGGGCGAAGGCGGTCGCCAGCTCGGCGCCGTGATCGCGGCGGACGATATGGAGGCAGAGGTCGATGCCGGCGGCGACGCCGGCGCTGGTCAGGACCCGGCCTTCGTCGACGAAGAGGACGTCGGGGTCGACCTCGACCTGCGGGAAGCTCGCGGCAAGCGCCTCGGCAGCTTCCCAGTGGGTCGTGGCGCGGCGCCCGTCAAGCAGGCCAGCGTGAGCCAGGGCGAAGGCGCCGGTGCAGATCGCGACCGTGCGCGCGCCCCTGCCGGCCGCCGTGCGCAGAGCGTCGAGGATCTCCTCCGGCGGCGGCTGCTCAGGACGGCTGTAGCCCGGGATGACGACGGTCTCGGCGGCCGCGATCGCCTCCGGGCCGGCCTCGACGAGGAGCTCGAACCCGCTCGAGGTCCGCACGGCGCCCGGCGCGGCCGCGGCCAGCGCGAAGTCGTAGCGCGCCTTGCCAAGGTGGCCGAAGAAATGCGCCGGCGCGGCGAGGTCGAGCGCCCTTACGCCCGCCAGCGGAACCGCGACGACTCGATGCCTGGCCATGGCAGAACCCTAGCGGGCATGGCTATTCCTGCCAAAGAGCTCAGGAGCCGAGCTCGGGGAACCAGATGCCGATCTCGCGCTCGGCGGACTCGTCGGAGTCGGAGCCGTGAACCATGTTGAAGGTCACCTCGAGCGCGTAGTCGCCGCGGATCGACCCCGGGGCGGCCTCGACCGGGTTGGTCGCGCCGATCAGCTGGCGCGCGGCGGCGACGGCTTCGGTCCCCTCGAGCACCATCGCCACCAGCGTGCCACCGGTGATGAACTCGACCAGCTCGCCGAAGAAGGGCTTCTCGGCGTGCTCGGCGTAGTGCTCGTTGGCGATCGCCTCGCTCGCCACCATCGTCTTAAGCGCGGCGATCCGCAGGCCCTTGCGCTCGAACCGTGCGATCACCTCGCCGCTCAGGGCGCGCTCGAAGGCGTCAGGCTTGACGAGGATCAGGGTCCGGCTCACGGCTGGGGCTCCTTTGCTGTCGCTGGGGCTGGGAAGGCTCTTTCGAGGCCTCGCGCGGCTCCTTCTCGGCGGCCGGCGCGGCTTTTTTGCGCGGCGGAGCCTTGCGCTCCTCGCGCGGCGCCTTGCGCGCCTCGGGCCGTGCTTTGCGACGTGGCCGCTCGCGCGGGGCAAGCGCCGTCTCGCAATAGGGGCAGAGCGCCCACCGGGGGTCGACCGGCTTCCCGCAGCTCGGACAGGGGTGCTTGAGGCGGCGCTGGCACTCCGGGCAGCGCAGGTAGTCGTTCTCGGCGGGGAAGCCGCAGTCGGGGCAGGCGTGCTCTGTCAGCTGGCGCACGCGCAGCTCGGCAGCCTTGATCTCCAGCTCCCGTTCGTGAGCGTCCTCGAGGAACTCCGGTGGCCGCACGATCGCGTAAACCGCGGTTCCGAGGTAGGGGATGAACGAGGCCAGCGTCGCGCAGCCGATCAGGAACGGGTCCTTGATCCGGCGCCTGGCGTCGAGGTAGGTGAAGACGATCAGCGCCAACCAGACGACGACCAGCATCAGGATGAGCAGGTTGACGACCAGGTTGAGGCCGCTGTTGCTGATGCCGAAGGTCGCGATAGCCATGGCTGGAGTCCCTCCGTCAGCGGAGGGGCGGGAAGTCTACTTCGCCGGCCCCTACGTGAACCCTGTCGCCCAAGCCCGCTTACAGAAAGAGGCTGCCGAAGAGGTAGCCGAGGCCGAAGAAGATCAGGATCACCGCGGCGACGACCGCGGCCACCAGGGCCATCATCGAGAGCAGTTCGGTTCCGGCGCTCTTCGAGCTCATCCAGCGCCCAATCCTAGCGCCGCCCGGGCGGGCCCCAGCGCATAGTGCGACCCCGTCACGAGCAGGACGCCGCCGATCTCCCGCGCCAGCTCGCGCCCCCGCGCCACCGCCGCCCCGAAGTCCTCCTCCGCCTGGGCCGCCAGCCCCGCCTCGATGCACATCCGAGCCAGCTCCCTCGCCCCAACCGCCCGCCGGCGGGCCGAAAGCGGACGCATATCGACCGAATTCGGCCCATCGGCCCGGGGAAGCTCGGTGCAGATGGCTTGGCTCAAGGCTGGGGAGAGGGCCTGGATCATCGCGCGGGCGTCCTTGTCGGCGAGGATCGCGAGGACGGCCACCACGGGGCGCCCGGCGGCTACTTCGGGCAGGGCCTCGGCGAGCGCCTTCGCGCCGTCCGGGTTATGGGCGGCGTCGAGGAGGGTCGGCGGGTCGTCCGCGACGCGCTCGAGGCGGCCGGGGATCTCGATCGCGGCGGCAACCTCTGCGACCCGCCCTGGGTCGAGGTCGCCGAGGAAGGCCTCGGCTGCGGTCCGGGCGAGGGCGAAGTTGCGACGCTGGAAGCGGCCCCGCACGTGCAACGCGATCTCGGCGCCCGGGTCCTCGGGGGCGACGATCAACCCGGCGCCGCGCTCCTCCGCGGCGCGACGCGCCAGGGCGGCGACCGGTGGGCCTACACGGCCCAGCACGAGGGTCGTCTGGTCGCGCAGCACGGCCAGCTTCTCGGCGGCGATCTGCTCCTCCGTCTCCCCCAGCCACTCGGTGTGGTCGAGGCCGACCGAGGTGAGCACGGTGACCTTGGACGGGATCGTGTTGGTCGCATCCAAGCGCCCCCCCAGTCCCGCCTCGACCGCGGCCGCCTCGACGCGGGCGTTGGCGAGGGCGAGGAAGGCGGCGGCGGTCGCCAGCTCGAACTGAGTGACCGCCTCGCCCTCCTCCAGAGTGCGGTTGACGGTCTCCGCGGCGACGGCGGCGCGCTCGACCGCGGTCGCAAACCCGGCGGCGTCGATCTCCCCACCGTGCACCAGCACCCGTTCGGACCAGCGCGTCGTGTGCGGTGAGACGCAGGCGCCGGCGGAGACGCCGTGCGCCTCCAGCAGGGCGGCGATCATCCGCGTCACCGAGGACTTGCCGTTGGTGCCGACGACGTGGATCGAGGCGAAGCGGTGCTGGGGCAGGCCGAGCAGGGTGCTCAGCGTGCGCATCCGCTCCAAGCCCAGCTTCCAGCCGATCGGCTCGAGCGAGTCGAGGTAGGCCTCGGGGTCCAAGATCAGTCGACGGTTGCTCCGCTTCGCGTCCGCACCGTCCAGGTCACGCAAGCTCTGCCAGTTCCGTGCGGTAGCGCTCGAGCTTCTCCCTCTCCTCCTCGACGACCTCGGCCGGCGCCCTGGCGACGAACTTCTCGTTGCCGAGTTTGCCCTCGGCCCGCGCGACCTCCGAGCGCAGCTCCTCGCGCCGCGCCGCGAGCCGGGCGGCGATCGCCTCGGCGTCGATCTCAGTCGAGGCGAGGATCTTCACCCGGCCGACCGCGGCCACCGGGTCGCCCCCGTTCTCGCCGAACTCGAAGCGGGCGAGGCGGCCGACGAACTCTCGCGGCTCCACCCCGTCCGCCCGCGCCGGCAGCACGGTCGCGGCCGGCGCCTCGACCAGGTCGCGCCAGGCGCGCAGCTTGCGGGTCAGCTCGATCGCCTCCCCGACCTCGGCTTCGGCCTCGCGATCGAACAGCGACTCGTCCGCCTCGGGGAAGGCGTGGACGGCGAGGTGGCCGCGGCGCGAGGGGTGGTAGCTCCAGATCTCCTCGCTGACGAAGGGCATGATCGGGTGCAATAGGCCCAGAACCCGCTCCAGCGCCCAGAGCAGGGTCGCCGAGACGTCCTCCTCCTTCTCGTAGAGCCGCGGCTTGACGATCTCCAGATACCAGTCGCAGAGCTCCGACCAGAAGAAGGCGTAGGCCTCCGCCGCAGCGTGGGCGAAGTCGTACTCCTCGAGCTTCGTCGTGACCGAGGCGATCGTCGCCTCGAGGCGCGAGAGCAGCCAGCGGTCCTCGACAGTGCGCGGCCGCGGCGCCGCCTCGACCTCGGCGACGCCGAGCAGGATCAGCCGGCTCGCGTTCCAGAGCTTGTTGGCGAGGTCGGCGCCCTGCTGGACCTTGGCGTCGGAGAAGCGCACGTCCTGGGTCGAGGACATCGCCAGCAGGCCGAAGCGCAGCGCGTCGGCGCCGTGCTCGTCGATTTCCTCCAGCGGGTCGACGCCGGTGCCGAGGCTCTTCGACATCCGCCGCCCGTCGCGCGCCTGGATGACCGAGTGCACGTAGACGTCGCGGAAGGGCACGTCGCCGGCGAACTCGAGCCCGGTCATGATCATCCGCGCGACCCAGAGGAAGAGGATCTCGCGCGCCGTGGTCAGGAAGCTGGTCGGGTAGAAGGCGCGCAGCTCGGGCGTGTCCTCCGGCCAGCCCAGCGTCGCGAAGGGCCAGAGCGCCGAGCTGAACCAGGTGTCGAGCACGTCCTCCTCCTGGCGCAGCGGCCCGCCGCAGGCCCCGCAGCGTTCGGGCGCCTGCTCGGCTACGTAGGTCTCCTCGCAGGCGTCGCAGTACCAGACCGGGATCCGGTGCCCCCACCAGAGCTGGCGCGATACGCACCAGGGCCTGATCTCGCGCATCCAGTCGAGGTAGACACGCTTCCACCGGGGCGGCGTTATCCGCACCTCGTCACGCTCGACGACCTCGATCGCGGGCGCCGCCAGCTCGTCCATGCGGCAGAACCACTGCAGCGAGATCAGCGGCTCGATGCGGGCTCCAGAGCGCTCCGAGAAGGGAACCGAGTGGACGTAGGGCTCCTCCGCGCGCAGCCGTCCCTCCGCGCGCAGCGCCGCGACGACGGCCGCCTGAGCCTCGGCTGCGCCAAGACCGGCGAACTCCCCCGCCTCCTCGCTCATCCGCCCGTCGGGGCCGATCACGCCGATCTCCTCGAGACCGTGCCTGCGGCCGATCTCGAAGTCGTTGGGGTCGTGGCCCGGCGTGATCTTCAACGCCCCGGTGCCGAACTCGGGATCGACGTGCTCGTCGGCGATCACGGGGATGCGCCTGCCGACCAGCGGCAGCAGGCAGTGCGCGCCGACCAGGTCGGCGTAGCGCTCGTCGTCGGGATTGACGGCGACCGCGGTGTCGGCCAGCATCGTCTCCGGGCGCACGGTGGCGACGGTGAGGACGCGGTCGGAGCCCTCGATCGGGTAGTCGATCGAGTAGAGCGTGTCCTCGACCTCGCGGTTCTCCACCTCGAGATCGGAGATCGCCGAGTGCGACCCCGGGTCCCAGTTGACCATGTAGTTGTCGCGGTAGATGTAGCCCTTGTCGTAGAGCTGCGTGAAGACCCGGTAGACGGCCTTGACATACGGCTCGTCGAGGGTGAAGCGCTCGTTCTCGTAGTCGAGCGAGGCGCCGAGGCGCTTGTACTGCTCGACGATGCGTGAGCCGTACTCCTCTTTCCAGGCCCAGACGCGCTCGACGAAGGCCTCGCGGCCGAGCTCCTGGCGGCTCTTCCCTTCGGCCTCGAGCTCTTTCTCGACCACCGCCTGGGTGGCGATGCCGGCGTGGTCGGTGCCGAGCGTCCAGAGCGCGTTGCGGCCGCGCATCCGGTTCATCCGCACCAGCGCATCCTGCATCGAGCCGTTCAGCGCGTGGCCCATGTGCAGGGCGCCGGTCACGTTGGGCGGCGGGATCGCGACCGAGAAGTTCTCCGCCGCCGTCCCCCCTGCCTGCGGATGGAAATAGCCGCCCTCGATCCACTCGGCGAAGATCCGCGCCTCGACCTCCGCAGGTTCGTAGCGGGTCTTCTCCTCGAGGGCTTTCAGGCGCTCGCCGGCCATGGCCGACGAGTCTAGGAGCTAGGCGGTTTCCTCGCCCAGGCCCTCGTCGGCGGTGCCGATGTCCTGGGGGGCGGCCTCGGTCACGAGCGTCGGCCGGCGGCCCTGGACGATCGTCTCCCTGGTGACGACGCACTTGGTCACGTCGCGGCGCGAGGGCAGCTCGAACTGCACGTCGAGCAGCGTCTCCTCGAGGATCGAGCGCAGGCCGCGGGCGCCGGTTTCGCGCTCAAGCGCCTTCTCGGCGATCGCATCGAGGCTGTCCTCGGAGAAGACCAGCTCGATGTCGTCGAACTCGAAGAAGCGCTGGAACTGGCGGGTCAGCGCGTGCTTGGGTTCGGTCAGGATCGTGATCAGGTCCTCGCGGGTGAGCTGGTGGATCGCGGCGACGACCGGCAGGCGGCCGATGAACTCCGGGATCAGGCCGTACTCGATCAGGTCCTCGGGCAGCACCTGCTCGAACCACTCGCCCTTGTCCTTCTTCTCGCGCGACGAGATTTCGGCGCCGAAGCCGATCCCCCTGTCCCCCACGCGGTTCTCGATCACCTTGTCGAGCTCGGCGAACGAGCCGCCGCAGACGAAGAGGATGTTGGTCGTGTCGATCGTCAGGAACTCCTGATGGGGATGCTTGCGGCCGCCCTGCGGCGGGACGGACGCCGTCGTCCCCTCGAGGATCTTCAGCAGCGCCTGCTGGACGCCTTCGCCGGAGACGTCGCGCGTGATCGACGGGTTGTCGGCTTTGCGCGCGATCTTGTCGATCTCGTCGATGTAGATGATCCCCGTCTCGGCCTTCTTGACGTCGTAGTCGGCGGCCTGGATCAGCTTCAAGAGGATGTTCTCGACGTCCTCGCCGACGTAGCCGGCCTCGGTCAGGGCGGTCGCGTCGGCGATCGCGAAGGGC
This sequence comes from Solirubrobacterales bacterium, assembly GCA_035693025.1. Taxonomy (GTDB): domain Bacteria; phylum Actinomycetota; class Thermoleophilia; order Solirubrobacterales; family 70-9; genus VRUE01. Next base: position 38,656 of record DASSHI010000016.1, read on the forward strand.
ACGTTGAGGATGCGGGCCAGGGTCTGGGCGAGCAGCGTCTTGCCGCAGCCCGTCGGCCCGAGCAGGAGGATGTTCGACTTCTGCAGCTCGACCTCGGGATCGTCGCCCTGGGAGGCCATCTGCACGCGCTTGTAATGGTTGTAGACGGCAACCGAGAGGGCGCGCTTGGCGGCCTCCTGGCCGACCACGTACTCCTCGAGGATCTCGTGGATCTCACGCGGTTTGGGCAGTTTCTCGAGCTCGACGCCGTTGCCGCCCGGCGGGCTCAGCTCCTCGTCGATGATCTCGTTGCAGAGGTCGATGCACTCATCGCAGATGTAGACCCCGGGGCCCGCGATGAGCTTCTTCACCTGCCGCTGTGACTTGCCGCAGAACGAGCAGAGCAGCTGCTCGTTGGAGTCGGTGGGCCTCGCCATGGGTTCGGTCCTCCCCGGGTCCTGTCCCTCTAATGCTGCGAGATCACGCGATCGATGATCCCGTACTCCGTGGCCTCCTCCGAGGTCATGAAGTAGTCGCGATCCATGTCGGCGCGCACCTTTTCCGTGTCCTGTCCCGTGTGGTGGGCCATGATCTCCTCGAGCTTGCGCTTCAACGCGATCGTCTCCC
>DASSHI010000017.1:0-15648 GCA_035693025.1 Solirubrobacterales bacterium
CGCGCCTGCTGCGCGACTGGGTCGAGCTGCTGTCCGAGCTCGATACCTGAGCCGGCCCGCCGCGCGCTAGCTGACTGTCTCGCGCAGCTCGCCGATGTCCTTGAGCTGATCGTCTACCCAGTCGCCGGGGTTGCGCGCGAAGACCAGCTCCTTGAGATGCTGGGCGCGCAGGCGGCGCTCCTCGGGGTCCATCGTCAGCGCCCGGTAGATCACGTCGGCCTGCTCCTGGATATCAAAGGGGTTCACCGTCAGCACCGAGTCGGCGAGCTCCTCGTGGGAGCCGGTGTTCTCGGAGAGCATCAGCACCCCGTCGCGGGTATTGACGGCGGGGGCCTCCTTGGCGACCAGGTTCATGCCGTCGAAGAGCGAGTTGACCATCAGCAGGTCGAAGTGCTTGTAGCGGGCCACCGCGTCGTAGAAGTTCTCGTAGATCTTGAGATCGATCGGCATCCAGTCGGTGGTGCCGTGGCGGTGGTTGACGACCGCGACCAGGGCCTCGATCCGCTCCAGGTACTCGGCGTACTCGGGCACGTCCTGGCGCGAGGGCTGCAGGTGGGCGATGAAGGTGACCTGTTCGCGAAACTCCGGGTGCTGGGTGAGGAAGGTGTCGAAGGCGGTGAAGCCGCGCAGCACGTTCTTGGAGAGGTCGGCGCGGTCGACGCGGATGATCAGGTGCTCGCGCCGGCGCTCGAGCACCTCGCGCTCATACTGGGCGACCTCCGGCGATTCGGCCGCCCGCCGCAGGCGCTCGGCGTCGATCGAGAGCGGGTAGGCGCGGGCCCGGGTTTCGCCGCCGGCGTGGCGCACGATGCAGCGTTCGTAGTCGACGTCGACCTCGAGCAGTTCGTCGCAGCAGCGGATGAAGTTGACGCAGTGGGTGTGGGTGTGGAAGCCGATGATGTCGTTGGCGAGCATGCCGCGGAAGATCGCCTCGCGGATCCGTCCCGGCAGGATGCGCCAGCTGTCGGGCTGGGACCAGGGGATGTGGACGAAGTGGTGCAGGAAGGCGTCGGGCCGCTCGGCGCGGATCATTCCCGGGGCGGTGTAGAGGTGGTAGTCGTGGAGCATCACCAGCGGCCGCTCGCGTCCCTCGATCTGGCCGAGGACGGCGTGGGCGATGTCGCGGTTGACCGCCTGGTAGCCGTAGTCCCAGGCGTCGAGCTCCTCCTGGCGGATGTCGGGCGCGTTGGAGAGGTCCCAGAGGTAGTGCTGGACGAACCAGAGGATCGGGTTGGCGATCACGTTGTAGAAGGCGTCGTAGGCGTCCGGATCGCTGCCGACCAGCAGCACCCGGTAGTCGATCTCGTCGATCGAGAGCTCGACCGGGCCGCCGCGCTCCTCGGAGACGGCGACGTCCTCGTCGGTCATCGCCGAGGCGATCCAGAGTGCCTCGCGGTGGGAGACCAGGCCCGAGAGCGCGGTTACCAAGCCGCCGCCGCCGCGCCGCACCGTGCGCTCCCCGGTCTCGTCGCGCTCGAACTGCGCCGGCCCGCGGTTGGAGACGATGATCAGCGGATCGGAGTCGGGCATCGGCCACCCAGCCTACCCCGACCGCTCGCGCGCTACTCGTCCAATTCGCCGATCAGCTGCAGCCAATCGCGCAGCAGCCGCGGCGAGAGGAACTCGCGGCGGGCGTGTTCCTTGCCCGCTTTGCCCAGCCGCTTGCCGAGCTCGGGGTCGGCGAGGATCTCGAGGCAGCGCTTGGCGCATTCGCTTGGCGAGTCGACCAGGAAGCCGCTCGCCCCGTCGTCGATCTGCAGCGGAATGCCGCCGACGTTTCCGGCGACCGTCGGCCGCCCCTTCCACAGCGCCTCGGTGACGGTCAGGCCGAAGCCCTCGCGGATCGACTTCTGCAGGCAGACGTCGGACTGGGACTGGAAGGCATTTACCTCGATCGCGCCGACGTTGTTGAGGTTGTTGAGGATCTTGATGTCCTCGTCGCCCTCGGCATATTCGACCGTCTGCTGGAAGAAGTCCCAGCCCTCGGGGTCGTCGGTCGCCATCGAGCCGACCAGGGCGAGCTGCACGTCCGGCATCTCCGCGGTGACCTCGCGATAGGCGTCGATCACGCCGATCGGATCCTTCCAGGGGTCGAAGCGCGAGACCTGGGTGATCAGCGGCCGGTCGACGTCGATGCCGAACTGGTGGCAGACGAAGGCGGCGTCGTCGGGTGAGAAGGCCATGTTCTTCGGTGAGAGCGGGTCGATCGCCGGCGGGATGATGTGGACGCCGTTATGGCCGTTCATCCCGTTGGGGACGTAGGCGGGCATGTGCCAGACGGTCGCGTCGTATTCTCCGATCAGCGGCTGCAGGCGGGCGATCGGCGCCGGGTTGGGCTCGGAGAGGTCGATGTGGCAGCGCCAGATCCAGTTGCGGCTCTTCGCTCTCGCGCCGCGCTTGAGGCCGATCGGCTGGGGGTCGTGGACGATGATCGTGTCCCACTCCCCCTGCAGGTTCTCGGCGTTGGTGGCGTTGATCTCGTCGAAGACCGCCCACTGCTCGTCGCTCAGCGTCTCCTCCGCGCCCTGCAGCGAATTGTGCAGCAGCTTGGTCGCGTTGAAGAACTCTTCCTTGCCGAAGATCACGTGCCAGTGGGCATCGACGCCTACGTCGCGCATCAGCGGCACGATCGTGTAGAGGATCTCCGAGACGCCGCCGCCGAATGCGGTCGCGCTGACATGGAGCACGCGCTGTCCCTCGAGCGGCTTGGCCAGCTCGCGAATGCGCTCGCTCAGCTCCTTGCCCGCGATGTGGGTGTAGTCGGAGAGAGACTTTTGTCCGAGGGCGACTTCCTGAAGCATCGGCGATTTCTACAGGCAACGGCGGTTGGATGCCCCGCGGAAGGGCCTGGGTCGCCCCCCGCCCCGCACGCGCCCTTCGCTACCCGTCCGTCTGGGCGACGGGCCGCTTGCTCAGGGTCACTTGAACCTTTTGACGTTCCCCGTCCTTGCGCAGCAGCTCGAGCGTCACGGTGTCCCCGGGTTGGTGGAGGGAGATGTAGCGGGCGAGGTCATCCGGCTGGATGACCGGATGGCCGTCGACGGCGAGGATCGTGTCGCCTCCCACTTCGTAGGGAAGCCCCTGGAAATGGATCTTTTCGTCGCCTCCCCGCAGGCCCGCTTCGTCGGCGGGGCCGCCGGGGACGATTTCGGCCAGCAGGGCGCCGTGGTCGCTGTCGAGGCCGAGCTTTTCCGCCAGCTGCGGATAGAGCGCCTGCGTCGAGACGCCGATGTAGGCGTATTCGGCATGGCCGCTGCGGGCCAGCTGGGCAATCGAGGGCTTGATCGCCGAGATGGGCACCGCGAAGCCGACCCCGTCGCCCGTGCCGGAGTTGGTCTCGATCTGCTGGTTGATGCCGACCACGCGCGCACCGGCGTCGAGCAGCGGACCGCCCGAGTTGCCGGGGTTGATCGAGGCGTCAGTCTGGATCGCACCCTCGATCTGGAACTGCGTGAGCGACTGGACCGAGCGGTCGGTCGCCGAGACGACGCCGACGGACAGCGACTGCTGCTCGCCGAACGGGCTGCCGATCGCCGCCACCGGCTGGCCGACGACGAGGTCGTGGTCGTCGCCGAGCTTCAGTGGGTGGAGTTCGAAGCCGTCGGGCTTGACTTCCAGCAGGGCGACGTCCGCGAACGGGTCGTAGCCGACGATCTTGGCCGGCACGACGTTGCGATCCGGGAACTCGACGTAGACCGCCTTCGCCTCCTTGCGTTCGGCGCCTTCGCCGTCGGTGACGACGTGGGCGTTGGTGACGATCTGGCCTTCGGCGTTGAGCACGAAGCCCGAGCCTTCGGCGGCGCTTTCGTCGAAGATCGAGCGGATCGTGACCACGCCCGGGGCGGCTTCGCGGTAGACCTTGGCCGCGTCGAAGCCCTCACTGGCGGTCTGCACGACCACCTGGGTCGTCGTCTTCGTTGCGTCCCGTCCGCCCGCTTCATCGGCGCCTTCATCGGCGCCGCAGCCGGCCAGGAGCCCCAGCGCCAACAGCAAGGCCACGACCGGGGCGAGCTTTCTTCCCATTGACCAAGTAAAGCGCCCCGCGCTCACGCGGGGGCCGTCGCCCGGTCGGCGGCGGCCGGCGCCGGCGCACCCGGAGGGGCGAGTGGCAGGTCGAGCGTGAAGGCGGTGAAGCGGCGGCTGGAGGAGATCGCGATCCGCCCGTCCATCCGCTGGGCGAGCTCTCTGGCGATCGCCAGCCCGAGTCCCGAGCCGCCTGCCGAGTCGGCGGTGAAGAAGCGCTCGAAGATGCGCTTCTGAACGCGCTGGGGGATGCCGGTGCCGTCGTCGGAGACGGTCAGCTCGGCACGCTGGTTGACGGAATAGACGGTAACGGTGACGCTCGTGCCCTCGGGGGTGTGGGTGAGGGCGTTGTCGAGCAGGATACGGATGATCTGGCGGACCCTCTCCGGGTCTGCCAGCGCGACCACGGGGCGCCCCGGCGTGCGCAGCTCGAGCCGCGAGTCGCGCAACTCGGCGCGCGCCCCGAACTCACGCGTTACGTCACGAGCGAGCGAGCTCAGGTCGACCTTGGCGAGGACCATCACGATCCCTCCCGCGTCGAGCTGGGAGAGGTTGAGCAGGTCGGCGGTGAGCTTGGTCAGCCGCTCGATCTGCTGGCGCATCGTGCGCACGAACTCGGCCCGCTCCTCCGGGCTCGGGTCCTCTTCGTCGAGCAGCTCGACGAAGCCGCCGAGGCTGAAGATCGGCGTACGCAGCTCGTGCGAGGCATTGGCGATGAACTGCTTGCGGGCGCTGTCGAGCTCCGCCAGGCGGCGCTGCATCTCGTTGAAGGTGCGGGCGAGCTGACCGAGCTGACCGGAGGAGTCGACCGGGATCCGCACGGCGAAGTCGCCGTCGGCGACGGCGCGCGCCGCGTCCTCGATGCGGCTGACCCGCATGGTGACGAGCCGAGCCGAGTAGATGCCGACCGCGAGCGCGATCAGCGTCGCGACGAAGCCGCCGACGACGATCGGCCCAGCCGCGTGGTCGTGGCCTTTCACGACGACGACCCAGAAGTAGATGAGGGCTGCCGTCCCCGCCCCGAGCGACATCGCCACGACCGTGATCCGGCTGCCGAGCGGGGTCAGGCGGAGGAACTTCATTCCCGGAAGCGGTAGCCGACGCCGCGCACCGTGAACAGGTACTCGGGCTGCTTGGGGTCGGACTCGATCTTTTCGCGCAGGTGGCGGATGTGGACGTCCACCGTGCGCGGATCTCGGTAGTCGGAGTCGCCCCAGACGTGCTCGAGCAGCGTCTCGCGGCTCAGCACCTTGCCGGGGGAGCGGGCGAGCGCGCTGAGGATCTCGAACTCCACGTAGGTGGCCGCGACCTCCTCCCCGCGCAGGGTGACCAGGCGGCGGTCCGGATCGATTTTCAGCTCGCCGTGCTCGATCGGCCCTTCCTCGGGCTCTTCGACGGCCATGCGGGAGCGCCTCAGGGCCGCCTTGACGCGGCTGCGGAACTCGCGCATGGAGAAGGGCTTGGTGATGTAGTCGTCGGCGCCGACCTCGAGCCCGGCGACCTTGTCGGTCTCCGAGCCCTTCGCGGTCAGCATGATGATTGGCACCTGGCTGTTGCGGCGCAGCTGACGGCAGACTTCGACGCCGTCGAGCTTGGGCAGCATCACGTCGAGGACGACGAGGTCGAAGCGGGCCTCGGCGAAGCGCTCGAGGGCTTCGCGTCCGTCCAGGGCTGAGGTGACGTGGTAGCCGTCTTTGCGCAGCGGGTAGCTGAGCAGGGTCTGTACCGACTGCTCGTCGTCTACGAGCAGAATCCGCGTGGACCCGTTAGGCATGGACAAAGGGTAGTCCGCGGCCGCCTCGAAGATGCTCAGAGGTTGCGTCGAGATGCTTGGACGTATGTGCGAGTACCAAGAACTAAGGTTCCCGGAGTGGGGGCCGATAGGAGCAGTGTGATGCAGCAAGGACAGCTGAAGAGCCTGGTCGAGAGCGGCAGCTACCGTCCCGATCCGGAGTTGATCGCACAAGCGATGCTGCGTCGTCGTGGCGTGCGAGCGCTGCTCACGGGAATGCCGGTCAGCGCAGCTGATCGAATCCCCTCGGCTGCAGATTCCCGCCCCCAGGCAGCCTGATCTCGACCTCCTCTGCTCCGGCGAGCACCTCGCCGATGGGAGTCAGTCCGATCCCCTGCGCTGCGAGTGCCGCGGTTGCCGCGTCAAGCCGGCCGAGCGGAAGGGTGGCGAGCAGCTCGTAGTCTTCGCCGCCCGATGCCGCCAGCTCGAGCGGATCGCGCCCGACGGTCGCGGCAACCTCGCCGACGCCGGCCTGGATCGGCAGCCTGGCCGCGTCGATTCGCAAACCGACGCCGCTGGCCTTGGCGATATGCGCGGCGTCGCCGCCGAGCCCGTCGCTGAGGTCGATCATCGCCGTCGCACCTCGCTCCGCCAGCGCCCGCCCCGCCCTGAGCCGGGGCGAGGGCTCGAGCTGCCGGGCGACCAACGACTGAGCGCCGTAGAGGTTTGGTTCGCTATCCGGTTCAAACCTCGACGGCGCTTCGGTTCGCGCCTCGAGAAAGAGGAGCCCGGCCGCGGCGCCGCCGAGCTCGCCGGTGACGACCAGGGCATCGCCGGGACGCGCTCCGGAACGGGCGACGAGGTCCTCCGCCCTCTCGGCATGGCCGACGACGGTCATCGCCAAGGTCAGCGTCGGCGCACGCGTCACGTCGCCCCCCGCGACGATGGTGCCGGTCTCCTCGGCCAGGGCGGCCATTCCGTCGAGCAGCTCCATGCAGCCGCTCTCGTTCAGGTCGGTGGGGACGCCGAGGACGACGTAGGCCTCCCCCGGCGCGGCGCCCATCGCCGCCAGGTCGGAGAGCGCAACCGCGAGCGCCTTGTGGCCGATCTGCTTCAGGCTGCTCGACTCGCGCCTGAAGTGGACGCCGTCGATCAGCGCGTCGACCGACGTCGCCGTCGCCCCGCCGGGCACGGAGATCGCGGCGTCGTCGCCGCTGCCGAGCGCCACGCGCGCTCCGGCCGCCGGCAGCCTGCGCCTGATCGCCTCGAGCAGCTCGAACTCGCCCATGTCGCCATTGTCGCCGCTGCGGGTAGCCGGTAGCAGCCCCCGATGGCTCTAAGGTGCGGCAAACGTGGCAGAGGACCAATCACTCCTTCACAAGATCGGCGAAGCCGGCGCCCGCTTCGGCACCCGGCCGCCGCGCAGCAAACGGGTACGCCTGGCGATCCAGCTCGGCCTCGCGCTGGTCATCTTCGGCTTCCTCGTTCTCACTGTCATCGACCAGTGGGCGGAGATCAAGGACAAGGGGGTCCATTTTCACGTCGTCTGGCTGATACCCGCCTTCGTCTTCCTTCCTCTCTTCTATGCCTTCAGCGCTCTCGGCTGGGACCTGATCCTGCGCTTTCTCGGCTACCGCATCGGCGTCGGCCGCGCTCAGGTTGCCTGGGGGCAGCCGCTTCTCGCCCGTTATGTGCCGGGCAGCGTCCTCTACGTGCTCGGCCGGGTGCTGCTGTCGGAGCGGGCCGGTGTGCAGCGACGGGTGACGATCGCCAGCATCGTCTACGAGCAGGCGATCTCCGCCACCTCGGCGATCGTCTTCGCCGCCTACTTCTTGATCAGTCATCCGGACCTGCAGGGCCAGCCGCTGCGCTGGGCGGTGCTGCTGCTGATTCCCTTGGCGCTGGCCGTGCTGCACCCCCGGGTCTTCGGCCCGCTGGCCAACCGGGTGCTGCGCGCCTTCGGCCGCGAGCCGCTGCCAGAGGTGATGCCGATGCGCGGCGTCGTCGCGATGACGCTGTTCTATCTATGCGTCTGGGTGGTGGTTGCGCTGGGGATGTATTGCGTGGCGCGCTCGGTCACCGACATTCCGCTGACCGTCAACGAAGTGCTCACGGTGGGCTCGGCTCAGGCGGTCGGCTATGTCGCGGCTCTCGTCACCCTCGTCGCCCCGGCCGGCCTCGGCATTCGCGACGCGGCTTTCGCCTGGGCGGTGAAGGGCGCGGTGGGCAACAGCTTTGCGGTCGGCTCGTTGATCGCGATCGCCGTGCGGGGCGTGCTGACCGTGGTCGAGCTGCTCTACGTCGGCGCGGTCACGGCGCTCGGCAAACGCGAGGGGTGGTCGATCCCGACCGGGGTGATTCATCCGTCGGCTGAGGAGGAGGCGGAGGGGCCGCCTGGGCCTGCCGAGAGTCCGATTCACACGCCCGAGATTCTTTAGGGCGTATTGGGTTCGGTCGTCGCTCGGAGGGGAGGCGCGGGGCGGGTCCGGGGGAGCCGAGATTCGCTTCGCTGGCGCTCCGCTCATAATGTTGCTGCCGCTTTGCGGCTGGGGATCTCTCGCCGGTGCGCCGCTTCGCGAGGCTCCCCCGGACCTGCCCCGCGCCTCCTTCGGAGTCGGAAATCACCCAGGCCCGGTGCCTTCATCGCCGCTGTGGACTTTTTGCGTGCTTCGGCGCGTCAAAAGTCCACAGCGCTGAAGGGCTATGGGAGCCCACAGCGTCAGAGGGGCATTCGCGCGGGGAGTTGGTAGGCGGTCAGGGCGAGGGTCAGGAGCTGCAGGGGGCGGTCGCGGGATAGGGCTACTAGCGGCAATGCCCAGAGCAGGTACCAGGGGAGGAGCCAGGCGGTGGCTAGGAGGAGGGCGATCGAGGCCCAGGCGGCGCAGCGGAGCCAGTCGGCGCCTCGCCAGGTTCTGAGCAGTAGATAGAGGAAGGAGGCGGCGAAGAGGGCCAGGGCCGCGGCGCGGACGGCAGTCGGGGCGAGGCCGGTCAGGCGGGCGAAGGTGATCGGGACGCTCATGTGGGCCGTGCGGTGCTGGTTTTCGCCCGCCAGGCCGATTGCGTCGAGCCAGTGCCAGCCGAAGGCGGCATACACCGCGACACCGATCGCGATGACTGCGGTCATGGCACCGGCGAGCAGCCGCGCGGCCGGCCCCCTCGCCGGCCCGATTGGACTCTTGTCCCCTCTATAGGGGGTAAAAGGCTCCAATCGCGCGGCGCCCACCAGGGCAAAGGGGGCAGCGAGGGCGGCGGGGGGCTTGAGCGCGAAGGCGGCGACGAAGGCGGCCCCGGCGGTCGCCTCGGTGGCGGAGAGGGTGGCGGTGACGCCGAGCATCGCCGCCAGCATCGCCAGGCCGTCGTTGTGGGCGCCGCCGACGACGTGGATGAGGACGAGGGGGTTGAGGGCGACGAAGGCCGCCGCGCCGAGCGGCGAGACGCCGCGCGAGGGGGCGATTCGGGCGACCAGCAGGGCGATCGCGAAGACCGAGAGCGCCGCGGTCGCCTTCAGCGCCGCCACCGCCCACCAGACCGGCAGCCACGCCAGCAGGTAGGTGGCGAGAGTGAAGAGCGGGCCGTAGGCGCTGGTCGCGTCGATCCAGGTGACGCGGGCGTAGGCCGGGTCGAAGGGAGCCGCGGCCGGTGGATGGACGTAGGGATCGAGGCCGTGAACAGCGCCGAGCCGGGCGTAGTCGACGTAGCTGTAGACGTCGTGGGAGAGGAGGACGGGGGCGATCGCGAAGGCGATGACGAAGGCGCCGATCGCCACCCAGATGCTGCCTCGGCCCGAGCGGGTCAATTGCCGGCCGCTGCGCCGCTGCCGACGCCCGCACCGCCGCTCCCGTATTCGGGAGGCGGGGGCGGCACGTGCGTCGGTTCCTGGCCGACCCCGGGCGCGTAGGCATCGGGGTTGTAGCCGCCCGTCGCTTCCCTGCCCAGCCGCTCGGCTTCGCTTTCTGCGTCGCCTTTGCCGCCGTCCTTTGCCGTGAAGTCCGAGCCGCCGCTCGTGCTCGAGGCCGTGTAGCGGCCGTAGAACGGCGCCCAGCTGATCGACGTCTTCGGTTCGCTGAATTCCTCGCAGGGGACTTCGGCGCCGCTGTAGAGCGAGTGCCAGATCTCGGCCGGAAAGGTGCCGCCATACACGGTCGTGCCGTGGACGCTGGTCATTTCGATCGCATTGGACTGCGGATAGCCGACCCAGACGACGGTCGCCAGGTTGGGCTGGATCCCGGCGAACCAGGCGTCGGTGAAGTTGTCGGTCGTGCCGGTCTTGCCGCCCTGGCCTGGGCAGCCGGTGTAGGCGGCGGTGCCGGTGCCTTCGACGATGTTGTCGTGCAGCAGGCGCCAGACCTGGTAGGCGACGGGAGCGGCGACGACCCGCCGCGGTTCGGCGCGTTCCGGCCTGCCCACGCGGCCGTCGGGGAAGGCGACCTTGCGGATCGCGATCGGATTGCGGTGGATGCCCCCGGCGGCGAGGGTGGCGTAGGCATCGGCCATTTCCAGCGGCGAGACGCCGACCCGCAGGCCGCCGATCCCCTCGGCCGGGATCCCGTCGAGCGGGCTTTCGATCCCCATCGACTTGGCCGTCGCCTTCACCGCCTGCGGGCCGACGTCGAGGTCGAGCTGGGCGAAGACCGTGTTGTCGGAGGCGACCGTCGCCTCCTGCAGGTTGATCCGGCCCAGGTAGCCCTCGTCGGCGGTGCTCACTTCCCAGTGTCCCCACTTGGGCAGATCGAGGTCGAGGTGCTTGGAGTCGTAGTAGGTCGTGTAGGGGTCGATCCCCTGCTTGACCGCCGTCGTCAGGACGAACATCTTGAAGGTCGAGCCGGGCTGGCGATGCCCCTGGGCGGCAAGGTTGAACTTGCTCTGGGCGTAGCTGGAGCTCGAGGCCATCGCCTCGATGTGGCCGTTGCGGGGATCGATCGAGACCAGCGCCGAGGAGGGGTCTTCGGCGTAGGGGAGGGCGGAGCTCATGCCGGCCAGGCCGACTTCCTGCAGCCGCGGCTCGAGCGTCGTGTAGACGTCGAGGCCGCCTTTGCGCACCGTGTTGACGCCATAGGCTTCGAGCAGCTTGTCCTCGACGTAGTCGAAGAAGTAGGGCTGGCGCTTGTCGAAGTAGCCGTGGTCGAGGTCGAGCCCGAGGCCGCGCTGTCGGGCCTGGCGCGCCAGCCGCGGAGCGACCCAGCCCTGCTTCGCCATCTTCGTCAGCACCTCGTTGCGCCGCTCGCGCGCCCCGGCCGGATTCAGCACCGGGTTGTAATCGGTCGGCGCCTGCGGCAGGCCGGCCAGCAGCGCGGCCTGCGCCAGGTCGAGCTTCCAAACCGGCTTGGAGAAGTAGATCTTCGCCGCCGCGCCGACGCCGATCGCGGTCGCCCCCTCGAGCGTCCCGTAGGCGGCGGTGTTGAGGTACTGGCTGAGGATTTCGCGGCGCGAGTGGCGTTCGGCGTACTCGATCGCCAGCTTCGCCTCGATGATCTTGCGTTCCAGCGTGCGCGCCGGGTTGGAGATGCAGAGGTTGCGCACGAGCTGCTGGGTGATCGTCGAGCCGCCCTCGACGGTCTTGCCCGCTTCCAGGTTCTTCAGCGCGGCGCGGACGATGCCCTCGGGGTCGACCCCGCCGTGTTCGTAGAAGCGCTGGTCCTCGATCGCCACCGTGGCGTGCTGGAGGCTCTTTGGGATGCGGCCGATCGAGACCGGCGCCCGCGCTTCTTCGGACTCGACCACTCCGAGCTTGCTGCCGTCCGCCGCGTAGAGGGTCGAGTTGCCGCCTCTGTCGATCGGCTTGCAGACGGCCAGCGAGGGCGCCTTTGCGGCGACGTCGAGCACCCAGGAGACGACGCCCACCGCGCCGATCGCGAGCAGCGCGGCGACGCCGAGCCCGACGAAGAGGATCTTGCCGCGAGCGCCTCCCCGCTTGCGCTGGCGACGACGATTGCGCTGCGTCATCGCAGAGAGCGTATCCGCCGGGCCCCGGCGCTCCCGGCGCTCAGCCCTGCGTGTCGGCGGTGGAGAGGTTGTGCACGATCCCCTCGACCAGGAGCTGGTTGGGGATGACGACCGCGGTGCCGTCGCCGGGATCGACGTAGGTGTAGGAGAGGGTGATGTCGACGACGCGGCCGTCGACTTCTTCGAAGGAGATGCGGTCGCCGATGCGGAAGGGCTGGGACACGGCGAGCATCACACCGGCGACGAGGTTGGCGATCGTGTGCTGGGCGGCGAAGCCGACGATCGCGGCCAGCACCGCGGTCGAGGCGAGGATCGCCGTGGCGACCCGCTGCAGCTCGGTGAACTGGCCGATCGCGATGCCCGCGACGACGAGCAGCACGACCAAGACGAGCAGCCGTCGCAGGAACCGCAAACGGGTCTTCCGGGACCGCGCGACCTGTGAGACTGGCGGCGTCATGGACCGCAAACTAGCCTTTCCGTACGCGACTTGGGGCGTGCAGATGGCGATCGGCGGCGTGCTGATCGCCCTCGGCGCGGGGATTGTCATGGGGGTTCCCGCGGTGATAGTCGACCACCCGTCCAACGGGAACCTCAGCGACGCCGCCAACGCGGTGGTCCAGCTGGCGACGGCGCTCGGCTTCCTACTCGTGCCCCTGGTCATCGCAACCCGTTGGGGCGAGTCCTCGGTCGGCGTGGCGCTGGGGCGCCTCGGCGTGCGCGGCTTTCGCCCGGGGGCGTTGAAGTGGATGCTGGCCGCCGTCGGCGCCTACCTCGTCTTCGCCGCGCTCTACGCCGGGATCTTCGGCTCCCCCCATCAGGAAGACATCGCCGAATCGTTCGGGGCGCTGCCCGTGCAGATCCTGCTGATCGTCATCGCCGCGCCCATCAGCGAGGAGGTCTGCTTCCGCGGCATGCTCTTTGGCGGCCTGCGCACGCGGATGCCGCGCCTCGCCGCAGCGCTCATCAGCGCCCTGGTCTTCGGCGGCCTGCACGCGCTTACCGGCGTCACCGCCGTGCCGCCGCTGATCTTCTTCGGCTTCCTCCTCGCGCTGCTCTACGAGAAGACGGGCTCGATCGTGCCCGGGATTTTGCTTCATATGCTCAACAACTCAATTGCTTTGATCGGGCAGTAGTGGCGGGCGGGTCCTGTCGCGAGGTGGGGGTGGGTTAGCGGCCCCAACCGGCCGAACCGACCCCCACCTCGCGCCACCCGCCCGAGACGCCGTCCAGTCGGGCAGAATGTCGCGGATGCGTAGAGGATTGATCGCCGGGCTCTTACTCGCCGTAGCTGTCGGCGCGCCCGCGGCCGCAGCGAAGCAGCCATCGGGAGCAGGGAAAGCGCAGCCGCAGGAGCCGACGCAGGCGACGGTGAAGGTCAGCGTCGGCAAACTCAGCGGCGGGCGGGCGCCGATCTTCGGGACGGTGCCGGTTTACGGCACGGTCGAGCCGTTCGAAGCCGGCCAGCGGGTCGAAGTCACCTTCTACCTCGACGCCCACAAGCTGCTCACCCGCAAGGTGCACGTCCGCCCGGGCGGCGGCGGCGCGGGTGTCTTCAAAGCCTCGATCCTGATCCGCAAGGACGGCAAGTACGCCGCCGCCGCTCACGTGCCGGCGAGTGGCTCCGTGCGCGGCGACCGCACCGTGCGCAAGAGCTGGAAGGTCAGCTTCTCCTCGATCGCCCAGGGCGACTGCGGCCGCGTCGTCAAGGGCTTCAAAGCCGCGATGGCGAAGCTGGGCTACGTCTCCGGCGGCGGCTCCTGCTTCAACGGCCGCACCGGGCGTGAGGTGCTTGCCTACCGCAAGGTCAACGGGATGTCGCGCAGCGAGCATGCCGGCGTGGGCGTCGTCAAGCGGGTCTTCGGCGGCCGGGGCGGCTACCGCGTGCGCCACCCCGAGGCCGGCGAGCACGCCGAGGTGCCGCTCGACAAGCAGGTGCTCGTGCTCGCCAAGGGCAGCCGGCCCTTCGCGATCTACCCGGTCTCGACCGGCAAGCCCTCGACCCCGACGATCACCGGCGAGTACAGCTTCTACCGCCAGGAACCGGGCTACAACTCCGAGGGCATGTACTACTCCTTCTACTGGCACAACGGCTACGCCGTCCACGGCTACGCCGAAGTGCCCGACTACGCCGCCAGCCACGGCTGCGTCCGCACCTACATCGCCGACCAGCCGCGCATCTACGAACAGCTGCATTACGGCGAGCCCATCTTCGTCTTCTGAAACGAGCCGTTCGACCAGAGGGGTTAGCGGCCTACTCCGGAAGCCGCACGCTCTCGAATTCGAGCACCGTCGCCAGCAGGTCGAAATGCTTATCGGCATGGAGGACGCCGAAGCCGCACTCGGCCGCGGCTGCGGCGATCAGGTAGTCGGGGGCGGGGAGACGCCTGCGGGCCCCCAGCTCGCGAGACGCGGTCAGGGCGGCGCCGCAGACCGTGGCGGTCACGGGCGCCTGGGCGAGGGCAGAGAGGTGCGTGTCTATCGCCTTGAACGTTTCCTCGTCCCTCGCGGTTCTCAGGATCTCGAGGGCCGCAACCGGGCACGACGCGAAGCCAAGCGCTTCGTGGGTTGCTTCCCAGCCGGCGATCACCTTGGGACTCCGCTGCCGGGCCCATGCCGACGTATCGATTACCAACGGGACACCCGAGCCGAATGGCCTCATTCGACTTCGGCCTCGCGTTCTTCCCACGCTTCCTGGGCGCCGGTGAAGTCGAGCTCGATCTCGCCGCGCGCGACCTTGAGGAAGTACTCCTTCGCTTCCTCCCTTCGCCGCCGGTCGTCCGCGGCGAGTTCCGCCCCCCGCAGCGCCAGGTCGCGGATCAGCCGTGACCTGCTCTTCGGATGGGCGTCAACAGCAGCCATCGCCTCGGCCAGAGCGGGGTCGACGGTCACCTGCACGCGTGGGTATTTTGAGGCCATGAGTCGAGTGTACCGCGCGTCCGGTACACCTAGTTCGACGGTTGCCTCGGGCTTTCACACCCCTACCAAGGGGCGGGAAGCGAAAAATCGCCCCCCTGCCGATATAAGTTCCGCGGAATGTCCGACCTCGAGGCCGCCAAGCGCACCCTGCTGAGCGAGCTGCGCGAGCACTCGCTGGTGATCGGCGAGGTGACGCTGGCGAGCGGGGCGACGGCTCAGTACTACGTCGACGCGCGGCGGGCGCTGCTGCGACCGGCGGGCTTCCGGGCGGCGGGCGAGCTGATCGCCGCCGCCGCGGTCGAAGCCGGCGCGAGTGCCGTCGGCGGTCCGGCGACGGCGGCGATCCCGCCCAGCTGCGCCGCCCTCGCGGTGCCTGCCGGCGAGGGTCTCGTCGGCTTCTTCGTCCGCGGCGGGCGCAAGGCGCACGGCCTCCAGCGCTGGGTCGAGGGGCCGGTCGACGAAGGGGACAAGGTGCTCGTCGTCGAGGACACCGTCACCACCGGCGGCTCGACCGTGCAGGCGATCGAGAAGGTCAAGGAGCAGGGCCTCGAGCCCGTCTCCGTGATCGCCGTGGTCGACCGCCTGGCGGGCGGCGGCGCAGCGATCGAAGCGGCCGCGGCCGCCCCCTACCGGGCCCTCGTCACGATCGACGAGATGTACCCGGACCGCCCCGACCGCGGCTGAGCTTCTTCCCGGTCCAAGCGGTAGCCGCGGCGGCGGATGGACGCCGCATACCTCTGGCGTTCCCGCTGAAAGCCCCATGTCAGAGCGATATACGGCGGTTGTGGAGCCTGTTTCAAAACATTGCGCTTTCTTTCAAAAACGCAATTCTTGACATTAAAAAGGTCTCTGTTTACAGTTGCTCCGTCCTCCCTCAGGACGGGCAGGGCAGCACCGCAGCAGGGAAGGGCCGCCCGGGAAGCGGCCCGCAACAGGGAAAGGGAGATGTGACGCAGTCAAAACGGGACACCGCCGCGCAACAGCCGAGCACCGCGCTCGCCACGTGCGCAACCCACCAGCTTCCAGAGACCGCC
>DASSHI010000018.1:0-32096 GCA_035693025.1 Solirubrobacterales bacterium
CGATCGCTCAGAAGGCTTCGATGAGGGCAACGTCAGGGACAAGCCCCGCTTCATCCGCAACGCACCGCACCTGTCGCTGCAGGACAAGCACACCTACCGGGTCTACTGGCAGAAGCAACTCGAGTCGCTGCGCTCGATCGACGACGGGATCAAGCAGGTCATCGACACCCTCGGCGCCCTGCACCGGCTCCGCAACACCTACATCATCTTCACCTCCGACAACGGCTTCTTCTTCGGCGAGCACCGGTTGATCGGCGGCAAGTTCCTCGCCTACGAGCCCTCCACCCACCTGCCTTTCCTGATTCGCGGCCCCGGCATCCGGCCCAACACCCAGTCCGGTGAGCTGGTGGGGAACATCGACATCGCGCCGACGATCCTCGAACTGGCGGGGGCCGAAGCCGACAAAAGCATCGACGGGCGCTCGATCGTGCCCTTCCTGCACGACCCCGCACTGCGCACCCGCCGGCCGTTCCTCTTCGAGTCCTTCGTCCAGACGGCCGACGTGAACGCGAACGGCGCCATCTCCACCTCGACGGTCGATGCCCGCCCCGGCACCGCCACCCGCCCCGGCCCCGCCACGGCGTCCCGCTCACGCCGCGCCACGGCCGGCGCCCCCTCGCGGACGGGTGGGGACGGCGGCAAGGCGCACGCCTCGATCGTGGCGCCTCCCAAGGACTACGAGGGAATCCGCCTCGGCCCCTACAAGTACATCGAGTGGCCCGACGGCGAGAAAGAGCTCTACGACATCAACAAAGACCCCAACGAGCTCAACAGCCTGGTCCGCGTGCCGAACTTCTTCCCGATCCGCGCCTTTCTCCACGCCCAGCTGGTCCGCCTGGAGAACTGCGTCGGACGCACCTGCCGCGAAGTCGCACCCAAATTCCCGCTGACCAAGAAGGAACAGCGGCGAGTCGACAAGCAGCGGCGCGAAGAAGAACGGCGCAAACAAAAGGAACAAGAAGAAAAGCGCCACCACAAACGCATCGGCTGAGCGGCCGGGGCGTTACTTGATGACGGCGAGGACGTCACCGCTCGAGACGGCGGCGCCCTCGGAGACGTTCAGCTCCTCGACCTTGCCGGAGCGGTGCGCGGCGATCTCGTTCTCCATCTTCATCGCCTCGATCACGCAGATCAGGTCGCCCTCGGCGACCTCGGCACCCTTCTCGACGGCCACCTTCAGGATCGTCCCCTGCAGGGGTGAGGGCAGGGCCTCGCTGGACGCGCTCGGCCCGCCACCGCCCTTGCGCTCGCGCTTCGCCGGCTTGCGCCCCGCGGCTGCAGGCGCGGCAGTGCCGGCAAAGGCCTCCCCGATCACCTTGACGTCGAAGAGCTTGCCGGAGACCTCGACCTTGTAGTCGCGGGCCACCTTCTCGGGCCCCTTCTCAGCGGGCTCGGGCGGCGCGGCGTCGGCTGGGGCTGTTGTCTTCAGCCACGCCTTGTCCTCCATCAGGTCGCGGCAGGTCTCGCCCCGCTGCCACTGCTCGGTGGCGAGGATGGCCTTGTGGAAGGGAATCAGCGTGGTCAGCCCGCCGACTTCGTACTCGTCGAGCGCCCGCAGCATGCGGCGCGTCGCCTTCTCGCGATCGGCGTCCCAGACGATCAGCTTGGCCACCATCGGGTCGTACATCGGCGTCACTTCGGAGCCGGCCTCGACTCCGGAGTCGACGCGGACCCCGGGCCCGGCGGGCTCGCGGTAGGTGGTGATCCCGCCCGGCGCGGGAGCGAAGTTCTTGTGGGCCGCCTCGGCGTTGATTCGGCACTCGATCGACCAGCCGCGCAGCTCGACCTCGTCCTGCGCGATCGAGAGCGGCTCGCCGGCGGCGACCAGGATCTGCTCGCGGACGATGTCGACGCCGGTGACCATCTCGGTCACGCAGTGCTCGACCTGGACGCGGGTGTTCATCTCGAGGAAGAAGTACTCATCGCCGACCTGCATGCCCTCGATCGTGCCGGCGCCGCGGTAGCCGACCGCCTCGGCCGCGTCGGTGGCGATCTTGCCGATCCGCTCGCGCATCTCCTCGTCGACGTGGGGGCCCGGCGCCTCCTCGACCACCTTCTGGTGGCGACGCTGCAGCGAGCAGTCGCGCTCACCGAGGTGGATCACGTTGCCGTGTCCGTCGGCGAGCACCTGGACCTCGACGTGGCGGGGGTCCTCCAGATAGCGCTCGACGTAGACACGGGGATCGGAG
The DNA here is from genome assembly GCA_035693025.1 of Solirubrobacterales bacterium. Classification (GTDB taxonomy): domain Bacteria; phylum Actinomycetota; class Thermoleophilia; order Solirubrobacterales; family 70-9; genus VRUE01. The sequence goes on from DASSHI010000018.1 coordinate 2,190, forward strand.
AAGAACTTCTCTCCTTCGCGGGAGGAGCCCTCGTAGGCCTCCTCGAGGTCGTCGGGCGTCATCGCGACGCGGAAACCCTTGCCGCCGCCGCCGCCCGCCGCCTTGCAGGCGACCGGATAGCCGGCTTCCTCGGCCTGGCGCCTGGCGCCCTCGACGTCTTTGGCGACCTCGGTGGAACCGGGCACGATCGGCACGCCGGCCTTCTCCATGATCTCGCGGGCGCGGGTCTTCGACCCCATCGCTTCGATCGCCTCCGGCGGCGGTCCGATCCAGGTGATGCCGGCCTCATCGCAGGCGCGGGCCATATCCGCGTTCTCGGCAAGGAAGCCGTAGCCGGGATGGATCGCCTCGGCACCGGCCTCCTTCGCGGTCTCGACGATCTTCTCGATGTTGAGATAGCTCTCAGCCGGCACCGCCGGGCCGATCAGGAAAGCCTCGTCGGCCTCGCGCACGTGCGGCGCGTCACGGTCGATCTCCGAGTAGACGGCAACCGAGCCGATGCCCATCTCCTTGAGGGTGCGGGCCACCCGGATCGCGATCTCGCCGCGGTTGGCAATCAGGACCTTCTCGAACATGAGCGCGGCAGTCTATTCAGCCAGCGGGAGGGCGGCCACGCTCAGGGCTTGGGGGGAAGCTGGGGCTCGCCGAGGCCGTAGGTCTCGTAGGCGCCGAAGCGCGAGAAGGTCTTGTGGGTGGGCCCGTGGTAGTCGGAGGAGCCGGTGGGCACGAGCTCCAACTCGTCGCAGAGCGAAAGCAGATGTTCGGTCTGCTCGCGGCTGTGGGACGGGTAGTAGGCCTCGACCCCGTCGACCCCGAGAGCGCGAATCAGCTCCTCCACCTTCTCCGGCTCGGAGATGTCCCAATAGGGGTGGGCGACGACGGCGACTCCGCCGGCGTCGTGGATCACCTCCACCGCTTCCTCGGCGGTCGGCCAGCGGCGCGGCACGAAGGCCTTCGCCCCCGGGACGAGGTACTCCTCGAAGAAGGGGCCCATGTTCTCGCCGGCTCCCGCCGCGCGGGCGATATGGGGCCTGCCGATCGAGAGAGCGTCGCCGGCTTCCCTGACCGCGTCCTCGAGATGGATGTCGAAGCCCTCCCGGCGCAGGTTCTCGACGATCTCGCCGGCGCGGGTGACCCGCTCGTGCTGGGCGCGCTCGCAGGCGGCCGCGATCGAACCCAGGTCGATCCAGTAGCCGCAGATGTGGAGGTCTTCGGCGTACCGGTGCACGCAGGACATCTCGATCGCGGGCACCAGCTCGATCCCGAGGCGCTCGGCGGCCCGCTGTGCTTCGGCAACGCCCGCGATGGCGTCGTGGTCGGTCAGCGCCAGCGTCTTCACGCCCGCTTTGGCCGCCTCCTCGACGACCCCGGCCGGCTCCAGCTGCCCGTCTGAAACGGTCGAGTGACTCTGTAGCTCGATCACGGCGGGGAGCCTATCCAGAGCCGGGAAGACGAGCGCTGCGGAGACGGCTCAGAAGGGGGAGACCATCTTCAGGCCGATGGCCTTAGCCTGGGTGACCGAGGCGCCGTTGTCCGCTTTGAAGGCGAGGGTGAATTTCACCGCCGCCTTTCCGCGCGCTTGGAGCTTGCGCTTCAGAGCCTTCTTCGGCATCACCAGGAGTTCGATCAGCCCCGGGCGCTTGGCGTGGCGGATGACTTTGCGGATGCCCTTGCCCTTCAAGGTGAGAATCCCCGGGTTGGAGACGATCACGATCAGCGCCGCCGTCCCGGCCCCAGTGTTCAGTTCGACCTTGATCGAGGGTTTGGCGGTCCTGGGACGCCCTTCGTCGAACGCGCCCGCAAAGGCGCCGCCGGCCGAACCGCCGGCCGCCGCGGAATCAGGCGGCGGGCAGGGCGTCAGAGGGGTGCCCGGCTCGCCGAATCGCTTGACCTGCAGGGCGGAGGCGCCCTGGGACCACGCGGAGGCATAGATCGCCCCCCGACAGTCGGTTGCGACCGCGAAGACCCGTCCGAGGGAACCGGAGTTCGCGCCCGCGAGGCCGCCGCGGCACCCGGTCGCGGTCGTGCAGACCTGGAAGGCCGCTTCGCCGTTGATCACTCCTTCGCCGAAGGCGCGGATGAAGCTCCCATCGCTGCCGAATTCGCTGACCCGGTTGTTGGAGTTATCGGCGGCCAGGACGTGGCCCTGGGCGCCGAAGGCCATACCCACCCCACCGGTGACGGCGCCGGCGCCACTTCCTTCGGTGCCCGCCCGGCATCCCGTTGCCGCGGTGCAGACGCCGTAGGCGGCGGTATCGGTCGCCGGATTGACCCCACGGCCGAAGGCGCGGATGAAGTTCCCGCCGGTGCCGAAGATGTCGATGCGACGGTTGCCGAAGTCCCCAACCGCAACGAGGCCGCCCGCGCCGACGGCGATGCCGTAGGGCAGCGACATGCCGCCCGCCGAGCTGAATTCTTTGCCCTGCTGGCAACCGGTTGCGGCCGTGCACGTATCGCCGCCCGCCGGGTTGACGCCCTTGCCGAAGGCACGGACGAAGCTTCCCTCACGAGAGAAGACGTCGACGCGGTAGGCGACCGTGGTGATGTAGAGCAGCCCGGAGGAGTCGATGGCTATGCCCAGGGGCACGGTGAGCGAGCCGGCCGAGTAGTCCCCGGTGCCCTGCTGGCAGCCGGTGGCCGCGGTGCAGACGTTGCCGCCGCCCGGTTTGACGCCCTTGCCGAAGGCGCGGATGAATTCCCCCTCGGCCGAGAAGACGTCGACGCGGTAGCCGTTCCCGGCTGTCACGTAGACCGCCCCGGCGGAGTCGATCGTCAGCCCTATCGGGCCCCAGAGCGCCCCGGCGGAGCCGTCGCCGACGCCTTTCTGGCAGCCGGTCGCGGCGGTGCACGTGTTGCCTCCGGAAGGACGCACGGATTTGCCGAAGGCGAGGATGAACTGGCCGCTGGGCGAGAACACCGAAACGCGGTTGTTTTCGTAATCGACGACGTAGACGCGGCCGTTGGGCCCGACCGCCACACCGGTGGGGTAGCCGATCTGGCCCGACCCCGCGCCGGGAGGGCCGAGGCTGCTGAGCGGGCCGAAAGCGGAGGCGCCCGCGGGCATCGAGAGCAAGGCCATCAGGGCAATGCAAACGACAGAAGTAGTCAGTCGACTCCTCATGGCCTCGGTGAATCACGGTACGCCGCGGAGGTGCGATCTGAAAGGGCAGTTCTCGGTAAACGTTTGTTACCTACGCAATGGACACACACCGCACTGGTACATGTGCACTACGGCGCATATGTGTGTAAGCGAATACGAAAAACGCCGGCCTGATTAGGCCGGCGTTTGTCCGAGGAGGGGGCTATTCCCTGTCGTAGCTAAGCGGTGACTGCAGCCGCCGGGATCAGATCCCGCGACTCGAGGTAGGCGAGCAGCTTCTCGGCCGACTCCTCAGGAGTCTCGTTTTCGGTGTCCGCCGTGAAGTCCGGGTTCTCCGGAGCCTCGTAGGGATCGGAGACGCCGGTGAATTCCTTGATCTCCCCGGCAAAGGCTTTCGCGTAGAGGCCCTTGACGTCACGCTCGGCGCAGGTGTCGACCGAAGCCTTGACGTAGACCTCGATGAAGCGCTCGCCCATCAGCTCATGCGCCTCCTGGCGGATCGCCGCGTAGGGCGAGATCGCGGCGGTGATCACCGGCACGCCGTTGCGGGAGAGCAGGTCGGCGACGAAGGCGATGCGGCGGATGTTGGTGTCGCGGTCCTCTTTGGAGAAGCCGAGGCCCTTGGAGAGGTTTTCGCGGACCACGTCGCCGTCGAGGATCTCCAGCTTGGAGCCGCGCTCGCGCAGGTGTCCCTCGAGCAGCCTCGAGATCGTCGTCTTGCCGGCTCCTGAGAGCCCGGTGAACCAGAGGGTGAAGCCCTTCTCACCAGCCATGCTTGTCAGTCCTCCTTGTAAGCGTCGATAAGTATGTCGGCGACCTCGTTGCGCGAGAACTCCTGCGGCGGCCTTTCGCCGTTGCCGAGCATCTCGCGGACTTTGGTGCCGCTGAGGAAAACGTGCGCGGAGGAGTCATGCGGGCAGGTTTTGCCCGAAGCCATGCCCTCGCACTCGTTGCACCAGAAGCTGTGCTCGAAGAAGAGCGGCTCGATGCCCAGCTCGTCGGTGTCGATGTCATCGAAGATCTTCTGCGCGTCGTAGGTGCCGTAGTAGTCGCCGACCCCCGCGTGGTCGCGGCCGACGATGAAGTGCGTGGCCCCGTAGTTGCGGCGGACGATCGCGTGCAGCACAGCCTCGCGCGGGCCGGCGTAGTGCATCTTCGCCGGCTTCACGCCGAGCATCACCCGGTCGTTCGGGTAGTAGTTCTCCATCAGCACCTCGTAGCAGCGCATGCGCACGTCAGCCGGGATGTCGCCGGCCTTGGTCTTGCCGATCAGCGGCTGGATGAAGAGCCCGTCGCAGGTCTCCAGCGCCGCCTTGGTCAGGTACTCGTGGGCGCGATGGATCGGGTTGCGGGTCTGGAAGGCGACGATCCGCTTCCAGCCCCGGTCGGCGAACTCCTGCTTCGTCTCCGGCGCAGTCTTGTAGCGCCGCATGAAGGCCTCCTCGTGGTCGGGAAGCGCGTCGACCTCGATCGGGCCGGCGATGCAGCGACTGCTCTCGGCGTAGATAGCCGCGACGCCGGGGTGGGCGTCGTCGGTGGTGCCGTAGACGCGCTCGGCCTCGCTGCGCGCGTCGCGCTCCCAGATCTCCTCGACCCTGATCCGCCCCAGCGGCTTGCCTTCGTCGCTGGAGAGGGCGACGGCGTCGCCGACCTCGCATTCGAGGTCGGTCGCCAGGGTGATCGGGATCGGCCAGTAATCGCCGTCGACGGTGCGCATCTCGGCGCAGACGCGCTCCCAGTCGGCGGAGCCCTGGAAGCCGGTGAGCGGCGCGAAGCCGCCGTTGCCGATCATCTCGAAGTCGGCGGTGTGACGCTCGTCGAGGGTCAGGGAAAGCTCAGTCATCGTGTCGCTCATGCAGGTATCTCACCAATCGGTCGGGGAAGTGGATTTCGGCGGCGCGCGTGAGGGCCGCTAGTTGATCCCGCACTCGGTCTTTTCGAGACCAGCCCAGCGCCCGGCACGCGGCGAGCCGCCAGGCCCGACCGGCTTCGTGCAATGGGTGCAGCCGATCGAGGGGTAGCCCCGATCGTGCAGAGGGTTGTACGGGAGGTGGTGCTCACGGATGTAGTTCCAGACGTCACGCTCGGTCCAGTCCGCGATCGGGTTCAGCTTCCATAGCTCGAATCGCTTGTCCCAAGCGAACTTGGGGGTCTTGGCGCGACTCGTGGAGTCCTCGCGGCGGACGCCGGCGAGCCAGCAGTCTACGGAAGAGAGGGCGCGCCGCATCGGCTCGACCTTGCGCAGGCCGCAGCAGGCGTCGGGGTCGCTCTTCCAGAGCTCGTCGCCGTACTGCTCGGCCTGCTCGGCCAGCGTCAGGTTGTGAAAGCGGTCGAACTCGACCCCGAGGTGCTCGGCGAGCTTGTCGCGGGTCTCGTACGTCTCCGGGAAGAGGACGTCGGTGTCGAGATAGAAGAAGCGCGCGTCGGAGTTGATCTGGCTGGCCAGATGCGCCGTCACCGCGCTCGTCTTCTGGAACGAGCAGGCGATGTAGTGGCTCTGGCCGAAGGTCTCGAACATCCACTCGATCGCCTCCGGGGCGGTCTTCGCCTCCAGCTCCGCGGCGATCGACTCGGCGTCGATCTCCGGAGTTGTCGCTGCGACGGGGCTCATATCGTGCACTCGCCCTCGCCCTCGCGCTCCGCCCTGGTCGGGATCCCGTGCCCGGCGACGTTCTCGTAAGCCTCCACAGTCAGAAAAATAGCAAAACCTGACAGGGATTAGGGTATTTAACTCAGAGCCAGCCAGGCGACCGGCTCAGCTCCTCTTGCGGGCCTCGAGGATCGCCGCCGCTTCGCCCGACTCCGAGACGTATCCGCCCTCGGGCTCGAGCGGCAGGTCGGCCTCGGCCCAACCGACGATCCCCTCGCTCAGCTTGGCCGCATCGAAGCCGGCCTCGGCGAGCGCGTCGGCGGCCATCGTCGAGCGGGTGCCGCCGCGGCAGTAGAGGACGACCGGGCGTTCGGGATCGAGCTCCCCGGTGCGCCCGGCCAGCTCGTCCAGCGGCAGGTGGGTGGCGCCGACGATGTGGCCGGCGTCCCACTCGTGCCCGGCGCGCACGTCGATCAGCTGCGCGCCGTCGTCGATCAGCTTCCGTGCCTCGTCGCGCGAGAGCTCCCGCGTCTCGTCGCTCATCAGTCGACCTCGGTCCCCTCGACCAGGAAGGCGACCCGCACGTGGGCGCGGTACTCGTCCAGGTTCTCGCCGCGGATGCCGGTCGAGACGATGTCGACGGCGCGGATGTTGCGCAGCGTGCCCTGTGCCTGGGCGAGCGCCTGTTTCGCCGCGTCGTCGGTCGACGTCTTGGAGCTGCCGACCAGCTCGATGATTTTCACGACTGCCATTGCGTCCCTCCTTCTAGGTGCCTCTGGACTGTGCCCTTCGCGCCCACTCCCTCAGCCAGCGCCGCCCGCTGCCACGGGCTCACCGCCTCCTCCGCCGCAGCCTCGACCGAAGCGGTATCCGCCTCGAAGCGGGCGATCGCGGCGGCGATCGCGGTCGCCTCGTCTGCGCTCGGGCTCCGGTCCATGTGCAGAGCCTATTGGGAGGGGATGGGCGCCGCCGGGCTCAGCCGGCGTCGCCGTCGAACTTGTAGCCGACGCCGCGCACGGTGAGCACCAGCTCGGGGTTCTGCGGGTCGCGCTCGACCTTCTGGCGCAGGTTCGAGATGTGCACGTCGCAGGCGCGCTCGTCGCCGTCGAACTCGGTCTGCCAGAGCTCCTCCATGATCTGGCGGCGGGGGAACACCTCGCCGGTGCGGCCGACCAGCAGGCGCAGCAGCTGGAACTCCGAGCGGGTCAGGTTGACCGGGACCTCGCGGACCATGGCGACGTGGCGGACCAGGTCGATCGAGACCGGCCCGGCTTCGATCTTCACCGCCTCGGCGAGCGGCGCCCGGTCGAGCTCGCGGCGGCGCAGCTGGGCGCGCACGCGGCCGAGCAGCTCACGCACGGAGAAGGGCTTGGTGACGTAGTCGTCGGCGCCAACCTCGAGCCCGACGACCTTGTCGACCTCGGCGTCCTTGGCGGTGAGGAGGATGATCGGCACGGCGCTGCGCGAGCGCACGTCGCGGCAGATGTCGAGCCCGCTCGGTCCGGGCATCATGATGTCGAGGATCAGCAGGTCGTAGGGAATGCCGTTGCCGACCATCTCGGCCGCCTCGTCGCCATCGGCGGCGGAGCTGACCTCGAAGCCCTCCTGGGCGAGCGCGTAGCCGACCGAGTCGCGCACCGAGGGCTCGTCGTCGGCGATCAGGATTCGTCCGCTGCTCATGCGACCGGGGTGGGGCTGGGTTGTGCGACGGGCAGGCGGACCCAGAACGTGCTGCCCTCGCCCTCGACCGAGCGGGCGCCGATCTCGCCGCCCATGACGCTGACCATGCGCTGCGCGATCGCCAAGCCGAGTCCGAAGCCTTCCTGCTTGCGCGACTCGTCGCGGCGATAGAAGCGCTCGAAGACGCGCTCTATCTCCGCCTCGGGAATCCCGGGCCCGGTGTCGATCACTTCGAGCATCACCTCTTTATCTCCCTCATGACGGCCGCGAACGGTAACGCGCCCGGGCAACGGCGTGTGCTTGAAGGCATTGGTGAGCAGTCCGACCAGCACCTGGCGCAGCAGCGTCGGGTCCCCCTTGGCGGCGAGCTCGGGCTCGACCTCGGTGCTCAGCTCGATGTGCGGCGGGGTCTCTACCGCGGCGACGGTGTCGCGAACGGCCGCCGCCACGTCGACCTCCTCGGTCTCCCCTGCGCCGAGCGACTCGACCCGCGCCAGGGTGAGCAGCGATTTGGTCAGCCGGTTCATCCGCTCGGCGTCCTCGGCGAGGCGGCCGAGGAAGTGATCGAGCGCGCCGGGATCGTCCTTGGCGCCCTCCTGCAGGACCTCGATCGCGCTGGAGATGCCGGCCAGCGGGTTGCGCAGCTCGTGGGCGGCGTTGGAGATGAAGTCGGCTTCTGCCAGCTCGCGGCGCATCTCGTCGGTGCGATCGCGGGCGACGACCAGCACGGCGCGCTCTTTGGGCAGCGCCCGGGCGGTCATCGCGTAGGCGCGGTCGCCCATCCGCAGCGCCGGGTGGGCGGCGAAGCCGACAGCCGTCGCGCGGCGCAGCTGCGAGCGCATCCCCGACGGCGGCTGGCCGAGCGGGCTGAGCAGGTTGGCGGCGGCGCTGTTGGAGAAGCGCACGGCGCCGTTCTCGTCGACGACGATCACCGCGTCGGTGAGCCCGTCGAAGATCGCTTTGAGCTTGTTGCGGTCGGCGGTGAGCACGCCGAAGCTCTCCTTGAGCGAGGCCCGCATCGATTCGAGCGCCCGGGCGAGGTCGCCGATCTCGTCGCGCCCGCCGACGTCGAGGTGCGTGTCGAAGGAGCCGGCCGCGAGTTCGCCTGCGCCGTTGGAGAGGCGGCGCACGCGGCGGGAGATGCCGAGCGCGATGAAGAAGCCGGAGAGGATGCCGAGTGCGATCGCGCCGAGGACGGCGCGGGGCCGGTCGCCGAAGAGGTAGACGACGCCCGCCGTGAGCAGGGTCACGGCCGCAAATGCGCCAACCAGCCAGAACCTGATCCCGATCCTTCGCATGAGTGGTTACTAAACAGGATGACGGCATGGGAGAATCGCCGCATGAGGACGCTGGTCTTCATTCCCGCCTGGAACGAGGCGGACTCGGTCGCGGCTGTGATAGCCGGGGTGCGTGAGCACCTGCCCGAGGCCGACCTGCTGGTCGTCGACGACGGCTCCACCGACGCAACCGCGGCGAGCGCCGCCGCGGCGGGTGCGACGGTCGCCTCGCTGCCCTTCAACCAGGGCCTGGGCGCGGCGCTGCAGACCGGCTACCTCTATGCGCTGCGCGAGGGCTATGACTTCTGCGCCCACCTCGACGCCGACGGGCAGCACCCGCCCGCCGAGGTCGCCCGCCTGCTCGAGGAGGTGCGCGCCGACCGCGCCGACCTGGTGATCGGCTCGCGCTTCCACGCCGACGCCGCCGAGCGCAGCGAGGCGGACGGGGGGACGGGCGAGGATTACCGGGCGACGATCTCACGGCGGATCGGCATCAGCGTCTTCCGCTTCTTCCTCACCCTGGCGACGCGGCAGCGCTTCACCGACACGACCAGCGGCATGCGCGCCGCGAACAGGCGAGTGATGGAGCTGTTCAGCGAGAGCTACTCCCCCGACTTCGCCGAGATCGAGTCGCTGCAGCTGGCGGTGCGCCAGGGCCTGCGGGTCGAGGAGGTGCCGGTGCGGATGCTCGAGCGGGCCGGGGGGTCCTCCTTCCTCACGCCGCTGCGCTCGGCCTTCTTCATCTTCAAGGGCATGATCGTGCTCCTGGTCGGCCAGTTCCGGCCGCGCAAGGTGGGCACGGAGCGATGAACGCCCTCCTCGCCGCTGCGCAGGATCCCAAGGTCCACCTGACCTCGCAGACCCGCATCCTCGCCGCGGTGATCGCGGTCGTCTTCATGCTGATGATCCTCGAGCTGATCCGCCGCGACCGTCTGCAGGAGCGCTTCAGCGTCGTCTGGTTCGTCGCCGGCCTGGGAATGCTGGCCGGGGCGGTCTTTCCCGGCCTGCTCGGCACCGTCGCCGACCTGATGGGCGTCCGCGACACCAACGTCGCCCTCTTCTCGATCATCCTCCTGCTGCTGCTCGGCATGGCGCTCAACTTCAGCGTGATCATGTCCCGCCAGGCAGCCCAAATCACCCGCCTGGCTCAGGAGCGGGCACTGGAGAAGGCGAAGGAGCAGCAGGCGGCATCAGCCGAGAACGGCGGCGAGCCGAAACGAGAGCGCCTCGAGGGCTAGTTCCTCGGAGACATTGAGGTCGAAGCGGCGGCGGGTGTCCTCGACGAGCTCGACCGCACGGCGGGGGCCGCTCGGGTCGAGGTCGACCGCCCGGGACTGGAGCTGCGTCGTGCGATCGCGGTTGTAGACCACGTCGGCGGCGCCGGAGGCGGTGGCGGCGAGGTCGCGGAACCAGGCGGCGGCGAGGCGCAGGCCGAGGTCGAGCAGGTCGGTGCGGCGGCGGCGGCCGGCGCGTTTGGCCGCGTCGGCGATGTCGCGGGCCGAGCGTTTTACGCCGGCCTCCTTTTCCTCCTCCAGCGCGTCGCGGACGGCGGATTCCGCTTCCTCGCCCGCCATCTCGGCGGTCCTCAGGATCGCCCCCCAGTCCAGCGCGACCGCCTGTTCGCGCAACGCCCGCCCCTGCTCGCTCAGCAGCAGGCCGGCCAACTCGACGTCGCCGCCGGAGAGCCGAGCTGCGGCGGCGATCTCGTCCGCGTCGGCGCCGGAGGTCGCGTCACGGAGCATCGCCTCCACCGCCTCGGGGGGCAGAGGAGCGAAATCGACCGGTTGGCAGCGCGAGGCGACCGTCTCCAGCAGCGCCGCCGGCTCGGAGCTGAGCAGGATCAGGTGGACGAACCCGGGCGGCTCCTCCAGCGTCTTCAACAGGGCGTTCTGGCTCTCGTCCCGCATCGCCTCCGCCGCCTCGATCACGAAGACCCGCTTGCCGCCTTCGTAGGGCCGGTACGCCGCAGCCCGGATGACCCGCTCCCGCACCTCCTCGACCATGTGCTGCGCCCCCTTCGGCGCCAGCCAAACCAGGTCGGGATGCGGCGAAGGATCGAGCAGCGCCCTGCGCCGCGCATCATCTGGATCGTCGGCAGCACTGGCAAGGATCTCCGCGGCAAACGCCCGCGCCGCAGCCCGCTTGCCGGCGCCGCGGGGCCCGCGGAAGAGGTAGGCGTGCGACGGTCCCGCGGCAAGGGCGGCACTCAACGCCAACCGCACCCGGGGCTGATGAGCGGTGCCGGCCTCCACCGCCGTAGAGGTTTGATTCGAATAGCGGTTCAAACCTCTACGGCGCTCCCCGGGTGGCTTTGCACCGCGGCCATCACCCGCGCATGAACCTCCTCGACCGTCCCCTCAGCGTCAACCGTGACCACGCGGTCCGAGGCGATGATCGCGATCTCGTCATAGGCCTCGGCAACCGCCCGCTGCAGCTCCAGCCCCTCGGCCTCGAAGCGGTCCTCACCGTCGGCGCGGGCAAGGCCGGCCTCCGGGTCGATCTTCAGGTAGATCGTCAGGTCGGGCCAGAGGCCGTCGATCGTCTGGTCGACGAGCGAGAGCACGTGGCTGGTGCCGAGCCCGCGGGCGCCCCCCTGGTAGGCGACGCTGGAGTCGGCGAAGCGGTCGGCGACGACGGTGCCGCCTTCCTCCAGGGCGGGCCGCACGACCCGCGCGAGCAGGTCGGCGCGCGCCGCGGAGAAGAGCAGCAGCTCAGCGAAGGAGTCCAACTCCAGGGCCGGATCGGCAAGCAGCTCGCGGATCCGCTCGGCGGCGTCGGTCCCCCCCGGCTCGCGGATCAGCGTCGTCTCTGGGCCGAGCGCTCCGGCGAGCAGCTTCGCCTGCGTGCTCTTGCCTGAGCCATCCACTCCCTCGAGGGAGATGAAGGTCATTTGACGGTGGTTTTGGCCCGTTTCCGTTTGCGGGTCGCGGTGTCGGCCTTGCTCGCCTTCTTGGCTGCCTTACCGTTCTCGCCGTCCGGCGGCGGCTTCTTTTCCATCTCGGCCTTCGCGGCTTTCGCCGCTTCGCGCTCGGCGCGGCGTTTCTTCATCTCCTGCATCGACTCGCAGTCGTCGTTGAGGCAGAGGTTCCAGGGGCGGCCGCGGAAGGGGACGACTTTGAGCCGCGGCGTCTCACCGCAGACCGAGCAGCGGTCTTCCAGCTTGAAGACGTCGCCCCGCTGGGGCAGCGGGAAGGTCTGGTCACAGGACTCCGGATCGTCGAGAACCCAGCCGCTGCAGCCGACGAAGCGTTTGCCCGATTTTTTCGCCCTGATGATGCGCAGCATGTTGGGCGAGCCGTCCTCCTTCTTGCGGCCGGCTTCTTCGCAGACCTTGCAGGGGCCGAGGATGCGGTCCTCGTCCATCCCTTTCCAGATGACTTTGGCGAGCTCCTCGCGGCTGCCGTCGATCTCGGTCCAGGTCTTGTGCAGCAGGTCGCGGCTCTCGCCGACCACCTCGCCCTTGCTCATCTCACCGCCGGCGATGCGGTCCATCTCCGCCTCCAGCTGGGCGGTCATCTCCGGCGTCGCCATCGCCGGCACGTAGTTCTTGAACGCCTCGTAGAGGGCGATCCCCGTCTCGGAGGGGACCGGCGGATTGCCGTAGACGTAGCCGCGATCGAAGAGCTTCTGGATGATGTCGGCGCGGGTCGCTTTGGTGCCGAGGCCGCGCTCCTCCATCAGCTCGATCAGTTTGGCCTGCGAGATGCGCGAGGGCGGTTGGGTCTCCTTGTCGAGGATCCACGGCTCGCCGTCGAGGGCGAGGGTCTGGCCCTCCTTGAGGGCCGGGATCTCCTCGTCGGAGGAGCGCGCGTAGGTGTAGATGCCGGCGTAGCCGGGGTCGACGACGACCGAGCCACGGACGAAGTAGGTCTCCGAGCCGGCTTCGATGTCGGCGCGGGTCGACTCGGTGATCATCGGCGGGCTGAAGGTGGCGAGGAAGCGGCGCACGACCAGTTCGTAGACGCGCTTCTTGGAGCCGTCGAGGGCGCCCGGGTGGATCGCCTGGGTCGGGTAGATCGGCGGATGGTCGGTGGTCTCTTTTTTGCCGCGGGTCGGCTTCAGCTCGCCGTCGAGCAGGCCCGAGGCGGCCGAGAACTCCTTGACCTTGACCAGCGAGGCGACCAGCTCGCGCAACGGCAGCGAGGCCGGGTAGACCGTGTTGTCGGTGCGCGGGTAGGAGATGAAGCCGTCCATGTAGAGGTCCTCGGCGATCCGCATCGCGCTGGCGGGGGTGATGCCGAGGCGGCTGGAGGCATCGGTGCTGAAGGCGGTCGTGTTGTAGGGGGTCGGCGGCTTGCGCGTGTTCTTGCGCGCCGTCACCGATTTGACCGTGCCGGGCCCGGAGGTGCCGGCGAACGCCTTGTCGGCCTCGGCTTTCTCCCAGAATTTGTCGGTCGCGTGGTGCGTCTCGAAGCTCCCGTCGGGATGCTCGAACTTGGCGAACAGTTCCCAGAACGGTTTGGCGACGTGGGCGCGACGCTCCATCTCGCGCTCGACGATCAGGCCCAGGGTGGGGCTCTGCACGCGGCCGACCGAGAGGAAGTTGGAGCCGAAGCGGCGGCTGGCGAGCGAGACCGCCCGGGTCAGCGTCGCCCCCCAGAGCAGGTCGATGTCCTGGCGGGCGGCGCCGGCGTTGGCCAGCGGATAGGAGAGTTCGTCGAGCTCGTCGAAAGCGCGCTCGATCTCTTCCTTGGTCAGCGCCGAGTAGCGAGCGCGCTTGATCCGCAGGGTGCCGGCGTCGGCTTCCTCGCGCGTGCCGAGATCCGGGTTTGCCTCGAGCATCTCCTGCAGCGCCTCTAGCCCGATCAGCTCGCCCTCGCGGTCGAAGTCGGTGGCGATCACCAGCTCGTCGGCCTCTTTGGCCATTTTGCGGATCGCTTTGACGACGTTTTTGTCGGTCGGCTGCTTGATCAGCTCGGCGTCGATCAGGTCGTGCAGGTCGGTCTTCTGCCAGTTCGAGTAACCCTCGGGAAAGGCGGGGCCGAGCACGTGGCCCTTGAGGCCGATCGTCATCTGCTCGCCGCCGTCGGCGTCCGTCCAGGTATAGAAGGGGACTTTGTAGGTTTTGTCCGCCTTCGCCTCGTTGCGGCCGAGGATGTCGGCGATCTTCTTGGCGCTGTTGTTCTTCTCGGTGACGATCAGTCGCATGGGGCGGCGAGGGTAGCAGGGGCGTTCGGCGAGGCCTCCGCGCCGCTCAGCGGTTCACCGTCGCCATCCCCGCCTCGTCGTAGCGCTCGCCCGCCGCCTTCGGCAGCGCCTCGGCGAGCCGCTCCAGGTCCGCGTCGGTGAGCTCGACGTCCAGCGCTGCGACGTTCTCCTCCAGGTAGGAGACGTGCTTGGTGCCGGGGATCGGGACGACGTCCTCACCCTGGCTCAGCACCCAGGCGAGCGCCAGCTGGGAGGCAGAGGCACCGTGCTCGGAGGCCAGCGACTCGACCACACCGACCAGCTCCAGGTTGCGCTCGAAGTTCTCGCCCTGGAAGCGCGGCGAGAAGCGCCGGTAGTCGTCCTCGGGCAGGTCGTCGAGGGAGCGGAAGCGGCCGGTGAGGAAGCCACGGCCGAGCGGGCTGTAGGGGACGAAGCCGATGCCGAGCTCGCGCACCGTCGGCAGCAGCTCATCCTCGGGGTCGCGGCTCCACAGCGAGTACTCGGTCTGCAGCGCGGCGATCGGGTAGACCGCGGCGGCGCGGCGGATCGTCTCCGGCGCCGCCTCGGAGAGGCCGAGGTGGGCGACCTTGCCCTGCTCGACCAGTTCCGCCATCGCGCCGACGGTCTCCTCGATCGGCGTCTTCGGGTCGACCCGGTGCTGGTAGTAGAGGTCGATCGAGTCGACCCCGAGGCGCCGCAGCGAGGCCTCACAGGCCCGCTTCACGTACTCGGGGTCGCCGCGCACGCCGAGGCGCTCGCCGTTCTCGCCGCGCACGTTGCCGAACTTGGTCGCGAGGAAGACCTGGTCGCGGCGGCCGGCGATCGCGCGGCCGACCAGCTCCTCGTTGACGAACGGCCCGTACATGTCGGCCGTGTCGAGGAAGTTCACGCCGAGCTCGAGCGCGCGGTGGATCGTGCGGATCGACTCCTCGTCGTCGCGGCCGGAATAGAACTCCGACATGCCCATGCAGCCGAGGCCGAGGGCGGAGACGGTCGGGCCGTTGGGCCCGAGGGTGCGCATCTGCATCGTGGAAGCCTTTCGTTCGAAGCTGGGGAGCGAGCCGAGCCCGCCCGTCATTACTCTGTACCCATGCCCGCCCAGGCCTATGCCGGCAAGGAGTGCGTCTGCCAGCTCCGCAAGGGGATCTGCGACCAGTCGTGCGTGCGCGACATGCTCGAGACCCCGTTCTACATCGCCTGCCTGAAACTGAAGGGGCGGCGCTGCGTGGTGATCGGCGGCGGCGACATCGGCCTCGAGAAGGTCGAGGGCCTGCTCGCCTGCGACGCCGGCGTCACCCTGATCGCCCCGGTCGCCCACCCGGAGCTGGAGTCGCTCGCCGCGGAGGGGTCGATCGAGTGGGAGAGGCGCGCCTACGCCGGCGCGGCCGACCTCGAGGGGGTCTTCATGGCGATCGCCTGCACCGACGACACCGACGTCAACATCGCCGTCTTCGACGATGCGGAGAAGCGGGCGATGCTGGTCAACATCGTCGACGTGCCGCCGCTGTGCAACTTCATCCTGCCGGCGATCGTGCGCACCGGCCCACTGGCGATCGCGATCTCGACCGCCGGCGCCTCCCCCGCCCTGGCCAAGCGGATGAAGCGCGAGGTCGCCGAGCTGTTCGGCGAGGAGTACGCGCGCCTGGCGGTGATCCTCAACGACGCCCGCGGCTGGGCGAAGGGGACGCTGCCGACCTACCAGGACCGCAAGGAGTTCTTCGAGGGCATCGTCAACGGCGATCCCGACCCGGTCGTGCTGCTGCGCGACGGTCAGGAGACGCAGGTCCTGGCGCTGATCGAGGCCGCGAAAGAGCGCGCGGCCTCAGCTCTGGCCGCAGGCTGAGGCGCTGACCCGCTCGAGCGCCTCGCGCAGGTCGCGCGCCTGAGCGGCGCTGAGGCTGGCGGCGAAGGAGCTCTTCAGCTCGGCGACGACGACCGGGCGCATCTCCTCGAGCAGGTCGGCGCCGGCGGGCAGCAGGGTCGCGTAGCTGACCCGGCGATCGGTCTCACAGAAGGTCCGCTCCATCAGGCCGGCCTTGATCAGGCGGTCGAGCAGCTTGGTCAGGCCGCCGCGGGTGATCACCAACGCCTCGGCCAGCTCACCCATCTTCATCCGCTGCTCGGGCGCGTCGGCGACGGTGGCGAGCATCTCGTACCAGGGCAGGGGCGGGAAGTCGGCTGCGGCGAGCGCGTCCTGCAGGCGCTGCGAGATCGCGGCGTGGGTGCGGGTCAGGGCGCCCCAGGCCTCGCCGTGGGCGGTACGCGTGGGGGTTGCGATGGCCTGGTCGGGCATATGTCGATTGTCCCAGATGAACATTGCCGGGTCAATAGTTGACAGAACAACTACTTTTGGTACGATTGTTTCTGTGTCAATCATTTACAGAACAACGAACTCGGAGGAACAAGAGATGAGCACGGAGACGATTCAGCAGCAGATCCCAGCCGGCGCCTACGCGCTGGATCCGGTCCATTCTTCGATCGGCTTCGCCGTCGTCCACAACGGCGTCTCGACCTTCCGCAGCGGCTTTGCCGACTACGACGCTCGACTCGAGGGCGGCGAGAGCCTGCGGCTCGAGGGCACTGTCGAGGTGGCGAGCATCGAAGTCGAGGAGCCCAACCTGAAGGGCCATCTGCTCTCCCCCGAGTTCTTCGACGCCGAGCGCTTCCCCCAGCTGCGCTTCGCCTCGACCGAGCTGGACATCGCCGAGGACGGTGCGGCGACGATCCGCGGTGAGCTCGAGATCCGCGGTGAGAAGCGCGAGGTGGAGGCGAGCGGCCGCGTCGTCCCGCTCGGCGCCGACCTCGCCGGCAAGGCCCGCGTCGGCCTCTCCCTGGCCGCGAGCGTCGACCGGCGTGACTTCGGGCTTGACTGGCAGGCCGAGCTGCCCAGCGGCGGCGAGGTGCTCGACTGGCGGGTCGACGTCGCCGTCGAGCTGGAGCTGGTCGGGGAGGCCGAGTAGCGATGCGGGTGCTCGGCATCTCCGGCAGCCTGCGGGCGAGCTCCCACAACAGCGCCCTGCTGCGGGCGGCCGCCGAGCGGCTGCCCGCGGGGGCCGAGCTGGTCCCCTACGAGGGGCTCGCCGAGATCCCGCCCTACGACGAGGACGTCGAACTCGACGGCGTGCCGCAGCCGGTGCGCGAGCTGCGCCAGGCCGTCCGCGAGGCCGACGCGGTGCTGATCGCCACCCCCGAGTACAACCACTCGATCCCCGGCCAGCTCAAGAACGCCCTCGACTGGGTCTCCCGACCGGCCGGACAGAGCGCCCTCAACGGAACGCCGGCAGCGGCGATCGGAGCGTCCACCGGCATGTTCGGCGCCGTCTGGGCACAAGCCGAGCTGCGCAAGGTCCTCGGCGCCCTCGGCGGCCGCGTGATCGAGGCCGAACTGCCCGTCTCCCATGCCCACCAGCTGCGCGACGGCGACCGACTCGAGCTGGGGCCCGAGCAGGCCGATCAGCTGGAGGAGATCCTCGCCGAGCTAGTCGCTGCGGCCGAGCCGGCGGCCGCGCTCGCTGCCTAGGACGCCGGCAGGGCGAAGAAGGCGATCGCGGCGAAGTGGGCGGCGGCGGCGGCGATGACCAGAGCGTGGAAGACCTCGTGGTAGCCGAAGACGCGCGGGTTGGGATTCGGTCGTTGGGTCGCGTAGACGATGGCCCCCGCCGTGTATAGGAGCCCGCCCGCGGCGACCAGGAGGGTCCCGGCGATGCCCATGTCGTTCCACAGGCCCGGGAAGGCGACCACGGCGACCCAGCCCAGCGAGAGGTAGATCAGCGCCGCGACCCATTTCGGGTGGTCGATCCAGACCATCTCGACCACCGCGCCGGCGATCGCGCCGGCCCAGACGACGACGAGGATCGCGTCGGCCAAAGCGCCGTTTAGGACGAGCAGCGCGAAGGGCGTGTAGGTGCCGGCGATCAGGAGGAAGATCATCGAGTGATCGAGGCGGCGCATCCAGCGGCGCACTTCCGGCCGCGTCCAGTTGACCCGGTGGTAGAGCGCACTGGTGCCGAGCAGGGCCGAGAGGCTGACGGCGTAGATCGCGACGGCCAGGGTCGCCTTCGGCGTCTTCGCGGCGAGGATCAGGCCCGCGCCGAGGATGAGCGACACGAAGAAGGCCCACTCGTGCGAGACGCCGCGCAGCCGCGGCTTGACGGCGGCGATCGCCTCACTCGCAACTTCCTTTGCAGATTCGGCCTTTTCGGCCGCCCTTGCCCGCACCATCACCTTGTCACCATAGAGGAGAAGGCTCGATTTCTACGGCGTTTGCGGAGTCAATGCTCACAAAGTCTGTCCGACTCGTTGACGATCCTGGGCAGCTCCCCCTTAAAACGCCTCGAGAGGAGAAGTTCGATGTCCCAGACCGCCACCAGTGCTCCGAAAAACGGTCTCAAGGGCCTGGCGATCGAACGCCGCTTCTCCTCCCCTGGGACGCACCCCTTCGATGAGATCGAGTGGGAGACGCGCGACGCGCTGATCGGCGATCCCGCCGCGCCCGCCTTCGAGCAGCGCGGCGTCGAGTTCCCCAAGAGCTGGTCCCAGAACGCGACCAACATCGTCGCCCAGAAGTACTTCCGGGGGCAGATCGGCAGCCCCGAGCGCGAGAGCTCGGTCAAACAGATGATCGGGCGGGTCGCGGGGACGATCTCCGGCTGGGGGCGCGAGGGCGGCTACTTCGCCTCCGAGGAGGACGCCGACGCCTTCGAAGCGGAGCTGACCTCGATCCTGCTCAACCAGAAGGCCGCCTTCAACTCGCCCGTCTGGTTCAACGTCGGCTTCGAGGAGCGCCCGCAGTGCTCGGCCTGCTTCATCCTCAGCGTCGACGACTCGATGGAGTCGATCCTCGACTGGAACACCAAGGAGGGGATGATCTTCCGCGGCGGCTCGGGCTCGGGGATCAACCTCTCCAACATCCGCGGCTCGGTCGAGCCGCTCTCCAAGGGCGGCCTGGCCTCCGGCCCGGTCAGCTTCATGCGCGGCGCCGACGCCTGGGCGGGGACGATCAAGTCGGGCGGCAAGACGCGGCGCGCGGCGAAGATGGTCGTCCTCGACGTCGACCACCCCGACGTCGAGCACTTCATCTGGTGCAAGGCCAAAGAGGAGGAGAAGGCGGGCGCGCTGCGCGACGCCGGCTTCGACATGTCGATCGACGGCGAGGGCTTCACCTCGATCCAGTACCAGAACGCCAACAACTCCGTGCGGGTGACCGACGAGTTCATGGAGGCGGTCGAGGCGGGGGAAGACTGGTCGCTGAAGGCGCGCACGACCGGCGAGGCGACGAAGACGCTGCCGGCGCGCGAGCTGATGGACCAGATCGCCGACGCCGCCTGGCGCTGCGCCGACCCCGGCGTCCAGTACGACACGGTCATCAACCGCTGGCACACCTGCCCGGAGTCGGGTCGGATCAACGCCTCCAACCCCTGCAGCGAGTACATGCACGTCGACGATTCGGCCTGCAACCTGGCCTCGCTCAACCTGATGAAGTTCCGCCGCGAGGACGGGTCGTTCGAAATCGAGGACTTCGAGCACGCCGTCGACGTCGTCTTCCTCGCCCAGGAGATCCTCGTCGGCTTCTCCAGCTACCCGACCGAGAAGATCGGCGAGAACGCCAACGCCTTCCGCCAGCTCGGCCTCGGCTACGCCAACCTCGGCGCCCTGCTGATGTCCGACGGCCTGCCCTACGACTCCGACGAGGGCCGCAACGTCGCCGCCGCGATCACGGCGTTGATGACCGGCCGCGCCTACCGCCAGTCGGCCGAGATCGCCGCCGGGGCGACCGGGCCATACGACGAGTACGAGAAGAACCGAGAGGCCCACAACGGGGTCATGCGGATGCACCGCGACGCCGCCTACGACATCGACGCCGAGGGGATCAAGGCCGACCTGCTCGCGGCGGCCCAGCGCGCCTGGGACGAGGCGGTCGAGCTGGGCGAGGAGCACGGCTACCGCAACGCGCAGGCGACGGTGCTGGCGCCGACCGGCACGATCAGCTTCCTGATGGACTGCGACACGACCGGGATCGAGCCCGACTTCTCGCTGGTCAAGTTCAAGGAGCTGGTCGGCGGCGGCCAGATGACGATCGCCAACCGCTCGGTACCGCTGGCGCTCGAAAGGCTCGGCTACAGCGAGGCCGAGATCGACCAGATCAACGCCTACATCACCGAGAAGGCGACGATCGTCGGCGCGCCGGGGCTCAAGGACGAGCACCTGCCGGTCTTCGACGTCGCGGTCGGCGAGCGGGCGATCTCCCACACCGGCCACATCGACATGATGGCCGCGACCCAGCCGTTCATCTCCGGCGCGATCTCGAAGACCGTCAACCTGCCGCAGAGCGCGACGATCGAGGACATCGCCGACGCCTACACGCGCGGCTGGAAGGGCGGCCTGAAGGCGCTGGCGATCTACCGCGACGGCTCCAAGACCGCGCAGGCGCTGCGCACCGATGCCCAGGACAAGGCCGAGGAGGAGGTCGTCGCCGCCCCGCCGGAGCGCCGCCGGATGCCGCGCGAGCGCGAATCGATCACCCACAAGTTCTCGATCGCCGGCCACGAGGGCTACATCACCGCCGGCAAATACGACGACGGCTCGGTCGGCGAGATCTTCCTCACCGACATCGGCAAGGAGGGCTCGACGATGCGGGGGCTGATGAACGCCTTCGCGACGGCGATCTCGCTCGGCCTCCAGTACGGCGTGCCGCTCGAAGACTTCGTGCGCAAGTTCAGCTACATGCGCTTCGAGCCGGAGGGCATCACCGGCAACCCGGAGATCCCCTTCGCCAAATCGCTGCCCGACTACATCATGCGCTGGGTCGCGAGCCGCTTCATCGAGGACACCGACACGCTGGAGGAACTGGGGATCATGACCAAGGAGGTCAGGGCAAAGAAGGACGCCGAGACCTCCCAGCTCGGCCTCGGCATCGCCACCGACACGGCCGGCCCCGCCAACGGCGGCAACGGCCACTCCACGCCCGGCAACGGCGCCGCGAAGGCGAACGGGGGCGATTCGGTTCCGGCGGCGGCGGCCTTCACCGAAACCCCCCCGGTCGTACCGGCCAAGATGTCCGGCCTCGACCTCGGTCCCGCCTGCGAGCAGTGCGGCGGCATGATGCAGCGCACCGGCTCCTGCTACACCTGCAGTTCATGCGGCAACAACACCGGCTGCGGCTAAGGTCGTATAACCGGCGCCTGGCCGCACCCGCGACTGCGCGTCGTGCGAAGCACTGCCGCTCCGTCGCGTTCACGTCCATGCTTGGTTCTACGACCTTAGTTGCCGCAGCGATCCTGGCCTCCCCGGCCTTTGCCATTTCGACTCCCCAGGTCGTGAGCTGCGATCCGGGGCCGGTGATGATCGGCAGCGGCAAGCCGACCTGGCGACGTGAATCGGCGGTCGCCGGGCCGCTCGGAATCCGGCGGCATCCGCTCCGGGACATGAGCCCGTACAGACAGGCGGAACCGAACGTGCTGGTCACCAAGGCGCCGATCCTGGTCGAGGGCGCCGAGCCGGTGACGCTCAGCGTCCCTCCCGCTCTCGTCGATCGCGTCTTCCTCTACTACGGCTTCCACAAAGGGCCCGACGGGAAGCGATCGACCGCCTTCTACGGCTACCCGGGCAGCTCCACGGTCGAATTCCAGCCCTGCGCCGACAAGCCCCGCACGGTCTGGCCGGGCGGGCTGCGGGTAAAGGGGCGCGGGCCGGTTCACCTCGACGTGGGGGTCGCGGGGCGGACCGACTCGATCCCGCTGCGGCTCGGCCGGCCCGCCGTCTACGACGGCCGCTAGCCCGTCCCACCCAGGCCCGCTCTAGCCGAGGACGACCTTGGCGTTGTGGCGCGGGGTCTCGGTGATCGCGCGGCGGAAGACCCGCTCGGGCTTCGGATCGGCCGGACGGATCTCGCGGCGTTTGACCAGCTCCCTCAGGACCACCGCCATCTCGAACTGGGCGAAGGAGGCGCCAAGGCAGCGGCGCACGCCGCCGCCGAAGGGGATCCAGGTGTAGGTGCCGGGCGGGGTCTCGAGGAAGCGCTCGGGGCGGAAGGCCTGGGGCTGCGGATAGACCTCGGGGTTGCGGTGCACGAGGTAGACAGAGGGAACCACCGAGATCCCCGCCGGCAGCTCGTAGCCGCCGATCTCGACCGGCGCCGTGAGGCGGCGGAGGACGATCGCGATCACCGGCCGCAGGCGCAGCGTCTCCTGGATCGTCGCCGTCAGGTAGGCGTCGTCCCTGCCCTCGATCGCCTCGGCACGCAGCCGCTCCAGCTTCTCCGGGTGCCGGGTCAGCCGCTCGACCGCCCAGGAAAGCGAGGTCGCCGTAGTCTCGTGGCCGGCAGCGAGCAGGGTGAGCAGCTCGTCGCGCATCTCCCCCTCGCTCATCGGGCTGCCGTCCTCGTGCCGGGCGGCGATCATCATCGAGAGGATGTCGTCGCGCTCGTCGAGGCCCTCGACGAGCTTACGGGCGGCGATCTCGCGCCGGATCAGGGCGTCGACCCGGTCCATCGCGCGGCGGAACCAGGGCAGGCGGCGGATGCGCTGCGGACCCAGCAGCGTCACCGGCAGCAGCTGGCGCGGGTCGCTGAGCAGGTCGAGGTATCGGCGCAGGGCATCGCGCAGCTCGGCAATCCCCTCGCCCTCGCGGACGCCGAAGACGGTGCGCAGGATGATCTCCAGGGTCAGCGCCTGCATGCGCGGACGCAGCGCGTAGGGCTCCCCGCGCGGCCATGACTCGATCTCGCGCTCGGCGATCTCCGTCATCGTCGCCTCATAGGTCTGCATTCGCCGGCCGTGGAACGGCGGCAGCAGCAGCTTGCGCTGGCTCATGTGCTCCTCCTCGTCGAGCACCAGCAACGAGCGGGGGCCGAGCAGCGGCTCGAGCAGCTCGTTGCCCTCGCCGGCATGGAATACATGCGGGTCGCCGGTGAAGACCTGCTTGACCGACTCGGGATCGGCCAGCACGGCCCAGGTGTCGCCGAGGATCTTCAGCGTGAAGACGTCGCCGTAGCGATCCTGGCAGCCATAGAGAAAGCGCCGCGCCTGCCGCGCCCAGATAGCCGTCTGCAGCGGCCGCGGCAGCGACGGGCCTGGCGGGAGACGACGCGCCTCCGCGCCGGCGGCCCTATGCGGTGCGGTTGTCGTCGCCTCCATTGCGCCTCGGCACGGACGTTACACCGACGATGCAAACGATCCTGTGAGATCCCTCCCGAGCGCCGTAGAGGTTTGAGCCGCTATCCGGTTCAAACCTCTACGGCGCTCGGTGTTTGGCGCGGCGCCTACTCGTAGTGCAACGAGTCCAGGACGTCGAGCCGCGACGCCCGCCGCGCGGGCGGGATCGCCGCGAGCACGCCGGCCAGGCCGGCGAGGATCAGCAGCACGATCAGCGAGCCGATCGGGTAGGAGAGGGTGAAGCCTTCGTCCTTCAGCGGCTGGGAGATCAGCGTCGCGAAGATCACCCCGAGGACGATCCCGAGGATCGCGCCGATCAGGGCGGTGATCACCGCCTCGTAGCGGATCATCGTCCGCACCTGGCGCCGCGACATGCCGATCGCGCGCAGCATGCCCAGCTCGCGCGTGCGTTCGTGGATCGAGAGCGCCAGCGTATTGGCGATGCCGAAGAGCGAGATCACGATCGCCAGGATCAGCAGCGCGTAGAAGAGGTTGACGAGCTGGTCGACCTGTTCTTCGCGCGTTTCCTTAAGTTCCTGCTGGTTGAGCACTTCCGCCGTCGGGAAGGCGCGTTCGGCGCCGGCGGTCAGAGCGGCCTGAACCCCCGCCTGGTTCGCCCCGGGCTCGAGGATGACGAAATCGGTCGTGTCCTGGGTCTGCTCGAAGGCGCGGGTCATGACCGCCTGCGTGACCAGGACGCTGCCGAAGACGCCGAGCTTCGAATCGAACTCGCCCGCGAGGCGAAAGGCGGGCCTGGCGCCGGTCTGGCTCAACAGCCGGAAGCGATCGCCGACTTCGAGGCCATGGTCGGAGGCAAAGGAGTCCGAGACGACCGCTTCGCCGTCGTGCAGGTCGCGCAGCGTAGCCGGGCCCCCCTGCTTCCATTCGACGTCGACCGCCGCGCCGATGTCGGGGCTGGGGGCGGTGACTTTCGTCTTCGAGCCCCGCCCGACCAGCTCCGCTTCGGCCGCGCGAATCGTCGCGACCGATTTGACCCCCGGCACCTTGCGCGCCGCTGCGGCGGCCCCGGCCGGGATCGGTGAGAAGCCGTCCGTGTTCTGGACGATCAGGCCGCCCTCGAAGTTTTCGTCGATGACCTGGGCGACCGAGCTCTTCAGCCCGGCGGCGAAGACGGTGACAAAGGCGACCAGGGCGAGGCCGATCATCAGCGCCGCCGCGGTGATCGCGGTGCGGCCCGGGTTGCGCTGTGAGTTCTCGCGCGCCAGGCGCCCGATCAGGCGGCGAACCCGCTCCAACGGCCAGCCGGCGATCGTCGCCAGCGGTGGCACCAGGCGCGGGCTGAAGAGCGAAACGGCGAACACGATTGCGACGGCCCCGCCGCCCATCAGCCCGGCGCGGGTGCCGGCGCTGCCGCTGCCGAAGAGCCCGATCAGGAGAATCGCGACCCCGCCGAGGCCGAGCAGGCCGGAGAGCGCGACGTAGAGGAAGCGGCGCCTGCGGGTGCTGGGCGGTACGTAGGCCTGCAGCGCGGCGATCGGCGGCACCCGGGTCGAGCGCAGTGCCGGCACCATCGAGGAGACGACGGTGACGACCACACCGACGAGCAGGGCGACGATTACCGTGCGCGACTCCATCACCAGGCCGGTCGTCGGCAAATCGACGCCGAAGGCGGTCAACAGCGCGTTCAGCAGAAGGGCCATCACGTAGCCGCCGGCGATGCCGATCAGCCCGCCGAGCAGGCCGATCGCGATCGCCTCGACCAGGACCGCGACGAGGATCTGGCGCCGCGAGGCGCCCAGAGTCCGCAGGAGGCCGAACTCGGTGACCCGCTGGGCGACGGTGATCGAGAAGGTATTGAAGATCAGGAAGGCGCCGACGAAGACGGCGACGAAGCCGAAGACGAGCAGGACGGTCTGGAGGAAGCCGAGGTTGTCGCGGATTTCTTCCGAGCCGCGGTCGGCATTTTCCTTTGCGGTCTCGACCCGGGCCGAGGGCGGCATCGCGCGCTCGATCCGCCGTTTGAGCGCCAGCTCGGAGACGCCGCTCGCGGCGGCGACGGAGATCTGGTCGTAGCGCCCGCGCTTGTGCGTGATCGCCTGCGCCTCGGGCAGGGTCAGCTTGGCGATGCTGGCGCCGCCGAAGGAGGCGCTGCCGAGCTTGGTGAAACCGACCAGGCGGTAGGTCTTGGCGCTGCGCTGGCCGACGATGCGGATCTTTTCGCCGAGCTTCAGGCTCGAGCTTTCGGCGGCGGCCTGGTCGATCGAGGTTTCGGTCGGGCCGCGCGGCCGGTGCCCGTCGACATAGGTGAGCGACTCGAGCTCGCCGGGCAAGTTCGAGGAGATGAACTTGGGCGCGAATTTGGCCCCGATCGCATCGCCCTGGGCGTCGAAGAAGCCGCCCGGAGTGAAGATCGTCCCCGCCGCCAGCTTCACCCCGGCGGTCCGCTTCACCTTCGGCAGCAACGAGGCTGGGATCGTCGCCACTTCGCCGTTTTCCTGTTCGACCGGGTTCTTGGCCGTGACCACGACGCTGGTCCCCTTCAGCGACTCGGTGAAGATTTCGTCGAAGGCAGCGAAGATCGTGTCGGTGAGGACGTAGGAGCCGGCGACGAAGGAGACGCCGATCACCACCGCGAAGGTCGTCGACAACGCCCTGACCTTGCGTGCCCAGAGGCTCTTGAGGGCGAGGCCCGTCACGCGCCGCTAGTCGATCTGCTTCATCAGCTCGAGCACCTCGTCGGCGGAGCCCGGCGCGGCGTCGTGGACGATCTGCCCGTCCCGCAGGGTGATCAGCCGATCGGCATGCGCGGACGCCGCCGGGTCGTGGGTGACCATGATCACCGTCTGACCGAACTCGTCGACCGCCTGGCGCAGCAGCTTCAAGACCTCGTTGCTCGACTTCGAGTCGAGATTGCCGGTCGGCTCGTCGGCGAAGACGACGGCCGGTTTGGAGACGAGCGCGCGGGCGACGGCGACCCGCTGCTGCTGCCCACCGGAGAGCTCCGACGGCCGGTGGGTGCGCCGGTCCTCGAGGCCGACCGTGCGCACCAGGCGATCGAGCCACTCGGCATCCGGCTTGCGCCCGGCTATCGAAAGCGGCAGGAGCAGGTTCTCCTCGGCCGTGAGCACCGGCAACAGGTTGAAGAACTGGAAGACGAAGCCGAGCTTGTCGCGGCGCAGCTTGGTCAGGGCCGCGTCGTCCAGTCCGGTGATCTCGAGCCCATCGAGCGTCACCGTGCCCGCGGTCGGCGCGTCGAGCCCGGCGAGGATGTGCATCAGGGTCGACTTGCCAGAACCTGACGGACCCATGATCGCGGTGAAGCGTCCGCGCTCGAAGCCGGTCGAGACGTCGATCAGCGCATCCACCGCGGCCTCCCCTGCGCCGTAGCGGCGCGAGACCTCGGTGGCGGTCACGACCTGTCCGTTCGCGGTGCTCACAGACGGCACGGTATCGAGTGCATTAGTCGACCGGTATATCCCAATACCCTGCCCCACGCGATGGCGCTGGCAGATCAATTCGACGGGTTCCTCGTCGATCTCGACGGAGTCGTCTGGATCGGCCGGGAGATGGTGCCGGGCGCGGTTGAGACGCTGGCCAAGCTGCTCGCAAACGGGAAGGAGATCGTCTTCGTCACCAACAACTCGGTGAAGCAGCCCGCCGAGTACGCCGCCCGCCTCCGCGACGCCGGGATCGAGGTTTCGGATGACCGTGTGCTGACCGGGGGCGCAGTTACCGCCCGGCTGGCCGCCGAACGGGTCGGCCCCGGGGGGACCGCGTTCGTGATCGGCGCGCCGGGCTTCAAGCAGACGGTCGCGACGGCGGGGCTGAAGCTGCTCGAAGGCGAGGCGGCGCAGTCCGCCGATGCGGTGGTGGTCTCCGCCCACCGCGAGTTCGACTATGCCGAGCTGCTGACCGCGACCCGCGCCCTGCAGGCCGGCGCGGCGCTTTTCGGAACCAGCCGCGATCCGACCCTGCCGATGCCCGGCGGCGCCTGGCCGGGCACGGGGGCAACCCTGGCAGCCGTCGAGACCGCTTCCGGAAAGCGCGCCGAGACCGGCGGCAAGCCCGAACCCCATCTCTTCGAGCAGGCGCGAAAGCTGATCCCCGACGCCGCCCGGATAGCGATGATCGGCGACCGCATCGCCTCGGACATCGAGGGCGGGCAGCGGGCCGGGCTGGCCACGGTGCTCGTCCTCACCGGCGCCTGCACTCGCGCCGAAGCCGAGGCCGCAAACCGGCCCCCCGACCACGTGATCGACGACCTCCCGGCATTGCTGCGATGAGCGAAAGCACACCGGCGCCGATAGCGCGGCCCGGAGCCGCCTTCGCCGGAGTCTTCGCCGTCACCTTC
This sequence comes from Solirubrobacterales bacterium, assembly GCA_035693025.1. GTDB lineage: Bacteria > Actinomycetota > Thermoleophilia > Solirubrobacterales > 70-9 > VRUE01. The sequence goes on from DASSHI010000018.1 coordinate 29,449, forward strand.
TGCTGTCTGCTCGCGGTCGGCGCGGTGCTGCCCGTGCTGCCGCGCTACGTGCATGGGCCGCTCGGCGCCGGCAACGTCGCGGTCGGCGTGGTGATCGGCTGCTATGCGATCACGGGCCTGCTGCTGCGGCCCATCGCCGGCCGGCTCGCCGACCGGCGTGGCCGCAGGCCGACCGTCCTAGTCGGCTCGATCCTCGTCGCCGTGGCGGGCTTCCTCTATCTACTGCCGCTCGGCGTCGCGGGGCTGATCGGCGCCCGCCTCGTCCTCGGCGCCGGCGAGGGTTCGGTGTTCACCGCCGGATCGGCCTGGATCGTCGACATCGCACCGCCGGATCGGCGCGGCCGCGTGATCGGCCTCTACGGCCTGGCGGTCTGGGGCGGCCTCAGCGTCGGCCCGTTGATCGGCGAGCTGCTTCAGCACGCCTCCGGCTACACGCCGGTCTGGCTCTTCGCGGGGATCTCGCCGCTGATCGGGGCGCTGATCGCCTCGCGCCTGCCGGACCCCTTCCACGTCAAGCCCGATGCGGACGAGCACCACCCGCTGATCGCCCGCGAGGCGGTGCGGCCGGGCGCGGCGATGGCCCTGGGCGCGCTCGGCTACGCGGCCGTCGCGGCGTTCGTCGTCCTTCACCTGGAAGCGCGCGGCGTCGGTCACGGCGCGATCGTCTTCGGCGTCTTCGCGACGACGATCGTCCTCACCCGGCTGGTCGGGGGCGACCTGCCGGATCGGATCGGGCCGGTGCGGGTCGCGATCGCGGCGGGGGTCGTCGAGGCGATCGGGCTGGCGGCGATCGGCGCCGCCCACAGCCTCGGCATCGCGGTCGCCGGCGCGATGGCGATGGGCGCGGCATTCGCCCTGCTCTACCCGTCGCTCTCGCTGATCGTCGTCGAGCGGACGCCGGAGACGCGCCGCGGCGCCGCCCTCGGCACCTTCACCGCCTGCTTCGACGCCGGCGTCGGCGTCGGCGCGCCGCTGGCCGGCATCGCGGCGACGCTGAGCGACTACGAGGGCGCCTTCCTCTTCGCCGCCGCGGTCGCCCTGGCCTCGTCGGCGACGACCGCCTTCGCGGTCAGGCGCGTTCGCTGACCAGCAGCGCCTGTGCGGCGCGTCCTATGCGCCCGCGCTCGTCGGAGAGCACCGACTCGGCGGTGCCGATGCCGTTGCGCTGCGGCAGCGTGACCGCGTCGACGCAGACCCACTCGCCCTCGGGCATGCGCTCCAGGTGGACGCTCAGGTCGACGTTGATGAAGACGAAGCGGCCCCAGTCGAGCACGGCGCTGATTCCGTTGCCGACGTCGGCGGCGACCAGGGTGCGCTGCAAGGGGGTCGGCTCCTCGCCGGCGACGAGCTCGCAGTTCATCCGCATCCATACCGTCGCCGGCCCGAGCTCGAGGAAACCGCCGCGGACCGACCGGCATTCCATCGCCGTGTGGTAGCCGGCCGCCTGGCCGGTGGCGAAGAACTCCGGCCGATCGCCCTGCTCGGGACCCGGCGGCGGCGCGGGCGTGGTCACGACGTCGTCGGGGAAGTCGAGCTCGCGCGTGCGGATCCGCCAAGCCCTCGCCTTCATCAGCTCCCCGCCCTCGCCGGAGAGTGAGGCCTCGATCATCTGCACGCTCCGCCCCGGCCTCACAATCCCTGCCTCCACCCGGACCGGCCCGATCGGCACCGGCCGCAAGATCTCAAAAGTCACCCGCGCGACCTGAAACTCCTCCCCTCCGGGAACCCCCTCAATGGCCCGTCCAAGCAAAGCTGAGGGAGGCCCGGCGTGCTGCGCGTCCGGATCCCACGGCCCTCTGGTCAGCTCAGTGGCGACGAACCCTTCTCCTGCTTTCTCGTAGAACGCTCCTTGCACGGGCCGCGAATCGTATGGGCGTCCGGGGTCGCCTCGGCAGAGCCTCGCGAAGCGGCGCACCGGCGAGAGATTCCTGCCGCGAAGCGGCACCAACACCATGAGCGAGCGCAGCGAGCGAATCTGGGCTCTGCCGAGGCGACCCCGGACGCCCTCTACCCTTTGACCCATGCCAAAAATGGAGAAGTCCGACGAGGAGTGGCGTGAGCAGCTGACCCCCGAGCAGTACGAGGTCACCCGCAAGGCCGGCACCGAGCGCGCCTTCACCGGGCCCTACGTCGACGAGAAGGCCGAGGGCATGTACCGCTGCGTCTGCTGCGGCACCGAGCTGTTCTCCTCGGACACCAAGTTCGACTCCGGCACCGGCTGGCCCAGCTTCACCGAGCCGGCCAACCTGGAGCACGTCGAGCTGCGTCCGGACAAAAGCCTGCTGATGCGCCGCACCGAGGTCGTCTGCAAGCACTGCGACGCCCATCTCGGGCACGTCTTCGACGACGGGCCACCGGAGGCCGGCGGCAAGCGCTACTGCATCAACGGCTGCGCGCTGCAGCTGGACAAGTCGTAGCGGCGCCTATTTGACGCCGCCGCCGGCGCCCAGATAGCTGAAGCGGACGGCGAGCGCCACCGCCTCGGTGCGAGTGTCGACCTCGAGCTTGGCGATCGCATTGCGCACGTGGGTGTGGACGGTCGCCGGGCTGAGGCCGAGCCGCTCGGCGATCTCTTTCACCCGCAGACCCTCGGCGAGCAGCTCGAGGATCTGCCGCTCGCGCGGCGAGAGGTCGAGCAGTTTCTCGAC
>DASSHI010000019.1:0-14848 GCA_035693025.1 Solirubrobacterales bacterium
GTAGCGGATGTTGATGCCGAAGCCGACCGGTTCGCCCTCGACGCCGGCGGCGCTGAGCGGCGTGAACAGATAGGCGAGGAAGCCGGCCAGCGCCACGGCCCCCGCGCAGCGAACCATCCGATCCGCGCCCCAGAGCAGCGCCAGCACGGCGCCCGCGATCGCTCCCACGACCACCAGCGGCCAGAGCGAGCCGAAGGCCTGGTCGAGGCCGGGGCCGAAGTAGTGGCGCCAGACCGAGGTATCGGTCAGATAGTGGGCGACGCTGAAGTCCGGCCGTCCCGTCTGCAGCCGCTCCGGGTGAGGCAGCGACAACGGGCCAAGGCTGGTCGCCTGCGGCAGGGGGTTGCCGGCGACGATCAGGTTGCGCAGGTACCAGAAGCCGGCGCCCGCGAACGCGGGCAGGGCCCACCAGCCGGCGGCGGCCCAGCGCCTGCCGGCGGGCGCCAGGGCGATCACGGCGATCGTCAGCGCAGCCGCCATAGCCACCGCCGTGGACTTGGTCCCCACCGCCAGCCCGACGGCGAGCCCCGCCGCGGCCAGCGGCCACCCCGGCGCGAGGCGCCCCTCGCGGCCATGCAGCACCCAGGCATTGACGAGGATCGCGATCGCGGCAAGCAGCAGCGCCGCCGCCATCAGGTCGTTCTTGGCCGCCCCGGGCTCGCGCACGACCAGCGTGTGGCACTCGAGGATCACCCCTGTGGCGACGACGCTCAGCGGCCCCCTCGCGTAGGGCCTGCCGATGCACCAGGCGGCGAGGAAGGCGATCGCCAGCCAGCCGAAGTTGACGAACAGCGAAAGCGCGTCGCGCCCCGTGAAGAGGACGCCGACCGCGTGTAGGAGCTCTGAGTTCTGCGGGTAGAACCAGTTGACGAAGACCGTCTCGCTGTAGTGCAGGCCGGTGACGGAGTGGCTCTGCGCGATATCGACGGCGTAGGGCATGTGGTACCAGAGCGAGTCGAAGTTGAAGATGCCGCGATCGAGCGCGTCCTTGGTCGTCAGGCCCCAGTGGGCGAAGACGACGGCCATCACGCCGACCGCGATCAGGGTCATGAGCGCCCCTGCAGCGGGTCCTGTTATCGGAGACGGAGTGCCCACTTGCCCTGCGCGCCGCTCCGCTGGCCGGGACCCTTGCGCAGGTTGCTTTGAACCTTCAGCTTCGCGGCCTCCGGGCTGCGGAGCCACCCCGTCTCCGACACCACCCGCTGGCGAGAGATTCTTGATTCCAATCGCAACCGCCGCTGCGAGCAAGAGGCTCGCGATCAGGAGCGTCGAGGCGTAGAGGACGCCGAAGAGGCCGAGCAGCTCGCCGAGCCAGATCAGCAGGGCGACGGCGAGGACGGCCTCGACGAGGTGGGCCGGCGCCCCGTCCCACTCGGGCATCAGGCGGCGGCGAATGCGAACGGCGCCGAAGCCAAGCGAAAGGACCAGCGCCGCGAGGGCGAGGGCGCTGAGGGCGTAGGAGCCGGCGCTAACCACCGGTGGGCTCCGGCCGGGCGGCTACTTGAGGCTGCCGCGGATCGAGACCGGCGTCTCGCCGGGGCCGACCATGCCCTGGACGCGGGCCTTGCGATCGATGACGGCGGGGTCGTCGGCGCTCTGGATCCGCCTGTGCAGGCGCGTGTTTTCGGCCTGCTGCGCGGCCCGTTCCACTTTCGCCGCGCCCGTCGCGCTGTAGGTCTTGACGAAGTCGATCACCGGGTTCAGGTAGGAGTAGAGGACGGCGGCGAGGACCAGCGTCAGCGCGATCCGGCCGACCCTGTCCCACTGAATGCGGCTGGCGCCGCTGCGGGCGCCGGGACGTCTGCGGGGCGCCGGACGGCGGCGCGCCCGGTGGGCGGCCGAATTCCCCGCGTAGGCACGTGTGGCCATGCTCGGTGATTTGCGGCCGAGCGCCGCATTCCTTCACTGGCTGGACCGTTGAAGGAATGCCTGCAGGCCGGGAAACCGGGCGGTCTCCCCCAACTGCTCCTCGATTCGCAGCAGGCGGTTGTACTTGGCGACGCGATCGGAGCGCGACGGCGCGCCGGTCTTGATCTGCCCGGCGCCAGTCGCCACCGCGAGATCGGCGATCGTCGTGTCCTCCGTCTCACCCGAGCGATGGGAGATGACGGCGGTGTAGCCGGCCTCGCGGGCCATGCGGATCGCCTCCAGGGTCTCGGTCAGGGTGCCGATCTGGTTGACCTTGACGAGGATGGAGTTGCCGACGCCCAGCTCGATGCCGCGGCCCAGCCGCTCGGGGTTGGTGACGAAGAGATCGTCGCCGACCAGTTGCACGCGCTTGCCGAGCCGCTCGGTGAGCAGCTTCCAGCCCTCCCAGTCCTCCTCGTCCATGCCGTCCTCGATCGAAAGGATCGGGAAGCGCCCGCAGGCGTCCTCCCAGTAGGCGGCCATCTCCTGCGAGGAGAGCGTGCGGCCCTCGTGCTCGAGCACGTAGGCGCTGCCATCGAAGACCTCGCTGGTCGCCGGGTCGAGGGCGATGAAGACGTCGGTGCCGGGCTTGTATCCCGCCGCTTCGACGCCGGCGAGAACGGCCTCCAGCGCCGCCTCGTTGGACTCGAGGTTGGGCGCGAAGCCGCCCTCGTCCCCGACCGCGGTCGCAAGGCCCTTTCCGGCCAGGCTCTTCTTCAGCGCATGGAAGACCTCCGCGCCCACGCGCAGGCATTCGGAAAAGCTGCCGGCCCCCGCGGGCACGACCATGAACTCCTGGAAGTCGACCGAGTTGTCGGCGTGGGCGCCGCCGTTGAGGACGTTCATCATCGGCACCGGCAGCACGGTCGGCTCACCGCCGCCGTAGAGCTCCGCCAGGTAGCGGTATAGGGGCAGCTCGGCGTCGGCCGCCGCCGCCTTGGCGGCCGCCAGCGAGACGCCCAGGATCGCGTTGGCGCCGAGCCTGCCCTTGTTGGGCGTGCCGTCGAGCTCGATCATCGTCTGGTCCAGGGCTCGCTGTTCCGCGGCCCGGGCTCCCTTCAGGGCCGCCGCGATCTCCTCGTTGACGTGCGCGACCGCGCGCGAGACTCCCTTGCCCGCCCAGCGCTCGCCGCCGTCGCGCAGCTCGACCGCCTCGAACTCCCCGGTGGAGGCCCCCGATGGCACGGCGGCGAGCCCGCGAGCCCCCGAATCGAGCGCCACTTCCGCCTCCACAGTGGGGTTGCCGCGCGAGTCGACGATCTGGCGAGCGTGGATCGAGGCGATGACGCTCATCGACGCCTCACTCTGGTGCGCTGGAACAAGGCGGCCACTGGCGACTAGGGCGAAGTCGGGGGAACGCCCGGAATGCCTTCCAGGGTGGAGCTTGCTTCTTCCCCTTCTTCGAGGCCTACCGGCCGCGGCCGCTGGACCAGCCTTTCGCCTTCAGGCGTCAGGACGTCGACGCTGCCCGGGAAAGCGGGCTTGGTCTGGATCACGGGAGCCGGGCATTCCTTGGCGACGCCCCCTTTGGCGCTGGGTTCGTAGCAGGTGGGGTCGGCTTCCGACGGGTGGCCGTTGCTCTTGAAGTTCGAGCAGGTCTCGATCACGAAGCCGTCGGCGCAGAAGGTCCGCGAGGTCCACTTGCTGGAGAAGTCGGCGACGAATTCGGCGAAGTAGGACTGCTGGAGCTGCCCTTCGAGCTGGGCGCTGATCGAGGACTTCACTTCATCGAGCGACTGCGTCGACTCCGGTTTTTCCGAGACGACTTCGAAGAGGTAGAAGCCTTTCGGGCCTTTGACCGGGCCTTCGAGCTCGCCTTCGGGAGCGGTGAAGGCATCCGTTTTCAGCGGTTCGTCGGCTGTGGCTTCAGTGAGTTCCGTGCGCAGGCCGCCGCTGTCCTTGCTCAGGCTTTCAGTCGAGTACTTCTTGGCGACCTTTTGCCAGCTGGCTTCGGAGCTGTCCTTTTCAAGCTCCTTCTTCGCCGCTTCGACCTTCGCCTTGTCCTTGTTGAGGATGACGCGGACGTTGCGGCTCGCCGGTTTGACGTACTGGGTCGACTTCGAAGCTTCGTAGTAGTCCTTGACTTCGCTTTCGCTCGGTTTGGGAGCGCTTTTGGCGACCTTTTCTTCGACCTGTTCGGTCAGCATCTGCAGCTTCACCCGGTCGAGGACGTCAGCCTTCGTGTAGTGGGCTTCCTTGAGGAATTTCTTGTATTCGGCTTCGGTTTTGAACGCTTCGCCTTTTACTTTCTTGAATTCTTTTTCGACTTCTTTCTCGCTCACCGAGATGCCCAGTTCCTCTGCCTCGCCTTCGAGCCAGGCGGCGTTGAGCAGATTCCCCATCGCTTTTTCCATCACTTCGTCGTATTCGTCATCGCCTGGCTTGGGCGTCTTTTTTTTCATTTCGGCGGCAACCAGGTCGAGGGTGTGGTTGAAGTCGCCTTCGCTGATGTGACCGCCGTCGCCGGGCACGTTTTCGACCAGGGCGACGTCGCCGGAGGGAATGCTCGGGTCGCCGACGCCCTCGGCAACCGCAAGGACGATGAAGAGCACCACCAGGACGCTGCCGAAGAGCAGCAGACCCAGGCGGCGCGCGGCCTCTCTAGGCGTGGGGCCCTTGCCGGCGCCGCTACCGCTGCCGGATTTGCCGCCCCCGGGCCTCCCAGGCCCCTTGCCGCGTCCAGACGTGGGCCTCTTGCGCTGACTCGGACTCACGAGGCGGGCAGCATATCTTCTGTCGCGGTTTGCAAGCGCTTCGCCTCTGAGAGGGCCGCGGCCATCGCCAGCACGGCGGCAAGGCGCGGCTCTGGCTCCTCCGGGACGCGGACCGAGGCCGTTTTCTCCCGCCACTCGTAGAGCGACCCCTCGACGCGCTCGTGAAGGACGCTCGCCTGCTCGGATTCGAGCTCCACACCGGCGATGCTGAGCCGCCCGCCGCGCAGCTCGACGCTGCGGGCGCCGGCCTGGCTGAGCTCGATCCGGGCACGCTGCAGGGCGAGCAGGTTCTCGACCTCGCGCGGGGGCGGCCCGAAGCGATCGTTCAGCTCGTCGCGGATCGCCCGCAGCTCTCCGGTCTCGCGCGCCGCGGCAATGCGCCGGTGGACGTCGATCTTCGCCGCCTCGAAGGGGATGAAGGCGGCCGGCAGGTAGGCGTCGACGGGCACGTCGAAGCGGACCGGTTCGGGGGCCTCGCCGTCACCGGCGGCGGCAGCGGCCCCGGCAACCGCCTCGTCGATCATCTGGCAGTAGAGCTCGAAGCCGACCGCGGCGACGTGGCCCGACTGCTCCTCGCCGAGCAGGTCGCCGGCGCCGCGGATATCGAGGTCGCGCATCGCGATCTTGAAGCCCGAGCCGAGCTCCGTGTGGTCGGCGAGGGTCGAGAGCCGCGCCGCCGCCTCCTCGGTCAGCGCCTCCGCCGAGGGATAGAGCAGGTAGGCGAAGGCGCGCTCGCGAGAGCGGCCGACGCGGCCGCGTATCTGGTAGGCCTGGGAGAGGCCGAGCTGGTCGGCGCGCTCGACGATCAGCGTGTTGGCCGTGGGGATGTCGAGGCCGGACTCGATGATCGTCGTCGTCACCAGGCAGTCGGCGCCGCCGCGCAGGAAGTCCAGCATCGTTTCCTCCAGCCGGCCCTCGTCCATCTGCCCGTGGGCTTCGGAGAAGCGCACGCCCGGCAACAGGCCGCGCAGCCGCTCGGTGACCTCGGGCAGGGAGTCGATGCGGTTGTGTAGGAAGAAGGCCTGGCCGCCCCGCTCGACCTCGCGGTCGATCGCCTTGCGCACCAGGTCCTCGTCGTAGGGGCCGACGTAGGTGCGGACCGGGCGCCGCCCCTCCGGGGGGGTCTCGATCACGGAGATGTCCCGCAGCCCGGCCAGGCTCATCTGCAGCGTGCGGGGGATCGGCGTCGCCGAGAGGGAGAGCACGTCGACCTTCAGCTTCAGCTGCCGCAGCAGCTCCTTTTGCTTGACGCCGAAGCGCTGCTCCTCGTCGACGATGACCAGGCCCAGGTCCTTGGCGCGCACGTCGCGGGAGAGCAGGCGGTGAGTGCCGATCAGGACGTCGACCTTCCCCTCGGCGAAGTCGGCCAGGACGGCTTTCACCTCGGCCGGCTTGCGCAGCCGCGAGACTCCCTCGACGACGAAGGGAAGGTCGGCGAGCCGCTCGCGGAAGGTGCCGAAGTGCTGCTGGGCGAGGATCGTCGTCGGCACCAGCATCATCACCTGCTTGCCGTCGGCGGCCGCCTTGACCGCCGCGCGCAGAGCGACCTCGGTCTTGCCGAAGCCGACGTCGCCGCAGACGAGGCGGTCCATCGGCTGCTCGACCTCCATGTCGCCCTTCACCGCCTCGATCGCTTCCAGCTGATCGGCGGTCTCCCGGTAGGGGAAGGCCGCCTCCATCGAGATCTGCCATTCGCCATCGGAGGAGAAGGCGTGGCCTTTGCGCGTGCGCCGCTCGGCGTAGAGGTTGAGCAGCTCCCCGGCGAGGGCGCCGGCGGCTTTGCGCGCCCGCGCCTTCATGTTCTGCCAGCGCTTGCCGCCCAGCGCCGAGAGCGTCGGTTCGCCGCCGGCGCCGACGTAGCGGCTCAGTTTCGCCAGCTGGTCGGTGGGGACGTAGACGCGGTCCTCGCCCTTGTATTCGAGGTAGAGGTAGTCACGGCTGATGCCGCCGACCTCGCGCGTCTCGAAGCCGGCGAAGCGGGCGACGCCGTGATCCTCGTGGACGACATAGTCGCCGACCCGCAGGTCGCTGAAGGCGAGCCGGCCGCGGCCGGAGCCGGGGGCGCGCTCCTCGGCGCGGCGGCGGCGGTGGACGAGGCGGCGGAAGGGGTAGACGGCGACGCGCAGCTCGGGGCTGACGAAGCCCTCGCGCAGGCGCGCCTCGGCGAAGGCGAGGCCGGGATCGGGCGAGAGGCGCCCACCGTCGAGCAGGGTCGCGTCGAGGCGGTCGAGCCCGTAGCGCGAGCGCTCGGCCTCGCCGCGGTTGTCGAAGGCGACGACCGTGCGGTAGCCGGAGCGGACCAGCTTCTCCAGCTCGCCCTCGGCCTCCTTGACGCTGCGCGCCGGCGACTCGGCGCGCGAGGCCCGAAAGGCATCCTCGTCGTCTCCGCCGGCAGCGGAGATCGAGAGCACGGCGCGGGCGGCGAGCGGCGCCGCGACGTCGACGTAGAGGTGGCGCGCGTCCTCGGCGTGCATCGCCGCGGTCGCGTCCTCCCAGTGGTCGCGCAGAGCGGGCTCGATCTCCTCGTCGGCGGCGAGGATCACCGCCGCCTCCTCGGGGACGAGGTCGAGCGGCGGCCCGAAGTGCTCCAGCGGCAGCGCCTCGGCGGCGCTCGGCGCCTCCCTGTCGTCTTCCGCCGCTTCCATCGCCGCCAGCTCGGCCATTTCGCGGTGCTCGGCGTCGAGCTCCGCGGCTGGCGCCAGCTCGACCCGCACGGCGTCGCCGAGCGAGCGCTGGGTGAAGGTCGAGAACCAGCGCATCGACTCGATCTCGTCACCGAAGAGCTCGACCCGCACGGCGCGCTCCTCGGTCGCCGGGTAGACGTCGAGGATGCCGCCGCGAACCGCGAACTGACCGCGCTCCTCGACCTGCTCGACCCGCTGGTAGCCCGCCGCGACGAGGTCGTGGGTGGTGGAGTCGAGCTCGACCTCGCCGCCCTGCTCGAGGACGAAGCCCGCCGGGCGCAGGGAGGCGTCCGGCACGGCCTCGGCCAGGGCGGTGGCGCCGGCGACGACGACCGCGTCGCCGCCGTCGCGCAAGGAATCGAGCGCGTCGATCCGCAGCCCGACCAGGTGCGGCGGGGGCGTGACGTGCGATGCGTAGCCGGTGCCGCGCGACGGGTAGAAGCGGACCCGGCGCGGCGCCAGGTAGGCGCGCAGGTCGGCGGCGAGGTCGCGGGCCGAGCGGTCGTCGGCGGCGACGAGCAGCGCGGGCCGCTCGGCGAGGCCGCGATCGTCCTCCAGCAACGTCGCCAGCAGCAGCGGCCGCAGCGTCGCGGAGGCGCCGATCCGCACCGGCTCCCCGCCGCTCGCCGCGCGCACCTCGGCTGCGAGCGCGTGCAGGCGCTCGTTCTCTGCGGCAATCTCCAGAAGTGGGCGAAGGCTCATCGGCAGGCGAAGAGCCCGGATCGGCCGATCCGGGCAACGCAACCGATTCTAGTTAGAGGGGCTACGCTGCTCCGCGATGCGACTGCGCAGGCCATTTGCCGCCGGCTCGACCCTCGGCCTCTTCGCCCACAACGCCTTCGAGACCCGCGCCGGGGTCGGCCTCGTCTTCGAGCCGCAGCTCGGCAGGCGGGGCGCCTCCGCGCTCTGGGGAGCGCTGATCCCGCTCGGCCTGATCGCCGCGGTGCGCGGCGGCAAGTGGGACGAGCGGCTCTCCGCGCTCAACGCCGGCATCGGCGTCGCCGGGGTCGCCGTCCACTTCAAGGCCTGGCCCTTCTCGCTGCGCCACGGCCTGCCGATGCTCGACGAAGCCGAGGGCCTTCGCGAGGACCAGCTCCCCGCCTACAACGCCGTGCTCTGGGCCTGGGGCGTCTCCAGCCTGCTCAGCCTGCTTGGCGAGACGCGCCCCGGCTCGCGTCGCTTCGCGGTCGCCGGGCTGCTCACCTTCCCGATCCTGCTCGCCTCCGCCGACCATCACTTCCGCTGGGCGCGCGAGCAGGCGAAACGGGATCCCGAGCGCTGGAGCGCGGCGCTGCTGGAGGACTGAGCAGCGTGGCGAGGTGGCCGGGCGGCGCCCGCGGCGCGCTCTGCCTCAGCTTCGACAACCTCGGCGTCGACGAGGCGACGAGCGCCGCGCCGGCGTTGCCCGCGCTGCTGGAGCGACTCGCCGAGCGGGACCTGCGCGCGACGTTCTTCGTCGAGGGGGTCAACGCGGAGCGCGACCCCGATGCGCTGCGCGCGATCCACGCAGCCGGACACGAGGTCGCCTACCACGCCTGGCGCCACGAGCCGTGGGGCGAGCTGAGTGGCGCGGAGCAGACGGAGAACCTGGCACGAGGCGTCGCCGCCTTCAAGAATCTGGGGATCGAGGTAAACGGGCTGCGTCCGCCCGGCGGCCAGCTGGGAGAGGGCGGGACGGCGGTCCTACGAGAGGCCGGCCTGCGCTACGCCTCCCCGGCGGGCGAAGGCGCGGGCAGTGCAGGCCACGTCGCCCTCCTCCCCTTCCAATGGCGCCACGTCGACGCCACCTCGATGCTCCCCGGCCTCGACCCCGTCCGCCAACAAATGACCGGCTCCCCCGACCCAATCGACCCAGACACGTTCACCGCCTACCTGTCAAGAGAGATCGACGGCCGCGAGCGCGACGGCGGATTCATCTCAATCGTCCTCCACCTCCCCCTGCTCGCCTGGCTCGGAGAGCGGAATCTCGCCACCATCCTGAACAAGCTCTCCACCACCAGCTTGTGGGTCACGCGCTGCGACGAACTCGCCGAGCACGTGCTTTCCAGCTCGGAACTATTCGAGGGTGGGACGACCCTGGATTCGACCAGTTGGGCCTAGAGAGCATCCCGGTAGGGGTGAAACGTCTTGTACTTTTTTGTCGACTGCCATGGGCGTCAGCTAACCCCAAGTCTTCAAAAAAGTTAAGTGGAACCCCTGCCGGGATGCTCTCCCTAATCCGGCTGAGGCAACCCAGGCCCAGTGCGCGCCCAATCGACCTGCCCGACCCCCTCGACCTTAGACCGCCCCTCGACGTCATCCCACTCATGCAGCATCTGCTTGAGCCGTGCGACCGCCTCGGGAGGATGTGCGGCGACCGACGCGGCCAGCTCCAGCGCGGCCTCCTCGGTCGCCGCCGCGGGGGCGACGCGGTTGACCAGACCGAGGCGCAGCGCCTCGTCGGCGCCGACCGTGCGTGAGCTGAAGAGCAGGTACTTGGCCGCGGCGAGGCCGCATAGGGTGACGAGCCGGGCCGGGCCGACCGGGACGCCTAGCGCCGCGCCGGGGAAGCGCATCCGCAGGTTGGCGCCGCCGATGCGCATGTCGCAGGCGATCGCGACCTCGGCACCGCCGCCGACGACGTCGCCGTGACAGGCGGCAACCGTGGGCTTGGGGAAGGCGACGATCGTGTCGTAGAGGTCGGCGAAGAGCTGCATGCGCCCGACCTTGCCCTCCTCGTCGAGCTTCTCCCTGACGTCGGCGCCCGCCGAGAGCCCCATCTGGTCCGAGGAGCTGATCACGAGCACCCGGACCGCGCCGTCGCCGCGGGCGACCGCCAGGTGCTCGAGCAGCTCGAGCAACATCTGGGTGTCGATCGCGTTGCGCGCCTCGGGCCGCTCGAGTCGCAGCACCGCGACTCCGCGATCGTCGACTTCGTAGCTCGTGCGCGCGCCGGCGTCCTCAGTGCTCATCGTCCGTCCGGGAGGCTATTTGCTCGACCAGCCGCTCGGCCTCGTCGGCCGTCCGCCCGACCAGCGCCTCGACCTCCTCGCGCGGCTCGCGGAAGCGTCCGAGCACGTAGGCGGAGACGATCTCGGGGTCGGTCGAGTCGGGCCGCCCGACGCCCGCGCGCACCCGCCAGAAGTCGGCGCTGCCGAGGCCCTGCTTGAGGCTCTTGAGGCCGTTGTGGCCGGCCAGGCCGCCGCCGAAGCGGCTCTGCACCTCGCCGAAGGGAAGGTCGATCTCGTCGTGCACGACGACCACGCGGTCGAGCGGGACCTTGAGCGAGCCGCGCGCCGGGCCGGCGCTGTCGCCAGAGGCGTTCATGTAGGTCTGCGGCAGCAGGATTGCAACTCGCGGCCCGCCGGGGCGGGCGCGACCTTCGGCGATCTGGCCGCCGAACTTCTCCTTCGCCCGCGGCAGCTCCCAGCGGCGCGAGAGCTCCGCCCCGACCTCGAAGCCGATGTTGTGGCGGCTGCCGGCATGCTCCCTGCCGGGATTGCCGAGGCCGACGATGAGGAACAGCGGCTACTCCCCGCCGGAGTCGCCCGAATCGCCCTCGGCGCCCTCGCCGCCCTCCTCGGCGGCGGGCGCCTCGCCCTCCTCGCCGACGAGCTCGGCCTCCTCCTCGACGGCGGGCTCGGGCTCTTCCTCGACGCGCGGTGGCGAAAGCGTGGCGATCGTGACCTCGTCGAGGTCCTCGGCGACGAATTTGACGCCTTCGGGGGCGGCGATGGCCGAGAGCGTCACGGTGTCGTTGATCTGCATCTCGGAGACGTCGGCAGTCAGCCGCTCGGGAATCTCGGTCGGCAGCGCTTCGACGGTGATCTCGCGGGTGACGTGCTCGAGCACGCCGCCCTCTTTGACGCCCGGCGCCGCCTCGGCGCCCTCGAGCTCGATCGCTACCTCGGCCTGGATCTCCTCGTCGAGCTTCACTTCCTGCAGGTCGATGTGCTGGAGCAGCCCCTTGACCGGGTGCAGCTGCTGCTCCTTGACCACGACGGGCACGGCTTTCGAGCCCTCGACCTCGAGGTCGAAGAGCGCCTGCCCGCCGGCGAGCACGGCGCGGATCTCGCGTTCGCCCGCCTGGAAGTGCCGCGCGTCCTCGCCGCCGGCGTAGACGACGCCGGGCACGAGTTCCTCGCCGCGCAGGCGGCGGGCGCTGCGCGAGCCGAAATCGGTGCGCGGAGCGGCCTTGAGCTTTTCGCGGGTGCGAGCCATCGGACGGGAGAGGATACTGAGATCGTGGCTGACGACGCGAAGATCCCCAAAGGCCGGCTGCGGCGCTCGGCCAAGCTGGGCTCGGTCGTAGGCGTGCAGGGCGCCCGGTACGCCGGCACCAAAGCGGCCAACGTCGCCCGCTCCGAGGAGGGCAGCAAGGAGAAGCTCGAGCAGCGCCACCTGGAGACGGCGATGAAGATGGTCGGCGCGCTCGGCCAGATGAAGGGCGCGGCGATGAAGCTCGGCCAGTTCGCCTCCTTCATCGATACCGAATTCCTGCCCGAGGAGTACAGCGAGATCTATCAGGAGCAGCTCGCCAAGCTGCGCACCTCGGCGCCGCCGATGCCCTGGGAGAAGGTCGAGAAGGTGCTCGACGAAGAGTGGGAGGGCGAACCGGTCTCAGAGCTCTTCGCCTCCTTCGAGCAGGAGGCCTTCGCCGCCGCCTCGATCGGCCAGGTCCACCGGGCCGAGCTGCTCGACGGGCGCAGGGTCGCGGTCAAGATCCAGTACCCCGGGATCGCCGAGGCGCTCGATGCCGACCTGCGCAACGCCGGCACGATCGTCCGCCTCGCCCGCGCGCTCGCGCCGGGCCTGGACGCGAAGGCGATCGCGCACGAGATCCGCGAGCGGGTGATGGAGGAGCTCGACTACGAGTACGAGGCGCAGAACCAGCGCTCCTTCGCCCGCGCCTACCGCGATCACCCGTTCATCTACGTGCCGGAAGTGATCACGCGGCTCTCGCGGCGCCGGGTGCTGGTGACGGAGTTCGTCGAAGGGATGGACTTCGAGCAGATCAAGCAGCTGCCGCACGAGGAGCGCAGCCGCTTCGGCGAGATCATCTTCCGCGGCAACCTCGGCTCGATGTTCAACCTGCAGCACTTCAACGCCGACCCGCACCCCGGCAACTACATCCTGATGGACGACGGCCGCGTCGCCTTCCTCGACTTCGGCATGACCAAGAAGCTCGACCGCGAGCAGATCGTGCTCGAGCAGCGCGCCTTCGACGCCGCCTCGCGCGACGACCCGGAAGGCTTCCGCGAGGCGCTGCACGACCTCGGCTTCATCAAGAACCCTTCGAAGCTCGACGCCGAGCGACTGATGGACCACATGGGCGCCGTCGGCGGCTGGTACGTCGAAGACCGCGAGATCGAGATCACGCCGAAACGGGTGATGAAGATCATCGAGTCGACCAACGACCCGCGCTCGGAGTACTACGACCTGATGCGGCGCGAGTCGATCCCGGCCGACGAGCTGATGGGCCGGCGGATGGAAATCGGCGTCGTCGCCGTGCTCGGCCAGCTGCGCGCCAAGCGGAACTGGCACCGGATCATGCGCGAGTGGGTCTACGCCGACCCGCCCGCGACCGAGCTCGGCGAGCAGGAGTGGGAGTACTTCGAGGGAAGAGGTATCAAGCGAGTGCCCGGCCTGGCCGAAAAGCTCTGAACTGGGCAAAACGAGCTGGCGGAGGAGGAGCGATGAAGAAGATCAAACGCGGGTGGGCGTTGACGAAGAAGAGCTGGGGAGTGCTCAACGAGCACCGCGAACTGATCCGCTTCCCCCTCTACGGCGCCGTCGCCACGATCCCGCTGGCCTTCGTCTTCCTCGGGCCCGGGCTCTACTTCCTCGACAAGAACGTGCTCGGCGGCGCGATCCCCCTGCTGGTGATCGGCGTCTACGTGCTCGCCGTGGTCAGCTTCTACTTCAGCGTCGGCCTCGCCGCGGCCGCCGACATGATCTTCCGCGGCGAAGAGGCGACGGTCAGCGACGGGCTCTCCGTCGCTCGGGCCCGCTTCTCCCAGATCTGCGGCTGGGCCGCCGTTTCGACCGCGATCAGCGTGCTGATGGCGGCGCTGGAAAACCAGGGCGGCATCGCCGGGACGATCGCGGCGCGGCTCGTCGGCATGGCCTGGTCGTTGGTCACCTTCCTCGCCGTTCCCGTGATCGCGATCGAGGGCACCGGGCCCTTCGAGACGCTGAAGCGCTCCGCGCACCTGTTCAAATCGCGCTGGGGCGCGCAGATCACCGGCAACATCGCGATCGGCGGCGCCGTCTTCTTCTTCGGCGTGCTGCCCAGCGCGATCGTCATCGCGGCGGGCGTGCTCGTCTGGGCCTCGGCCAGCTTCGCCGGCGCCCTGCTCGTCGTCATCGGCGCGATCGGCCTCGCCATCTCGCTGCTGGTCAGCAAAGCCCTGAACGGGATCTTCGGCGTGGCCCTCTACCGCTACACGCTCGACGGCGAGGCGGTCGGCGGCTTCACCGCCGACGAGCTCGAGTCGGCGGTGAAGACGAAAAAGGGCGGCCGCAACGCCCCGCCGACGGCCACGCCCGGCACCGTCTAGATCACCGCTGTGGACTTTGAACGTGCCATGGCACGTTCAAAGTCCGACGCGCTCGAAAAGTCGCGGGTCGTTGGTGCAGATGCCGCCGACGCCGAGGTCGACGAGGCGCTGCATGCGGGCGGCGTCGTCGACGGTCCAGGCGATCAGCTCGACGCCGGCGAGGTCGGCGATCTTGGCCAGTTGACGGCTGGCCAGCGGGTGGTAGACCCACATCGCCTCGACTCCCAGCTTCGGCAGTTCGCGCGCGGCCAGGCCCGGCAGGCGCTGGCGCATCCAGACGAGGGCGCTGAGCATCGGCAGCTTCGCCCAGCGCTTCGACGTCCAGTCCTTGGTCACTTTGGGATAGGTCCAGCCGCGCCGCAGGCCCGGCTCCAGCTCGCGGAGCTTGGCCAGGGTCGAGAGCTCCATGGTCGAGATCATCGACCGCGCCAGCAAGCCGCTCTCGCGGACCGCGGCGACGATCTCCTCCTCGCGCCCGGGCAGCTTGATGTCGAGGTCGATCTCGACCCGGTCGAGCGGTGGCCGCGCAAAGGCGGCGAGCGCCTGCTCCAGGGTCAGCGGCTCGCGCCCTTCGGCGTCGTGCCAATCGTGGGCGACGACCAGCGGCGTGCGCTTCGCGGCATCCAGGCGTGGGTGGCCGTCGCGGGTCCAGAGCACGTCGAGCTCGATCGTGTCGGCGCCGGCCGCGACCGCCGCGGCGAAGCTCTCCAGCGTGTTGCCGGGCGCGATCAGGTCGGCCCCCTTGTGGCCGACCAGCCTGAGCTTGCGCTCCCGCCCGATGTTCTGATTTTCCGTCATTCAGCGCCTGCCGAGACTGGCTGAGCGCGCGACAAGGCGAGACGTGGATGCCGGGGCGCGTAGCGCCAAGCGGGCCGGTGCCGACACGACTCCCGCATAGCGGCGCTATGCGGGATGTCGGGGAGGTGCCGGATCCGCGCCGCGCGATACGCGTTCCGGCGCCGCGACTCGCCGCAGGCGCGCGCTCAAAACAGTTGGTTCTCCC
>DASSHI010000020.1:0-20463 GCA_035693025.1 Solirubrobacterales bacterium
TCCCTCACTCGGGCGCTTCTCCACCGAAGACCCAGTGCTCGGGCACATGGGAGTCGGTGTATCGGTCGATCGTTATCCCTATGCCTGGGACAACCCGCTCAACCTCTATGACCTAAGCGGCCGCGATGTCTGCGGGACCGCCGGAGAAGTACCCGGCATTGGCGGTTTTCTTGAAGATGCATGTCACGTTGGCTCTTACCATCAGCCGGGGGAACCGACTACGGTGGAAAATGTGGAATACGTCGGTGAACGGGCGTCAGACTTTCTAAAGACCACGAAGAACTGGCTGTCGCACATCAATCTCGATCCTTTCGGGCACAAGAGTTGCGAAAAGAAGCTTATCTCTTCAACGAGTCCCTTTTTCCCTTGCGAGGAAAGTGAAGGCGGACTGGAATACAAGAACAGTGAACCTGGTACGTTTGTACCCCCAGTTGATCCGATGGGGCCAGCTCCATCACCTGGCTCACTAATTCCTGTACCAGCGCCAACCTCTCTCCCGCAACCTGTCACTCCATTCATTCCCTGACGAGCCAGGATCGATCCATAGTGCTCACTTCGGCTGTCGGGTTTGTTGCGAGTGTCATCCTGTACCTCGCCGCCATCTATAGCTTTGTATGGACAGGAACACGGCGCATGGAATGGGGAGCACGCCACGGGGTTGCGCTCAGCCCTGAGCCAAAGGTCCCTTCCGTGGTCGAGATATGGAACCGGCATAGTGTAGAAATGACCGTGATTTACGGAGTTCTTTTTGTGGTACTCGCTCTCATCGATTTCACGATTTGGCAGCGGCTTGGATTTGCAGCGCTTAGTGTCGTTGTGTTCGGCTCTCTGTGGGTTGCAAATAGTTCGATTAGCGAGGGACTACCAGGAGTCTCTTCAACCCGAAAGTCGGCCAGCAGTCTTGGATATTGGTGCCTAGCGGTCGCCGACTGGTTCGGGTACCTTGGCGTGCTGTGCTTCGGGACGGCGATCATCGTGGAAGTGTTTTAGCGACCCGGCTACATTGGGCGGATGAGCGGATCGAGCATCGCGCAAGCGTATTCCGGCCTCGACGTTTAGGCTGAGGTCGATGCCGAAATTGAAGGAGAAGGCTCCAGGATGCGCGCGTGCCGAAATTGCCTGGCAAGGCGTCGAAGATGTAGGAGGTAGCATCGGCTCTGGCGCCGAAGATGCGTGGAATTGGACCGCTCCGGCACGCCAGTCAATAGCGAACCGGGCGCAGGATTCTGGAAGAAGAGCGGTTCTACGCTCGAAGGTGTCTACAGGTTCGCTGGCGGAAATTGGCAGACGTGCCTTGAGGGTGGCTCGGCGGGCGCGGCTGGTGGTTTCGTGATCGGAAGCGTTATACCGGGTGTAGGAAATGCTGCCGGTGCAGCAGCTGGCGTGGTTGGGGGATGTGCGGGACTCGTTGGCGCAAAGATAGGAATCGAAAGCCTGGTGGAATAGCAGTGGGTGTCCTGAACGCGTCCCCCAAGCTCAATCCCCGCGAGACAATCCGCTGGAGGTCTTTCGCTAGTCGCACCGCTAGTCGATGGCGAACCTCTGGCGGTAAGTTGATTCTGAGCGATCAGCGAGTGTTCTTTCAGCCAAATCGTATCGAGGTGGTAATTGGCGGAAAGCCATGGGAATGCCCGCTTCCTGCTGTGACGGGGGTCAAGGTGGTTGATCGAGATCGCACTTCGCTGGCGGGAGGCATGCGTGAGCGCCTAGGAATTCAGACCGTAAGTGGGGTGGAGATTTTTATAGTCAACAACTTGAAGGAGAAGATTGTGGAACTTCGCGAGCTCTTGGGCTTTAGCTAGGCTAGACGCTTAGACGCAACGTTATCCACCCGCCCGGTGTAGCCAGGCGGGTTTCAAGCTCTTGCTGGGTCGTACCGAGCGGAGCCATCCACGGCGACCAGCGGTCGACTGACGACCCCGAGCATCGCGGGCGATGAACGTCGGCCGAAGAGTTCACTAGAAGCGACGCCATCGGGCGTGCGATCCGCGAACTGGACAGGACCGGCTGCTGCACTGCCGCGGCGGCTTCGAGATGCCGATGCGCGCCGCCCTCTGCTTCGCGCGGCTTTGGGGGCGCTGATGGAGCCAAGCTGGGGGATTGCGCGCCGCTTCGGCGCCAAACCTCCACGGCCCCTCGTCGGCGCATTTGAAGTCCCGTGGGGGCTTCTGGGCTGCCAGTTTTCGGTAGGGCGAGCGTCTAGGGGGTGCTGAGGCGCTGTTGGTGCTCAAGGTGGGGGTGAGGGAGGCCGATGAGAGGGGTGATGGCTGGCATCGGCGGACTTCGGCTGCGCCTGCGGCTTCTCGCGCGGAGCGAGGAGGGGATGGCGCTGCCGTTCGCGCTGCTGGCGATGGTCGCGGCCACGGCGCTGGCGAGCGCGGCTGTGATCTCGTCGGTCGACGTGCAGCAGGGGTCGCATCGCGATAGCGCTTCCAAGCAGGCGATCGCTGCGGCGGACGCGGGGGCGGGGGTGGCGATGGAGCGGCTCAACCGCTATTCCAGCGTGCTCAGCAACTCCGCCACCAGCAATTGCCTCGGGGTCGGCGTAGGGGGGACGTTGGTGGTGACTGGGGCCACGAACGGCTGGTGCCCCGCGATCGCCGGCTCGGTCGGCGACGGCACCTACAGCTACCAGGTGAGCGCGATGTTCGCGGGCAGCACGATGAACGTGGTCTCGACCGGCACGGCGAACGGAGTGAGCCGGCGCGTCGACGTCGCCTTTACGGCCGAATCGATCGACGACATCCTCAAAGAAGAGGCGCTGATCGGCAAAGAGGACATCAAAATTCCGGGCAACCCTCACATCCGGGTCAGCATCGGTACGAACGGCAACATCGAAACCTCTGGCAACAGCTGGGAAATCTGCGGCAACGCCCGTCATGGTCCAGGCAACGAAGGCCCGACGGAAGAAGAACTCGAATGCGGGGGCGAAGAAGTGGAACGCAACGTCGAATTGCCGTCCGTAAGCAGCTTCATGCCGACGGAAATCGAAACGGAAAACGACGATGCGCGGCTCGCCCAGTGCGTCGTCATCACGAACGAAAGCAAAGAACCGCTGGAGTGCGAAGACGACTACTTCGAAAGCAAACGCACGGCAACGGAACCGTACGCCACGACGCCCCCGCCGGGAAGCATAAATCTCTCCAACCATGCGAGCCTGACCCTGGGGGGCGAAGACTATTGGCTCTGCCAGTTGACCCTTAGCGGCAGCTCGCACCTGATCATGGGCGACGGAGCGCATTCGAGGATCTTCTTCGACACGCCGGAACACTGCGGCCTCTCGTCGAGTCAGCCGCAGATCAGTATCAGCGGCAACAGCGGCATCCAGGCGACCGGCTACATCCCCGAACTGGAACGCTACGACATGCTCGAACTATATTTGCTGGGTGGATCGGGCTCGACCGTCAGCCTCGGCGGCACGAGTGGCTCGAACGAGGTCGTTTTGTATGCGCCCGAAAGCCAGGTCACGATCAAAGGCAACGCAACCTACAAGGGTGTGATCGCCGCCGAATCCCTGGAAATCGGAGGAAATCCGACCTTCGACCAGGACGACGGCTTCAAATCACAGAGCGTCAACCATACGACGCTCTACTCCCGCCAGTCCTACGTCGAGTGCAGCGGCCCCGCAACCGTCGTGCCTGACGAAAACTGCTGAGGCCTTCCGTCCGGAATCTCGCTTTTGGGCCGATGAAGCCCAAATTTCGAGGATCAAGTGTGCAGCTCACCGGTCGATTAGCCCTCTGTGATGAATCTGCCAGTGCTTCGGTGCAAAAGGCAAATCCGCTGTGAGGCGGGGACGCAAAGCCGTCGGAACTCTCACCTGGGAGTCAGCCGGGCTACCACCGGGGTCGACAGACACCACGTGGCTTCACACGGGGCTCTGGCGCAAACGATTAGGACCATAGGAGGTCACTAATGTTTCTCCAGAATCTCCGGGCCAAGGTTGGCGCCCGGCTCAACGGCGACAGCGAGAGCGGCTTCACGCTGATCGAGCTCCTCGTCGTCATGCTCATCCTCGGCATCCTCGCCGCGATTGCCCTGCCGGCGTTCTTCAACCAGAAGGAAAAGGCCGGCGACGCGAAGGCGAAGGAGAACGCTCACTCGGCCCAGGTCGCGATGGAGACGTATGCGACCGAAAACAACGGCTCCTACACGGGGGCTACGGTGGCAAAGCTCCAAAAAATCGAGCCGACCATTCAGGGCCGCACGGAAGTCGAAACCGGAGGGGTGAAAAGCTTCGAAGGCGAGGGGATCGAAGTCGAAGCTCCCGCATCCAACGAATACACGATTACGTCGTATTCATCGACTACCGGGCAGAAATTCGAGATTGTGAACGAAGCTGGCAAGATGAGCTATCCCTGCGAAGTAGGCGGCAAGGGTGGCTGCACCGACGACGCAACCGAAGGCGGTGCTGGCACCTGGGGCGGTTGATCGCCTGACCGCTTGGCTTGAGCTAGCAAGCGTGAAGCGCCGAGGGGCGGGCCTTGTGCCCGCCCCTCGCTCTTTCGGCCAGCGCCCAAGCCTCCAGGACTAAACGGATGACCGATTCCTTCCGATAGAGGAGCGATGCGTTTCAAGCACGGACACTGCCTGCTCGCACTGGGACTCTCCGCTCTCTGGGGGACTTCGCCGGCCGTCTGTCCTGCGAACGCCGCCGACGCGAACTTCAACGGCACCTCGGCCGATGGATCGATCGCCGTCTTCAGCACCACCGACAAGCTCGTCCCCGGCGACACCGACAGCAAGCGCGACGTGTACCAGCGCTCTTTCGACAGCGGAGTCGGCGCGTACGTGACGCGCGAGGCGTCGAGTGGGCCGACGGGCGGCAACGACGCCTACGACGCGACCTTCAAGGGGGTCTCGGCCGACGGGCGCGAGGTCTTCTTCTCGACCGAAGAGCCGCTTGTCGACGCGGATCGCGACCGCTCGGTCGACGTCTACGCTCACGATACGACCACCGGCAAGACGGTACTCGTCTCTCGCGCCGCCAGCTCGTGCGAAAGCGGGCCCTGCGGCAGCGGAACGGCGACGGCGACGTACCGGGGTGCGAGCGCCGACGGCCTGAAGGTCTTCTTCGAGACGAGCGAAAGCCTGACGCCCGCCGACGGCGACGAAGCGTCCGACGTCTACATGCGCGACCTGGCGGCCGAACCGCCGGAAACGGTCCTTGTCTCGCAGCCGGGCGCGTCCTGCTCGGGCAGCTGCGGCGACGGCAGCGCGGAAGAGAGCTTCGCCGGCGCCTCCAGCGACGGCGACACGGTGTTCTTCGAAACGACCGAAAGCATGACCTCGGCGGACGGCGACTCGACCAGCGACATCTACATGCGCGATCTCGGGGCCCCGGCGGTCACGACGCTGGTCTCGACCGCCGGCACCTGCCCGCCAGGGGTGGAAGCCGCGGAATGCAGGCCGAAGCTGCGCGGCGTCTCAGCAACTGGCTCGCGGGCGTTCTTCACGACCAGCGAACAGCTCTCAGGCGCCGACACCGACCTGAAGGCCGACGTCTACGTGTGGGAAGGCGGCGCCCCGATCCTTGTCTCGTTCGGCCCGAGCGGTGGCAACGGAGCCCAGCCGGCGAGCTTCAGAGGCATCACCCCGGATGGCCACGCGATCTTCTTCCAGACGGCCGAGAAGCTCACCGCCGACGACGAAGACGGCAGCGCCGCCGACGTCTACGTGCGTGACCTGACGGAAAGCACGACGACGCTCGCCTCGCAGGCTGACCCGAGCTGCGCCGAGGCGGGAGGCTGTGGCGAAGGTCCCCTGAACGCGAGCTTCGCCGGCGCCTCCGAAGACGGCAACACGGTCTTCTTCCAGACCGACGAAATCCTGGCCGCCGCCGATACGGACGCCGTCAACGACGTGTACGCGCGCGACATTGGGGCGGGGACCACCGCGCTCGTCTCGCGTCCTGCGCCGGACTGCGAAGGGGAAGCGTGCGGCGCGCCGCTCGTCGCGACCTTCGCGGCGGCATCGGCGAGCGGCGGCAAAGCCCTCTTCTCGACCGACGAGCCGCTTGCCGGCGGCGACGAAGACGAAGAAAACGACGTCTACCTGCGCGACCTCGGTGTCGGCTCGACGACGCTGGAGTCACGCTCGGGGATCTGTCCGCTGGCGGAGGAAAAAGGCTGCGACTCGACCTTCGCCGGCGCCTCCGAAGACCTTGCCCATGTCTTCTTCCATACGGTAGAGCGGTTGACCGCTGACGACGTCGACTCCGACCTTGACGTCTACGAGCGCGAAGGAGGGCAGACCCGGCTCGTCTCGGCCGGCAACTCGGTCACCCTCGGCCCGTCGACGCCGGTGCTGAGCGGGACGAGCCCGGCCGCGAAAGGTCAGACGACGACTCCTTCGGTGCTCGGCCACGCCGATCCGGACACCTCGATCAAGCTCTACACCACCGGCGACTGCTCGGGCGAAGCGGTGGCCGGCAGCGTCGCCGAACTGGAAGGCGCCGGCATCGCGGTCAGCGTGGCAACGGACTCGACGACGAGTTTCCGGGCCACCGCGACCGATGAAAACGGCGACACCTCTGGCTGCTCGAACGCCGTTTCCTATAGGCAGGAAGACTCCCCACTACCGCCGGTCGAAGAAGGGGGCGTTGGGGAAGAAGGTGAGTCAGGCGGCGGCGGAGGCTCTAGCGGCAGCGGGGTCGGCGGCAGCGGCCCCGGCTCCTCGCCGACGCCGCCGCCCGGGCCGGCTCCCGCCCCGGCCCCGACCTACGGCGAAGGGATCGCCTATGTCGCCCCAGTGACGCGGATCACTTTCGGTCCCGCGTTCAGGACTCGGGCACGTCGTCCGGTCTTCGGCTTCGCCGATGTGACGGGCCAGCCTGGCACGAGTTTCATCTGCCGGGTCGACCGGCGGCGCTGGCGGCACTGCAGCTCGCCGGTGCGGCTGAAGCACCTGCGCGGCGGCAAGCACGTCTTCCGGGTCAAGGCAAGGAATGCCGTCGGTGTCTGGGAGGCGCGGCCGACGAAGCGCGTCTTCAAGCTCGTGCGGAGACGGCGGTGAAGACGCCGCGGCGCCATCTTGCCCTGATGCGCCTGAAGGACGAGGGAGGCCTGACCCTGGTCGAGCTCCTGGTCGCCGCGGCGATGAGCGTCATCGTCGTCGCCGCCGCGAGCTCGATGCTGATCAGCGCCGTGCGGGACCAGCCGAAGATCAGCAAACAGGCCCAGAACGTCTCGAGCGCCCGCTGGATGCTCGAGCGGATGATCAGGGAAATCCGCGATGGGATCGAAGCGAACCCCGCCACGGCCACCAGCTCGAAGGTTTCCTTCGAGACCTACGTGCGCCGTACCGCCTGTGGCAGCGGCGTGGCGAGCCAAGCGAGCGTGCCGGCGATCCCCTGCCAGGTCACTTACACCTGCACTGCGACCGCCTGCTCGCGGACCGAGGCCGAGCCGGGGGTGGAAACCGGCACGCCGACCACCGTCTTCGAAGGGATCGACAGCCCGGCGATCTTCTGCTACGTGCCCAGCAACGAACCCGATCCCGAGGAATGCGGCCCGGCCGGCGAAGAACCGCCCACCTACGTCCGTGTCGCCCTGCGCATCCCCGACCCCGAAGGGTCCGGCAGTTTGACCATCTCCGATGGCGCGACGCTGCGAAACGCGACCCTGACCAACTGAGCATGGCGCGCGTGCTGCGACATAGGCTTGAGCGTGCAGGCGGCGAGGCCGGGCTGACCCTAATCGAGGTGGTGATCGCGGCCCTGGTATTGGTTGCCGGCTCGTTCGCTACCTTCGGTGTGCTGCGCACGGCGACGGTCAACAACCAACGGGCCAAGGCGACGCAGGTGGCGCTCGACCGCGCCCAGCAGGAAATGGAGGCGCTTCGCAGCCTGCCGCACTCGGAGCTGGCGCTGACCGAACCGCCGCCGCACGTGACCGATCCGCTGAACCCCGATTACCGCGTCAACTCCTCCACCGGGACGTTCTCGCTGACCCGCGATCCGAGCGAAGAACCCTCGCCCCCCGCAATGGTGGTCAAAGGGGGCGGCCTCTATGGCGGAGGCTTCATCAAAGAAGAAGAAGCCAAAGTGGTGCCGGAAGAAGCATTCAGCAGTGCCAGCGGCGACGTCAGCGGAACCGTCTACCGCTACGTCGTCTGGCGCAACGACGAAAGCTGCGGCGCCACCTGCCCGGGGACGCAGGACTACAAGCAGATCGTCGTCGCGGTGAAGCTCGACGAGAAGAGCAATGAAGCGTCGGAGCGCGGCTACGTCGAAGTTCAGTCGGACTTCATCGACCCCAGCGACAGCGCCGAAAGCGACCCGATCCCGCCGAAAGGCGGCCAGGTCAACTCGCCCCAGCAGTTCTTCCTCTCCGACACGCCGTGCGCGGTCGGAGGCGCAACCGAACGCGAAGAATGGCCCGAACGGGAGGCGACTGGGGACCATGCGCTGCACAACACGCTCGGCACCTGCGCCAGCGGGCTCCAGCAAGGGGCAACGCTCGGGGCGCCGGACACGCTTCTGCTTGGCTCGCCGCCGGACCCCGCGCCGGCCGAAGAAACGAATCCGCCCGTCTACGACTACTCCAAGGACTACCTCGGTCAGGTTTCGCCGGAAACGGCCAAGGGGATTCAAATAGCTCCCGAAGACACTGGCGGCTGCCACTTCAAACCGGAAGCTGGGGCGACGGAACCGCAGTGGCGATTCCACCGCTGGGTCACCGATCCGATGGCCTCCGACTTCGTGCTGACCGAAAACGCGACGCTCGACTTCTTTACCCGCGCACTCAGCGATCTCAGCTACAAGGGCACGCTCTGCATCTACCTCTTCGACCGCCACGAAGAAGGCTCGCCGCCGGAAGCCAAAGACGTCGAGCTGCCCGGTGCGGAAGCCACCTACAGCGGAGAAGGAAATGGGCAGTGGCCGCAAAACAAGTGGGTCGAGGTGCGCGTACCCATCGAATTCGCCGAAGCCACGATCCCGGAAGGGGACCGGCTCGGCATCGTGCTCAGCGTCGACGGCAACTCGAACGCAGGCGCGGTGCCGATTCTCTACGACCATCCGGATTTCCGCAGCCGGATCGAGATCGAAACCCCGACGCCGCTGAACGCGGGGTAGCGGTGGGCGCCGTCGCGGCGTTCGCCCTCCTCGGAGGGCTTCTCGCCGGCAGCTTCGTCACCGTGGTCGCCCACCGGGTGCCGCGGGGAGAGTCGATCGTCGGGCCGCGCTCGCGCTGTCCCGCCTGCGGGACGCAGATCGTCGCCTACGACAACATCCCGGTTTTCTCGTGGCTGGCGTTGCGGGGGAGAGCGCGCTGCTGCGGAGCACCGATCTCGCCGCGCTACCCGCTGACCGAGCTTTCGCTGGGGCTGCTCTATGCCGCCACCGTCCTCGTCCTCTGGGACGAACCGGGGGAGGTCGCGCTGGGACTCGTTTTCGTCACCGTGCTGGCGGCGATCACGTTGACCGACCTCGAGCGGCGGATCATCCCCAACAAGATCCTGATCGTCGGCGCCGTGGCGGCGGTGGCGATCGCCGCCGCGACCGATCCGGGCAGCCTGCCTGAGCGCGGGATCGCCGCAGCGGCGGCCGGCGGCGTGCTCTTCGCCGCGGCGCTCGCCTACCCACGCGGCATGGGGCTCGGCGACGTCAAGCTGGCAGCCACGATGGGTCTCTTCCTCGGGCGCAACGTGGCGCCGGCGATCTTCGTCGCGCTGCTGGTGGGCGCTGCGGCCGGCCTGGGAATGATCCTGCTCGAGGGCCCCTCGGCCCGTAAGCGGGCGATCCCCTTCGGGCCGTATCTCGCCTTCGGAGGCGTGGTCGGCCTGCTCGCCGGCGACCAGCTCGTGGACTGGTATCTGGGCACGTTCTGAGGCCCCGATTAGATCGTCCGTCCAGGTTTTTCTAGAAATGAGTAGTTGCACGGCAAAAGGTCTGCGGCCTTTTTGTCGATTGAGTAAGTGCGGGAGCGCCGAACGGCGCCTGACCCCAGCACTTCATGCGACTCAGCGGAATCACCAAGCAGAAGCCCGACAATCTGGTCGGCCTCGACATCGAGGCGGGCAGCGTCGCCGCGACCGAGGTTCGGGCGAACGGCTCGGCCGAGCTGGTCGCCTCGGCGATCGGCCCGCTCGACCCCGGCACCTTCCACGAGGGCGAGGTGCTCGATGCCGACCGCCTCGCCGCCTCCCTGAAGGAGCTCTTCGCCGAGCACAAGCTGAGCAAGCGCGTGCGGCTCGGCATCGGCAACCAACGCGTCGTCGTCCGCACTCTGCGCCTGCCGGCGATCGAGGATCCCAAGGAAATGGAGGCGGCGGTTCGCTTCCAGGCTCAGGAGCAGATGCCGATGCCGCTCGACCAAGCTGTGCTCGAGCATCAGGTCGTCGGCGGCGTCCCGGCCGAGGAGGGCAAGTCGCCGCAGATAGACGTCATCGTCGTCGCCGCAAGGCGCGACATGGTCTCCAGCTTCGTCGAGCCGATCCGTCGCGCCGGGCTCGAGCCGGCCGGCGTCGACCTCTCCGCCTTCGGCTTGATCCGCGCCCTCGCCGGCGGCGGTGAGGAGCCGAGCGACGCCGAGGCTCCCGAGCGCCCCGCCTCCGCGGTCCTCTACTGCAGCATCGGCGACATCACCAACCTTGCCGTGGCGCGCGGCCAGTCGTGCCTCTTCACCCGCGTCTCCCATGCCGGCCTGGAGGCGATCTCCAGTGCGCTGGGGAGCTCGCTCGCACTCAGCGCGGAGCACGCGACGCAATGGCTTTCCCACGTCGGTCTGGAGCGGCCGGTGGCGGAGGTCGAGGGAGACGAGGAGACGGTTGCGCAGGTACGGCGGGAGCTGGAGGAGGGCGTCTCCGCCCTGCTCGACGAGCTGCGCCTCTCGCTCGACTACTACGGTGCGCAGGAGGCGGCGCTGCCGGTCGAGCGGATCGTGCTCTGCGGGCCGGGCAGCGCGATTCCCGGCCTGGGGGCGCGGATGGAGGCCGGCCTCGGCCTGCCGATCGCGGCCCCGCGCCCGGCGGCGCTCGACGGCTTCGACGAGATCGCCGCGGCGCGGTTGACCCTTCCCTACGGACTTGCTTTGGAGAGCTGAGGCATGCGCCCCGTCAACCTCATCCCGCCCGAGGATCGCCGCGGCGAGCAGGCACCGTTGCGCACCGGCCCCCTGTCCTACCTCCTGCTTGGGGGTCTCGTGCTGCTGCTGGTCGGCGTCGCCGCCCTGGTCCTCCTCGGCAATCAGGTCTCCGAACGCGAAGGCGAAGTCGCGAAGTTGACGCGCGAAGACGGGGTGGCGACGGCGAAGGCGGCGAAGCTCGCCTCCTACACGCAGTTCCGCAGCCTCAGCGAAGCACGGGTGGCGACGGTGCAGAGCCTCGCCGACAGCCGCTTCGACTGGGAGCGGGTGCTGCGCGAACTGGCGCTGATCCTGCCCGGTGACGTATCGCTGACCGATCTGAGCGCGACGGCCGCTGCGGGCGGGAGCGGCGGGGAAGGCTCCGGGGGCGCCAGCGGCCTGAGCGGCGGGGTAAACGGCCCGTCGCTCGAATTGAACGGCTGTGCGGCCGGACAGAAGGGAGTGGCGGGCTTCATCACCGCGCTCAAGGACATCGACGGGGTGACCCGGGTCGGCCTTCAGTCCTCCACCGTGGCCTCGGAAGGCGAAGAATCGTCCGAAGCCGGCTCGGAAGGATGCGGCGGGGGCGGTGCGAGCTTTGCGCTCCTCGTCGCCTTCGACGCGGCGCCGGTGCCGGCGAGCGAAGAAGAAGCGGCAGTGGCCCCCGAAGCCGCGCCTGAAGCGGCGCAGGCGGCCTCCAGCGAGACCTCGGAAAGCTCGACCGAAAGCTCGGGGGGCTGAGATGGACGCGCTGAAAAAGGCCGGAAATCAGACGATCGTCGCGGTGCTGGTCGTCTTCGCCTTGGCGATCGGCTTCTGGGTGGTGCTGCTCAGCCCCAAGCGCGAAGAAGCGGCGAAGCTCGCCGAACAGACCGAACAGGTCGAAGCCTCGTTGGCCGGCCATCGGGCGGAAGTGGCGGAAGGGGAAGCGGCCCGCAAGCAGTTCCCGGTCGACTACCGGAGGCTCGTCGTGCTGGGCAAGGCCGTGCCGGGCAGCGACGAAACCGCCTCGTTGCTGGTCCAGGTGAGCGGCCTCGCCGATCGCGCCCGCGTCGAATTCAGCGACCTCGCGCTGAGCTCCGAAGGCGGCGGAGAAGAAGCGGCCGCGACGCCGCCGACTCCCGGGGCAGCGCCGGTGTCGCCGACCGAGGCGGCGGCCTCGCTGATGCCGCTCGGCGCCTCCGTCGGGCCGGCCGGCCTCGGGGTCATGCCCTACACGCTCACGTTCAACGGAAACTTCTTCCAGATCGCCGATTTCATCGAACGCCTCGACTCGTTGGTAAAGACGCGGAATGAAGAAGTGGAGGTGGACGGCCGGCTGATCACGGTCAACGGCTTCTCCCTGTCCGGGGGCGCCAGCGAATCGTCCTCGTCGGGTTCGTCATCTTCCTCCGCGCTGACGGCAACCTTCGAAGTCACCACCTACCTGACCCCGCCGAGCCAGGGGACTACGGCGGGGGCCACTCCGTCGAGCCCAGTCGAACCCACGGCGACCCCGGCTGCGACCACCACCGGAGGCGCGCCATGAAACGGCCGAAGGGACCGGAGCTGAAGATGCCCGAGCTGAAAGCGCCGGTATTCCTCGCCGACCTCTATTACGACCTGCGCGACCGCCGCCTGCTGCCGCTGGTCGGGCTGGTCGTGGTCGCGATCGGAGCGACCCCCTTTCTTCTCGGCCAGAACTCGGAAACCGAACTGCCGCCGGCCGCGGCTGGGGCGATCGCGGCGCTGCGGGAAACGAACGGCAAGACCTCGACGCTGACCGTGGTCGAGGCAGAGCCGGGCCTGCGCGACTACCGCAAGCGCCTGCGCGGTCGTAAGCCGACCGATCCCTTCAGGCAGCTCGGCGGCTCAAAGAGCGGCAGCGGCGGCTCGACCGCCTCGAGCTCGGAATCGCCGACCTCGTCCTCGTCGACCACCACGACGACCGAATCGAGCTCGACCACGAGCGGGAGCAGCGGCGCGTCGCCGTCGCCGAGCGAATCCACGCCTCCACCCTCGCCACCGGGGCACAGCGGCTCTGCGCCGCCGCATTCGCCGCCGGCAAAGGAAGGCGGCTCCAAGAGTGGGGGAGAGCCCTCCGCGGGCAGCGGCGGCAGCGCCAAGCACCCCCACGCGACCCTCTACAGCTTCGGCGTGGACGTGACGATCGTCCACAGCAGTGGCAGCAAGGCCGAACACAACAAGAAGAAGAACGAGCCGGAAACGCGCAAGCGCGTGCTGCCGACGACCTCGCTCCCGGGGAAGAAGGAGCAGGTCGTCACGTACATGGGCCTCAGCCCGAAGACCCGCAAGCCGCTCTTCCTCGTATCCACCGAAGTCACCGGCGTCTTTGGTGAAGGCAAGTGCGTCGCTGGGACTAGCAGTTGCCAGCTGATCGAACTCGAACCGGGCTTCCCGGAGGTCTTCGAATACGGCGAAGAGGGCGACCGCTACAGCATCAAGGTGACCCACGTCGAGTTTGTCGTCACCGGCCACGTCTGAGCCGTTGCGGGCAGTCAACGCTTCAGTAAATGAAGCATTGGCGCTAAACTCGCTTTAGCGAGCCGATTGATGTCAACCCCGGCTCGCCACGATGTGTCCAAGATGAGCGCTGAGAGCAACTCCCGCTGTCCCGTCTGCCGCACCGCCGACGTCGTCTGCGGCAAGTGGACGCTTCTGGTCATCCGTGACCTGGCCGATGGGTGCGCGCGGTTCTGCGAGCTCGAGCGCTCGCTGGAGGGGATCAGCCCGCGCACGCTGTCGCTGCGGCTGCGGGCGCTCGAAGAAGAGGGCATCGTCGCCCGCAACACCTTCCCCGAGGTGCCGCCGCGGGTCGAGTACGCGCTGACCGAGAAGGGCCGGGCGCTCGTGCCGCTGATCGAGGACATGCGCCGCTACGGCGCCCGCTGGCTGCTCGAAGAAGAGCCGGCGCCCGTTCCGGCCTGACTACCTGCTCGTCTGCAAGGCGTCGTGCAGGCGCAGGAGCGCCAGGCGTGGGGGGGAAGGTCGCGACGTGCGCGATCCCCTGCTCAACGAGGCGTTGCGGCGACTTGCCGCCGAGGCGGCCACCCGCTTCACCACGCTGGTCGCGGGCGGGGACCAGATTCCCTTCGACGTGGCCGAGTCCGCCGGCCCCGACGAGGCCTTCTTCCACAGCTACGTCCCGCTGACTGCGCGCTTCGTGCGCGAGCGCGAAGGCGAGCTGCGCACGCTGCCGGCCTTCGAGCCGGCGCGCGAAGCGGTCGCGATGGCCGGCGTAGCCGCGCCATACCTGGAGCAGCGCGGCGAGAGCGTCCCCGCCGAGCCCGGCGAGCGAGCGGCGCGCCTGATGACGATCTTCCTCGCCGATCTGTGGGACGGCTGCAGCGAGTTCTCGCTCGACCGGCAGCGACTCGAGGAGGCGCTCGCCGTCCTCGACGCCGAGGCCGGCGACGTCGACGAGGCCGACATGGTCGTCGTGCCCCTCATCGGCTTGCAGATGTCCGCGGCGCGGTTGCAGCTTCCCCACGGCGTCCAGCTCGTCCGCGCAGACGCTTTCGAGGCGCCGATCGAGGCGATGCGCAGCGAGGGCATGGGCCGCGCCGCCTGGGAGCCCCAGTTCCTGGCGATCGCCGAGCAGGGCGAGGACGCCGACAGCGCCGCCGCGGCGCTGGGCCAGCTAAGCGACCTGATCAGTGTCATGCGTCTATATAAAGGCGGCGGCGTCGGGCTCGGCCCGCACGCCTTCGCGCCCACCGGCGAGGGCCGCTGGCGGCGCATCGCCACCGGCGCGCCCCCCCCGCGCGACGGCGGCTACCGACTTGGCGAGGAGGAGACGGCCCAGCTGTTCGAGCTGGCCGAGACACTGGAGGCGCGCCCGGATCCCTCCGGACCGCTGGCCTGGGCGGTCCGCCGCTTCGAGCTCGGCTGCGAGCGTCCCTCGGCGCTGGAGGGCCTGAGCGACCATCTGCTGGCGCTGCGCTCGGTGCTGGATGGCCAGGGCCCGGTGGGCGCATCGCTGCCGATGCGCGCCGCGGCGCTGATCGCCGACGGCTCGACCGACAGGCTCGCCGCCCGCGAGCGGGTCGAAGCCGCGATGGAGCTGG
Organism: Solirubrobacterales bacterium; assembly: GCA_035693025.1. Taxonomy (GTDB): domain Bacteria; phylum Actinomycetota; class Thermoleophilia; order Solirubrobacterales; family 70-9; genus VRUE01. The sequence goes on from DASSHI010000020.1 coordinate 15,134, forward strand.
AGCGCGCGCAGATGTCCGGCGCGCCGAGCGACGCCTCCGCGGGCCTCGCCGGCTGGATCGAGGAGAGCGTGCGGCGCATCCTGCGCGAAGCCGCCCTCGGCGAGCTGGGCTCCGACCTCAACGAGGCCGCCGACGAGACTTTGATCGCGACCGGCCTCGACACCGGCGACGTCTCAATCGCCGTGGCCGAGGAGGTTGAGCCGGAGCCCGAAGATTCCGAGCGCCGTAGAGGTTTCGACCGCTATGCGACCCAAAGCTCTACGGCGGTCGGTGATGAGGGGGCCACCTACGAGGAGGAGGAATACGACATGCAGCAGGAGACCCGAATCCTCGAGCCGGTCCCGGCCGAGGACGAGATTCGCATCGTCGCGCGCGACTGGATGGACGAGGTCGAGGTCGAGGAGAGCACGCTCGACTTCCCCGCGATCGCGAGCGACCTCGAACATCGCGAGCGCATCGACACGCCGCGCGTCCGCCACCTCTTCCCGGTTCCGGAGGACGCGGACTGGGAGGTCCGCGAGCTCCGCTACGACCATTACCGCAGCGCCGGCTAGGCGCGGCCTGCGGCGATCTCGATCCGCTCCTCGCTCGAGGCGAACAGGTAGCGGTTGATCTCGGCGAGGCCGCCGAGGTCGTGCACGTCCTCGTCCAGGTAGGGGACGCGGATCACGCCGCGGGTGCGCAGCTCGTCCGCGAGGTGCTCGATGTTGCGGGCGTCGCGCTCGGCCAGCGCCTGGTAGTCGGCGAAGTTCTCGCAGACGCGGCGCGCCAGGTCCTCGTCGCCCAGCTTGGCCGCCAGCGCCGCCTCGAGGTCGGCCGGGTCGTCGTCGCCGCGCAGGCGCTCGGCCGGGTAGTGGACCTTGTTGACGATGACGCCGCCGAAGGGCAGCTTCGCCTCGACGAGCTTGCGGTGGAAGTAGACCGCCTCGTCGATCGGCTCACCCTGGGGGCCGCAGACGACGAGGAAGCAGGTGTGGGGATCGGCGAGCAGGCTGTTGACCCGCTTGGCACGGGCCTGGAAGCCGTCGACCATGCCGCTGAAGGCGTTGAAGAACTCGGCCAGGTCGGCGAGCAGGTCGAAGCCGACGATCCGCTTGAAGACCGAGAGGGCGACCGAGGCGCCGCGCCCGGCGACCTTCGCCGCCAGCCCCGTCGGCTTCATGAAGACGCGCAGCGAGCGGCCTTCGATGAACTGGGTGAGACGTTTGGGGGCGTCGAGGAAGTCGAGCGCGTTGCGGGTCGGCGGCGTGTCGAGGACGAGCAGGTCGAAGCGCCCGCTGGTGTGCAGCTCGAACAGCTTCTCCATCGCCATGTACTCCTGCGAGCCGGCCAGCGCGCTGGATATCTGCTGGTAGATGCGGTTGTTCAGCACCCGGTCGCGCGACTCCTCGTCGGGCGCCTGGCGGGCGACGAGCTCGTCGAAGGTCGCCTTGGCGTCGAGCATCATCGCCCACAGCTCGCCCTTCATCTCGATCCCGTGCTGCTCGAACAGCGCCGGGTCGACCCGGCTCGCCTCGTTGCCGAGCTCGCGCAGGCCAAGCGAGTCGGCGAGCCGCTTGGCCGGGTCGATCGTCAGCACGCAGACGCGCAGCCCGCGCGCCGCCATTCCGGCGGCGATCGCCGCCGAGGTGGTCGTCTTGCCGACGCCGCCCGAGCCCGCGCAGATGCAGATGTCCTTGCCGTCGAGGATCTCGTCGACCGCCGGCATCAGCGCCTCACCCGAGCCTCTTCGCCAGTTGCTGCGCCGCCGAGACGCCCAGCTCGGGCTCGAAGAGGAAGGGCAGGGTCTTGACCGGCGCCTCGACCCGGCGCCGCAGGCGGGCTAGCTGGGCGCGCTGGGAGCGGGCGCGGCCGTGCTCGGAGGAGGCCGCGCGGGCCGCGGCGCGCAGCGAGCCGTTCTCGCCGTCGGCCAGCTCGGCGAGCCGCTCGGCCTCCTGCTTGGAGAAGCGCTCCGGGTAGAGCCCGTTGAGGTAGACGCGGTCGACGGCGACGCCGACCTCCGAGCGCAGCTCGTGCTCCAGCGCCGCCGACTCGTTGACCGGCATCTCCTCCGGCAGTGAGACGATCGCGGTGCCGGTGTGCTCCTGGTCGGTGATCAGGCGGTCGAGCTGCTGCGCCTGGGAGTGGATCGGCCCGACGCGGGCGATCGCGGCGAAGGTGCGCGGCGTCTGCAGGAAGCCGATCCCGTGCCCGGTCGCCGGCGCATCGACGATTACGAGGTCGTACTTGCGGCCGCTCTTCACCTTGCGGTCGAGCTGCGCCAGCTCCCAGATCTTGCCGATCGTGACCAGCTCCTTGAGCCCGGGGGTGGCGGCGGCGAGGTAGGAGAAGATGCGGCTGCGGAAGAGCATGTCGCGCATCGCCCGCACCTTCAGCTGCAGCAGCACGTACTCGCGCATCGACTCGTCGGGGTCGATCGAGATCGACCAGAGGTTCTCGCTCATCTGCACCTCGTGGAAGCCGACTTCGGTGTGCTCGAAGATCCGCGAGGCGTTCTCCTGCGAGGCGACCTCGCAGACGATCGTGCGCTTGCCTTCTTCGGCGGCGCGCAGCCCGAGCGCGACCGCGACCGTGGTCTTGCCGACTCCGCCCTTGCCGGTCACGAAGACCAGTCGCTTGTCGAGAATGTCGGGGATTGGGGTGATTCCTAGCAATTTCGGCAGGTGGCAGGAAAAGCGGGTACCTCTGCGAATACCCGCGCAATGGGATTCCTCAGCCGCAAGAACAAGACCGTGCCCCCGCCCGAGCCGTCTGTGGACGAGCAGCATCCGATCGTCGAAGAGTTGCAGGCTATGGAGGAGGCGGTGCCTGAGAGGTCTCAGCCCGCGGGTCCTGTCGCGGCAGGGGACGGCGAGCCGTCCCGGCCCGCGGGTCCTGTCGCCGTAGGGGACCCACCGGCCCCTGCGGTCGCTAAAGCGTCCTCAGGGCCGGTCCCCCCTACGACGCCACCCGTGGGAGAGGCGTCTGCAGATGAAGCTTCAGAGGACGAGCCGGAGCGGTTCATGCCTCGGGATCTGCTTGCGCCCAGCCGGCACGAAACCGTGACGGAGGAGCCTGTCGTCGAGGTTCCTACTTCGCAGCCTGAGGTGATTGCTTTTGCGAACCAGAAGGGTGGGGTCGCGAAGACGACTACGACTTTGAACCTGGCTGTGGCCTTTGCCGAGTCGGGGCACCGGGTCCTCTGCGTCGACCTCGATCCGCAGGGCAACCTGACGATGAGCCAGGGGATCGATCCGGACAAGGTCGAAAAGAGCCTCTACGACGTGCTCGTCAACGACATGCCGCTCGCGGAGATCATCCAGCACCGCGAGATCGACATCGCCGTCTCCTCGATCGACCTGGCCGGCGCCGAGATCGCGATGAGCACGAAGATCGGCCGCGAGCGCTCTCTGGAGAAAGCGCTCAAAGAAGTCGCCGGCGATTACGACTTCGTCTGCATCGACACGCCGCCCAGCCTCGGGCTGCTGACGATCAACGCGCTGACCGCGGCAAACAAGGTGATCGTCCCCGTGCAGTGCGAGTATCTCTCGATGCGTGGCCTCGTCCAGCTGCAGAACACGCTGAAGATGATCCAGGAGAACCTCAATCCGGACGTTCGGATCGAGGGCATCCTGCCGACCATGCTCGATACGCGCACGGTCCACGCCAAGGAGGCGATCGAGATCCTCGAAGAGAACTTCGGCGACCTGGTCTTCCGCTCGCGCATCCGCAAGGCGATCAAATTCGCCGAGGCTCCGGTCAAAGGAGCCAGTGTGCTCAAGTACGATCCAGACGGCAACGCCGCGGGTTACTATCGAGACTTGGCTAAGGAGGTCTTGGCACATGAGCCGGCGTAAGCGGGCGAGCATGCGGGAAGGGCCTCTTTCCGAGCTGTTTCGCTCGACTTCCGACGATGCGTCGGAGACTGACGACCAGAGCTCCGACGAGTCCCGGCCAGCGGGTCCTGTCGCGGCAGGGGACCCACCTCCCCCTGCGGTCGCTAAAGCGTCCTCGGGGGAGGTCCCCCCTACCGCGCCACCCGCTGGAGAGGCGGGTAAGGCCGGCTCAGGGTCGGCCGATTCGACTCTCGATGAGGCTCGGGACAGGGCGTCTGCGCGTGAAGCTGAAGAGCCCGAGTCGTCGAGCGAGTCCGCTCCCGAAAGGCTGAAGAGGGTCTTTTCGGAGGAGCCGGCTCCTCGGCACGAACAGGCCCCTGAAGTGCCGCGGTATGGGCGGGAGGAACCTGAGTATGAGCCGCCGGGCTCGGGGGAGCCGCATCAGCCGGTGATCCGGGTTGTCGGCGTGGGGGGCGCCGGGGTGAACGCGGTCAACCGGATGGTCGACGCGAACGTCCCCGGGGTCGAGTTCATGGCCGTCAACACCGATCTTCAGTCGCTGCAGCTCTGCGTCGCCGACGTCACCGTGCACATCGGCGACGAGCAGACGCGCGGCCTCGGCGCCGGCGCCGACCCCGAGGTCGGCCACAACTCCGCCTTCGCCGAGCAGGACAAGATCAAGCGCCTGCTCAAGGGGTCCGACATGGTCTTCGTCGCCGCCGGAGCCGGCGGCGGCACGGGCAGCGGCGCCGCGCCGGTCGTCGCCCGCCTCGCCCGCGAGGTCGGCGCGCTCACTGTCGGAATCGTCACCAAGCCGTTCAGCTTCGAGGGCTCGCGCCGCGGGACCCAGGCGATGAAGGGCATCGAAGAGCTCGCCGCCGCGGTCGACACGCTGATCGTCGTCCCCAACGACCGCCTGCTCGAAGTGCTCGACCAGCAGACCTCGATGGTCGAGGCCTTCCAGGTCGCCGACGACGTGCTGCGCCAGGGCGTGCAGGGCATCTCCGACCTCGTCACCCTGCCGGCGCTGATCAACCTCGACTTCGCCGACGTGCGCACGATCATGTCCGACGCCGGCCGGGCGCTGCTCGGGATCGGCATGGGTCATGGCGAGAACCGCGGCATCCTCGCCGCCGAGAAAGCGATCTCCTCGCCGCTGCTGGAGACCTCGATGGACGGGGCGCGCTCGATCCTGCTCTCGATCACCGGCGGCGGCGACCTCTCGCTGGTCGAGGTCTCTGAGGCCGCCAAGGTCGTCGGCGAGGCGGCCCACCCCGACGCGAACATCATCTTCGGCGCCAACATCGACGAGGAGCTGAGCGACCAGGTCTGGGTGACCGTCGTCGCCACCCGCTTCGACGGCCGCTCTTCGCCGCCGCGTCGCGCCGAGGAGCCGACGATCCGCCGCACCAAAGAGGCCGGCTCGGCACGCCGCGGCCGCTCCGGCGAGCGCGAGCTCGGCATCGACGTCCCAGAGTTCCTGCCGAGCTGATTTCGGCCCCATGCGAGGGGTCG
>DASSHI010000021.1:0-72305 GCA_035693025.1 Solirubrobacterales bacterium
AAAAGTGCAAGACGCTCCACCCTCGCCCGTCCCCGCCCAGGGACTCATTGCGCAGGGGTCACCGAACGAGTGTCGAACGGGGAGCTTATGTTCGTGCGTAAGAAGCGCGGGAAGCCTGCGCGTTCCAAAGGTAAAGGCAAGGCCAAGGCCAAAGGTCGGGGGCTGCCCCGGCCCCACCTGCCGGCCGGGCTGGAGCAGCGCCACCTGGATCTGATCGGGCTGTTTCTGATCGCCGCCGGGGTCTTCCTCACGTTTGTGCTCTTTTTCGGCTGGGACGGGGGAAAGGTCGGGTTTGGGCTCGATACCGGCCTCACTTATCTATTTGGCGCCGTTGGGGCGAGGATCGCGACGGTCCTGATGCTTGTGGTCGGTGGGGTTCTGCTGACCGGGACCTCTATTTCGGCGGTTGTGCGTGGCGTGGGGCGGGGATTGCGCCGAGCCTTTCTGGGCGGGCGCGACGTCGCCCAGACGGTTGCCAAGAGCCGCGACTCCCGGCGCGAGGAGAAGACGTTCGCCTTTGAGACCGACCCCGGGCCCACAGATGTGATGAGCACCTATCCCGAGGAGGACGACTTCGAGGCCACGGTGGCGCTGGTCGAGGACGAGACAGACGAGGAGCCCGAGCCCGTCACCGAAGACTTCCACGCCCAGCTCGCCGAGACGGAGGTCCAGGGCGAGGAAGGGCTCGGGGTCGGCACCGACTCGGTCTCCAAGCAGACCTCGCTGACCCCGATGGGGCAAAAGCGCGGAGTGACGACCTCTGAGGAGGTCAGCTACAGGCCCCCGCCGCAAAAGGTCCTGGAGAAGGGAAAGGCCGACAAGGGGCCCGACCCCCAGGATCACGAGGCGATCGGCCGCAAGCTCGTCGAGGCCCTGGGTCACTTCGGGGTCGAGGCGAAGATCGTCGGCATCGTCAGCGGCCCGCACGTCTCGCGCTTCGAGCTGCGGCTCGCTCCCGGCACCAAAGTCAAGAAAGTCACCGAGCTCTCCAACGACCTCGCCTACGCGCTGGCCTCGACCGACATCCGCATCCTGGCGCCGATACCGGGCAAGCAGGCCGTCGGGGTGGAGGTTCCGAACACGCGTCGCCGCCTGGTCAGGCTCGGCGACATCTACGCCGGCCGTCCTGAGAAGACCTCGCCGCTGGTCGCCTGGCTCGGCAAGGGCATCGACGGCAACGCCGTCTGGACCGACCTGGCGAAGATGCCGCACGTGTTGGTCGCCGGCACCACCGGCTCGGGCAAGTCCGGCTGCGTCAACGCGATCCTCTCCTCGATCCTGATGCACGCCTCGCCCAACGACGTGCGCCTCGTCCTCGTCGACCCCAAGCAGGTCGAGCTCAACCATTACGAGCACGTTCCGCATCTCCTCACCCCGGTGGTCACGTCTCCGCGGCTCGCGGCCAACGTGCTGGCCAATCTGATCGGCGAGATGGAGAGTCGCTACGGGATCATGGGCCAAGCGCGCTGCCGCAACCTCGCCGAGCTCAACCGCGCTCGGGCCAAGGCGGGCGAGCCACCGCTGCCGCACATCCTCTGCGTGATCGACGAGCTCGCGGACCTGATGATGGTCTCGCCGGCCGAGGTCGAGGATTCGATCATCCGCCTGGCGCAGAAGTCCCGCGCCACCGGGATCCACCTGGTTCTGGCGACGCAGCGCCCCTCGACGGACATCATCACGGGCACGATCAAGGTCAACATCCCGGCCCGGATCGCCTTCGCCGTCTCCTCGCAGACCGACTCTCGCGTAATCCTCGACCAGGGTGGCGCCGAGGCGTTGCTGGGCCAGGGCGACATGCTCTTCCGCGGCGCCGGCACCTCGAAGATGGCCCGTGTGCAGGGCGCCTTCGTCACCGAGGAGGAGATCGCCCGCATCACCGGCCACTGGGCCAAGCAGGGCGAGCCCGAGTTCGAGGCCGAGCTGCTCGAGGTCCACGAGGAGCAGGGCGTCGAAGCCGAGGGCGACTTCGATCCCGACAGCGACGATCTGCTCGACGAGGCGATTCGCACCGTCGTGCAGACCGAAACGGCCTCCGTCTCGATGATCCAGCGCCGTCTGCGCGTCGGCTACACCAGGGCCGGTCGCCTGATCGACATGCTCGAGCGGCGCGGCGTGATCTCCGGTTACGAGGGCTCCAAGCCGCGCCAGGTGCTGATAACCGAGGCGGACCTGTCCCGGGTTCTCGGTGGAGGCGACCGGCAGGCCGAGCCGGTCGCCGTCGAGTCCGACGAGGGCGCCTGAGCCTGTTTAACAGCGTTCTTTCGCGCCGCACGGGCGCAATGGACACAATGTCGCCGTGGGAACCGGTATAGGAGAAACCCTGCGCGAGGCGCGAAACCGCCGCAAGCTCGATCTCGCCGAGGTCGAAGCGGCGATCAAGATCCGCGTCCGCTACCTGCAGGCGATCGAGAACGAGGAGTGGGACGCCCTCCCCGGCGGCGCTTATACCCGGGGCTTCATCCGCACCTACGCGGGCTATCTCGGCCTCGACGGCGAGCGCCTGGCCGACGACTACCGGCGCAGCGGCGAGCCGCAGGGGGGCGAACGCGTGCCCAAGCGGGTCGAGCCCGTGCCGACCGGCCCACGACGCAGCGGCCCACGGCTTTCGAGCCGGATGCTGATCGTCGCCGTCTGCCTCCTGCTCGTCGCGGCGGTGGTCGTCGTCGCGGTGGCGGGGAGCGGTGGGGGCTCGTCGACGAAGACCTCCTCTGCGGGCGATGGCAAGCACCGGCGCAAGAAGCAGGCCGAGCCGGGGCCGACGGCGCGGCCAGGGGTAGCAGTGCGCCTGGCCGCTACGGGGGAAGTCTGGGTTTGCGTGCTCGACTCGACCGAACGCCCGCTTGTCGACGGCCAGATCCTCGCCGCCGGGGAAGAAGTCGGGCCGTATCGCTCCAGCGGCTTCGAGATGGCTTTCGGCAACGGCTCGGTGGCCCTCTATGTGGACGGCAGGCCGGCCGACGTCGCGGAAAGCTCCAGCCCGGTCGGCTACTCCGTCGACGCCAAGGGCGACCTGGTGGCGCTGGAAGAAGGCGAAAGGCCCTCCTGCGAATGAGCGAGGTCGTGCGAGCGGGGATCGTCGTGACCGGCACCGAGGTGCTGACCGGGCGGATCGCCGACCGCAACGGGCCGTGGATCTCCGAACGGCTGGCCGAGCGGGGGGTGGAGGTCGCCCACATCCTCGTCGTCGGCGACCGGCGGGACGATCTCGAGGCCGCTCTGCGCTTCATGGCGGCCGAGGGAATGGACCTGATCGTCACCTCCGGTGGCCTCGGCCCGACCGCCGACGACCTGACCGCGGAGATCGTCGCCCGCTTCGCCGAGCGGCCGTTGGTCCTCGACGAGGAGGTCGAGGAGAAGATCGGCGCGATCCTGCGCAACTTCGCCCGTCGCTTCAACTTCGACGAGGAGGCGGTGCGCGAGTCGAACCGCAAGCAGGCGATGGTGCCGGAGGGAGCGCAGCCCCTCGACCCGGTCGGGACCGCGCCGGGCCTCGTCGTCCCCGCCCCCGGGGGGGTCGTCGTCGTCCTGCCGGGGCCGCCACGCGAGCTGCAGCCGATGTGGCCCCGGGCGATGGAGGCCCGGTCGGTGCAGGCGATCCTTGCCCGGGCGACACCCCTGCTCGGCTACACGATGCGGATGTTCGGCGTTCCCGAGTCCGAGATCGCAAAGAGCCTGCGTGAGATCGAGGAGGGCGGGGTCGCGCTGGAAGAGGTCGAGATCACCACCTGCCTGCGCAAAGGCGAGATCGAGATCGACGTCCGCTACCGGGCCGAGGCGGCGCCGGTCGCCGAGGCGGTGAGGGCCGGGCTGGCCGACCGCCACGACCGCCACACCTTCAGCCTCGACGGCGAGACGATCGACTCCCAGCTGGCCAGGTTGCTGATGGGGCACAGGCTGGGCCTCGCGGAGTCGTGCTCCGGCGGCCTCCTGGCGGCGCGGATCACCGACCTGCCGGGTGCATCCACCTACTTTGCCGGCGGCGTGGTCGCCTACTCCAACGAGGCCAAGGCGGAGCTGCTCGGGGTCGACGCGGCGTTGATCGAGCGCCACGGCGCGGTCTCAAGCGAGGTGGCCGAGGCGATGTCGAAGGGGGCGCTGGAGCGCTTCGACGCCGACGTCGCGGTCTCGATCACCGGTATCGCCGGGCCCGACGGTGGCACGGAGGAGAAGCCGGTCGGCTACGTCTGCTTCGACGCGCGCCTCGCCGACGGCACCGTCATCGTCCGCGACCCCGTCATTCCCGGCGGCCGCGAGGACATCCGCGAGCGCTCTGCGCTGGTCGCGATGCACCTGCTGCGCACGCTGCTCGGCGGCGAGAGCGCGCCGATCTAGGAGGGTCTAGCGAAACCCCCGCCCCCGCCTGGCGGCGGCGGACACTGCGCGGTACGGCGTCCTCAGTCGGCCAAATAGCGCTGCTATTCGGCCTCCCTGCGTCCTTGCCCCGCTTGGTCCGGCGCTCGCCAGTCGAAGACGCGAGTTTCGCTAGACCCTCCTAGGCGTACGCAGACTTTTTACGTTTGGCGCGCATCCGGTGCGTCGCGACCGCCTAGGCTCGGTCGCATGACGGGGGATAGAGCGGAGATGCCGCGGGCGCGCCTGTTCGTCGCCCTCGACCTGCCCGAGGCGGTGCGAGCGGCGATCGCCGCGTGGGGGATGGGGGCGCTCGCCGATCCGGCGCTGCGCCCGGTCGCGGAGGAGTCGCTGCACATCACCCTCGCCTTCCTCGGCTGGACGGCCGAGAAGGAGATCCCGCGCCTCGCCGAGATCGTCGAGTCGAGCCGTGCCCCGGCCCCCTCGATTGAGCTGGGAGGGCCGGTGCCGCGTCCCGAGCGGGGCAGGCCGCGTCTCTTCGCCCTCACGGTCGCCTCGCCCGCGACGGCCGGCCTGCAGGCCGCGCTGCAGGGGAAGCTGGTCGCTGCGCGGCTCTACGAGCCCGAGAAGCGGCCGTTCTGGCCGCATGTGACCGTGGCCAGGGTGCGCCGCGAGGGACGCGGTTCGAAGCGTCCGGCTCCCGTCGAGAGGCTTCCCGAAGCACTGCCGAAGGAGCTGCTGCGGCCCTTCGGTGGTGTCCGATTGACGCTCTACCGTTCACAACTCCAGCCGCGGGGTGCGCAGTACACCCCGCTGGCGCAAGTCGAGCTGCCCGCAGGCGGGCGGCAGTGAGGTGAAAGAAGATGGCAGACAAGAGAGCGGCTCTGAAGGACGCCTCCGCCAAGGAGGCCAAGGCAAAGGACGCGGCACTGGAGGCTGCCGTCACCGGAATCAAACGCGAGTTCGGCGAGGGATCGTTGATGCGGCTCGGCGCCGACGCGACGATCAAGATCCCGGCGATCCCGACCGGCGCGCTCGCGCTCGACCTGGCACTGGGCATCGGCGGCGTGCCGCGGGGGCGGATCGTCGAGATCTTCGGCCCTGAGTCCTCGGGCAAGACGACGCTGATCTACCACATCATCGCCGAAGCGCAGAGCCGCGGCGGGATCTGCGCCTTCATCGATACCGAGCACGCGATCGACCCCTCCTACGCGCGCAAGATCGGCGTCGACACCGATGAGCTGCTGGTCTCCCAGCCCGATTACGGCGAGCAGGCGCTGCAGATCGCGGACCGCCTGATCGCCTCGGCGGCGATCGACGTGGTGGCGATCGACTCGGTTGCCGCGCTGACGCCGAAAGCCGAGCTCGACGGGCAGATCGGCGACACCACCGTCGGCCTGCAGGCACGGCTGATGTCGCAGGCGATGCGCAAACTGGCCGGCAACCTCAACCGCACCAACACGGTCTGCCTGTTCACCAACCAGATCCGCGAAAAGGTCGGCGTCCAGTTCGGCTCGCCGGAGACCCAGCCGGGTGGCCGGGCGCTGAAGTTCTACTCCTCGCAGCGACTCGACGTTCGCCGCATCGAGACGCTCAAAGAAGGCACCGAGGCGGTCGGCAACCGAGTGCGGGTCAAAGTCGTCAAGAACAAGGTCGCCTCGCCGTTTCGCCAGGCGGAATTCGACATCGAGTACGGGGTCGGGATCTCGCGCGAGGGCGGCCTGCTCGACTTCGGCATCGAGCACGACCTGGTGCAGAAATCCGGCTCTTTCTTCTCCTACGGCAAGACGCGGCTTGGCCAGGGCCGCAACAACGCCAAGCAATTCCTCGCCGAGAACCCCGAGATCGCGAGCGAGCTGGAGGCAAAGATCCGCGCTGCGCTAGGCATCGGCGCCGAAGAAGCCACGGTCGCCCCCGCGGTCGAGGAGTCTCCGGAGGCTCCGCCGCCGGTAGCCGAGGCCGCCTGAGACGCTTCCTAGATAGGCGATTCATAGGAGTACCCTTTGAGCTAGATGAAGCTCATGCCGTCGTGGAAGCGATCACGCGGCAACGGTCCCCAGCCCGACGCGGTGTTGGACCGGCTGGAGGCGCTGGATGCTCAACTCGGTGAGTTGAGGCGTGCCGAACTGGAACGGATCTCCTCGCTGACCGCCGAGGAGGCGCAGAAGCGGCTCTTGACGGAAGTCGAGGCCGATGCCCGTCGCCAGGCAGGCTTCGCCCTGCGCAGGATCGAAGAGGAGACTCGCGCGGAGGCGGAGCGGCGCGCGCGCAGCATTCTCGCCACGGCCACCCAGCGCCTCGCGGGCCCGCACGCGTTGCAGACGACCACCCAGCTCGTGCAGTTGCCAAACAACGCGATGAAGGGCCGGGTCATCGGCCGCGAAGGCCGCAATATCCACGCCCTCGAGCAATTGACGGGGGTCGACATCATCGTCGACGAGACGCCCTCCGCGGTGCGCCTCTCGAGCTTCGACGGGATGCGGCGGGAGGTTGCCCGCCTGACTCTGGAGCGCCTGGTCGGGGACGGCCGCATCCATCCCGCCCGCTGCGAGGAGGCCTTCGCGCAGGCCCGTGAGGAAATCGAGGAGCGGGTCGTCGAAGAGGGGGAGCGGGCGGCCCTCGACGCCAACGTCAACGGCCTCCACCCGCAGCTGATCGATCTGCTCGGCAAGCTCCAGTTCCGCACCAGCTATGGGCAGAACGTCCTTGCGCACCTGGTCGAGTGCTCGCGCCTGGCGACGTTGATCGCGCTCGAGCTCGGCGGCGCCGCGGACATCGCGCGACGGGCCGCGTTGCTCCACGACATCGGCAAGGCGGTGGACCAGGAGGTCGAGGGCACTCATGCCCAGGTCGGCGCCGGGCTCGCCCGCCGCTACGGGGAGAGCGAGGCCGTGGTCCACGCGATCGAGGCCCACCACGACGAGGTCGAGCCGGAGACGGTTGAGGCGGTGATCGTGCAGGCCGCCGACGCGCTGTCGGGCGCCAGGCCCGGAGCTCGCGGCGACACCCTGGAGGGGTACGTCTCGCGCCTGCGCGATCTGGAGACGCTCGCAGCGCGCCACGAGGGCGTGGAAAAGGTCTATGCGATGCAGGCCGGCCGGGAGATGCGGGTCATGGTCGACCCCGGCGAGGTGGACGACGAGCGGGCGGCGCTGATCTCGCATGAAATCGCCAGCGCGGTCGAGCGCGAGGTCTCCTATCCGGGCCGGATCAAGATCACCGTGATTCGCGAGAGCCGGGCGACGAACTACGCCCGCTAGGCACGCCTCCTACGGGTCGGCCGCGATGGATAGGATTCCGCCCGCATGGATAACGAAACGATCTTCTTCATCATCGGCCCGCTGCTCGCCGTCTCCGCGGTGGTGGTCAGCTTTCTGGGGCTGCGCTTCGAGAATTTCCCGGGCCGCTTCGTGCCCCTGGTCTTCGTCTGGTTCGTGGTCCTGGTCGGCGGGGCGACCACCTTCACCGTGCTGCACTCCAAGGATGAGGAACAGGCGAAGGCGAGCGAGGCAGCCACTGCCGGCCAGGGAGCCGAAGGTAGCGGTGGAAAGCCCGAAGGTGAAGGGGGGGCAAAGTCGGAAGCCGGCGCGAAGGGCCCGGGCGGGACGCTGCAGCTGGCGGCGGACCCGAGCGCGATCGCCTTCGACAAGACCAGCTTGACCAGCAAGCCGGGCAAGGTGACGATCGACTTCGACAACCCGGCGCCGCTGGAACACGACGTCGCAATCGAGCAGGACGGCAAGGTGATCGCCGCCTCCCAGAGGATCACGGAAGGCAAGACCTCGGTGAGCGCGGATCTCGCGCCGGGCACCTACACGTTCCTCTGCACCGTGCCCGGCCATGCCGAAGCGGGCATGGAAGGCACCCTGACGGTCAAGTAGCGCAAGCCGGACGCTAACCTCGCGGTCGTGAACGCGAAGCGGTACCACGTCACCACGTTCGGCTGCCAGATGAACGTGCACGATTCCGAGCGCATGCAGGGGATGCTCGAGTCGCTCGGCTACGAGGCGGCCTCGAGCCGCGCGGAGGCCGATCTGATCCTCTTCAACACCTGCTCGATCCGCGAGTCGGCCGACAACCGCTTCGTCGCCCATCTGGGCGAGGCGAAGCGGCTCAAGTCCGAAGATCCGGAGCGCATCGTCGGGGTCGGCGGCTGCTGGGCGCAGTCGGTCAAGGAGGAGGTCTTCGAGCGCTTTCCGTTCGTCGACGTCGCCTTCGGCCCCGGCCAGATCCACCGCCTCGCCGAGTTCCTCAACTCCGACTCGCTCAGCGCCCAAGGGTATTTCGAGTTCGAGGACTTCTCAGGCCACCTGCCGGCGCGCCGCGAGCGCGAGTTCCAGGGTTGGCTGCAGATCTCCCAGGGCTGCAACTGCAGGTGCTCCTATTGCATCGTCCCCTCGACCAGGGGGCGCGAGCAGAGCCGCGACCCGGCGGAGCTCGTAGCCGAGGCCGAGGCGCTGGCGGCCGACGGCGTGCTCGAGGTGACGCTGCTGGGTCAGAACGTGAACAGCTATGGGCGCGACCTGCCGCGCGAATCGCGGATCGGGTTCGCCGAGCTGTTGGGGCGGATCGACGCGATCGAGGGGATCGAGCGGATCCGCTACACCAGCCCGCATCCGAAGGACATGAAGGAGGACGTGATCCGCGCCCATGCGGAGCTGCCGGCGCTCTGCGAGCACATCCACCTGCCCTTGCAGTCGGGGTCGAGCGCGATCCTCAAGCGGATGCGTCGCACCTACGACCGGCAGCGCTACATGGACCGGGTCGCGCTGATCCGCGAGCACGTCCCCGACTGCGCGATCACCACGGACGTCATCGTCGGCTTTCCGGGTGAGACCGAGGCGGATTTCGAGCAGACGATGGAGGTCGTCGAGGAGGTCGGCTACGACAGCGCCTTCACCTTCGTCTTCTCGCCACGGCGCGAGACCGAGGCCGCGACGCTCGGCGAGCAGGTGCCGCATCCGGTCAAGCGCGAGCGGATGGGGCGGTTGGTCGAGCTGGTCCAGCGGCGGGCGACCGAGCGATCGCAGCGGTTCGTCGGGCGTGAGCTCGAGGTGCTGGTCGAGGGCCCTAGTAGGACCGATCCGATGCGGCTGCGGGGGAGGACCAGGCACAACAAGACGGTCAACTTCGACGGGGTTGCCAAGCCCGGCGAACTCGTCGACGTCGAGATACATGCCGCCACGTCGACCACGTTGAATGGGGTGGCGGTAAAGCCCCTCACTCAACTTTTTCGGTGAGTCCGGTGCGTGAGGCGGCGTCGGGGCAGCCCCTCACTCAACTTTTTCGAAGTTGCGTGTCAGGGCTGTCGCCCGGGGCTACTCGACGAAAAAGTACAAGCCGTTCGGGGCTGCCCCGACGCCGCCTCGCCCGGTAGCAGTCGATGGACGTCTTGGCCATATTCGGGCCGACCGGGGTGGGGAAGACCGGGGTCGCCATCGCGCTCGCTGAGCTGCTTCGGAGTCGCGGCGAGGACCCGGTTGCCATCTCCTGCGATGCGCTTCAGGTGTATGAAAGGCTCAGCGTCCTTACCGGCGTCGCCACCGCTGAGGAGCAGCGGAAGCTCGAGCACAGGCTCGTCGGGTTCGTCCCCGTCACGCAGCCGTTTTCGGTCGGCGATTACATGCGATTGGCGCATGAGGAGGTCGATCGGGCGCTCGGGGCGGGGCGGAGGCCGATCGTGGTGGGGGGGACCGGGCTGTATCTACGCGCCGCGGTGGCTGAGCTCTCACTCGTGAAGGCGCCGCCCGAAAGCGAGGGCTCGGAGCTGTGGTCGCCGGAGACGCGGTTGCCGACGACGATCTTTGGGCTCGACATGGAGCGGACGCGGCTGTACGAGCGAATCGACGCGCGGACCGAGGCGATCGTCGCCGGGGGCGCCGAGGAGGAGGTGCGGCGGGCGGAAGAGCTGGGCCCGTCGCGCACCGCCCGCAAAGCGCTCGGCTTCGACGAGCTGCTAGCCGGCGACGTCGAGCTGATGAAGAAGCGCTCGCGCAACTACGCCCGCCGCCAGCTCACCTGGATGCGCAAGATTCCCAACCTGACGACGATCGACCGCAGCGACCTCGACGACGGCGAAGCCGCCGCCCGCATTCTGGCCGCAGTCGTCGGGATAGGGTGCGAATCGTGAAATTCGAGAAGTGGACGGCGCTGGGGAACGACTACGTGATCGTCGAGGCGGAGAGGCTGCCCTGGGCTCTGAGTCCGGCGCGGGTGCGGCGGATCTGCGACCCCCACTTCGGGATCGGCGCCGATGGGGTGTTGCTGCTCTCCCGCAGCGAGGACCCCGAGTTCGTCGCCGGGCTGCGGATCTTCAATCCGGACGGGTCGGAGGCGGAGCTTTCGGGCAACGGGGCGCGCGAGGCGATCCTCTACCTGCGCCGCCACGGCTGGACCGACGAGGACGTCTTCTCGATCTCCACCGTGGCGGGGCCGATCACGCCGACGATCACCTCGGAGCGCACCTGCTCGGTCGACATGGGGCGGGCGTCCACGACCTCGAGCAGCTTCCCCTCCGGTGGGCCGGACGGCAGGGGTGAGTTGAGCGCCGCCGGCCGCGAGTGGGAGTTCCAGCACGTCTCGATCGGCAACCCGCAGTGCGCAATCGTCGTCGGCGAGGAGCTGGATGAGCTCGACCTGGCGGCGATCGGGCCGGGGATAGAAGGCCACGAGCTCTTCCCCAACCGCACCAACGTCTCCTTCCTGCACATCGACGGGAATCGGATCAGGGCGCGGATCTTCGAGCGGGGCGTGGGGGAGACGCTGTCCTCGGGCACCGGGGCCAGCGGCGCGGCGGTGACGGGCTTCCTGCGCGGGATACCGAGCCCGCTCACGGTCGAGCTGGACGGCGGTGAGCTGAAGGTCGAGGTCAGCGACGACCTGGGCGTGCGCCTGACCGGCTGGGCCGAGCCGATCTGCTCCGGCGAGCTCTCGCCCGAGCTCCTGCAGGCGCTGTCCGAGCTCGCCTAATAGATTCCCGCGCCCGTGGGAATCGCAGACCCCTCAAAGCGCCTGGAGGCGATGCCTCCCTACATGTTCCAGGAACTGGAGCGGCGGATCGCCGAGAAGCGCGCCGCCGGCATCGACGTGATCAGCCTCGGCATCGGCGACCCCGACGAACCGACCTACACCCACGTCGTCAACGCGATGCAGGCGGCGGTCGCAGACCCCGGCACGCACCAGTACCCCAGCAACCGTGGCCGAGCGGAGTTCCGTGAGGCATTTGCCCGCTTCTACGACCGCCGCTTCGGGGTGGAGATCGACCCCGAGAGCGAGGTGATCCCGGCAATCGGCGCCAAGGAGTGCATCTACAACCTCTGCTTCGCCTTCCTCGACCCCGGTGGCGTCGCGCTCGCCTCCGATCCCGGCTATCCCGTCTACACCGGCGGCCCGATCCTGGCCGGCGCGACGCCGGAGCTGCTGCCTTTGGATCCCGACCTGGGCTTTGCACCCGACCTGACCGCGGTGCCGGCCGACGTCGCCGCCAAGGCGCGGTTGATGTTCATCAACTATCCGAACAACCCGACCGGCGCGGTCGTGCCCGAGGGCTTCTTCGAGCTGGTCGTCTCCTTCGCCCGCGAGCACGAGATCCTCGTCGTTCACGACAACGCCTACTCGGAGACGACCTACGACGGCTACGTCGCGCCCAGCTTCCTCGCAACGCCGGGTGCCAAGGAGGTCGGGGTGGAGGTCTTCTCGCTCTCCAAGGGCTACAACATGACCGGCTGGCGCTGCGCGGCGATCCTCGGCAACGCCGAGGCGGTGCAGACCTACTGGCGGCTGAAGACCAACGTCGACTCGGGCCTGTTCGAGGCGGTGCAGCTGGCGGGCGTCGCCGCCCTGGAGGGCCCGAGCGGGCCGCTGGAGCGGATGAACGAGACCTATGTGCGACGACGCGACCTCGTCGTCTCCGCGCTCGCCGAGATCGGCGTCGAGGTCGCCGCCCCGAAAGGCACGATCTACGTCTGGGCGCCGGTGCCGGAGGGCCACACCTCGACCTCCTTCGCCGAGCTCGTGCTCGAAGAGGCCGCGGTCGTCGTCTCGCCTGGCTCGATGTACGGGCCGAGCGGCGAGGGCTTCTTCCGCATCGCGCTCACTACGCCCGACGACCGCATAACCGAGGCGGTCGAGCGGATGCGCCAGCATTTGGCGTGAAGGCGGCGTCCGGGTAGGGCCTCCACTTAACTTTTTCGGCGGGTTGGGGTTAGCTGGCGCCCACCGCGCTCGACGAAAAAGTACAAGACGTTCCGGCCCTACCCGGACGCCTCCTGTCTCTCTTGCAGCTTGGTCCAGTATCTGTTCAGGCCGCGCCACTGGTACTGCGGCGGGACGCTCTGGATCATCTCGGCGGCGCTTGCCTCGTCAGCTGAGCATGCGGCGACGCGGGCGCGGTGGCGCTGCTCGTAGACGTCCTCCGGGAGGTCGCGGGCCAGCTGTGCCTCCTCGTGGAGGCGCTCCTTGACGATGGCGAGGTGGGGGAGGGGGTCGTCGATCGCGCCGAAGTGCGTCAGGGCGAGGCGCTCGGGGGCCCAGCCTTCGACGATCTCGATCGAGCCGATCCAGGCCTCGACGTCGATGTCCGGCGGCGGCGTGGGGGGAACGACGAGGTCGACGCCGGGGATCTTGACTGCGGCGACGTCGCCGACGAAAGCCGTGCCGCTCTCCTCGTGCAGGTAGCTGACGTGGTGGGAGGCGTGGCCCGGGGTGTAGGCGACACGCATGCCGAGCACCCGCTCGCCGCCCGCCAGCGGCTTCACGTTCGCCTCCGGCACCGGCACGATCTCGCCCCACAGTCGCTGCATCTGGTCGCCGTAGAGCCGCTCGGCGCTCGCCAGCAGCTTGGTCGGGTCGATCAGGTGGGGAGCGCCGCGCTCGTGCACGTAGACCTCGAGCTCGGGCCAGCGACGGACGAGGGCCCCGGTCGCGGCGGCGTGGTCGAGATGGATGTGGGTGAGCAGCAGCGCCCGCGGCCGCTCGTCGCCGAGCGCGTCCAGAAGCGTGGGCAACGAGGACTCCGGCCCCGGGTCGACGAGGACATCACCTATCTGCCAACAGCCGATTACGTGGCGACGGCCGAGGTGCAGGACATCTATTACGCGCACCCGCGCAGCTTATGGGAGCCGGGGAAGGGCTCGGCGGAGCCTCCCAGGCAGTTGCTCCGGCGAGCCCTTCCCCGGCTCCCTCAAACGACGGGGTCGGGAAATCTCTCGTCGCCCTCGAGCGTCTGCCGCAGCCCCTCCTCGAGGCCACGCGGCGCGTAGCCGAGCTCGCGGCTCGCCTTCTCGTGGCTCGCCCAGAAGGTGACGCCGTCCGCCGAGGAGATCAGCTCGCGCAGGTTGGGCGGTTGACCCATCAGCTTGCCGACCAGCGGCCCGACCGGCGTCAGCGCCTTCATCAGCGGCACCGGCATCGCGCGCTTCGGGGCCTTGCGGCCGGTGGCGGCGCCGGCGGTCTCGATCGCCTCGCGCATCGTCGTCGCCGGCCCACTCAGCACATAAGCCTCGCCGACCCTGCCCCTGTCGAGGGCGAGGAGGATCCCGCCGGCGATGTCCTCGACGTGGGTCAGGCAGATGCCGAACTCGGGAAAGGGCATCAGCACCAGCTTCCCGGCGAAGAATTCCTCCAGCAGATCGGCGACCTGTGAGGTGTCGCCCGGCCCGTAGACGCCGCCCGGCTGGACGATCACGCCGGGCAGGCCGTCGTCGATCATCCGCTTGGCGATCTTGTGCGCCTCGAGCTTGGTCTCCTCGTAGTAGGAGGTGAACTCCTTGCCGGGATGCTCGTAGGCCTCGTCGACGACCTGGCGGTGGGTATTGCCGAAGACTCCGCAGGTGGAGACGTAGACGAGCTTGGCGACGCCCGCGTCACGCGCCGCCGTCAGCACCCGCTCGGTCCCCGCGACGTTGGCGTCCCACATCGCCGGGCGCTGCTCGGCGGGGATGCCGACCTTGTAGACGGCGGCCGCGTGGACGACGGCGTCGCAGCCCGCCATGCCGCTGCGGATCGCCTCGGCGTCGCCGAGGTCGCCGCTGACCAGCTCACAGCCGAGCTCGACCAACGCGGGCGCTTTCTCAGGGCTGCGGACGAGGCAGACGACCTCGTCGCCGCGTGCGCGGAGCTGGCGGACCACCTCGCCGCCGATGAAGCCGGTTCCCCCCGTGACGAAGACCTTCACGACCGCAGAGACTATCCGGGCAGGCCCGGGGCATACAATCGAGTCGAGTGGATCGATCCAGGAACGGGCGCAACAAGCAGACGCACTACGCCGCCAACGGCGCCGGCGTCTCCAATCCACGCGCCCGCCAGCGTGCCCTGGCGCTCGGCATCAGCGAGAGCGGCGGGCACGGCGATCCCCTCGCCGAGCTGAAGGAGCTGCTGCGCACCGCGGGCGTTGCCACCGCCGGGGAGGCGCTGCAGCAGCGCGCCGCCCCCGACCCCGATCGCTACCTCGGCCGCGGCAAGCTGGCCGAGGTCAAGCAGCAGATCGCCGCCTGCGACGCGAATCTCGTGGCCTGCGACGACGAGCTCGCGCCGAGGCAGGAGCGCAACCTCGAGGCGGCGCTGGGCGTGCCGGTGATCGATCGCACCGCGGTGATCCTCGACATCTTCGCCGACCACGCCCACTCGGCCGAGGGAAAACTGCAGGTCGAGCTGGCCCAGCTCGAATACAACATGGCCCGCATGCGCGGCCTCTGGACCCACCTGGAGCGCCTCGGCGCGGGCCGTATGGACGGCGGGATCGGCACCAGGGGACCGGGCGAGAGCCAGATCGAGACCGACCGTCGCCTGGCCCGCGATCGCATCGCGGCGCTGCGCCGTCGCCTCGAGCGGCTGGAGCGCAACCGGGGAGTGATGCGCGCGCGCCGCGATCGCTCCTCGCTGCCCCGGGTCGCGCTGGCCGGCTACACCAACGCCGGCAAGTCGACCCTGCTCAACGCGCTCACCGGCTCCGAGGAGGTCGGGGTGGGGGACAGGCTCTTCCACACGCTCGACCCGACGACCCGCAGCGTGCCGCTCGCAGGCCGCGACTACCTCTTCACCGACACGGTCGGCTTCATCGAGAAGCTGCCCCACCAGCTGGTCGAGGCGTTCAAGGCGACGCTCGAGGAGACCGTGCTCGCTGACCTGATCCTGCAGGTGGTGGACGCAGCGGCGCCGGAGGAGAGGCGCCTCGCCGACCTGGCCGCCGCCGACGCCGTGCTCGAGGAGATCGGCGCCGGCGACAAGCCCCGCCTGCTGGTTCTCAACAAGGCCGACCTGCTCGACGAGGAGGACCGTGCCGAGGCAATGCTGCGGCACCCCGGCGCGATCCTGGTCTCGGCGCTGTCCGGGGAGGGCGTCGGCGCCCTGCTCGCGGGCGTCGAGGAGGACTTCGAAGACACGCTGGCGGAGGTCGAGCTGCTCGTCCCCTACAGCGAGGGCGCGCGCCTGCACGAGCTGCACGAAGTGGCGGGGGATCTGGAGCGCACCGAGCGCGAGGACGGGGTGCTCGTGCATGCCCGGGTGCCGGTCGCCGAGCTGCATCGCTTCGACGATCTGCGCACTGCTGACGCGGCCTAGCGTAGGGGGCTCGCCGTGTAGGGTGCGCGCCGATGGAGTTGCGCATCGCCAAGCTGAAGGACGAGGCCGTGGTGCCGACGCGGGCGCACGCGGGGGACGCTGGGCTGGATCTCTATGCCTGCGAGGCGGCGCACCTTGGGCCCGGCGAGCGGTGGAGCGTCGGAACGGGGGTGGCGATGGAAATCCCCCAGGGGTACGCCGGGATGGTGCTGCCGCGCTCGGGCACCGCGCGCGACCATGGCATCGCCCTGGTCAACGGCCCGGGCCTGATCGACGCCGGCTACCGCGGCGAAGTGCGCGTCCTCCTGCTCAACACCGACCCGGCCGAAGTCTTCCGCGTCGCATCCGGGGACCGCATCGCCCAGCTCCTCGTCGTACCCGTCGGCCTGCCCGAGCCGCTCGAGGTCGAATCGCTCAGCGAGTCGAGCCGCGGTGACGGCGGCTTCGGCTCGAGTGGGCGCTGAGCCGGCGCACTTCGAACCTGTAGAGGACCGGCGAGCGGTCCCGGTTGCCGGCGGCGTCGATTGCGTAGGCGCGGAAGACGTGGCGCCCGAGCCGCAGCCGATAGGTCCGGGACGACCGGCAGGGCCTGAATGGCTTCCGGTCGATTTTGCAACGGAAGCCCGACCCTGGCTCGTTGGAGCTGAGGGCGAAGGCGACTCTGCGCCACTTGCGCCGCGTGAAGACTCGCTTTGCGGGGTGGTGGAGCAATCGAGTACGCGGTGGAGTGAGGTCCGGGCGCGGGGGCGCGGGGGCGGGCGGCACGGATTGGGTTGATGCCGGCGGCGGACCGGACGGCGTGCCCGGGGGCTGGTAGCTGTTCGGCGCCCCTTCGTAGACGGTCTCGCAGTCGACCGGCGCGGGGTCTGCGTAGCTTGCGGTCGGGATGTCGATGAATGCCGTGTCGTGTTCGCCGTCGCCGCAGTCGAGGACCGAATCGGTGTCGGCGGAATTGGCGAGGATCGTGTCGTCGCCGCCGAACGCGTAATAGGTGTCGGCGCCCTTGTGGCCGAGCAGCTGATTGGCATGTTCGTCGCCATAGAAGACGTCGTCATAGGCACTGCCCTCGAGATCCTCGATGCTTTCCAAGCGGTCGAACGCTTCGCCGGGGCAACTCGGTTGTTCTCCGTCGGCGTGGCCGACCTTGCCTGCGTCCAGGCGCGCCTCCACCGGTTCCTTGAGTTTCGTCCACGAGGCGTTGTCGCGGTATTCGCCGGAGCCACCGTTGAGGGTGTCGCCGTCGCAGATCGAATCGGAGAGGAGGAGATCGCTGCCGGTGCCGGCGTCTAGGTTGTCGATGCCGCCGTTGTTGAGCAGGGCATCGTCGCCGCCAAGACTGTCGAGGAGGTCGTCGCCGGGTCCGTCGGCAAGCACGTCTTCGTTGCCGTCGCCGCCGGTGAGCGAGTCGTCGCCTTCGCCGCCGAGCTCGACGATCGAGGTCGTGTCGGGGAAGCCGTGGATATGCAGGGTGTCGTTGCCGCCCATGCCGGCCAAAAGAAGCGCATCGGGCGGTTCGACCTGAGGGACTTCGGGCAGCGGGCACACCGCTTCCGTGGCCGTCACGTCGCAGCCGCCGGCGTCCGCGGGGGCCTGGTCGAAGCTGCCGCTCGAGAGCGTGAAGACGACGCGCGCCGTGGGCGCCGTGGCATAGGTGGCGAGCAGGTTGTCGGCGCCTTCGCTGCCGGTCGCATAGACACCAGGGTTCCGGGCTCCCGACGCCATGATCCCGACGCTCACCGTGCTCATGTCGCGCTGCACGACAGTCTTGGCGCCGGTCTCGCAGTCGATCGTGCCCGTAGCGTCGCTTTCGCAGCTGTCGCCGTCCGCGCCGCCTTGAATCGTGTCTCCGCCGCCGCGGCCGAGGATCACGTCGGCGCCGCCACCGCCGTAGATCGTCTGCCTGGAAGAGGTACCGACGATGAAGTCGGAGAACGGGCTGCCAATGATGGTCTCGAAATCGCTCGCGGTCAATTCTCCTGGGTTGGCGCCGTCGACGCCGCCGCCATCCGGGGCAACGCCATCGTCGGCGAGCCCTTCGTCCAGGTTGATGTAGACGCCACGTTGCCCGTCGTGCGTCGGGAAGGTCGGGTATTCGCTGGTGAAGTTCCGAAGGGACCGTTCGACGTTGCCATTGCTGAAGCCGGGCGTCACTCCGGTCGCGTAGCTGAGCGTGTCGTCGTCGCTCAGGCTGCCGCTGTCGAAGATCCGATCGAGGGTCGCGTCGCCGCGCACGAAGTCACTGCCTTCCTGTCCGTCGATCGAGTCGGCCCCGAAACCACCGGAGAGCAGGTCGTTGCCCGGGCCGCCCCGCAGCACGTCGTCGCCGATGCCGCCATAGAGGCTGTCGTCGCCTTCGCCGCCGTTCAAGGTGTCATTGCCGCGCTCGCCGAAGATCACGTCGTTGCCTGGGCCGCCGTTGAACGTCTGGCTGCCGACGCCGAGGTGTTCGCAGGTCTCCGTACAGGGCGCACCCGCCATGATCGGTGCGGCGATGATCGTGTCGTTTCCGCCCCCACCCTGAACAGAGCTGACTCCGGGAGGCGCGTGGATGACGTCATCGCACGGCGTGCCTATAACGGTGTCGGCTGCCCTTTCAGGCCCTTCCGCGCAGCTCGGCGCAGCGTGCGCAGACGGCGCGAGCGCAGCCAAAGCGGTGCAGACCAAGAGCGCCACCACCAGCCAGCCGACAAGCGCCGTAGAGGTTTGGTTCGCATAGCGGTTCAAAGCTCTACGGCGCTTGGGGGAGGGGGCGGGGCGCATCGTTGTCACTCCTACCCGAAACCGGGCGGGAGGCACTCAGTTGCGCAGGGCGACGGCGCGGGCGCACGATTCGGCGTCCCGCTCCATGGCGTCGTCCAGCGGCTCCAGGTCGGGGCTCGAGCCGTAGCGGTGCTCCAGCCCGAGGACGATCAGGCGGTCGGCGAGCCAGGCGTTCTTCGGCAGGAGCGGGCCGTGCAGGTAAGTGCCAATCAGGTTGTCGCGCCGGACGCCCTCCAGGCCGTCCTTGCCGTTGTTGCCGAAGCCGTTGAGCACGTGGCCGAGCGGGGCGGCGCCCTTGCCCAGATAGGTGCGCCCGCCGTGGTTCTCGAAGCCGGAGATCGTCTGCGGGCCCGTGCCCAGGTCGGCCTCGATCGCGACGTTGCCGATTAGCCGCTCGCCGGGCTCACGCACCGTCTCGAGATCGGCCAGGCCGAGCCCGGGCAGCCGCTCCTCGTCCAGTTGATAGCTGTGACCGAGCAGCTGGTAGCCGCCGCAGACGGCCAGCATCGCGGCGCCGTCGCCGACGGCCGCGGCGATCGCCTCGCGCTTGCCGGCGACCATGTCGACGGCCACAGCACGCTGGTCGCGGTCCTGGCCACCGCCGAGATAGAGCAGGTCGTGCGCGCCGGGGTCGAACCCATCGCCGGGGCCGGCCGCCGTGTAGGCGAAGCCGATTCCCCGCCACTCGCAACGTCGCCGCAGGAAGATGATGTTGCCGCGATCGGCGTAGATGTTCATCTGCTCGGGGTAGAGGGCGAGGACGCGCAGCTCCATCACGCTTCTCCCTCCAGCAGCACGACGGTCGATCCGACGTGGGCCTCGGTGGGGGGGACCGGGCGCCGCCCGGCGGAGCGCAGGCCCGCGCGGCGCGCCTCCTCCTCCAGCGTCGACGCATCGAGCGTCCGCAGGGCGATCTCGTCGACCTGCTCGGCGAGCTCGCCCTTCGGTGAGACGGTCTGACGCAGGCGCCGCACGTGGATCGCGCCATCGGCGACGGTCGCGTCCAGTGGCAGGCTGGAGTAGACCCAACCGTCCAGCTCGCGGGTGTCGGGCAGGGGGGCGGCGCTGTCGACCGGCTCGGGCATCGACTCCACGATGGCAAAAGCGGCAAGGCCATCGGGGGCCAGATGCCCGGCCACGCACTCCAAGCAGCGAATGCGCTCCTCTCGGTCGGCGAAAAGCTGGATCAGCTGCATCGGCGCCAGGACGAGCGCAAACCGGCGATCCAGCTGAAAATCCCGCGCGTCGCCTATCTCGGCGTCGGCCAGCGCGTCGATCAACCGCTCGTCCAGATCCAGCCCGGTCACCTCGTGCCCTCGTCGAACCAGGTGGGACGTCACCCGTCCCGTCCCGCAGCCAAGGTCGAGGATCGTCCCGTTGGCCTTCCCGGCCAGCTCCTCCCAGAGGCTCAAGTCAGCCGCATAGCCCCCGCACTCGACCTCATGCCAGATGACAGACGCATCTCGGGCGGGTGGCGCGGTAGGGGGGACCGCCCCCGAGGACGCTTCAGCGACCGCAGGGGGCGGGGGGTCCCCTGCCGCCACAGGACCCGCCCGCTGACTGCGCCCGTCCTTCATCGCCAGAACTCCTTCGTCAGACCTCGCGAGGAGAGCACCCTGTGCAGCTCGAGCAGCGCGGTATAGGTGGGCAGCGCGAAAAGGCGCTCCGGCGCCGCCGCGAGCGCACCGTCCAGCGAGCCCTCGATCGACGGCTCGATCGCGATCGCGTCCTGCGGCCAACCCGCGTACTTGAGCCGCAGCGCCATCTCCGGCGCCCGGGTGCCGGCGCAGGTGACGCGTCGCACCTCCTCGGCGAGCAGCTCGAAGTCGGCGTCCCAGATCCAGGAGACGTCGCGGCCGTCGGCGATGCGATCGTTGAGGGCGATCCAGAGGTCGAGGCCGCCGTCCACCGCCTCCAGCCCCAGGGTGCGGAGGACCTCGTTGGTCCCGGCCGGGTTCTTGACGAGCAGGATCGAGAGCCGCTTCGAATCGACCGGGATCGTCTCGACCCGGCCGAATGCGCCGCGCGCCTCTTCCAATCCCAGGCCGATTCGCTTGGACTCCATGCCGAGCGCGAGCCCGGCGGCGATGGCGGCAAGGGCGTTGTAGGCGTTGTAGAGGCCCGGCAGCGGTAGCTCGACCTCGAGCTCGCCGGCCGGCGTGCGCACGGCCAGCGTCGATCCATCCATGCCGTGCAGCTCGATCCGCGTCGCACTCACGTCCGGCTCGGGGCGGGCGGCACCGCAGCCGGGGCACGAGTAATGGCCGAGATGGGCGACGAAGGCGCGCTCGTAGGCGTAGGGGTGTCCGCAGCGCCGGCAGTGCTTGGCGTCGAAGGCGTGCTGCAGCTCGGGCAGGGCCTGAGCCCCGTCGTCGATCCCGAAGTAGGCGACGCCCTCGCGCCGCCGCCCGGCGCCGTCGCGCCCGAGATCGGCGACCAGGGGGTCGTCGGCGTTGAGGACGAAACGGGTGCCGGCGCTGCGCGCTGCCACCGTCTCCGCCCAGCGATCGGCCAGCGCCTCGATCTCCCCATAGCGGTCGAGCTGGTCGCGAAAGAGGTTGCCGAGGACGATCAGCGAGGGCTGGAGCTCCCGCGCCACCTGAGGCAGCCAGGCCTCGTCGACCTCGAAGAGGCCCTCCTCGCCGCTCTGCTCGAGCAGCGCCGTGGCGATTCCCCAGGTCATGTTGGAGCCCGCCCTGTTGTGCACCGCTTCGCGCCCTTCTGCGGCGAGCAGCGCGGCCACCAACCCGGCGGTCGTCGTCTTGCCGTTCGTCGCGCTGATCAGAGTCGTGCCGCGATCGAGGCGAGCGCCGAGGCGAGCGATTGCGCCCGGGTCCATGCGCAGCAGCAGCCGCCCCGGCAGCGTCGTGCCGCCGCCGCGCCCGCTCGCACGGCTGGCAGCGCCGACGGCGCGCGCGGCGAGGCGCTTGGCGCCGAACAGCGCGCCCCCGCCGCCCTGGCTCAATCCGAGGCCCGGGGCGGGACGATCACGCTCAGTGCCTGGGGCAGCACGCGCAGCGTGGCGGGCAGATCGGTCAGGTGCTCGCCGTCCGCGTACACCGGAAAGGGGCGGCTGGCGCTCAACTCGAGCCGCGAGGCGCGGAAGACGCGCACCTCGTCCTCCTCGACGTGGGTGCCCTTGAACACCTTGGGCAGGATAGCCAGGGAGCGCAGCTTGCCGTGCTCGCCGACCGTCACCACGTCGAACTCGCCGTCGTCGAGCTCGGCGTCGGGAGCGATGAACATCCCCCCGCCGAAAGCCTTGCTGTTGGCGACTGAGACCGAGTGGCCCGTGAAGCGCCTGCGTTCCTCCCCGGCGCGGATCGTGAACCGCGCCGGCTTCCAGCCGAGCAGCGTGCGCAGGCCCGCGTAGGCGTAGACGAGATTGCCCCGCAGCCATTTGGTCTCATTGGCCAGCCGGTTCGCTTCGGAGTCGAAGCCGACGCTGACGATGCCGAGGAAGCGCCTGCCGTTGACCTCTCCCACGTCGATGCGCCTGGTCTCCCCGGCGGCGAGCATCGTCGCAACCGCCTCTGGGTCGGAGGGGATTTCGAGCACCCTGGCGAGGTCGTTGCCCCGCCCGCCCGGCACTATCCCCAGCGGGACGTCGGAGCCGGCGAGGCTGCCGCCGATCGCGCCGATCAACCCGTCGCCGCTGATCACGACCGGAATCTCGCCGGCCTCCGCCGCCCGCAGGGCGCGCTCGACTCCGTCCTCGAGCCCGCGCGTGCGCTCGACCCGGAAGGAGATCCGCCGGGCATCGAGGACGTGCTCCAGCTCGGGCAGCAGCTTCAGCGCGCGGCCGTGCGCCGAGGCGGGATTGACCAGTAAGGCCAGCGGCGTCGCGTCGACTTGCATCGCGAGCGGCAGCCTAATCGGCAGCGGGCGGACCGGGGCGAAGGCGGAGCACCTGAAAGCGCTCGCCCTCGACCTCCTCGGCCGCAAGCAGGTCGAAGCCGTGCTTGCCGAGCCGCCAGTCCAGCCAACGCCAGCGGCCGACCAGGATCAGATGCCCGCCTGGGCGCAGCACGCGGGCGAGCTCACGCGGGCGGAGCGGCGCGCCGACCTGGGCGACGAGGTCGAAGAAGGCATCGGGGTAGGGCAGCGCGCGGCCCTTTCCCTGCTTGAAGGCAACCCGCCCTTCCGGATCGAGGCCGACCCGCGCGACCGCCCCGCGAATCGCCTCCTCGGAGGGATCGACGCCCCGTACCCGCGCCGCCGGGAACTCGCGTGCCAGGAAGAGCACGCGGTCGCCGCCGTCGCAGCCGACCTCGAGTATCCGCTCCGGCAGGTCGCGGACGTGCAACACGGCGGCCGCGAGGGCGGTGAGGGACGGCGAGGGCATCGCCCGATCATCTAGGATTCCGCGGCCGTGGAGGAGACTTCGGATCGCAACAAGTTGATCGTGCTCGGCGTCTTCGCCCTGATCGCGGTGGTCGTCGTCGCCGCGATCCTGATCTCGCGCAGTGGTGGCAGCGACTCGAGCAAGCAGGCGAGCGCCTCGGGCTGCAAGCACGTCGCGGCGCCGCCGCCGAAGCACGTCAGCTTCAAGGCGCCGAAGCAGACGGTGAAGCAGGGAGAAGAGTTGACCGCGGTGGTGCAGACCAGCTGTGGCACCTTCGACATCGCCCTCGACGCGAAGCGCGCGCCGAAGACCGTCAACTCCTTCGTCTTCCTCGCCGAAGAAGGCTTCTACGACGACCTCACCTTCCACCGAGTCGCGCCGGAATTCGTCATCCAGGGTGGCGATCCGCTCGGCACCGGCACCGGTGGGCCCGGCTACAGCGTCGACGAGAAGCCGCCCGCCAACCTCGCCTACACCAAAGGGATGGTGGCGATGGCGAAGAGCTCGGCCGATCCCCCGGGCCGGTCCGGAAGCCAGTTCTTCGTCGTCCTCTCGGCCGACGCCGGCCTACCGCCCGAATACGCGCTGGTCGGCAAGGTCGGCAAAGGGTTCGGCGTAGTCGAACGGATCGGCAAGCTCGGCACGCCGGAAGAAAAACCGAAACAGACCGTCCTGATCGAAAAGATCTCGATCGAAAAAGGCTAGGCCGGCGCGAAGAACTCGCGGGCGCGCCCGGCGACCAGCGCGGGCTTCTCGTCCGCGATGAAGTGGCCGCAGTCGGCGACGAGCTCTACCGTCATCTCATCCGCGTGGCGCTCGTAGCCGTCGAGCAGCTCTGGGCGCAAGGCAGCGTCGTTGGTTCCGAACAGCATCCTGGTGGGCACCGTGAGCCGTTGGCGCTCGTAGCGACCACGGACGATCGCCTGGATCTCCTTCAGGTTGAAGACCCGGTACATCTGCACCGCCGCCCGCGCCCTTGCCGGTTCGGAGAGGTTGTCGGCGAAGCTGCTCAGCGCCGCCTCGTCCCAGGCATCGCGGTTGGTCGACCCGGCGACGAGGACTCGCGGCACAAAGCGTCCGCTGCGATGCAGCCGGTAGCCGACGCCCGGGGCGAGGATCATCCACTGGTACCAGAAGCGCCAGCTCTGAGCGAGCGTGCGCGTCCGCGGCGGCCACGGCGTGAGGATGTTGAGCGCCAGGTAGCGCTCGAAGCGCTGCGGGGCCTTGAGGCAAAGCAGGAAGCCGATCCAGCCGCCCCAATCGTGCCCGACCAGCTTCACGCGGTCGATCCCGAGCCCGTCGAGGACGGCGAGCACGTCGTCGGCGAGGTTCTCCTTCTCGTAGCCGTCGCGGGGCGCGTCGGACCAGCCGAAGCCGCGCAGGTCGAGGGCGAGCACGCGGTGGCCGTCCGCCAGGGCCGGCATCAGGTGCCGCCACTCGTACCAGTGCTGCGGCCAGCCGTGCAGGCAGAGGACGACGTCCTCTCCCGCGCCCGCTTCGGCGACGTGAAACTCGAGCCCGCGGGCGCGCACCCAGCGGTGGCTGACGCCGTCGACCTGAGGTGGGTCGCTCATCGAGTGCAATGTAATGGGCGCCGCCAAGTAGTCTGCCCCCATGGCCAAGCTGAACGTCGGCGATCCGGCGCCCGACTTCGAGTTGCCGGGGACCGGGGGCAAGACCTACAAGCTCTCCGACTACCGCGGGCGCAAGCTCGTGCTCGCCTTCTACCCGGGCGATTTCACGATGGTCTGCACCAAGCAGTTCTGCTCCTACCGCGACGAAGGCGACCGGCTCGACGCGATCGACGCCGCGGTGCTCGGCATCTCGCCGCAGTCGGTCGATTCGCACGAGCGCTTCACGCAGGAGAAGAGCCTCAACGTGCCGTTGCTGGCGGACGAGGACAAGGCCGTCGCCAGGGATTACGGAATCGTCGCCGGGCCGATGGTCCGACGGGCGATCTTCGTCCTCGACGAGGAGGGGATCGTGCGGCACCGCAAGGTGACCCTCGCAGGGCTCAGCTTCGAGACGGTCGGCGACATCGAAGAGGCCGTCGCCGCGATCTCCTGATGCCGGCCGAGCCGCGGCCGTTCGTCGCCGGCGAGCGACCGCGCATCCGCGGCGAGGTGGCAGGGGAGGGCTCGGCGATCGTCCTCTGCCACGGGGTGACCGCGACGCGGCGCTACGTCGTGCACGGCTCGCGCGTGCTCGAGCGTGCCGGTCACGCCGTCGTGACCTATGACGCGCGCGGCCACGGCGAGTCAGACCCGGCGCCGGGGGGACAGGGTTATGGATACCCGCAGCTGGTCGGCGACCTCGAGGCGGTGGTGGAGGAGAGCGTCGGGGAGGGGCGGTTCGTCCTCGGCGGCCACTCGATGGGTGCGCACACGGCCGTGGCCTACGCGTTGCGGCACCGCGAGCGCCTGTCGGGCCTCGTCGTCATCGGTCCCACATACATGGGCGGGCCGCCGTCGGCGCAGACCCTCGAGTACTGGGACGGCCTGGCGGCGGTGCTCGCGGACGAAGGCGTCGACGGCTTCGTCGCCTACATCGATCGCCACCAGCAGCCCGACTCGGCCTGGCGCGACTCGGTCGGGCGCTTCACCCGCGAGCGGATCCAGCGCAACGAGCGCCTCGATGCCGTGGTCGAGGCGCTGCGCCAGGTGCCACGCTCGCGGCCGTTCAAGACGATGGCGGAGCTGGACTCGCTGGACGTCCCGACCTTGGTGGTCGCTAGCAACGACGAGGCGGATCCCGGCCATCCGCGACGCGTCGCCGAGGCCTATGCCGACCGTCTGCCGCGGGCACGGCTTGTCTCCGAGGGAGAGGGCGAATCGCCGCTCGCCTGGCAGGGCGGGAGGCTCTCGCGCGAGATCGCCGCTTTCTGCTCCGAGCTCGGCGCTTAGCTTTGGCGAAGGTAACTCGATTAGGTTTTGGGCCATGAGGCTGCCTGGGGAGGGAACGCTGCGGATCCTCGCGACCTTCGTCGCGGCTTTCGGCATCGGCGTCGCGACTTACATCACGATCGCCGATTCCGGCGGCGGCTCGCCCGTTTGCATCGCCGGGGGCGGCGGCTGCGAGACGGTCGCCAACAGCACCTACTCGCATGTCTTCGGCGTCAACATCGCCGTCTTCGGCATCCTCGGCTACGTCCTGCTGCTGACCGCCTCGCTGCTGCGCGGCGACGTCGCGCGAATGGGCGGCTTCGGCGTCTCGCTGGTCGGGTTCGGCTACAGCGTCTACCTGACCTACCTCGAGGTCTTCAAGATCGAAGCGATCTGCCAGTGGTGCGTGGCAAGCGCGGCTTTGATGACGATCCTCTTCTGCTTGAACACGATCCGCATGGTCGGCTACGTTGGGAGGGCGGCATGAGCGGCAAAAGCGCACGAGAGGCCCGGCGCGAAGAGCGTCTGCTGGCCGAAGGCAAGGACGGCCGGCAGGAACGGCGCAAACGCCTGCTGCAGATCGCCAGCGCCGCGATCTTCCTCGCCGTAGTCGTCGTGGCGGTGCTGATCGTGGTCAGCAACAACGGCGGCAGCGGTGGGGACACCAACCTCGAGGACGTCGGCCTGGTCAAGCAGAACCTCCAGGGGATCCCGCAGAGCGGCCTCGCTCTCGGCGACGCGAAAGCGAAGGTGACGCTTTACGAGTTCGGCGACCTGCAGTGCCCAGTCTGCAAAGCCTTCTCCGAAGAAATCGTGCCGGAAGTGATCGACTCCAAGGTGCGCAGCGGCGAAGCGAAGATCGAATTCCGCAACTTCACGATCATCAGCGAACAGTCGGTCCCGGCCGGGGCAGCGGCGATCGCGGCAGGCCGTCAAGGGCGCGGCTGGAACTACATCGAGCTCTTCTACCGCAATCAGGGCGAGGAGGCCTCGGGATACGTAACCGACGAATTCATGACCGAAATCGCCCGCGGCGCAGGCGTTCCCGACATCGCCAAATGGGACAAGGAACGCAAGGAAACCAAGACGACCGAAGAAGTCGAAGCCACCACGGCCGAAGCCGAACGCCTCAGCTTCACCGGCACGCCGTCGTTTGCGGTCGAAGGCCCGGCCACGTCGGGCAAAGAAACGCTCGGAACCCCGGGAGAAGCCGGCCTACTGGAAGAAGCGATCGAAGAAGCCGCCTGAGGGCGATTCCCGGCCCTTCTCGGCTGGGTTTACATAACAACCGTTATCGTGCGTTGGATCACGAGTTTGCTCAGCTGAGTGAGGCTGCCTCGACAATTCCCGCCACCACGCCGCCGACCAGCAGCAGAAAGAACAGGACTGGCGCCAATCCCGAAGACCTTGTCGGCGCAGGCGGAAGATCGCCCGAGGCGCAACGCGGACATTCGGATTGTCCCTGCAGGCCGGGCCTGTTCGACCAGGCATCTACCTGTAGATGGAAACGCCTGCCGCAGTGCCGGCACGATTGGGCGACCTCGCGCATCGTCTCGTTTTATCGACACAGCGGCCTCGATCTGTAATCCCGTGGCGACTGCTACGACAAAAGGCCCGCCCGGCCCCGGACCAGCGGCCTGACCAACGGTGGCGCCTTGGGAAGCTTGCCCTGCTCGACCTGCTCGACGGTGAACGGCGAGGCTTCGATGGTGGCGACGGTGTCGCGGTTGCAGTGACAGCCGTCGCCGATGAAGCGCCAGGGCTTTTCGAGGCGGTCCTGCCAGCGCGCAAGGCCGGCGTCCTCGGCGCGGACGTGCTCGACGAAGAGCAGCTTGCCGCCCGGTTTGAGCACCCGCGCAGCCTCGTCCAGCGCTGCCTGTGGGTTCGGAACCGTGCAGAGCACGAGCGTGAAGACCGCGGTGTCGAAGCTCGCATCCGGAAAAGGGAGCTTTTCGGCAGGGGCGTCGATCGCCTCGGCGTCAGCGGCGCTTTCCGCCACCCTGACGTGAAGCTGCTTGAGCATGTGAGGATCGGGCTCCGTCAGGACCAGATCGGTTACGTCCTCCCGGTAGAGCTCCAGATTGGCGCCCGTTCCGGCGCCGATGTCGATAGTGCGCCCTCGCGCCTCGGACAGGACCTGACGCCGCATCTCACGCAGGCCAGCCTCTTCGGTTGCCTCGAAAGCACGGTCGTAGAGCGCCGCGAAGCCCCGGCCCCAGGTTGCGTCATAGATCCGTCCCATTTGGGCCTTTATACGCCCGAACCGTCCTCCGGGTTCAGGCGGCGTCGTGTTGCGCCGGCTCGGCCTCGCCCTCGACGCCTGGGTCGTTGTGGGAGATCCGCTCCTCGTAGGCGCGGCGGGCGGCCGGGTCGACCTCGGTCATCACCGTCTCCACGCCCATGAAGCGGCTGACCGCCTCGCGGGCACGGCGCGGAAGCAGCGCGCCCAGGGTCACCGAGGCGCGCAGCTCGCGTGGCACGTAGACGTCGACCTTGCCCAGCTCGAGCGCGTCGACGATCTCCTTCGCGACGTCCTCGGGCTCGATCCGCTTCACGCCACGCTGATCGGCGAGTCCTTCGATCAGCTGGGTGTTGACGGTTATCGGCATGACGTAGGAGAGCTCGACGCCGCTGCCGCGGCACTCCGCCCGCACCGCCTCGGTGAGGCCGACGACCGCGTGCTTGGTCGCCGCGTAGGTGGCGATCCCGGGCACGCCCGCTTTGCCGGCCGAGGAGGCGAGGTTGACGATGTGCCCGCTCCCCCGCGCTTTCATCCGCCGCACCGCCAGCTGGGTGCCGACGATGACGCCGTAGACGTTGATGTCGAGCTGGCGGCGGATCGAGTCGTCGCTCTCCTGCTCGAACGGCGTCACCGGCATGATTCCGGCGTTGTTGACCAGCACGTCGACCGGGCCGAGCTGGCGCTCGGCCTCGTCCAGGAAGGCGGCGAAGGAGTCGCGCTCGGTCACGTTGAGCTGGATCGCGACCGTGCCGCCACCCAGCTCCGCCGCGGTCTGCTCGGCCGGCTCCAAGTCGAGGTCGCCGAGCGCGACGCGGCAGCCCTTGCGGACAAGCGCCTGCGCGGTCGTCCTGCCGATCCCCCGGGCCCCCCCGGTGATCGCCACCACCTTGCCGCTGAGTGAGCGTCGTTCCTTCTTCGCCATCGGGCCCTCCTCCTCCGGCGAGCCCTAGGCCGCCGGCTTGTAGACGGTGACCACGGCGGCGCCGCCGAGGCCGATGTTGTGCTGCAGGGCGGTCTTGGCGCCCTCGACCTGCCGCTTGTCGGCTTCCCCGCGCAGCTGCCAGGTCAGCTCCGAGCACTGCGCCAGGCCGGTCGCGCCGAGCGGGTGCCCCTTGGAGATCAACCCGCCGGACGGGTTGACGACGACCTTGCCGCCGAACGTGGTCGCTTCTTCCTCGACCAGCTTGTGGGCCTCACCCTCGGCCGCGAAGCCGAGCGCTTCGTAAGTGATGAGCTCGTTGGCGCTGAAGCAGTCGTGCAGCTCGCAGACGTCGACCTCCTCGGCGCTGACGCCGGCCTCGGCGTAGGCCTGCTCGGCGGCCATCTTCGACATGTCGGAGCCGACGATCTTCATGCAGTCGGTGTCCTCGGCAAAGGTGGAGCTGAGGTCGGTGATCATCGACTGCCCGGCGATCTCGATCGCCTGGCCGCCGAGGCCGTGCTCTTCGACGTAGCGCTCGGAGGCGACGATCGCGCAGGCCGAGCCGTCGGAGGTCGGCGAGCACTGCAGCTTGGTCAGTGGCTCGTGGATCATCTTCGCCGCCTTGATGTCCTCGAGCGTGTACTCGTCCTGGAACTGGGCGTAGGGATTGTTGACCGAGTGCTTGTGGTTCTTCCAGCCGATCCAGGCGTAGTGGTCGGGATTGGAGCCGTACTTCTCCATGTGATCGCGACCCGCGTTGCCGAACATCTGCGGCGCCGGCGGCGACTGCTCGGGGTCGCGAATCTCGAACATCCGCATCGCGTGCTTGTCGAGCGCGTTGGTCCGATCGGTGTACTTGACGCCGAGCGAGCCCGGCTCCATCTTCTCGAAGCCGATCGCCATCGCGCACTCGACCAGGCCGCCCTTGACCGCCTGGCGGGCCAGGAACAGCGCCGAGGAGCCGGTCGAGCAGTTGTTGTTGACGTTGACCACCGGGATCCCGGTGAGGCCCAGCTGGTAGAGCGCCCGCTGGCCGTAGGTCGAGTCGCCGTAGCAGTAGCCGGCGTAGGCCTGCTCGACGTCCTCGTAAGGGATGCCGGCGTCGGCGAGCGCCTTCTCCCCCGCCTCCTTGGCCCAGTCCGGGTAGTCGCCCTCCTTGGTGCCGGGCTTCTCGAACTTGGTCATCCCGACCCCGATCACGTACGTACGGTTGCTCAAAAGTCTCTCCTGTGTTCTCGCCGGCTCCGCGCGGCGAATTGGCTGGCTGGCCAGGAAATCTACCGGGACGGGTCCGCCGGCGCCACCGCTCCGCTGCTTCGTCCGCCCGGGTTCGGCCAGGGCGGATCCTGGATAGCGCCCCCGGATATCCTGGGAGGTCGTGATTCTTGCCGAGCTGAGCAGCGATCCGACCGCGGGGATAGGCGTGTTCGCCGCCCTCGCGGCGGGCATCGTCTCCTTCCTCTCCCCCTGCGTGCTGCCGCTGGTCCCGGGCTACCTCTCCGCGGTCAGCGGCGTCTCCGCGGCCGAGCTCGACAACGCCGGTTGGCGCCGCGTGCTCGGCCCGAGCCTGCTCTTCGTCGCCAGCTTCTCGGCGATCTTCATCGCTCTCGGCCTGACCGCGACGGCGTTAGGCCATTTCCTCGACCACAACAAGCCACTTTTGACCAAGATCTCCGCCACCCTGATCATCGCGATGGGCGTGCTCTTCGTCGCCTCGCTCTTCGTCACCAGGCTCAACCGGGAGTGGCACGTCGACTCCCTGTTGGAGCGTGCCGGCAAGGGCGGGCCGATCGTCGCCGGCACCGCCTTCGCGATCGCCTGGACCCCGTGCATCGGCCCCACGCTCGGCGCGATCCTCTCCGCCGCCTCGGTCTCCGGCTCTGCCGGGCGCGGCGCCTTTCTCCTCGCCGTCTACTCGGCCGGGTTGGGGATACCGTTCCTGCTCACCGCCGTCGCCTTCTCCCGCATGACCACCGCCTTCACCGTGGTCAAGCGCCACT
This sequence comes from Solirubrobacterales bacterium, assembly GCA_035693025.1. Classification (GTDB taxonomy): domain Bacteria; phylum Actinomycetota; class Thermoleophilia; order Solirubrobacterales; family 70-9; genus VRUE01. The sequence continues at coordinate 31,022 of DASSHI010000021.1, forward strand.
ACCAGGCCATAGTCGCCGGCGGCGGCGTGATCCTGATCGCGATGGGCGTCCTGATCTGGACCGGCGAACTGACCCAGCTCAACAGCGAAGCCCAGCGCTGGCTCTCCGGCTTGGGGCTCGACTTCTGGAACTCGGTCTAGTTATTCGCCGGGGCGACGGTCTCGAGCTCGCGGCCGATCGCCTCGGTCTCCTCGAGCCCGGCGTCGTCCAGTTCGCGTGAGCAGACGATGCGGAAGCGACCGGTCCCGATCGCCGAGTCGGGCACGACCGGCAGGCCGCGGATCTCCTCCCAGCCCAGCCGCTTGACCTCGAACGGGTTCATCCGCACCTCCGCCGCCGGAAACGGGCAGTTGCGGTTGTGCTGGTCGATCGCCTTGGAGATCGCCTCCAGGTTCTTCGCCTCGGGGGACGTCATCGGCTTTTCAGTCTAGGACGAGCCGAGCCCTACAGCGCGCCGCCGGTCTCGTACGGCTCCCCGGGAGTGGCGCCGATCGCCAGCAGGCGGATGCCGTCCGGCCCGGGAGTGACCTTGCGCTTTACGTCCGGGCCGACGCGGGCGATGTGGTCCGCGTCCAGCGGATAGCGCTCGCCGTCGGCTTCGAGCGTGCCGGAGCCTTCGATGGCGACGTAGAGCTCCTCCTGGCCGAGCTGCTGGGGGCGCTGGGCGAACATCTGGCCGCCCATCCCCTCCGCCGAATGATCGTGCTCGGGATAGTCCCCGGCGCCGGGCGCCAGGTCGATGATCGACATCCCGAACGAGCTGATCCCGAGGCCCGCCGCGGCTTTATAGAACTTGATGCCCTCGAAGAAGCCGTCGATCGCCTCGATCTCGCCGATCGAGGTATGGGTGACATCCGCCATGCGGCGATGTTACCCGCGCGCGGCGCCGCCAATCCCATCCGCCATGTCGTCCCGGCGCCGTCCTACCATCGGTCGGATGGCCGAGACGCGCACTATCGCCCACCTCGACATGGACGCCTTCTACGCGTCGGTCGAGCTGCGGCGGCGCCCGGAGCTGAAGGGGAAGCCTGTGGTCGTCTGCGGTTCGGGGCCGCGCGCCGTGGTGACGACGGCGAGCTACGAGGCGCGCAAGCTGGCCGGGATCCACTCGGCGATGCCGGCGGCGATCGCTCGGCGGCGGTTGCCGGACGCGGTCTATCTCAAGCCCGACTTCCCCGCCTACCGGGAGGCCTCGGCTCAGGTGATGGACGTCCTGCGCGCCAACGTGGAGACGGTCGAGGTGGTCGGGCTCGACGAGGCGTACCTCGACCTCAGCGACCTCTTCGCCCCGAAGGCGACGATGCGGCGTATCGCCACCGAGATCCGCGAGGAGACGGGACTGACCTGCTCGGTCGGCATCTCCGAGAACCGGCTCCTGGCCAAGATCACCAGCGAGCTGGGCAAGCCGGCAGGGCTCGTCGTGCTCTCTCGGGCCGAAGCGTTGGAGCGCTTCGGCGGCGATCCTCCCGGCCTCGTGCCGGGCATCGGCCCGAAGACCGTGGTCAAGCTGGAGAAGATGGGGATCCGGACGCTGGCCGAGCTGCGGGCTCACGACGGCAGCGCGCTCGAGCGCGCCTTCGGCCCGCGCATGGGCTACTGGCTGCCCGCCCGCGCCCGCTTCGAGGACGAGACGCCGATCTCCCCGGTGCGCGAGACCAAGTCCCAATCGGCGGAGACCACCTTCGACGTCGACGTCGCCGACCATGACGAGATGGCGACCCACGTCGCGGCGCTCGCCGAGGAGCTCTGCCGGCGGCTGCGCTCGCGCGATCTCGCAGGGCGCACGATCGGGATCAAGGTCCGCCTCGACGACTGGACCAACGTCAGCCGCTCGCACACGGTCGAGGAGCCGACCAACGATCCGGCCGTCGTCGCCCCGGTGGCCCTGGAGCTGCTGCGCGCCTACGCCCCACCCCGGCCGGTGAGGCTGCTCGGGGTGCGCGTCGCCGGGTTCGGCCGGGACGAGCGCCCCGAGCCCGCTGCACCGCAGGGACAGCTCGAGCTCGGCCTCGCCTCTTAGCGGGGTCTAGCGACTGGAGAGCAGCACGCCCGTGCTGGGAAAGCGCAGCCGCGCCCGGGTCGCCGCGGTCAGGTCGTAGTCGCGCCCGGCGACGTAGGGCCCACGATCGACGACCGGCACGGTGACCGTGTGGCCGCGGTAGCGAAGCTTCACCTCCGAGCCGCACGGCAGCGTCTTGCTGGCGACGCCGAGCGTGCCCGGCTGCAGCGTGCCGCCGCATGCCAGCGCCCCGCCGTAGAGGCCCGGCCCGTAGTAAGAGGCCACCACGGTGCGGAAAGCCGTTATGCGGCGTGCCGGGCTCACCGAGGCGCGCATCGCTCCGGTGTGCCGGGCGTAGGCCCGGATCCGGTAGCTGCCCGGGCCGGCCGGCTTCCAGCGCAGCGCGAAGGCTCCGCTGCGCCTGCTCGCGGTCCCGACCGCCGCTCCCCGCGGCCCGCGGACGACGATCTTCACCCGGCGGGAGCCGCCCGGGCTCACTCTCCCCCGCACGAGCAGCCGGCGCCCGCCGACGACGGCGTGACTGGAGACGTGCAGGGAGATGTGTGACGCGATCCGCGTGGGCGGCTTGCGACGGTGCGCGCGCGCCGCTGCCGGAGGGACGGCTCCAGCGACGAGGATGGCAGCGGCCAGCGCCGCGGGCAGGGTGGATCGCATCGTGTCTCAACTCGCTTTCTCTCTGCCTACGCGGCGAGCCGATCGCGGCCCGCGCTCAATGACGGCAGATGGAGGATTGCCTTGCTTCGGCCATGCACGGTAGGGGTCGCCGGGCCGCCGCCGGCGTGAGCGGCCTCACACTCGGAGATCCCGCACGTTGCGTTGCAAAGCTGCCAAGATGAGCCCGTGAACGAGGATCGGCTCAGCGGGCTCGACGCGTCGTTTCTCCACATGGAGCGGGCGGGAGCCCACATGCACGTCGCCTCGGCCATCCTCTTCGAGGGATCGCCGCCCAGCCACGAGGAATTTCGCGACCACATCGAGGCCCGCCTGCACCTCGTCCCCCGCTTTCGGCAGAAGCTGCGCTTTGTCCCCTTCGACCAGGGCAGACCGGTCTGGGTCGACGACCCGTTCCTCAACCTCGACTACCACGTTCGCCGCACGGCGCTGCCGGCGCCGGGCTCCGAGGAGCAGCTGCGCAACCTGGCGTCGCGGATCTTCTCCCAGCAGCTCGACCGCACCAAGCCGCTCTGGGAGCTGTGGTTGGTCGAGGGCATGGAAGGCGATCGTTTCGCCGTCGTCGGCAAGAGCCACCACGCGCTCGTCGACGGGGTCTCGGGAGTTGACATAACGACGGTCCTATTCGACCTCGAGGAGGAGCCCGCGAACCCGCCGGTGCGCCCGCCCAAGTGGGCCCCGCGGCCCGAGCCGACCGACCTCGACCTGCTGCGCGACGCGCTGCGCGAGCGGGCGACCAGCCCGCGCGAGCTCGTCCGCGGGGTGCGCGCCGCGCTGCGCGGCCCGCGCCAGGTCCTGCGCGGCCTCGCCCACACCGGCAAGTTCCTCGAAGGGGTCGCGGCCGCGCCGAGCACCCCCTTCAACGTGGACATCGGCCCGCATCGCCGGCTCGCCTTCGTCCGTGGCGACCTCGCCGACTTCAAGCGGGTCAAGAATGCCCACGGCGGCACCGTCAACGACGTCGTCCTCTCTGTCGTCGCCGGCGCGCTCGGCAACTACCTGCGGGCCCGCGGCCACGACACCGACGGGCTGAAGATGCGGGCGATGGTGCCGGTCAGCGTCCGCGCCGACGAAGAGCACGGCGCGCTCGGCAACCGCATCTCGGCGATGATGGCGCCGCTGCCGGTCTTCTCGCAGGACCCGGTCGAGCGGCTCCACATCGTCAGCGAGACGATGGGCGACCTGAAGGGGTCCGGGCAGGCGGTCGGCGCCGAGCTGCTGACCAAGCTGACCGACTTCGCACCCCCCACGATCGCCTCCCAGGCGGCCCGCCTGCAGCCGGCCCAGCGCTTCTTCAACCTCGTCGTCACCAACGTCCCCGGCCCGCAGTTCCCGCTCTACCTGATGGGCCGTCGGATGAGCTCGATCTTCCCGCTGGTGCCCCTGGCGCAGCGACAGGCGCTCTGCATAGGGATCATGTCCTACGACGGCAAGATCGACTTCGGCCTGGTCGGCGACTACGACGCGATGGCCGACCTGGACAGCTTCGGGCTCGACCTCGAAGGCGCGATCGCCGAAGCGGTCGCCACCGCACCGCCGGCCGGGGACGGATCCCAGCCGACGGAGCCGGCGCGGATGCGAAACGGCGCGGTGTCGGTCAGGTAGTGCGGATAGCCCTCGCCCAGATCGACCCGACCGTCGGCGACATCGACGGCAACACGGCGAAGATCGCAGAGTGGATCGGACGCGCCGCCGCCGCGGGCGCCGACCTGGCGATCTTCCCCGAGCTCTGCGTGCCCGGCTACCCGGCCGAGGACCTCTACCTGAAGCGCCATTTCGTTGCCGCAAACCAGGCAGCGGTCGAGCGGCTCGCGCGTCAGGTCGGCGAGATGGTCGCCCTGGTCGGCTTTGCCGAGCCGGTGCCGGGGGGTGGCGATCATCGCCATGCGTACAACTCGCTGGCCGTGCTCGCCGACGGCGCGGTTCGAGCCGTCTACCGCAAGAATCGCCTGCCCAACTACGCCGTCTTCGACGAGCAGCGCTACTTCCTCTCCGGCAGCGAGCCGGCGACGACCGAGGTTGCCGGGACGCGCGTCGGGCTGACCGTCTGCGAGGACCTCTGGGAGGAGGGCCCGCCCGCCTCCAGCGAGGCGGCGGATGGGGCGCAGCTGATCGCCAATCCGTCCGGCTCTCCCTATCACCGCGGCAAGGGCCGCGAGCGCGAAGCGATGTTCGCCGAGCGCGCCCGGGCTTACGGCGCCCACCTCGCCTTCTGCAACCTGGTCGGCGGGCAGGACGAGCTCGTCTTCGACGGCCAGAGCCTGCTCGTCGGCCCCGACGGCACGGTCCTCGCCCGCGCCGCCCAGTTCGAGGAGGAGCTGTTGATCTGCGAGATCCCGGCCTCGGCCCCGGCGCGCCTCGCCGAGCCCCTGTCCGACCTCGCCGAGGTCTACGCGGCGCTGGTGCTCGGGCTGCGGGACTACGTGCGCAAGAACGGCTTCCGCCACGTCGGGCTGGCGCTCTCGGGCGGGATCGACTCGGCCCTGGTCGCCCTGCTCGCCGCCGACGCGATCGGCTCCGAGAACGTCAGCTGCGTGGTCATGCCCTCTCCCCATTCCAGCGACGAGACCCAGGCCGACGCCCGAGCTATCGCCGCCAACCTCGGCGCCGAAGCGATCGAGATCCCGATCGGGGCGGCGATGGAGGCCTACGAAAGCGGCCTGGCGGAGCCGTTGGCGGGCCTCGCTGCCGAAAACATCCAGGCGCGGATCCGCGGCAACATGATGATGGCGCTCTCCAACAAGCACGGCTGGCTGGTCCTGACCACCGGCAACAAGAGCGAGATGTCGGTCGGCTACGCGACCCTCTACGGCGACATGGCGGGCGGCTTCGCCGCGATCAAGGACGTGCCCAAGACGCTCGTCTACGAGCTGGTGCGCCACCGCAACGAGCAGGCGGGCCGGGAGCTGGTCCCGGCCTCGGTGCTCGACCGTGCCCCGTCGGCAGAGCTGCGACCCGATCAGTTCGACAGCGACAGCCTGCCGCCCTACGACCTGCTCGATCGCATCCTCGAGGCCTACGTCGAGCGCGACCAGGGCCGCGAGGAGATGGTTGCCGACGGCATGCCGGGCGACGTCGTCGACGAGGTGGTCCGCATGGTCGACCGCTCCGAGTACAAGCGTCGCCAGGCGGCGCCGGGCATCCGCATCACGCCGAAGGCCTTCGGCCGCGACCGCCGCCTGCCGATCACGAATCGCTTCGGCGAATAGGCCGGACGGCGATCGTCATCTGAGCGAGAGCGCAGAGCCTCTCGTCGGCGTCGAGTACTTCGGCGTCCCAGACCCAGGTCGTGCGGCCGCGGTGGCGCGCCCGCGCCTTGACCTCGGCGTGACCGTCCGTGATCGGGCGCATGAAGCTGACGCTGATCGACTGGCCCATCGCCGCCATCCCGTCGCCGAAGACGGCAAGCGCCGTCGCCCGCGAGCAGACGCTCTCGACCAGGCTCGACATCACGCCACCGTGCATCAGGCCGAAGGGCTGACGCAGATCGTCACGGATCGGCACCCGGGCGCGGGCCGCATCGGGGTCGTCGCTGAGCCACTCGGTGCCGATCAGGCCGTCGAAGTGCGGCTCGGGGCCGCGGGGATCATCCGCCATCGGCGCGCACCCTATCCCGTCCCGCCCTCGACCGACCGCCGTAGAGCTTTGAACCGCTATGCGCACCAAACCTCTACGGCACATCTGGTCTTAATGCTGGTCGCATAGGCTTCCGCCGGGTTATGGCACTGAGCGAAGACCAGAGGGCCCTGCTGCGGCTGCTCGCGCAGCGCGAGCAGGGTTACGACGACATCGCCGCGCTCAAGGGAATGAGCGTCGAGGACGTGCGCGCGGAAGTGCGCGAGGCGCTTGCGGCGATGGACGCGCCGCCTCCCGAGCCACCGCCCCCACCGGCTCCCACCCCCGCTCCCGAATCGAAGCCCGAGCCGCCGCCGGCTCCGGCGGTAGAGCCGCAGACCCCCCCTTCCGCTGCGAAGCCCAAAGCGACCGCTCGGCCCCGCCGCCAGCGGCCTGCCGTGCCCGCCGAGCGCCGCCGAATCGTCCTGATCGCCGGCGGTGCGCTGGCGCTCGTCGCGATCGTGCTCGGCGCCGTTGCGATCTTCGGCAGCGGCTCGGACTCCTCGTCCTCCTCGGGCTCGGCCTCCGGCGAAGCCGGCGGCTCGCTAGCCGAAGTCGCCGAAGAAGAAGGCAAGGTCACGCAGGCCGTGCTCGAAGCCGCCGATGGCAGCGAAGCCAGCGGGCGGGCGATCTTCGGTCGCGTCGGCAAGAAGGAAGTCGTCCTCCAGGTGACGGCCGAAAACCTCGAACCGACCGAAAAGGGCCAGTCCTACACCGTCTGGCTCTACCGGACGCCGAAGCTCTCGCTGCGGATCGGCAGCGTCCCGGTCGGCGAAACGGGCAAGCTCGGCGCCCGTTTCAGCATTCCCGCCGAACTGCTCGCCTACGTGGCCAGCGGCGCCTTCGACCAGATCTACGTCTCGCGTACCTCCAACGCCGCCTACCAGCAGGAGGTGGCGAAAGCGAAGAGGGAAAAGAGCCTTCCGCTCTACACCGGCGACACGGTCCTGATCGGTGAAATCACCGGGCCCGTGGCCAAAGCCGGCCAGAAAGAAGGCAGCTAGCCGGGCAGCAGCTTGCCGGGGTTCATGATCCCGGCGGGGTCGAGGCGCTCCTTGACCGCACGCAGGGCCTCGAGCCCGGTCTCCCCCACCTCGGCCCGCATGTAAGGGGCGTGATCGCGTCCCACGGCGTGATGGTGGGTGATCGTGGCGCCACCGGCGACGATCGCCTCCGAGGCGGCACGCTTGACCGCCTGCCACTGCTCGATCTCCTCGCCGCGCTTTGCCCGCGAGATGAAGGTGAAGTAGAGCGAGGCGCCGTCGGCGTAGGCGTGCGAGAGATGGCAGAACGCCAGACCGGGCGTTCCCATGGTGCCGAGAGCGCCGTGGATCGCGCCCCCGACCGCCGCGTGCAGCTCGTGCAGCCCCGACCAGGTGTGCGAGGTCTCGAGCGTCTCGACCATCGCCCCCATCCCGATCAGCGTGTCGCGCAGGTAGGGGCCCTGGTAGCGGCCGTGCTCCCAGGAGCGGCCCGCGCTCTGTCCGAGGTAGGCGGCGCCGCCGCGGCGCAGGGCGCGCACGGCGAGCGCCCGCCGCCGGGCGACCGACTCCTCTTCGCCCTCGAGGCCGATCACGATCAGGCAGCCGCCGCGCCTGCCGCGCAGCCCCAGGTAGCCGCCGAAGGCCCTGCCGGCTAGCCCCCGAGGGCCCGAGAGCGCCAGGGACACCTCGGTCTCCTCCGCGTCGGAGACACGGATCACGTCCGGCAGGCCGGAACCCTGCGCGAGCGCCCGCACGATCTCCGTCCCGGCCTCGAAGTCCTCGGCGATCCAAGCCTCGTAGCGGCGCTCGACGGGCTCGGGCCGCACCCGCACGGTCACGTCGGGGATCACCCCGAAGGTCCCCTCGGAGCCGATGACGAGCTGGCGCAGGGCCGGCCCGGCGGCGGTGTGCGGCGTCTCGAGCGTGCGCAGATCCCCCGCCGGGGCGATCAGGCGCACCGAGCTGACCAGGTCGTCGAAGCGGCCGTAGCCGCTCGAGGCCTGTCCGGCCGAACGGGTGGCGGCGAAGCCGCCGATCGTCGCGTACTCGAAGGACTGCGGGAGGTGGCCGAGCATGACGCCCTCGGTGTTCAGCGCCGCTTCCGCCTCGGGGCCGCGCAGCCCGGCGCCGAGGCGGGCGGTGAGCGAGCGGCGATCGACTTCGACGCCGCGCAGCGCGGCGAGGTCGAGGCTGACGAGGCGCGGGTGCTCGCCCCGCAGCGGCGCGACCCCTCCGACCACGCTGGTGCCACCGCCGAACGGGACCACCGCGATGCCCTCGGCGGCGCAGACGTCCAGCACCCGGCGCACCGCGGCGGCGTCTGCGGGCAGGAGGACCGCGTCGGGGGCGGAGTCCAGCCGCCCGCCGCGGAGCCGTGCCAGGTCGGCGTATCCGCATCCCGTCGCATGGCGCACGCGATCCTCCGTGTCGGTGAAGACACCGGCCTCGCCGACCGCCTCGATCAGCCTGGAGGACAGGGGCTCGGCCGCCGGCAGCTCGAAGCGCTCCAGCTCGGCGGCAAGCGGCCACGGCTCCAGCTCGCCGACCCGATCGCGCAAGGTCGCCAACGCCTCCGCGTCGAGCTCGGGCTCGATCGCCGGGTCTCCCCACCCCCACCACTTCGAGTCCCGGCGCGGCTTCACGTCAGCGCCCGTTCGAGCCCGTCGAGCGCCGCGTCGAGGACCTTGCCCTGGCCGCCGCGCATCAGCGGCGACCCCAACCGCGAGGTGCCCCGCAGCTTCTGGTCGGAGACGATGCTGACCGCGGTGCCGCCGTCCGCGGCGCTGAGGCCGATCTCCACCACCGAGCTGCGCAGGTGCCGCTCGAAGGGGCTGCCGGCGAGCTGCTGCTCCCATACGTAGCGCTCGCGCTCGGCTGAGCTGAGACAGCGGAAGTCGGCACGCACCCCGCGCCCCTCGGCGGTCTCCAGCACCTTGGTCCACTGGCTGCGCTTGCCCTCCGGCTTGCGGTCGACGCTCTCGACCCTGCTCGTCCGGGGCCACCAGCGCGGCAGGCTGTAGGGGTCGGAGACGAGCTCCCAGACCTCATCCAGGGGAGCCGCGATCGTCCGTCGGCGGGTGACGCGCGGCATGGGCTCCGCGTCAGTCGCCCGCCAGGCGGCGCAGGTCTCGGACCAGCAACAGGTGCTTGAGGTGGCTGACCGTCGCCGCCAGGCTCTCGAGGCTCTCGAGGGCCTCCTTGCGTCGCTCCGGGTTGCGCGAGCGCAGCGAGGGCCCCAGCAGCGCTTCCAGAAGGTTCGCCTCGCGGTCGGCCGAGGAGCGGAAGACGCGCAGGTTGCGGGCCCCCACCCCGACTCGGGAGAGCTCGTTGGCGGCACGGACGATCTCGCGGTCCGTCTCATCGTAGACGGGCTTGCCGTCGCGCTTCTCGGGCTGGACGATGCCGAAGTTCTCCAGCTCGCCGATCAGCTCGTGGCGGGCGCCGGTCTCCTCGATCACCTCGTCGAGCGTCAGGTAGGCGCTCGAGGTGTTGACGAGGATCGCCCGCCGCACCGCGCCCGCGGCAGGACGGCGGTCGGAGTTGCCACCACCGCCGAGGTCGATCTCACCGCCTGCCGCCAGCTCCTGGCGAATCACCCTCAGAGGCAGGAACTCGTCGCGCTGCAGGCGCAGGATCGTGCGCAGGCGCTCGACGTCGGACTGGCTGTAGAGGCGGTAGCCGCCCTGGGTACGGCGCGGCGTCAAGAGCTTCTGGTCCTCGAGATAGCGGATCTTGGAGATCGAGATGTCGTCGAACTCGTTCTGCAGGATCTTGCAGACGGCGCCGATCGTCAGCGCCTTGCGCGGGCGCGAATCGCGCTGGCGAGTCTGCTGTTGCTCGGAGACGGCCATCGGGTCCCTCCTACTTCTCCAGGTAGCTGAGCTTGTACTTGCCGACCTGGATCTCGTCGCCGTCGGCGAGGCGGTGGGACTCGATACGGCGCCGGTTGACGTAGGTGCCGTTGAGCGAGCCGAGGTCGTCGATGTAGAAGCCGTCGCGGCGATGAACCAGCAGAGCGTGATTGCGCGAGACGGTGACGTCGTCGAGGAAGACGCCGGCATCGGGGCTGCGGCCGATGCTGACCCGGTTATCGGTCACGGTGAAGCTCTCCCCCGCCCTGCCGCCCCCGGAGCGGATCACCAGCGCGGCACCGCTCTCCTCGAGCACCTCGTCGATGTCGATCGGCTGCATCTCACCGGTTTCGTCGACCCTGTAGGTCATCGTCGTCGGCTCGTCGCCCCTCTCTTTGGGCCCGCCCAGGTAGGCACCGCACTTCTGGCAGTAGTTCGCCCCCTCGGGATTGACGAAGCCGCACTCTGGACAGTGGACAGCCATCGACTCCTCCTGGCCTCAGGCGGCCGCGTCGTCCTCCGGCCCGGTGGGCCGCTGGGCCTTGCCGGCGAGGATGTCGGTCAGCTGGGCGACGTCGTCGCCGGAGATCAGCGAGTCGCCGCTTTCGCGCTTGTGGCGCAGCCGATTGACGAGCTCGGCCCGCAGGATGTCGATCTTGCCGTGCAGAACCCGGCGTTTGTAGGAGATCTCGTTCTCCTCGGTGGTGAGCTTGTCGATCAGGTCCTTCAGCTCTTCGTCGCTGAGAGAACCGAGATCGGGAAAGGTGTCCTCCATCTCGCTCCTTGATCGGGAGGCGTACGCCTCCGTTGGCCGCTGAGACCGGATTATAGGTCGCTCAGGCCAAGGTTCAAGTCTAGGTTGAAGGTTATCGGCCCTGGGTGCCGCCTTGCGCCTTCTGTTCGCGCACCGTCCGCACGCCTGTCCGGGCGTAGAGGACGGTGGCCAGGATGGCCAGTGCGACCCCGAGGATCAGCAGGGCGCTGGGCACCCAGCCCGCGAATACCAGGGCAAAGAAGATTCCTCCCATGGTCGGGAAGACCGAGATTCGACCGGGCCAGTTGACGGCGATCTGGACGCCGTGGCGCAGGCCGTACTGGGCCAGCGCCAGCATCGCCAGCTCGCGCGCGACGAGCAGCGCCAGCGCCCAGTGTGGCAGCAGCCCGAAGTGCCAGCAGACGACGGTGCCGGAGAGGATCGTGAGCCGGTCGATCAGCGGGTCCAGCATCGTTCCGAGGCGGCTGTACTGGCCGGTCGCCCGGGCGAGGAAGCCGTCGAGGTAGTCGCCGGCGGCGATCAGCCAGAAGATCGTCGCCGAGGCGACGCTGCGCCCGTCGCCCGATTCGAAGGCCAGATAGAGGAACACCGGCAGGCCGGCGAGGCGCAGGTAGCCGACCAGGTTTGGCAGCGTCCATGGATTGAGAGGTTCCCCCTCCTGCGTCTGGCGGGGCGGCGGCCCGCTGCGATCGAGCCCGAAGAGGCGGCGGATGCGGCCGCGGCCGAAGGGGGCCGCGTCAGCCATCCTCGCCCTGAAGCAGGGCGAGGGCCCGCTCGGCGGCCTCGCCGACCGGCAGCTCGTGCTCGGCGCCGCCGGCGCGCTCGCTCGCCTCGACCACGCCGTTTGCCAGCCCACGCCGGCCGACGACGACGCGCAGCGGGCAGCCGAGCAGCTCGGCGTCGGTCAGCTTCTCGCCGGGGCCGGCGTCACGGTCGTCGTAGAGAACCTCCGCCCCCCGCTGCCGCAGATCCTCGTACAGCGCGTCGGCGGCCCCGCGCTCGTCCTCGCCCGCCTTGGCCAGGGAGACGAGTTGAACCTGCCAGGGGGCGAGGGCGGGGGGCCAGACGATGCCGCGCTCGTCGGCGCGCTGCTCGATCGCCGCGGCGACGATCCGCGCCGGGCCGATCCCGTAAGAGCCCATCACGATAGGTCGCTCGACGCCGCTCTCGTCCAGGTAGGTCGCGCCGAGCGGCTCCGAGTAGCGGGTGCCGAGCTTGAAGATGTTGCCGATCTCGATCGCCGGCTCGATCTCGATCGTGCCGCCGCCGGGCGCGACGTCGCCGGCCTCGACCGTGCGCACGTCGATCTCCTCGAATGCGAAGTCCCGGCCGGGTCGCACGCCGCGCAGATGGGTGTCGGCCCGGTTGGCGCCGCTGACGAACGAGTCGCCCTGGATCGCCGCATCCTTGTAGACCGGAAGCTCGACGCCGACGGGGCCGACGAAGCCGACCGGGCCGAGCGCCGTCTCGATCTCCTCAGCGCCTGCCGGCCGACAGTCGGCGCCGAGCGCATTGCGCAGCTTGACCTCGTTGAGGCGATGGTCCCCGCGCAGCAGGACGAGGACCATGCCGCGGCCCTCGACCACCACCGGCATCGCCTTGATCAGCGCGCCCGGTGCGACGCCGAGCGAGCCGGAGACCTCCTCGACCGTCGTCAGGCCCGGGGTGGCGACCTCCTCGGGAGCGTCGAGCGCCGGCGGCAGCTCGACGGGCTGCGCCTGCGCCGAGGCGATCTCGACGTTGGCGGCGTAGCCGGGCGCCAGGGCGACCTCGTTCTCCCCGGCCGGGCATGGAGCCATGTACTCGTGCGCCCCGGAGCCGCCCATCATGCCGACGTCGGACTCGACTCGGTACCAGTGCAGGCCGCAGCGGTCGAAGATCCGCTCGTAGGCGCCGCTCTGCAGCTCGTAGGAGCGCGCCAGGCCCTCCTCGTCGCGATCGAAGGAGTAGGCGTCCTTCATCGTGAACTCGCGCGTGCGCAGTACGCCGGCGCGGGGGCGCGGCTCGTCGCGCTCCTTGGTCTGGATGTGGAAGAGCATCAGCGGCAGGTCCCGGTATGAGCGCACCTCGCGCGCGACGTGGTGGGTGACGCACTCCTCGTGCGTTATCGCCAGGACCATCGGCGCTCCCCTGCGATCCTCGAGCTTGAACAGCTCGTCGATCGCGTAGCGGCCGGTCTGCTTCCAGAGCTCGGCCGGCTGCAGGACCGGCATCAGCATCTCCTGGCAGCCGATTCCCTCCATCTCCTCGCGCAGGATCGCCTCGACCTTGCGCTGGACCCGCCACCCGGCAGGCAGGTAGGTCCACAGCCCGGCTCCCAGCTGCCGGATCAGTCCCGCCCGCACCATCAACTTATGGGACGCCGCCTCGGCGTCCGAAGGGGGGTCCTTCAGCGTTGGCAAAAACGTTTGGCTGAGGCGCGTCACTGGGGGAAACCTATCCACTAGTAGAGCGGATGGCTGTGAACAACGCGTCTCGCGGCGGGCGGCGGCGGCGCGTCTACGCCCTGGTGAAGCGGCGCCCCGCGGTCGGAGAAGCCTCCTCGTCGAGCAGGACCTTGTCCGACTCGCCCTTTTCGACCGCTTCCTTCTCCATCTGGGCGATCTTCTCGGGGGTCAGTTCGCCGGCGTTTTCCTCCTCGATCTTGGCCAGCCAGGCCGCGCCCTCGCGCGACTTCGCCTCGTCGACCTCGACCCTGCCGCGGTCGAGGGACTTGTCGATCTCCTCGAACAGCGTGTCGACCAGGGTCGCCTGCGGCACCTTCCGCAGTGGCTTGCCGTGGGCGAAGATCAGGCCCTCGTTCTTGGCGCCGGCGATGCCGAAGTCGGCGTGGCTGGCCTCGCCGATGCCGTTCACGGCGCAGCCGAGCACGGCGACCTCGACCGGCTCGGCATAGCCTTCCAGCCGCTGCTCGATTTCGGCGACGACTGAGTCCATGTCGAACTGCAGGCGGCCGCAGGTCGGGCAGGCGATCAGCACCGGGCCGCGCTCGCGCAGCTGCAGCGCCTTGAGGATCTCCCAGGCGACCTTGACCTCCTCCTCGGCGTGGAAGGTCGAGAGGCTGATCCGGATCGTGTCGCCGATCCCGTCGGCGAGCAGGGTGCCGAGGCCGACCGAGGATTTGAGCGCGCCGGACCATTTGGTCCCCGCCTCGGTGATGCCGAGGTGCAGCGGGTAGGGGATCTTCTCGGAGAGCAGTCGGTTGGCGGCGATCGTGTTGGGCACGTTGGTCGACTTGATCGAGACCTTGAAGTCTTCGAAGCGCAGGCCCTCCATCAGCTCGACGAACTCGACCGCGGCGGCGACCAGCGCCTCGACAGGGGCCTCGCGCTCGAGCTCGTGCAGGTGCTTGGGCAGCGAGCCCGAGTTGACCCCGATCCGCATCGGCACGCCGGCCGCCGTCGCCTTCTCGGCCACTTCGGCGACTTTCTCGCGGCCGCCGATGTTGCCGGGATTGAGGCGGATGCAGTGCGCGCCGGCGTCGATCGCCTTCAGAGCCAGCGTGTGGTTGAAGTGGATGTCGGCGATCACCGGGATCGGGGATTCCCTGACGATCGTCTTCAGCGCCTCGACGTCCTTCTCGCGCGGCACCGCCACGCGCACGATGTCCGCCCCCGCCTCGGCGACCGTGCGAATCTGCTCCATCGTCGCGGCCAGGTTGGCGGTCTCGGTCTTGGTCATCGTCTGCACCGCGACCGGCGCCCCACCGCCGATCGGCACCTTGCCGACGAATATCTGCCGCTTGGAAGCCATATCGGGAGCGTAGCGGTAAGGGTTCTCCAGGCAGTTTGAACCCCGCCGGGCGGGGCTCCGTATGCAATAAACGGATGGGTACTGGAGGCCGCGGAAGGGGGACGCCGTTTCGCCCGGGAGGGCGGGTTGGCTTTGTCCTGCCCCTGCTTGCGAGCGCCGCGACGCTGCTCTTCTTCGCGCCGCCGGCCCAGGCGACCTTCCACCTGATCAAAATCCGCGAGGTCTACGCGGGCCAGAACGACGACAGCTACGTCGAGCTGCAGATGTACGCCGGCGGCCAGTCGTTTCTCGGCGGCCACGCGATGAAGCTGTACAACGCGGCCGGCACGCTGATCCATACCTCGACCTTCTCCGCCGGGGTGGCCAACTCGGCAAACCAGCAGACCGTCTTGATCGGTGACACCAACGTCCAGGCCGCATTCGGCGTCGCCCCCGACCTCCTCGACTCGGGCCTCGCCGTCCCGGCGGCCGGCGGGGCCGCCTGCTGGAACGCGGGCGGGATTCCTGCTGACTGCGTCGCCTGGGGGAATTTCAGCGGCGCGGCCGCGCTGCATACCGCGACCGGCACCAGCGCCGGGTCGCCGGCCTCGCCGGGCGGCATCACGGTCGGCAAGGCGATCCGCCGCAAGATCAGCCCCGGCTGCCCCACCCTGCTCGAGGAAGACGACGACACCGACGACAGTGCCACCGACTTCGAAGAGGTCACCCCGGCCCCGCGCAACGACAACAGCGCGATCGTCGAGTCGGTTTGCGCCGGCGTTCCCAACACTGCGATAGACGACCGGCCCGCTGCCAACTCGAACAGCACCGAAGCCGAATTCACCTACGAAGCGCCCGGTGCCACGAGCTATGAATGCAGGCTCGACGGCGCCGTCTTCTCCGCCTGTGCGGCGGGTGGCCCCCAGGCCTATAGCGGCCTCGCCGACGGCACGCACACCTTCCAGGTTCGGGGCGTCAACGCATCCGGACCGGATCCCACTCCCGCTTCCTACAGCTGGACGGTCGACACGGTCGCGCCGGGAGCGACCATCGACGTCCACCCGGCCGATCCGAGCCCTGGCACCTCGGCGGCATTCGGCTTTCACGCCAGCGAGAGCGGCTCCACTTTTGAATGCAGCCTGGTCCAGGAAGGCGAAGCCGACCTGTTCTCGTCCTGCAGCTCGACGAAGACCTACACGAAGCTCGCGGACGGGAGGTTCGTCTTCGCGGTGCGCGCCAGGGACAAAGCGGGCAACCAGGGCGCGGCGACGACGTTTGCCTGGACGGTCGACAACTCGCTCGCGGACACCACCCCGCCCGAGACCACGATCGTCGCGTCCCCCGCCGATCCGAGCGACAGCCCGACCGCATCGTTCGCATATGCCTCTAACGAGCCGGGCTCGAGCTTCGAATGCAGCCTCGACGGAGCGGAATTCGCGAGCTGCCCGAGCGGGGGGATCGCTTACACGGACCTGGCCGACGGCACGCATTCCTTCCGCGTCAGGGCGATCGATCCGAGCGGCAACGTCGACCCCACCCCCGCCGGTTACACGTTCACCGTCGTGCTGCCGGCACCCACGAGCCCACCCCCCAGCAGTGGCGAGCCCTCTCCGGCCCCGCCGCCTCTTGCCAGCAGCCCGGCGGTCAAGCCCCGTCCGCATCGTCGCCATCGTCGTCGCCACCGCCACCGCCATGGCCACCATGGTCGCCACCATCCCCGTCATCGAGGTCACGGCCGGTGAGGCGTCGGCTCCGTCGGGCGATCTCATCCACCCTGGCGGTGGCGCTGCTTGCCGTCGTCCTGCCGACGGGAGCGGCGGCGACCTTTCACCTGATGCGGATCCGCGAGGTCTATCCCGGGTCCGCGGCCGCACCGGCCGCCGAGTACGTCGAGCTGCAGATGTTCGAAAGCGGCCAGAACTTCGTCGGCGGGCACATCCTTCGCACCTATGACGCGAGCGGGTCCCTGGTCACGGCAAACACCCTCTCCGCCGATGTGCCCGACGGGGGCGACCAGCGCACCGTTCTGCTCACGAGCCCCGAGGCAGAGGCGCAGTTCGGCGTGCAGGGGGACGAGGCCCTGATGCCGTCGGGCCAGCTCGACCCGTCCGGCGGGGCCGTCTGCTGGGAATCGCTCGACTGCGTCTCCTGGGGCGACTTCGCCGGCTCCCTCCCCTCGCCATCCGGGTCGCCCGCGGATCCGACCGGCATCCCGGACGGGATGGCGCTGCGGCGCTCGATCGCCTCACATTGTGGAACGCTGCTCGAGGAAGGCGACGACACCGACGACAGCTTCGCCGACTTCGCCGACGCCTTTCCTTCGCCGCGAGCGAACTCGGCGACCCCGGCCGAGCACGCCTGCACTGCACAGACCGGGCCCGGGAGCCTCGAACCCGAAGCAGGCCAGGGCGGAAGCCGACAGGGTCGAGTCCGGCCGCAGACGACGATCCGCAAGCACCCTCCCCGCCGCGATGCCGACCGCACGCCCACCTTCCGCTTCGCCTCCGACACCGCCGGCGCGACCTATCGCTGCAAGCTGGACGACAGGCCCTACGCACCCTGTCGCTCGCCCTTCACGTCGCGGCGTCTCGCCTTTGGCCGTCACGTCTTCAGGGTCAAGGCCAAGGCGCCCGGCGGCGAATCGGACCCCTCCCCTGCGACCTACCGCTTCAGGGTCGTTCACCCCTCGTAGAGCGCCTCGATCTCCGCCTCGTATTTGCGCTCGATCGGCTTGCGCTTCAGCTTCATCGTCGGGGTCAGCTCGTCGCCGCCGGGGGCCCAGTCGGTGGGCAGGATCGCGAACTTCTTGATCTGCTCGACCCGGGCCAGGCGCTGGTTCGCGGCCTCGACCGCGGCGCTCAGCTCGGCCCGCAGCGCCTCGTTCTCGGCCAGCGCCGCCAGCGAAGTCTCCTCGATTCCCTTGCCCTGAGCCCAGACGGGGGCGAAGTCGGCGTCGAGGACGATCAGGGCGACGTTGTAGCGGCGAGCGTCCCCGATCGCGGCAACCTGGCCGATCAGCGGGCTGGCCGCCTTCAGCGTCGACTCGATCGAGGCCGGCGACATGTTCTTGCCGGCCGCGTTGATGATCAGCTCCTTCTTGCGGTCGACGATGCGCAGGTAGCCGTCCTCGTCGAGCTCGCCGATGTCGCCGGTGTGCAGCCAACCGTCGGCGTCGATCGTCTCGGCCGTCCTCTCCGGCATGTTGCGGTAGCCGGGCATGTTGGCGTCGCCGCGGACCAGCACCTCGCCATCGTCGGCGAGCTTCAGCTCGACCCCGGGAACCGGCGGCCCGACCGTGCCCAGCTTGATCCGTTCCGGCGGGTTGCAGGTGGCGACGCCGCAGGTCTCCGACATGCCCCAGAGCTCGCCGACTGGGATCCCGATCGCATGGAAGAACTCGAGCACCTCGACCGGCGTCGGCGCGGCGCCGACGCTGACCGCGACGGCCTCGTCGAGACCGAGCTGTGCCCGCAGGGCGGCGAACATGCTCTCGTCGGCCGCGGCGGCTGCCGAGAGCATGTCATCGGGCACCGCCTCCCCCCTCTGCTCCAACCGCACCTTCTCGAGGGCGGCGTCGAGCCCGCGCTCGACCGGTTCGCGCTGCTCGTCGGGCAGGCCGGCGAGCATCGCCTCGAGCCCAGCTTTCAGTTTCTCCCAGACGCGCGGCACGGCGAAGAACCAGGTCGGCCGCGCCTGCGAGAGGAATTGGACGATCTCGCGCGGGTCGGGACAGATGTGGATCTCCAACCCCTTGACCACCGGCAGGTAGTAGTTAGCCCCCCGCTCGGCGATGTGGGCGGCGGGCAGCCACGAGATCACCCGGCCGCCGTGCTCGGGGAAGGGGATGAGGTCGTCGACCGAGGCGACAAGGGTGAGCAGGTTTCGGTGGGTCAGCTGGACGCCCTTCGGCGGCCCGGTCGTGCCCGAGGTGTAGATCAGCGTCAGCAGGTCGTCGGGGCCGACCGCATCAGCCGAGACGGCCGGGTCGAAACCGGGATCGCGCGCTTCGAGCTCCGCCAGCGTCTCGCCGCCGTCTTCGCCGTCGAGGAGGACCAGGTGCTCGAGCGCCGGCAGATCCGCGTGGGCACGCTGGAAGGGCTCGAGAAATCCGGCCTCGACGATCGCGACCCTGGCTTCCGCGTCGCCGACCACGTAGGCGATCTGCTCGGGTGACGAGGTCTGGTAGATCGAGAAGGGGACGGCGCCAAGCGCAACGGCTGCGAGGTCGCAGGCGACGAACTCGGCCCGGTTGGAGAGCATCAGCGCGACCGTGTCCCCCTTGCCGACGCCGAGCGCCGCCAGGCCGCCGGCGATCCGCCTCACTCTGGCGCTCAGCTGGCGCCAGCTTTGGACCTCCTCCCCGCTGCGCACCGCGGGGTCGTCGCCGAGCCGCTCGACGGTCGCCAGAAAAGCCGCGTAGAGATTGTCGAACGGAAGCTCGCGCGCCGGAGCTCCGGACACGTATCTCTCCGCTTGGGAAAGCTCCATCGGACCCACATTAGCCGCCGCGCGGGGCGGCTGCTAGCGGACGTTGAACCCTTCGCCGGTGATCCGGCCGATGTCGTTGCTGAGGCCGAGGAAGGCAAGCATGATCACGAGCACGAAGCCGACCGCGCCGGCCCGTTCCATCGTGCGGAAGGCGACCGGCTTGCCTCGCGCCTTCTCGACCAGGCTCCAGAAGATGTGGCCGCCGTCGAGCGGCAGGAATGGGAAGAGGTTGATCAGGCCGAGCGAGAGGCTGACCAGCGCGAGCAGGATCAGCGCCTCGGTGGCGCCGAACTTGTCGATCGTTTCGTGCGCGACGTCGCTGACGCCGACGACGCCGGAGACTTCCTTGCGATGCTTTTCGTTGAGCAGGTTCGCGAAGACGGTCGCCGTGCCGCTGGTCACTTTCCACATCGCCCCGAGGGCTTCTTCGGTCGCCCCCCCGACCCCGTATTCGGCCGGCGCCGTGCCGTAGCCGAAGCCGATCCGCGTGTGGCCGAGGGCGGCTTCGTATTCCGGGCGCACGAAAATCGTCCGCAGCGAGCCGTTTCGCCGTACGGTTATCGACACAGGCGTGGCTGCCCGGCAGCCTTCCGTCTGCTTGCCGACGCACTTGTGCGACGAGACCTGGCCGATGAACCTTTCGAGCCGGGCTTCGACGCTGAGGCCCGGATAGCGCCTGCCGTCGATCGCAACGATTTCGTCGCCTTCCTTTAGATGCGACGCGGCCGGCGACTTGGGCACGATTTCCCCCACGGTCTGGGTCGTCTTCTGGCCGCTGAAGAGGAAGACGAGGAAGAGGATCGCGAAGGCGAGGCCGATGTTGACCGCCGGGCCGGCGCCGATCACGACGATCCGCTTCCAGACCGGCTGTTCGTAGTAGCCGCGGTGCTCTTCCCCGGCCGGCAGCTCGTCGTCGGGGCTCATCCCGCTGATCTTCACGTAGCCACCGAGCGGCAGCGATTTAACCCCGTACTCGGTCTCGCCCCGCTTGACCGAGAAGAGCGTCGGGCCGAAGAAGAGGAAGAAGCGCTCGACCCGCATCCCCGTCGCCTTGGCGGCGAAGAAGTGGCCGGCCTCGTGCAGGATGATCAGCGCCGAGAAGCCGAGGAAGACGTAGACCCAGCTCATACCTTCGCCAACCCCCCGACCTGTTCTTCGGTGCGGCGGCGGGCCTCGGCGTCGGTGGCGAAGAGGTCGTCGAAGTGGGTTACGGGCGCCGCCGGCATCTGCTCCAGGACGGTCTCGATCGCAGCGGCGATCGCGGTGAACTCGATCCGTCCCGCGAGGAAGGCGGCGACCGCGACCTCATCGGCGGCGTTGAGCACGCAGGGCGCCGTGCCCCCCGCCCTTCCCGCCGCGAGCGCCAGGCGCAGACAGGCGAACGTCTGCGGATCGGGCTGCTCGAAGCTCAGCTCTCCGACCGACGTCAGGTCGAGCCGCGGCACGTCGACGTCGGCGCGCTCGGGGAAGTGCAGCGCGTAGGAGATCGGCACCCTCATATCCGGGTAGCCGAGGTGGGCCAGCGTGGCGCCGTCGTTGAGGTCGATCAGCGAGTGGACGATCGACTGCGGGTGGACGACGACCGCGATCCGCTCGTACGGCACGGCAAAGAGGTGGTGCGCCTCGATCGCCTCGAAGCCCTTGTTCATCAACGTCGCCGAGTCGATCGTGATCCGGCCTCCCATCCTCCACGTCGGGTGCGCGAGCGCATCCTCGACGCTGACCCCGGAGAGATCGCTGCGACCGCGGAAGGGGCCGCCCGAGGCGGTCAGGACCAGCCTCTCCACCGTCCCCGGCTGCTCGCGGCCGATCAACTGGAACAGCGCCGAGTGCTCGGAGTCCACCGGCAGCAGCCGCGTCCCGGTCGCTTCGGCCAGCGCAGTGGTCAGCTCCCCGCCGATTACGAGGCTCTCCTTGTTGGCGAGCGCGACGTCGACTCCTGCTCCCAGAGCGGCGACGGTCGGGCCAAGGCCGGCGGCGCCGACCATCCCGTTGAGGACGAGGTCGGGCTGCGCCGCGGCGATCAGCTCGCGCACGCCCTGCTCGCCGCTCAGCACCCGCCCGTCCCAAGCCGAGCGCGCTCGCGCCGCGGCGCTCTCGTCGGCGAGCGCGACGGTCGGCACGCCATGCCGACGAGCCTGCTCGAGCAGCGTTTCCCAGCTCGAGCCGGCGGCGAGGCCGGCAACCTGCAGCTCCTCTGAAGCGGCGACGATCTCCAGCGCCTGGACGCCGATCGAGCCGCTGCTGCCGAGAATGACCAGCTTCTTCATTTGAGGGAGTGTAGGTACCTCAATAGACCAGCTGGACGGCGAGGTAGTAGCCGACGACGACCGTGAAGAAGACGGCATCGAGGCGATCGAGCAGGCCGCCGTGCGGCCCGAAGAGCCTGCCGGTGTCCTTCTTGCCCAGATCGCGCTTGACCATCGAGGCGAAGAGGTCGCCGATCGGGCCGACCGCGGCGACCGCGGCGCCGATGATCAGGGCGTCCGCGCCGGAGAGCCAGTTCTGGTACAGGCCGGCGAACCAGAAGGCCATCGTGCCGATCAGGAAGCCGCCGACGAGGCCCTCGATCGTCTTGTTCGGCGAGAGGTCGGGGGCGATCCGGTGCGAGCCGAACATGCGCCCGGTCGCGTAGGCGCCGGTGTCGGTGGCGAAGGTGCCGACGAGAACGTCGATCAGCAGCGCCGCGCCGTGGTTCGGCAGGTCGCGGAGGAACACCGCGTGGACCAAGGGGAGGCCTATCCAGGCGGCGCCGAGCACGGTGACGGCCATCGAGACGACGACGCCCTCACGCGGCCGCATCCGCGCCCCGAAGAAGAAGAGCAGCGCGAACGAGGCGGTGGCGAGGAGCAGCACGTTGAAGGCGCTGCCGAAGTAGGCGGCGGCGATCATCGCCGTGACCGCGATGTAGGCCGCGGACTGCAGCGGCCGCTGCTTGGCGGTCATCAGGAAGTACTCGCGCAGGCAGAGGATCCCGATCCCCAGCATCGCCGCCGCGAAGACGATGCCGCCGGCGACGACGATCGCGATCGCGAAGACGATCCAGGGGATCGAGACGAGGATCCGTCTCGCCGTCTCGCCGCCGAGCAGGTTGCGCCTGCGCCGCCGCGGCTCGCGCGGCGGACGCTCGCGCGGCGGCGGGTCTTCCTCGAACATCTCCTCGTCGAAGAGGTCCTGCACCATCAGCCCCGCCCCCCGAAACGCCGCTTGCGGGCCTCGAACTCGGCCAGCGTGGCCTCGAAGGCGGCGCGGTCGAAGTCCGGCCAGAGCTCCTCGCGGAAGACGAGCTCGGAGTAGGCGCACTGCCAGAGCAGGTAATTGGAGACGCGCTGCTCGCCGCTGGTGCGGATCAACAGGTCCGGGTCGTGCATCTCGGGCGCGTAGAGGCCTTGGCTGAATTGCTCCTCGGAGTCACCTTCGAAGCTTCGCGCTGCGTCGACGATCTCCGCCCGGCCGCCGTAGTTGAATGCGACGAAGAGCGTGATCCGTTCGTTCGCCGCGGTCTCCCCTTCCGCCCACTCCATCTTCTCGACCAGCTCGCCGGCGACGCCCTCTCGCCGGCCGATGAAGCGCATGCGCACCCCTTCGGCGTCCAGCTCGGGAGTTTCGGCGTCGATCCGCTCTCCGAACATCCGCATCAGCGCACCGACCTCCTCGGCCGGCCGTGCCCAGTTCTCGGTCGAGAAGGAGAACACGGTCAGCTCCTCGATCCCCAGCTCGACCGCATCGCGCAGTCGGGCCTTGACGACGTCGGCGCCGGCCCGATGGCCCTCGGCGACGGAGAGGCCGCGCTGCTGGGCCCAGCGCCCGTTGCCGTCGGTGATGATCGCTACGTACCGCGCGGAGGCGCTCACACCTCGAGGATCTCTTGTTCCTTGCCCTCCAGCAGCGAATCGATCTCGGCGATCGCCTCGTCGGTCTGCTTCTGCAGGGCCGCCTCGGCGCGGCGCTCGTCGTCCTCGCCCGCTTCGCCCTCTTTCTTGAGGTCGCGCAGGTCGCTCATCGTGTCGCGGCGGATGTTGCGGATCGCGATTCGGCCGTCCTCGGCGACGCCGTGCACGACCTTGACCATCTCGCGCCGGCGCTCCTCGGTCAGCTCGGGGATCTGCAGGCGGATCACGTTGCCGTCGTTGCTGGGAGTCAGGCCGACGTCGGACTCCTGGATCGCTTTCTCGATCTCGCCGATCGAGCCCTTGTCGAAGGGGGTGACGGTGAGCAGCCTGGCGTCGGAGGTGGCGATGTTGGCGAGCTGCTTGAGGGGCGTCTGCGAGCCGTAGTAGTCGACCGAGATGCGGTCGAGCAGGTGCGGCGAGGCGCGTCCGGTGCGCACCGTGGCAAGCTCGCCACGGCTCGACTCGACCGATTTCTGCATGCGGTCCTCGGCGTCCTTGAGCAGCTCGTCGATCAGCTCCACTGGGGTCCTCTCTGCGGTCTCAGGCGGGCGCGCCGGCTACCAGCGTGCCCACTCTCTCGCCGCTGACGATCCTATCTATGTTCGTCTCGTCGCCCATGTTGAAGACGTAGATCGGCAGGTCGTTGTCCATGCAGAGCGAGAGCGCGGTCGAATCCATCACCTTGAGCCCCCGCTCGATCGCCTCGCGGTGGCCGATTTCGGGGATGAACTTTGCGTCGGGGTTGGTCGCCGGGTCGGAGTCGTAGACGCCCTCGACCCCGTTCTTGGCCATCAGGATCGTCTCGGCGTGGATCTCCAGGGCGCGCAGCGCCGCCGCCGTATCGGTGGTGAAGAACGGGTTGCCGGTGCCGGCCGCGAAGATCACCACGCGGCCCTTCTCCAGGTGGCGCATGGCGCGGCGGCGGATGTAGGGCTCGGCGACCTCCTTGACGTCGATCGCCGACATCACCCGGGTGTGCTCGCCGATCTTCTCCAGCGCGTCCTGCAGGGTGAGCGCGTTGAGCACCGTCGCCAGCATCCCCATGTAATCGCCGGTGGCGCGATCCATGCCGTCGGCGGCTCCGCGCAGGCCGCGATAGATGTTGCCCGCGCCGACGACGATCGCCACCTCGACCCCGCGTGCGCGGACGGCAGCGACCTGGCGGGCGATCCGCTCGACCTCGGCGGCGTCGGTGCCGTGCTCGAGCCCCCCCATCAGCGCCTCCCCGGAGAGCTTCAGGAGGATGCGACCGAACTCGGGATCGGGCTGCGTCAATCGCCCTCGCCGACGCGGAAGTAGGCGAAGCGCGCGACGCGGATGTTCTCACCGGTCTTCGCGGCCATCTCCTGGCGCAGCTCCTCGATCGACTTGGAGTCGTGCTTGTCGGCGTTGACATGAGCCTGGTCGAGCAGCGCCACTTCCTTGCCCCACTTGGCGAGCTGGCCTTCGACGATCTTCTCGACCACGTTGTCCGGTTTGCCGTCCTCGCGCGCCTTCTCTTCGAAGACGCGCTTCTCGGCTTCGCGCTCCTCGGCCGGGATCTCGTCGGAGGAGACGAACTTCGGCGCCGTCGCGGCGACGTGCAGGGCGACCTCGTAGGCAAAGGCCCTGAAGTCCTCGTTGCGGGCGACGAAGTCGGTCTCGCACTGGACTTCGACCATCGCCCCGACCTTGTCGTTGGCGTGGATATAGGAGGCGACGACCCCCTCGCTGGTCCCCCGCCCCTCGCGCTTGGCGGCCGAGGCCTGCCCCTTGACCCGCAAGATCTCTATCGCCCGATCGACGTCCCCCTCAGACTCCGAGAGCGCCGCTTTGCAATCCATCATCGCGGCCCCAGTCCGATCCCGCAGAGCCTTCACATCCGCAGCAGTAACGCTCATTTCGCCCCCTCCTCCCCCGCAGCGGGCGCTTTCTCAGCGGCGGCGGGCTCAGCCGGAGACTGCGTCTGCGCCCCCTCGGCCGCTTGGGCTTTCGCCGAATCGGCCGGGGCCTGCTCTTTAGCCGCCCCTCCCGCGGGTGGCGGCGTAGGGGGAACCGTCCCCGAGGACGCTTTAGCGACCGCAGGGGACGGTGGGTCCCCTGCGTCGACAGGACCCGCGGGTTGCGAGGTCTGTCCTTTAGCGGGAGCCTGAGCGGCCTGAGCCTGTGGCGGTGCTTCGGCAGCTTTCCTGGCCGCCGCCTCTTCCGCCGCTTTCTTCTCCGCCTCCAGCTTGGCGACCCGCTCTTTCTCTTCCTCCTCGCGCTTCTTCCGCTCTTCTTCCTCTTTTTTGCGCCGTTCCATCTCCTCGGCGATGCGGCGCTCCTCCTGCACCCGCCAGGCGCCGGCGCCCTCCTCGACCGCGCCGCCGATCGTGCCGATCACCAGCTGGCAGGAGCGGATCGCGTCGTCGTTGCCGGGGATCACGTAGTCGACCGGCGTCGGGTCGCAGTTGGTGTCGACCAGGCCGATGATCGGGATCCGCAGGCGCGCCGCCTCGCGCACCGCGATCTCCTCGGTTTTCAGGTCGGTGACGAAGACCGCATCCGGCAGGCGGTCCATGTCGCGCACGCCGCCGAGGTTGTACTCGAGCTTGGCCAGTTCGGCCTGCATGCCCATCCGCTCCTTGGTCGGCAGCAGGTCGAGTTTGCCCTCCTCCTGCCAGCCGGTCAGCTCGTGCAGGCGGGAGATCCGCGCCGACATCGTGTTGAAGTTGGTCAGCAACCCACCGAGCCAGCGCTGGTTGACGTAGGGCATCTTGCAGCGTTCGGCCCATTCCTGAACGGGGCCGCGGGCCTGCTTCTTGGTGCCGACGAAGAGCACCGTGCCGCCGCCGCTGGCGAGCTCGCCGCCGAAGCGGCGCGCGTTCTCCAGCAGCGCCTCGGTCTGGATCAGGTCGATGATGTGGATCCCGTCCAGCTCGCCGAAGATGTAGCGGCGCATGTTCGGGTTCCAGCGACGGGTCTGATGGCCGAAGTGGACTCCGGCCTCCAGCAGCTCTTTGAGGCCTGCCTCTGGCATGTGCGAAAAGTCTCCTTGGATTGTGTGAAGCCCCATCGCCCTTGCCCGGGGACTCGTCCTGAGACGGTCAGGATCCGGGACGGCTACGACGGGGGTCGGTTTAGAACTGGGGAATTGTAGAGCGGCACGCCAGGTCAGGCGGCGCGGGCCGATTCCAGCGCCGAGGCGAGATCCCCGGGCAGCTCGGAGCGGAAGCTCATCGCCTCGCCCGTCGCCGGATGGACGAAGCCAAGCCGGTGGGCATGCAGGAACTGCCGGCTCAGGCCGTATCTCGCTGCGCCGCCGTAGGTCGCGTCGCCGGTGAGCGGGTGGCCGATCGCGCCGAAGTGGGCGCGGATCTGATGCGTGCGCCCGGTCTCCAGCTTCACCTCGACGTAGCTCTCGACGGCGAGCAGCTCGAGCACCTCGAAGTGGGTTCGCGCCTGCCGCGAGGCCGCGCCGGAGACGGCCATCCGGTGCCGCTGCTTCGAGGCCCGCCCGATCGGCGCGTCGATCGTGCCGGTGCGCGAGGCGAGGCGGCCTTCCGCCAACGCCAGGTAGACGCGTTCTACGTCGCGTCGCCGAACGAGCTCCTGCAGGGCGGCGTGGGTCGCGTCGTCGCGGGCGACCACCAGCAGCCCGCTGGTCTCCTTGTCGAGGCGATGGACGATCCCGGGGCGCTCCGGGTCCGCCCCGCCGCCGAGGATCTCAGCCAGCTCGTCGACGAGGGTCGCGCCGGAGTGCGAGGGGGCCGGGTGGACGACGAGCCCGGCCGGCTTGTCGACGACGGCGAGATGCTCGTCGAGGTGGACGATCCGCAGCTCGCTCATCTCCCCCCTGCCTCGCTCGTGTAGCTCAGGGCCAGCACGAGGACCCCGACGGTGATCGCCATGTCGGCGAGGTTGAACGGCGGCCAGCTGAGGATCGCGACGTAGTCGGTCACCGCATCGGCGCGGACGCGGTCGATCAGGTTGCCGCAGGCGCCGCCCGCGAGCAGTCCGGTCGCGATCCACATCCCCGGCCGGCTGGGATTGCGTGCGAAGAGCACGCCGACGAAGCCGAGCGCTACCAGGGTGAGCGCGATCAGGGCGGCGCCGCCGCCGCTGGCGAGGCCGAAGGCGACGCCGCTGTTGTGGGCGAGCGTCAGTTCCAGCGGACCGAGCACCTCGACGTGCTCGCCCGGGACCAGGTTGTGCTCGACCAGCGCCTTGGCGATCTGGTCGAGCACGATCGTCGCCAGCGCCACCGCGCCCGCTCGCAGCCAGGCTCGCCGCGAGGCGCTCACCCCGAGATCAGGCCGACGACCAAGGTCCGCAATAGGTAGAGGACGATGATCCCGATCATCGGGCTGAGGTCGAGCCCGAAGCCGCCCCCGCCGACCGGGGGCAGGATGCGCCGAAAGAGGTTGAGGTAGGGGTCGGTGGTCTGCGCGACGAAGTCGAGCACCGCTCGCAGGGTCGGGTTGTACGGCATCCGCGGTATCCACGACATCAGCACCCGGATCAGGATCAGGATGATGTAGACGAGGAAGAGCGCGGCGACGTAGTCGGCGACGTCCTGGCGGGTTATCGCGAGCAGGATCATCCGCGCATTCGCTCCAGCGAGGCGCGGACGGCGGCGGCGAAGGCCCCGCGGGCGCCTTCGCGGTCGAGCGCCTCGAGCCCGGCCTCGGTGCTGCCGCCGGGCGAGGCGACCGCGCGGCGCACGTCGGCCGGATCGCGGTGGCGCAACAGCTCGGCCGTGCCGGCGGCCGTCTCGACGACCAGCTCGCGGGCCAGCTCGCGGTCGAGCCCGTCCTCGGCTCCGGCGTCGGCGATCGCCTCGACGGCAAGTGCGAGATAGGCCGGGGCGCAGCCCATAACGGCCGTGGCCGCGTCGAAATCCTCATCTGCCAGCTCGACCACGTGCCCAAGCACGCCGAGCTTCTCGCGCACGAGATGCGATGGCGGGCCGGACAGGCAGAGGACGCCGCGGCGCACTTCGACCGCCACGTTCGGCATCACGCGGTGGGTCTCGGCCGCGGGAAAGGCGCCGGCTACCGCCTCCGACGGCGTCGCTCCGAGCAGCGAGAGGACGATCTCGGCGCCGTCGAGCTGCGCCGCCGCCTCCTCCAGCTTTGCCGGCTTGACGGCGAGCACGACGAGATCCGCCCGCTCGGCGAGCTCGGCATTTGAGACGGCCTCGCCGCCGAGCTCCGCGGCCAGCTCCGCCGCCCGGCCGGAGCCGGAATCGGAAAACAGCGTCTGCTCGAACTCGCCGTGCCAGCCCCGCGCCATCGCGGCGGCCATGTTTCCCGAACCGCAGAAGCCGACGACCATGGCCGGGAGACTATTCGGACTTGGAGGCCGTCCGGCCTCTAAGACTGGTTGAAGAAGCCTTTGTCGAGGAGTCGCGCCTTCTCCTCGGCGGAGACCTCGACGTTGCGCGGCGTCAACAGGAAGATTTTCTCGGCGATCCGCTGCATGCCGCCGTCCAGCGAGTAGGTGAGGCCGGAGCAGAAGTCGATCATCCGCTTCGACAGCTCGTGATCGGTCGTCTGCAGGTTGAGGATCACCGGCACCGAGCGCTTGAACTGGTCGGCGACCTGCTGGGCGTCGTTGAAGTTGCGGGGGATGACGAGGTGCACCTTGACGTCGGAGTCCTCGCCGACGGGCCGCAGGGTACGGGTCCGCGAGGCCGCGATCGGCTCGTCGTCGGCGAAGATGTCGTCGATCTCGTCACGTCGCGAGCGCCGCGAGGTCGGCAGTCGCCGCACCTGGGCGGACTCCCGCCGGGCCTCGATCTCCTCTTCGGAGGTTTCGGGGAAGTCTTCGTCGTATTCGGGGCCGTACTCGTGCTCTTCGGCCAGTCCGAAGTAGACCAGCGCTTTATGCCAGGTATCGCGTAGTGCCATCGTTATCGGCGTCTTTCTGCTCTGAGCGGCCTATTCCTCCAGCAAAGTTAGAGGAGATCGCGGCATTTCACACGTAGAGGGCCGTTCCGAGCCGGACGATCGTCGCTCCCTCCTCGATCGCGACGGGCCAATCCTGCGAGGTGCCCATCGAGAGCCGCTCCAGGCCGTGCGCCGCCGCGAGCTCGGCCAGGCGGGCGAAATGCGGCCGCGAATCCTCCGGGTCGGTACTGAACGGCGGCATCGTCATCAGCCCGGAGACGCGCACCGGGCAGCGCTCGATGAACGCCCCGAGGTCCGCCGGGGCGATACCGCCCTTCTCGTCCTCGCCGGCGACGTTGACCTCGACCAGGACCTCGGTCTCAGGGCCGCCGTGGCGGCCGAGCTGCTCGAGGGCGGAGTCGGAGGCGACCGAGTGGATCAGCCGGCATAGGGGCAGCAGTCGCTTCACCTTGCGGCTCTGCAGGTTGCCGATGAAGTCCCAGGCAAAGGCGTCGCCCCAGCGCTCGTGCTTGGCCTCCAGGTCCTGCTGGCGGTTCTCTCCGACCAGCTCGACCCCGGCCTCGGCGAGCGCTCCGACCTCCTCCAGCGGCACGTACTTGATCGCGGCGAGTATCTCGACCTCCGCACCGGCTCGCTCCCGCACCGCATCCAGGTTGCGGGCGATCTTTGCCGGGTCGAGGCCGTGGATCAGGCCCGGCATCTCAGGCCTGCCCCTGTTCGAGCCAGACGAGGCCGCCCTGCCTGCCGGGGCCGCCGTCGCGGCGGTGGGAGAAGAAGAGCTCCTCCTCGCAGCACGTGCAGAGGCCGGCCGACTCGATCTCCCCCACCCCGGCCTCGTGCAGCAATCGCCGCGCCACCTCGGGCAGGTCGAGCATCCGATCGGCGGCGATTCCGGGGCCGAGGCGCTCGAACGGCGCCAGCACCTCGTCTCCGACTTCGTAGCAGCAGGGCCCGATTCCGGGACCGATCGCCGCGTGCGTCGCGCCGACTGCCGTTGCGCCG
Organism: Solirubrobacterales bacterium; assembly: GCA_035693025.1. Lineage (GTDB taxonomy): Bacteria > Actinomycetota > Thermoleophilia > Solirubrobacterales > 70-9 > VRUE01. The sequence continues at coordinate 60,924 of DASSHI010000021.1, forward strand.
CGGGCGACGATCCCGGCTGCGAGCCCCCGCCGGCCGCAGTGCAGCATCACGACCCCGCCCGGCCCGGAAAGCGCCACCGGCAGACAATCTGCAGCGTAGACGAGGGCGACCGGGCCGGCCGTGCGGAGGACGTGGCCGTCGACAGCGGGCGTACCGCTTGTCGGTTGGTCGTGGAAGGCGAGCTCCGCGCCGTGAACCTGGTGCCCGCTGACGATCAGCTGCGGGTCGACCCCCACTGCTCGGGCCAGCGGCACGCGGCTCTCTTTCAACGAGCCGGCGGACCGCGTCGCGAAGACCGTTCGTGCCGCGGGCAAATCCGCCTCCAGCCAGCGGACGCCGTCGCTCTCCTCCCACCTCACGCCGGCTCCCGCGCGGCGGCGAGGGCGGCGGCGAGCTCCGCCTCCCGTCCGGCGATCTCCCCGTCGAGCTTGCGCCGCAGGGCCTCCCCCAGGCCGCGACCGACTGCGGGCCCCTCCGCGACGCCGGCCCGGATCAGATCCTCGCCGTCGATCTCGAGCGTGACGTGACGCCAGTCGCTCAGGTAGGAATCGAGCCACTCGGCCCCCAGCGCCCGCGCGAGGGCCAGTTCGACGGGGCTTCGTCCGCGGGCGAGCCGCACTGCCTCCGAGGGCCGTTGGGGCGGGAGCTCCACAAGCTCCCCGGCGCCGGCCCAGCGACCCATCGCCGCAGCCAGGATCGCCTCCTCGCGCGGGACGAACCCCGCCCAAGGCGCCGCGGTGAGCAGGCCGGCCACCCGCTCCGCCAGGTCGACTCCTTCCGGGCCCAGCTCGGCCAGGCCCCACTCGGCGAGCAACTGGAATCCCCGCGCCGCCTCGTTCTCGGCCGCCAGGCGCAGCAGCTCGGCCTCGCGGCGATCCGCCGACACCGTGTCGAGGTCGCTCTGGCGCAGGAGCTCCCCAGTGTCGGGCTCGAGCTCGAAGCCGAAGCGCGCCATATAGCGGGCGGCCCGCAGGGCGCGGGTCGGATCGTCCTCGAACGAGCGCGGATGCAGGACACGAAGCAGCCCCGCCTCGAGATCCTTCTGCCCCTGGTGGGGGTCGATCAGCTCCGGTTCGCGCCGCAGCGGGATCGCCATCGCGTTGATCGTGAAGTCGCGGCGGGCGAGGTCGGCGGCGATGCCGGCGGTCGGCTCGACCTCGGGCAGGGCACCGGGATGCGGATACGTCTCCGCTCGCGCCGTGGCGATGTCCACCTCGTGCGCGCCGAGCCGCGCCTTGGCCGTGGCAAAGCGCTCGTGCTCGACCACCTCACCGCCGAGCCTCCTCGCCAGCGCCGTGGCATCGCCCTCGATCACGAGGTCGATGTCGGCCCTGCCGCGGCCGATCAGCAGGTCGCGGACGGCGCCGCCGACGAGATAGACGGGTTTTCCTCCCGCCAGGTCATGCACGGCGTCCAGCTCGGGGTAGGCGCTCCGCAGTGTCGCTTCCAGATCGTCGATTGGCTTCACGTCATCCCCATCCGTACCATGATCGGCTTCCCGGATGGTCGACGAGCGCAAAGCGAGGCGGGAGCGACAACGACGCCGGCTCCGACGCCGCCGGCTGCTCGCCGCGGGCGCGCTGGTTGCCGTCGCGGCGGCGGCGATCGCGGCCGTCCTCCTCGCTTCTTCCTCCGGCGGCGGCGGAAACGGCAACCGCCGTAGAGCTTTGAACCGCATAGCGGAGCAAACCTCTACGGCGGGCTCGGGGGCGGGGCGATCCGATTCGGCTCCCGCCACCGGCATGGTCCGCGACGCGACGCCTCAGCCCGACTGGCGCCCCCACTCCGGACCGGTGCCGATCCTCGAGTACCACGTGCTCGGCGCCGCGCCGGCCGACGAGCCCTATCCCGACCTCTACGTCACCCGGCCCGACTTCCACAAGCAGATGGATTGGCTCGACGAACACGGCTACGAGGCGGTGACGCTCGAACAGGTCGAGCAGGCCTGGTACCACGGCGGCACGCTGCCGCCGAAGCCGGTCGTGATCTCCTTCGACGACGGCTACCGGCCGCAGTTCACCTACGCGCTGCCCGAGCTGCGCCGCCACGGCTGGGCCGGCGTGCTCAACCTCAAGGCGGAAGGCTCCGACCTCTACCCGAGCAACGTCGAAGCGATGATCGCGGCCGGCTGGGAGCTCGCCGCCCACACGATCCACCACCTCGACCTGACCGAACTCGACCCCGCCCAATTGCAGGAAGAAATCGCCGGCTCACGGGCGATCCTGCGCCGCGAATACGGCGTCCCCGTGAAGAACTTCTGCTACCCGGCAGGTCGCTTCAACGCCACGGTCACCGCCGCCGTTGAAGCAGCCGGCTACGTAGGCGCCACCACCGAGATCCGCGGCTACGCCACCCGCGACCGCCCCTACGAATTAGATCGCTTTGAGATCCTTGGCTCTGAGGGTGTCGCCGGACTCGCTGCCGACCTTCGTTGAGGCGGCCCGGGTGTCCCTCGAACCGGCGGATACTCAAATCGCCGGTCTAATTAGACCGGCGATTGTCGGGGCGAGGGACACCCGGGCCGCCTACTGACGGACAGGAATCCCGGCGCCAGCGAGATGCTGCTTGGCGTCGCGCACCCTGTAGGCGCCGTAGTGGAAGATCGAGGCGCAGAGGACGGCGTCGGCGCGGCCGTCCGCGATCGCCTCGCTGAGGTGGTCGAGCGTGCCGGCGCCACCAGAGGCGATCACGGGCACCGAGACGGCGTCTGCGACGGCGCGGGTCAGCTCGGTGTCGTAGCCGTCCTTGGTCCCGTCGCGGTCCATGCTGGTCAGCAGGATCTCCCCCGCTCCGCGCTCGACGCCTTCCCGCCCCCAGGACACGGCGTCGCGCCCGTCGACTCGCTCGCGGCCGCCGTTGACGTAGACGCCCCAACCGTCGTCCTCGCGCTTGGCGTCGATCGCCAGGACCACGCACTGGGCGCCGAAATGGTCGGCCAGCTCGCCCAGCAGCTCGGGCCGCGCCAGCGCGGAGGAGTTGACCGAGACCTTGTCGGCGCCGGCGTCGAGCACGGCCTGGGCGTCGGCAACCGAGCGGATGCCGCCGCCGATCGTGAAGGGGATGAAGACGTTGTCGGCGGTGCGCCGGGCCAGCTCGACGATCGTCTCGCGCTTCTCGTGCGAGGCGGTGATGTCGAGGAAGACCAGCTCGTCGGCGCCCTCGGCGTCATAGCGTTCGGCCAGCTCGACGGGGTCGCCGGCGTCGCGGAGGTCGACGAAGTTGGTGCCCTTGACGACGCGGCCGGCGTCGACGTCGAGGCAGGGGATCACGCGTTTGAGGACCATTGACGGGAGCGTAGAGGGCGGCCATCCCGGTAGGGGTTCCACTTAACTTTTTCGAGAGCCTGGGCTGCTGCTGGCGCCCGAGGCAATCGACGAAAAAGTACAAGACGTTTCACCCCTACCGGGATGGCCGCTACCTAGGTCGTTCCGGCAAGTGCTTCGATCGCTTGGGCCACGGTGAAGCTGCGCTCGTACAGGGCTCGGCCGACTATTACGCCCTCGACGTTTGCGGGGGAAAGCTCGGCGAGGGATTCGAGGTGGGTGAGGGTGCCTACGCCGCCGGAGGCGATGATCTGGGAGGTGGTGGCGGAGGCGATTTCGGTCAGCTGGTCGATCGCGGGGCCCTCCATGGTGCCGTCGACCTCGATCGCGGTGCAGAGGAAGCGGGCTACGCCGCGCTCGGCCAGGGCCGCTACCGCATCGACGATCTCCACGTCGCCGGCCTCGGTCCATCCATCCAGGGCGACCCTTCCGTCGCGGGCGTCGACGGAGACCACGATGCGATGGCCGTGCGCTTCGATCATCGCGGCCAGGAACTCCGGGTCGCGCAGCGCCGCGGTGCCGATCACGACTCTGTCGGCGCCGGCGTCGAGAATCGCGCGCACGGACTGCGGGTCCCTCAGGCCGCCGCCGACCTGGATCGGGCAGTCCACCGCCGACGCTATGCGCTCGATGCCGGCGAGGTTGCGCGGTTCTCCCGCTTTCGCCCCGTCGAGGTCGACCACGTGCAGATACTCGGCGCCTTCGTCGGCCCAGCGGCGGGCGGCGTCCGCCGGATCGGCGTCGTAGGCGGTCTCGCGCTCGTAGTCGCCCTGCAGCAGGCGGACGGCCTGGCCGCCGCGGATGTCGATCGCGGGATAGAGGATCACGCCGGCACGGCGGAGCAGACGCCGGCGAAGTTGGAGAGCAGGCGCAGGCCGGCGCCGCTCGACTTCTCCGGGTGGAACTGGACGCCGAAGACGTTGTCGCGCTCGGCGGCGCAGGCGAAGCGCGCGCCGTAGGCGGCGCTGCCCAAGAGGTCCTCCCTCGACGGGTCGGGCGCGAAGGAGTGGACGAAGTAGAAGGGCGTCTCGCTCTCGATTCCCTCAACCAGGCGCGACGGCTTCTCCCAGCGGACCGGGGACCAGCCGATGTGCGGCACCTTGAGCCCCGCGGCGTCGAGCTCCGCCACGTCGCCGGGCAGCAGGCCGATTCCGGCCGCCCCGCCGAGCTCGGTGGTCGAGTCGAAGAGCAGTTGCAGGCCGAGGCAGATGCCGAGGATCGGCACGCCGGCATCGCGGCGCTCGGCGATCAGCTCGTCCAGGCCGAGCTCGCGCACCCGCTCCATCGCCTTCGGGAAGGCGCCGACGCCGGGCAGGACCAATCCCTCGGCGGAGCGGATCGCCTCGGGCTCGCTGGAGATCGTCGCGACGGCGCCGACGTGCTCCAGCGCCTTCTCGACCGAGCGCAGGTTGCCCATGCCGTAATCGAGGATGCAGATCCGCGTCGTCATTCGCTCAGCGTCCCCTTGGTCGAGGGCACGCCGCTCTCCTGCGGATCGACCGAGACGGCGACGCGGAGTGCCCGTGCAAACGCCTTGAAGCAGGCCTCGATCATGTGGTGGACGTTGCTGCCGTAGCGAACCGAGACGTGCAGCGTCAGCTTGGCGTTGTTGGCGACGGCGCGGAAGAACTCCTCGGCGAGCTCCGAGTCGAAGCCGGCGATCGAGGTCACCGGCATCTCCGCCTCGAACACGCACAGCGGCCGCCCGGAGATGTCGATCGCGCACTCGGCCAGCGACTCGTCCATCGGCACCAGCGCCGATCCGTAGCGGCGGATCCCGGCGCGGTCGCCCAGGGCCTCGTCGAGCGCCTGGCCGAGCGCGATGCCGACGTCCTCGACGGTGTGATGCGCACCGGTCTCGAGGTCGCCGCTCGCCCTCACCTGCAGGCCGAGCCGGCCGTGGCGGGCGAGCAGGTCGAGCATGTGGTCGAGGAAGCCGACGCCCGTCTCGGCGCTCGAGTCCTTGCCGCCATCCAGGTCCAGCTCGAGCTGAATGGTGGTCTCGGCGGTGCTGCGCTCTCTTTTCGCCGTTCGTGGCATGGCTGTTAAGTGTCCTCGCTCCTGATCATCGCCGACTCGCCGTGAACGGGGAAGCCCTCGGCGCGGGCGATCGTCTCGACGTACGGCGCCAACTTCGCCGCCGCCCCGGCGGGAACCTCCACGGTGGCGATCTTGCGCCGGAAGACCCCCGGGCCGAGCGGCCCCGAGAATCGACCGGCGCCACCGGTCGGCAGCACGTGGTTGGAGCCGGCGACGTAGTCGCCGAATGCCGTCGCGCTGTGGCGTCCCGCGAAGACGCATCCCGCCGTCGTCACGCGATCGGCCAGCAGCGCGGCGTCCCCCTCGAGCAGCTCGAGGTGCTCGGGGGCAAAGGCGTTGGCCAGATCGATCGCATCGCTGAGGTCCGGGACCTGGACGATCGCCAGCGGGGCATCCCCCGCCCCCGAACGCTCCGCTGCCGCTCTCTTCGTGGCTTCGGCGGCGGCATCGAGCACAGCCTCCTCGACCGCGACAAGGATCAGCGGCCCATCCCCTCCGTGCTCGGCCTGAGCGCAAAGGTCGAGGGCGATCCACTCGGGGTCGGAATCATGGCCGGCGATCACCATCAGCTCGGATGGGCCGGCGAGCGAGTCGATGCCGACCTCGCCGCTGACCATGCGCTTGGCTTCGCGCACCCAGGCGTTGCCAGGCCCCGCGACGACGTCGACCCTGTCGATCGAGTCGGTGCCGTAGGCGAGGGCGAAGATCGCCTGCGCGCCGCCCAGCGCGTAAACCTCGTCGACCTCGCAGAGGGCCGCGGTGGCGAGGACGAGCGGATCGACCTCACCGGCGCGGCCCGGCGGGGTCGCCAGTGCCACACGCTCCACACCCGCCGCCCGAGCAGGGACGACTCCCATCAGCACGCTCGACGGGTAGGCCGCGCGGCCGCCCGGGGCGTATATGCCCGCGGCGCCGACGGGCACGTCGCGCAGCCTGACAACCTGGCCCTGCGGCAGCGAGATCTCGATCGGCTTCGTGCTGATCTGCGCGGTCGCCACGGCGCGCACGTTCGCGATCGCGATCTCCAGCGCCTCGCGCAGCCCCGACTCGAGCCCGGCGAGGGCTGCCTCGAGAGCCTCCGGCTTGACGCGAAGCGCCTCCGGTGCTCGTTCGGTTGCGTCGAAGCGGGCGGTCAGCCCCAGCAGCGAAGCGTCGTCGCCGGCTTCGACCGTATGCGCGATTTCATGAATCGCCTTTTTGTTGACCCGCTGCACGGCGCCCGCAGTCCAGATGCGGATCTGCTCGGCGGTTTGCGCGGCTCCGTCCCATTCGACGCGCTCGACCCTCACTCCGCCGTCGCCTCCCGCAACCGCGCCGTCAGGTCGTCGATCTCAGCGGCGCGCAGCTTGTGCGCGACGCGATTGGCGACGAAGCGCGCCGTGCACTCGACGATCTCCTCGCGAACCTCGAGGTCGTTCTCCTCGAGCGTGCGGCCCGTGGCGACGAGGTCGACGATGCCGTCGGCGAGCCCGATCAGCGGCGCCAGCTCGACCGAGCCCTTGACCTCGATCGTCTCGACCTGGCGGCCCGTCGACTCGAAGTGGCGCTCCGCCACCCGCGGGTACTTGGTCGCGATCCGCATCATCCCCAGGCGTCGCTGCGACTCGCCGAGGCTCTCATCGCCCTTGCGTCCCGCCAGCACCATGCGGCAGCGGCCGTAGCCGAGGTCGAGCAGCTCGTAGACCATGCGGTCGCCTTGCTCCAAGAGGACGTCCTTGCCGGTGATGCCGACGTCGGCGGCGCCGGCCTCGACGTAGGTCGGCACGTCGGAGGGCCGCATCGTGACCAGGGTCAGCTGCTCGCCGGGGAAGATCAGGGCGCGCGACTCGCTTCGCGCCGCCGCGGTGTCGACGCCGGCGGCATCGAGGACGCCGAGGGTGCTGTCGAGCAGCGCGCCGCGCGGAACCGCCAGCTTCAGCGGCCCGTCCGGCTTGGCCCCGGCGGTGCCCGCGACCTCTAAGGTCATCGTGCCCCCCCGCGCCGCGACTCCTCCATCTGGGCGACGTGGACGCGCTCGAGGTAAAGGGCGAAGCCGGCCGCGGGAAGGTCGACCCCGAAGCGCTTCAGGAGGCCGTCGTAGCGCCCGCCGCCGCCGAGCACGTGGCCCAGCGCCGGGTCGTAGACCTCGAGGATGGCGCCACTGTAGTAGCCGAGGTCGCGCAGCAGGCCGAGGTCGACCTGGACCCGCCCGGCGACACCGCGCTCCTCCAGCGCGCCGAAGGTCTCGCCGAGGCGGGCGATTGCCCGCTCGACCGCCGCGCTTCCCATCGCCCGCGCCTGCTCGAGCACCTCGCGGCCGCCGCGCAACTGGGAAAGGGCGACGCAGGTGCGCACCTGCTCCGCGCCGATTCCGGCCCGCGAGAGCTCGGCCTCGAGACCGACCAGGTCGTGCATCGCGAGCCGCTCGAGGATCGCGTCGCGCGGCTCGCCTTGTACGTCCAGCTCTGTGAGCAGCTGCCTGTAGAGGTCGGCGTCGCCGAGGCCGATCACGGCCCGCTCGAGCCCGGCGGCGTCCAGCGCGGCCTCCAGCACCTCGATCACCTCGACGGTTCCCTGCGGCGCCGCCGCGCCGATCAGCTCGACCCCAGCCTGGGCGAACTCGCGCATCTGGCCGCGCTGCGGTCGCACCGCGCGGTAGGCGTTCGCCAGGTAGCAGAGGCGCAGGGGCAGCTCGGCCTCGGCGTAGCGCGAGGCGACGAGGCGCGCGATCGGCACGGTCATGTCGGAGCGCAGCGCCAGCAGGTCGCCGCGCTCGTCGAAGAAGCGGTACGCGTAGTCGGAGGTGCGCCCGTCGCCCTGGGCGAGCACCTGGTCGTACTCGATCGCCGGCGTCGCCACCTCGCCGTAGCCACGGCTCTCGAAGACCTCGATCAGCGCGAGGTGCAGGCGACGAAGCTCCCGCATCTCGTCGGGAAGGATGTCGCGCGTCCCGGGTGGAATCGGGTGGATCATGCGCCTGACCTTACGAGAGTGAGCGCGAAAAGCCTGCTAGGCCGGGATCTCTGCAGAGACGCGTTCGATGCGGGCGCCCAGGCCGCGCAGGCGCTCGTCGATCGACTCATAGCCGCGATCGATCTGGCGGATGTTGCCGATCTCCGAGCTTCCCTCGGCCGCCAGGGCGGCGATGAGCATCGCCATCCCGGCCCTGATGTCGGGGCTCTCGACGCGCTCGCCGTGAAGCCGGCTCGGACCGCTGACGATCGCCCTGTGGGGATCGCACAGCGTGATCCGAGCGCCCATCGCGACCAGCTTGTCGACGAAGAAGAGGCGGTTCTCGAACATCTTCTCGAAGATCAGGATCTCGCCGTCCGCCTGCGTGGCGAGCGCCAGCGCGATCGAGGTCAGGTCCGCCGGGAACGCGGGCCAGGGGCCGTCCTCGATCTTCGGGATCGCGTCGCCGATGTCCGCCTTGATCCGCAGGCGCTGCTCGGGCGGCACGATCACGTCGTCGCCCTCGATCTCCGATTCGAGCCCGAGGCGGCGGAACTGGCGGCGCACCATCAGCAGATCGGCGGGCGCCGCGTCGCGGATCCGCAGCTCGCCACCGGTGGCCGCGGCGAGCGCCATGAAGCTGCCGACCTCGATGTGATCGGGTGAGATCGTGTGCTCGGCGCCGCCAAGCCGGTCCCGTCCATGGACCGTCATCACGTTGGAGCCGATCCCGGTCACTTCGGCGCCCATGGCGCTCAGCAGGCGAGCGAGGTCCTGCACGTGCGGCTCGGACGCGGCGTTGGAGATCGTCGTCGGGCCCGGCGTCAGCGCCGCGGCCATGAGGGCGTTCTCGGTCCCCATCACCGAGGGCTCGTCCATGAAGATCGAGCAGGGCCGCAGGCCGCCGCCAGGTGCCCTCAGCTCGATCCAGCGATCGCCCTCGACGTCGGCGCCGAGGTCGGAAAAGGCGTCCAGGTGCGCGTCGAGCCGGCGCCGGCCGATGAAATCGCCACCGGGCGGGGGCATGCGGGCCTCGCCGAAGCGGGCCAGCAACGGTCCGGCAAGCAGGAACGAGGCCCGGATCTGGTTGGAGAGCTCCTGGTCGACCTCGACCTCGGAAACCGAGGCGGCGCAGAGCCGCAGGCTGTTGTCGGCCACCCACGACGCCTCGACGCCAAGCCTCTCCAGGAGGGCGATCTGCGCCTCGGTATCGCGGATCCGCGGCACCCGGTGCAGCAGCAGCTCCTCCTCGGTCAGCAGGCAGGCGGCGAGAATCGGCAGGGCGGCGTTCTTGTTCCCGGCCGCCGTGAGCTCGCCCGAAAGCGGCACGCCTCCATCGATGACGAACTTCTCCATGGTCCGGCTAGGGTACTGCGGCAATGGGACGAGGATGGAAGATCCTGATCGGCATCGTGGCAGCGGTCGCGGTGCTGCTCGCGCTGAATACCGTCGTCACCGACGACGAATCCACGAGCGCCGAAGTCAACGAGCCCGGCGGCCGCATCCTCCATCTCTCCGGCGGCGACATCCAGGCGGTCGAGAAAGGCCCCCGGGGCGCCCCTCCGATCGTGCTCGTCCACTGCTTCAGCTGCGCGATCAACTGGTGGAACCGGATGATGCCCCGGTTGGATCGCAGCCACCGCGTGATCGCGGTCGACCTGCTCGGTCACGGCGGCTCCGAAAAGCCGACCTCCGGCTACACGATCCCCCATCAGGCGGACCTGGTGGCCGAGGCAATGGCAAGGCTCGGAGTACGCGATGCCGAGGTGGTCGGACACTCGCTGGGCGGCTCGGTGGTGACGGCGCTGGCCGAACGCTCCCCCCGACTGGTCGGACGGGTCGTCATCGTCGACACGGCCCCCACCCATCACGAGTCCTCGCTAGGGCTTCTCGCCAACGCGGCCTTCGCGCCGGTAATCGGCCAGGCGCTGTGGCGGATCAAGCCGGATTTCGCCGTGCGCAAGGGGCTGGAGGTGGCCTTCGCTCCGGGCTTCGACGTGCCCGACGAATTCGTCGAAGACGTCAAGCGGATGACCTACGACTCCTACCACGACTCGCCCGACGGCTCGGACGAATACAGCAAGGAAGAGGGCCTCGACCGCCGCATGAAGCAGAGCGGCAAGCCCCTGCTCGTGATCATGGGTGCCGAGGAGCAGATCATCGACGAACCCGCCGCCCGGCTGGCCGAATACCGGCGGATCTATCCCGGCACGAAAACCGTCCTGATCCAGGGGGCCGGCCACTCCCCGAACGTCGAGAAACCGGCCCGAACCGCCGCCCTGGTCTTGGCCTTCGACAAACGTGAAATCCCTGCAAAAACGGGTAAAGAGAAGGCACATGCGCAAGACGGATTGCAAAAAACCGATGCCGTCCGAGGGCGACCGTAGAGTCGAACCTATGTTCGATACGAAAAAGACCTTCAGCACGCAAGCAGCAGACGCAGTCGACTTGGTGATCGATTTCGCCACCCTCGGCGAGTACGGCCTCGAGCCCGTCGGCCAACCCACACAGCCGTGCGAGATGCGCCGGCGTCCGGGCTTCCCACGCAGCACGGGGGCCTGGAGCTCGGCGATCGACCGCTTCGCCCCCCACCACGCCTAGGCGGGCGGGGGAAGCCAGAACGACAAAGGGCCGCCCCTGCGGGCGGCCCAAGTCAGAAGAACCGGCGGCGACCTACTCTCCCAGGGGGTTGCCCCCCAAGTACCATCGGCGCTGAAAGGCTTAACTGCTCTGTTCGGAATGGGAAGAGGTGTTTCCCTTTCGCTATGCGCCACCGGAGATTTTGCGAGACCACCCCCGGTGGGCCCTGAAAACTGCACATGACCAAGAGGGTAAAAAATAAATCCGTCAAGCCCTCGACCCATTAGTACCGGTCGGCTGAGCGCATCGCTGCGCTTGCACCGCCGGCCTATCAACCTGGTGGTCTACCAGGGGTCTTACTCCCTCGAAGGGATGGGAGAGCTCATCTCGAGGACGGCTTCCCGCTTAGATGCCTTCAGCGGTTATCCGTTCCGTGCGTAGCTAACCTGCGATGCCCTTGGCAGGACAACAGATACACCAGCGGCACGTTCATCCCGGTCCTCTCGTA
>DASSHI010000022.1:0-21557 GCA_035693025.1 Solirubrobacterales bacterium
AACCGGCGGTGAAGGCGGCGACGCCAACACCGGCAACACCCAGATCGGGAACGGCAACGCGGTTGCCGTCTCGGTTGGCGGTGACAGCAACGCCGACGGTGGCGACACCACGGCGGAAAGCGGCGACGCGACCGGAGGCGACGGCGGATCCGCCGATGCCGACGGCGGCAACGCCGATGCGTCAAACGACGCGCGGGTCTTCCAGCTCAACTGGCTGGAAGGGTCGCGCTGGTAGCCGAAAGGCGCGCGAAGTAAGCGAACCAGTTGCCGGAGTGGGCCTCGTAGCGGAGGCCCGCTCCGGCGGCCTGCCGCAGAAGGCTCTTGAGCGTGGTGAAGTGGGGGTCGCCGAAGAGCTCGCCGACGATCAGGCGACCGCCCGGGCGCAGGACACGGCCGATCTCGCGCAGGGCCGCCGCCGGGTCGGGAATCTCGCCGAGGACGGCGGTGAGGACCACCGCGTCGATCGAGTCGTCCTCGTAGGGAAGCGCGGTGGCGTCGCCCTGGGTGGGGACGACGTTCGACAGGCCGCGCTCGCCGGCCCGGCGCATCACGTGGTCGAGGAACTCACGCTGCAGGTCGAAGATCTCGACCCGTCCCTGCGGGCCCACCCACTCCGCCATGTCGAGCGTGTAGTAGCCGGTCCCGGGGCCGATCTCCAGCACCCGCTCGCCGGCCTGCGGCGCCAGGATCAGGCGCAGGCGGGCACGGCTGATGACGGGGTGCGGCGCCTGCACCCAGAAGCGTTGCCCATAGGGGCAGGCCGAGGGGTTCTTGCGCCACCACAGCGCGGCGCCGAGGGTCGCCGCCGAGAGTGCTCCGATTGCGGCCTTCGCCCGCATCGGCGGGCTCAGAAGCCGATCTTCTGCGCGCCGGAGTCGATTCGCAGGAAGGCGACCTTGCCGACGTAGACCGAGAGCGTCCCGTCCTCGGTCCTGATGTCGTGCCAGCCGCCCTTCTCGACCTGCTTGCGCAGATCCTTCAGCTCGTCCTCGTCCAGCCGCACCGCCACGACCTGCCCGCCTTCAAAGCCGATCTCCACCTTCTGCGTATCAGCCATCAGTGCTCCTCTCCACTCGCTTCGACGATCTCGGTCAGCACGCCGCCGGTCGAGCGGGGGTGCAGAAAGGCGACGCGGCTCTCGCGGATGCCGACCCTCGCCTCCCGGTCGATCAGCTCCAGGCCGGCGGAGGCGAGCTGCCGCAGCGTCGAGTCGATGTCGTCGACCGCATAGGCGACGTGGTGAAGGCCCGGGCCCTTGCGAGCGAGGAACTTGCCCACCGCCGTCTCCGGGCCCAGCGGCCGCAGCAGCTCGACGTCGCCGTCGCCGACATCGAGCAGCACCGCCTCGACCCCCTGCGACTCGACCGTCTCCCGGTGGGCGACGGTCATCTCGAAGGTCTCCGCATACAGCCCGAGCGCCGCGTCGATGTCCTCGACGGCGACGCCGATGTGATCGATCTTGCCGAACATCGGCGGCCAGTCTACGTGGCCGGGGGCGGCTCGCCCTTGGCGCCTTCCGAGCCCTCGACGCGGAGGATCTCGGCGAGGGCCGCGATGCCGACCTGGAGCTGCTCCGGCGTCGGCTCCTTGGTCGCCAGGTGGCGCTGGATCTCGCGCCCGGGAGTGTGGAAGGCCTCGGCCAGCGGCGCGCCGTGATTGCGGTCGCTCCAGGCGAACATCTCCACGGCGAGCGAGGCGCCGGCGACGCCGACCGCGGCGCGGGCCAGCGGGCCAGGCCGCTCGACCAGGCGCTCCAACGTGACGGTGCCGCCCGCCGAGAGGAGCATCATCGGCGCAAGCAGGTTGGAGCCGCAGCGGTCGTGCTCCTTGGGCACCGAGGCGGGGTCCTCGACCCCCTGCTCGTAAGCGGCGATCGCCTTGTGCTCGACCCCGTGGTAGGCGGCGAGGTCGCGATCGCTGAGCGCGATCACCGCCGGCAGCGCACCGAGCACCTGGACGACGCCCTCGCGCAGCGCGCTGCTCGCGACCCGGCGCCGCAGGGCGGCCGTCGTCACCAGCGTCACGCCGACCGCGGCGAGCACGCGCGGGTCCTCGAACGGCAACCGGGCCGCCGACATGCGCCGCCGCACCAGCGGCAACACCGCCATCGCCTCGACGAGTTTGAGCGGCCCGCGCAGCCCCGGAACGCGGCCGGCCAGCTTCGGAGCCAGCTGCGGCTTCCGCTCGGAAGCCACTTCCACCTCGCCGTCCGGCTTGCGGACCGCGGCTGCCCAGTGGGTGGGCCCATGGATGAGCAGCCCGTTCCGGAGAGCCATTCCACCGAGCCTCAGCTTGTCGGCCATGCCTCGGACCTTAGAGGAGGGGGGCCGTCGCTAGGACCCCCCAACGCTCGACGACCGCGGTATGCGCGGTCGTCGAGTCCCCCTGATTCCCCTGTGATTCCCGGCCGGAGGCCCCCAGTCCAGGCCTCCGGCCGGTGTGTCGGCTCTCCCTGGCTTAGCTTGGAAAGCCGACCATTGAAACACCCCTTTTTCAAGGAAGTTGCGCTTGCGACTAATCCCCCGAAAGTCGCTTGCGAAGCGCCTCCAGGCGCTTGCCCAGCTCCGTCTCGAAGCCGCGCTCAGTCGGCTCGTAGAACCGCCGCCCCTGCAGCTCCGGCGGCAGCAGCGGCTGGTCGCTGACGGCACCGGGCTCGTCGTGCGCGTAGCGGTAGCCCTCGCCCCGGCCGAGCTTCGCCGCGCCCGGGTAGTGGGCGTCGCGCAGGTAGTCCGGCGGCGTCTTGGCGCCGTTCTCACGCACCTCGGCGCGGGCGCGGCCGAGCGCTTTGTGGGCGGCATTGGACTTCGGCGCCAGCGCCAGGTAGACGCAAGCCTGGGCGAGGTTGAGCGCGCACTCGGGCAGGCCGACGCGGTCGACGGCGCGGGCGGCGGCGTCGGCGACGAGCAGCGCCTGCGGGTCGGCGTTGCCGACGTCCTCGGAGGCGAGGATGACCATGCGGCGGGCGATGAAGCGCGGGTCCTCGCCGCCCTCGAGCATCACCGCCAGGTAGTAGAGCGAGGCATCGACGTCGGAGCCGCGCGTCGCCTTGATCCAGGCCGAGACGAAGTCGTAATGGCGGTCGCCCTGGCGGTCGTAGTCGAGCGCCTTGCGCTGCAGCGCATCCTCGATCGCGGCGACGTCGACCGCTGTGGACTTTGTACGGGTTCCAGCACGTTCAAGGTCCGCAGCGCGCTCGACCGCCCGCTCGAGGGCGGAGAGGGCGACGCGCGCGTCGCCGCCGGAGCGCTCGGCGAGCATCGCCAAGGCCGCGTCCTCGACGGGCGGCGGATCGGCCAGGCCGCGCGCGGGATCCGACAGCGCCCGCCGCAGGAGCTCCTCCACCTGCTCCGCCGAGAGCGGCTGCAGCTCGTATATCTGACAGCGCGAGAGCAGCGCCGAGTTGACCTCGAAGTAGGGATTCTCGGTCGTCGCCCCGATCAACGTCAGCAGGCCCTCCTCCACCGCCGGCAGCAGCGCGTCCTGCTGCGCCTTGTTGAAGCGGTGGATCTCGTCGAGGAAGAGGATCGTCGGCCGCCCGCTGCTGCGCCGCCGCTCCCGCGCCCGCTCGATCACCCCGCGAATCTCCGCTTTCCCCGCGTTGACCGCCGACTCCTCCTCGAACGCCCCGTCGGCCCCACTGGCCGCGATCCGCGCCAAGGTCGTCTTCCCCGCCCCCGGCGGCCCGTACAAGATCGCCGAGTGCGGATGACCGCTTTCGATCGCCGTCCGCAAGGCCGACCCCTCCCCCAGCACGTGCTCCTGCCCCACGAGCTCATCCAAAGACCGCGGCCGCATCCGCACCGCCAAAGGCGCATCAGCAGGCACGTCAGCAGATTGAGCGGCTTCACCCGTGTCGAACAGCCGATCGTCCATTGCAGACGAGTATGAGGGAGCCGGGGGAGGTCGCGGCGGTGCCTCGCGAAGCGGCTCCGCAGAGTGGCCTTCAGCCGCGAAGCGGCACAAGATTTCACCGCCTCCGGCGGTGATGGGCACCGCCGCGACCTCCCCCGGCTCCCTCCAACCCACCTACAATCGCCACATGGAGATCGCCACGCAGCCCCAAGCCGCCCAGTCCACGCTCGAGTCCTTCAACCCCGCCACCGGCGAGCTGGTCGGCTCGGTCGCGACGATCACGCCCGATCAGGTCCAGGCCGTGGTCGACGACGTCGCCCGCATCCAGCCGGCCTGGGCGGAGCTGACGCCGACGGACCGCGCCGCCTACCTGCGCCGCGCCGCCGACGCGCTGCTCGACGACATCGACGAGATCGCCGAGCTGCTCGTCTCAGAGCAGGGCAAGCCGCGCGCCGAGGCGTACACGATGGAGCTGCTGCCGACCGTCGACGCGCTGCATTGGTGCGCGAAGGCGGGGCCGAAGATCCTCGCTGACGAGAAGGTGCCGATGACGCAGGCCTTCACGCTGAGCAAGAAAGCCCGCTTCACCTACGAGCCGATCGGCGTCGTCGGCGTGATCGCGCCCTGGAACTACCCCTGGTCGATCCCCTTCGGCGAGGTCGCGATCGCGCTGATGGCCGGCAACGGCGTCGTGCTCAAGCCGGCCAGCCTGACGCCGCTGCTGGGGGAGGCGATCCGGCGCGTGTTCGAGAAGGGCGGCCTGCCCGAGGGTCTGGTCCGCGTCGTTCACGGCGGCGGCGCGGTCGGCGACGCGCTGGCCAAGTCGAGTGCCGGGAAGATCTTCTTCACCGGCTCGGTCGAGGTCGGCCGCAAGGTCGGCGCGGTCTGCGCCGAGCGGCTGAAGGGCTCGGTGCTCGAGCTGGGCGGCAAGGACCCGATGATCGTCTGCGCGGACGCCGACCTCGACAACGCGATCTCCGGCGCGGTCTGGGGCGGCTTCGCCAACGCCGGCCAGACCTGCTCGGGGATCGAGCGCGTCTACGTAATGCGCGAGGTCGCCGACAGCTTCGTCGAGGGGGTCGCCCGCGAGGCGCAGAAGCTTCGCCTCGGCAACCCGATCGAGTGGGAGACCGAGATCGGCCCGATGACCTCCGACGGCCAGTACGAGATCGTCGTCGACCTGATCGAGGACGCGGTCGCCTCCGGCGCGACCAAGCTCTGCGGCGGCCCAACCGCGGTCGCCGGGCTCTCCGACAAATACATCGCCCCGACCGTGCTGACCGGCGTCACCCACGAGATGCGGATCATGAACGAGGAGGTCTTCGGCCCGGTGCTGCCGATCGTCGTCATCGACTCCGAGCAGGAGGCGATCGACCTCGCCAACGACTCCGAGTTCGGGCTCGGCGCCTCGGTCTGGACCAAGGACCGCCAGAAGGGCGCGCGGATCGCGCGGCGGATCGAGTCGGGCATGGTCTGGGTCAACGACCACTCCTTCAGCCACGGCGCCTGCCAGTGCGCCTGGGGTGGCGTCAAGGACTCCGGCGTCGGCCGCTCGCACTCCAAATTCGGCTTCTACGAGTGCGTCAACATCAAGATGAACGCCTGGGAGCCGGGGCTCGCCCGCGACTTCTGGTGGCACCCCTATGACCGCACCTTGGGCGAAGCGGTCCGGGCTTCGGCCAAGCTGCTCTACGGCAAGGGCGCGACCCGGACGCAGGCGCTGCGCGAAGGTGCCGGCCCGCTGCTCAAGATCGGCGGCCGCACCCTGCGCAAGCGCCGCTGACCCGTCGCACTTCAGATCGAGCGCTGCATTTGCCCCGAATAGCGTGGTCAACGCAGCGCTCGTCGTTCTCTAAGGGAGAATTCCGCACGTGACCGACGCAATCGAGCTGCGCGGGCTGCGGCGCGAATTCGGCGAACGGGCCGCGCTCGACGGTGTCGACCTCAAGCTCGCGGCCGGGGAATCGCTCCTCGTGCTGGGGTCGAACGGCAGCGGCAAGACCACCCTGCTGCGCATCCTCGCCACGCTGCTGCGGCCGAGCGGCGGCGAGGCGCGTGTCTTCGGCGCCTCCCTGCCGCGCGACGCATGGAAGGTCCGCGGCAGGATCGGCCTGCTCGGCCATGACGCACTCCTCTACCGGGACCTGAGCGGGCGTGAGAACCTCCGCTTCCACGCGCGCCTGCAGGGCCTGCGCGGCGAGGCGGCCGAGGGGCGGATCTCGGAGTTGCTCGCCGGCGTCGGCATGGAGCGTCGGGGGGACGACCGCGTCGCCGAGCTCTCGGCCGGGATGCGCCAGCGGATCGCCGCCTGTCGCTGTGTCCTGCACGAGCCCGAGCTGCTGTTGCTCGACGAGCCCGACTCCAACCTCGACGCCGACGGGCGGGAGCTCGTCGGGCGGCTGGTCGGCCCGCGGCCGGGGCGGACCCGCGTGCTGGTCAGCCACGACCCGGAGCGCCACCGCGCCGGAACCGATCAGGTGCTCGAGCTCAGCGTCGGCGGGACGGCCACGGTCGCGGCGGGTGCGGCATGACCCCCTCGCGGGTCGCCTTCGCCGCGATCCTCGGCAAGGACCTGCGGGCCGAGCTGCGCACCCTGCAGTCGCTGCCGGCGATGGCGCTCTTCGCCGTCACCACCTTCGTCATCTTCCGCTTCGGCCTCGATCGCACGCAGCTATCCGGCAGCCTCGCCGCGGGCGTGCTCTGGGTGACGCTGCTCTTCGCCGCGATCCTCGGCATCAACCGCCTCTTCGTCGCCGAGCGCGAGGAGGGCGGCTTCGACGCGATCCGGCTCGCGCCGATCGACCGCAGCGTCCTCTTCGCCGCCAAGGCGACGGCGCTGCTCGCCTACCTGCTCGCGGTCGAGCTGGTCGTCGTCCCGGTCTTCGCGATCTTCTTCCTCGACTCGGCCGCGGCCCTGGCGCCGCTCGCCCTCGTCCTCCTCCTCGCCGACCTGGGGCTGGCCGCGACCGGCACGCTGATCTCCTCGATGGCGGTCAACTCGCGCGCCCGCGACCTGCTGGCGCCGCTCGTCCTGCTGCCCCTCGTCGTGCCGCTCTCGATCGCCGCCACCGGCGCGATGGAGCCCCTGCTCGCGGTGGGCGGCCCCGGTTACCACCGCTTCGGCACCTGGCTGGCGACGCTCGGCCTATACGATTTGATCTTCCTCCTGGTCGGATACGCGGTGTTCGACTTCCTGCTGGAGGACTGAGGCGCCCCCGACCCTCCCACCGCGCCACGAGCATGTACGGCAAAGGCTTGAGACCCCTCTCGATCGCGACCGTCGCGGCGCTCGTCGCCGCGCTCTCGCTGGTCTTCTTCTACGCCCCGCTCGAAGCCGACCAAGGCTTCATCCAGAAGATCTTCTACCTGCACGTGCCGCTGGCGATCACGGCGCTGGTCGGCTTCGTGGTCGGCGGCGTCTTCGCGATCGCCCACCTGCGCAGCGGCAACTCGAAGTGGGACGCTTACTCCTACGTCTCGATCCACCTCTCGGTGATCTTCGGGGTCGCGGTGCTGATCACCGGGTCGATCTGGGCGAAGGCCTCCTGGGGGCACTGGTGGGTCTGGGACGAGCCGACCCTGGTCAGCTTCCTGATCGTCTTCCTGATGTACGCGACCTACTACCCCTTCCGCTACGCGATCGAGGACCGCGATCAGCAGGCGCGCTACGCGTCCGTCTTCGCGATCGTCGCCGGCGCCTTCGTGCCGCTCAACTTCATGGCGGTGCGGATGGCGCAGAGCCTCGTCCACCCGCGCGTCTTCGCGACCGCCAACGGCGGCCTGCCGGGCTCGATGATGCTCACCTTCCTCGTCTGCCTGCTGGCGATCGCGCTGCTCTGGGTCACCCTGGTCAAGTTCGAGCTGACGGCGAAGAGCGCCTCGGGCCAGGTCAAGCGCTTGCGCCGCGCCCTCGACGCACCGGCCCCCGGCAGCCGCTCCCGCGTCGCCCCGGAGGTCGGCTGATGCTCTCGCTGCTCGCCGAGACTCCCGCCCTGCCGCTCGACGAGGCCGGCAAGTACGTCGCGGGCGCCTACATCGTCTTCCTCGCGCTGATCGTGATCTACGTGGCGATCATGGCGGCGAAACTGCAGCGGATCGAGCGTGAGCTGCGCGAGCTGGCGAACTTCGCGGAGACCCGTGCCGCCGCAGACCAAGCCGCCCCCGCCGAGAAGGCGGCCTCGAGCCATGTCTGAACTGCTCGCTCTGGGCATCTCCCACAAGACGGCGCCGCTGGACCTGCGCGAGCGGCTCTCGCTGACCGAGGGCCGCGCCGTCGGCGCCCTGCACGAGCTGACCGGGGCCGAGGGCATCCACGAGGCAGCGGCCATATCGACTTGCAACCGGACGGAGCTCTACCTGATCGTCTCCGACCCGGTCGAAGCCGAGTCGACGGCGCTCGGCGTGCTCACCCGCCAGGCCGAGATCCGCCCGACGGAGCTGCTCGGCCACCTCTACTCGCTGCGCGCCGGCGACGCCGCACGCCACCTCTTCCGCGTCACCGCCGGGCTCGACTCGATGATCGTCGGCGAGGCCGAGATCCAGGGTCAGGTCAAACGCGCCTACGAGCTGGCCCTGGTCGAGGGCTCCACCGGGCCGGTCCTCAACCGGCTCTTCCGCGGCGCGCTGAGCGCCGGTGGACGGGTGCGGGAGGAAACGGCGATCGGCGAGAAGGGTGTCTCGATTCCCTCCGTCGCGGTCGAGCTGGCGCGCCGCACGCTCGGCGATCTGGGCGACAAACGGGTGCTGGTGATCGGTGCCGGCGAGACCGCCGAGCTGGTCGCCAAAGCGCTGGTCGCGCGCGGTGCGGCCGGCGTCTTCGTCGCCAACCGCCACTACGACCGGGCGATCGGCCTCGCACAACGCTTCCACGGCCAGGCGGTGCGCTTCGAGGAGCTGCCCGAGCAGCTGCAGGCCGCCGACATCGTCGTCTCGGCGACGAACTCGCCCCACCACATCGTCGAGCGCGACGGGCTCGCCTCGGTGATGGCGACGCGCGCCGGGCGCCCGCTGCTGCTGGTCGACATCGCCGTGCCCCGCGACGTCGAACCGGAGTGCCGCGAGGTCGCCGGGGTCAGCCTGCACGACATCGACGACGTGCAGCAGATCGCCGAGCGCAACGCGGGCGACCGGGAGGGCGAGGCAAGGCGGGCGGAGCCGATCATCGCCGCCGAGCTCGACCGTTTCGAGCGCTGGCTGGCCTCGCTCTCGGTGGTGCCGACGATCGCCGCGCTGCGCGAGCGCGGCGACGAGGTGGTCGCGCGCGTGCTGGCCGAGAACGAGGGTCGCTGGCAGAGCCTCGGCGAGGCCGACCGGGAGCGGTTGGAGGCGATGGCCAAGGCGATCGTCTCGCGCCTCCTGCACGAGCCGACCCTGCGGATGCGCCGCTCGGCCGGCGAGGACGATGCCTACCTCTACGTGAGCGCGCTGCGCGAGCTGTTCGGGCTCGACGCGGAGACCGAACCCGAGGGCGAGGTCGCCGGCAACGTGACCGAGTTGCATCGTCGCCAGAGCAGTTGACGATCCGGATCGCCACCCGGGGCAGCGCACTCGCGAAAGCGCAAGCGGGGCAGGTCGCGGAGCTGTTGGGCGGGGCTGAGCTGGTTGAGGTGTCCTCCGATGGGGAGGTGGGTGACAAGGAGCGGTTCGTGCGGGGGGTCGAGCGGGCGCTGCTGGCTGGGGAAGCCGACATCGGGGTCCACTCGGCCAAGGATCTGCCGGCGGAGATGGCCGAGGGGCTTGTGATTGCGGCGGTGCCGGCACGGGAGGACCCGGCGGACGTCTGGATCGGGGTCGGCGACTCGCTCGAAGGGGTGCCCGAGGGCGCGCGGGTGGGGACCGCGAGCCTGCGCCGGCGTGCGCAGCTGCTGGCGGCCCGTCCCGACCTCGAGGTCGACGAGCTGCACGGCAACGTCGACACCCGCCTGCGCAAGCTGGCCGAGGGCGACCTGGACGCGATCGTCCTCGCCGCCGCCGGGCTGCGGCGGCTGGGGCGCGAGGCCGAGGCGTCGTTTGCGATCGGGTCCGAGGCGATGACCCCCGCCGCGGGACAGGGCGCTCTCGTCCTGCAGGCGCGCAGCGACGACACGGGCGCGGTCGAGGCGGCGGCGGCGATCGGCGACGAGACCGCGCTGCGCGAGCTGACCGCCGAGCGCGCCGTGGTCGCGCTGCTCGACGCGACCTGCGCGACGCCGATCGGCGTCCACGCCAGGCTCGACGCCGAACGGCTCGAGATCGAGGCCTTCGTCGGCCTGCCCGACGGCGACGAGTGGATCCGCGATCGGGTCGAGGGGCAGGCGAGCGAGCCCGCCGCGGCCGGCGCCCTACTCGCCGAGCGCCTGCTCGGCGCCGGCGCCCGCGACATCCTCGATCGGGCGGAGGAGCTCGCGTGAACGCATCCGACATTCACCCCCCCAGAGGTGGGTCAATGTCGGATGCGCGACCGGGCATCGTCTACCTGGTCGGCGCCGGCCCGGGCGATCCTGGCCTGATGACCGCGCGCTCGCTGGACCTGATCGCCTCCGCCGACGTCATCTACCACGACCGTCTGATCCCCCCCGGCGCCCTCGGCGGTGCCCGGACCGACGCCGAGCTCGTCTACGTCGGCAAGGCCCCCGGCCAGGCTTCCATGCCGCAGGAGGAGATTGGCAAGAGGTTGATCGCCGCGGCCCGGGCGGGTAAGAGCGTGGTGCGGCTGAAGGGCGGGGATCCGTTCGTCTTCGGGCGCGGCGGCGAGGAGGGGGAAGCGATGCGCGCCGCCGGGGTCGAGTTCGAGGTCGTTCCCGGCGTGACGGCCGGGGTCGCGGCAAGCGCTTACGCGGGAATTCCGGTGACCCATCGCGACGACGCCTCCGCGGTCGCCTTCGTCACCGGCCACGAGAATCCGGAGAAGGCGGAGACCGCGCTCGACTGGGACGGACTGGCGCGATTCCCCGGCACGCTCGTCTTCTACATGGGGGTCAAGCGCCTGCACGACAACGCCGCGGCGCTGATCGCCGCCGGTCGCGACCCCGACGAGCCGGCCGCCGCGGTCGAGCGGGGCACGATGGAGGGGCAGCGCACCGTCGTCGCGACGTTGGGGACCCTGGCCGAAGCGGTCGAGCGCGAGCAGGTGAGCGCGCCGGCGCTGATCGTGGTCGGCGCCGTGGTCGGCCGCCGCGAGTCGCTCGCCTGGCTCGAGCGCCGACCGCTGTTCGGCAAGCGCGTCGTCGTCACCCGCGCCCGCGCCCAGGCGAGCGACCTGGCGGCGACCCTGCGCGCACTTGGCGCCGAGGTCGTCGAGCTGCCGGCGATCAGGATCGAGCCGACGATCGAGAGCGAGGAGGTCCGCCGTGCGGTCGAGCGGATCGGCGCCGGCGAGTACTCGCTGGTCTGCCTGACGAGCCCGAACGGGGTGCGGCTCTTGTTCGAGGCGACGGGAGAGGCGGGACTCGACTCTCGGGCGCTGGCCGGCGCGACGATCGCCGCGATCGGACCCGGGACGGCGAGAGCTCTGGCGGAGCACGGGATCGCCGCCGACGTCGTGCCCGAGCGGTTCGTCGCGGAGGCTCTGGTCGAGGCGCTGGCCGGAATCGACGTCGAGAGCAAGCGCGTGCTCGTTGCCCGTGCCGCCGAGGCGCGCGACGTCCTCCCCGATGCCCTGCGCGAGCGCGGCGCCGAAGTCGACGTCGTCCCCCTATACGAGACGGTGCGCGAGACGCCGCCCGAGGAGGCGGTCGAGGCCGCACAGGCCGCCGACTACGTCACCTTCACCTCCTCCTCGACCGTCCGCAACCTGATCGAGGCGCTCGGCGACCGCTTCCCGACGGACGCGCGGATCATCTCGATCGGCCCGATCACCAGCGAGGCGGCTCGCGCCGCCGGCCTCGAGGTCGCCGCCGAGGCGGCACGCCACGACGTCGACGGCCTCCTCGCCGCCCTACTTGCCGATGCAGCCAGCAGCCTGCAAGCGCCGTAGAGCTTTTGACCGCTATGCGACTCAAACCTCTACGGCGCTCGGTGGCAGGCAGTGAGCTGGGATGAGCTTCGGGACGCCCCATCGGCACTTCCGGGCGACCGACTCGACCAACGCCCGGGCTCGTGAGCTGGTCGAAGCCGGGGCGCCGCACGGCACCGTCGTCACCGCCGACGAGCAGACCGCCGGACGCGGCCGCCAAGGCCGCACTTGGACCGCGCCTCCCGGCAAGGCCCTCCTCTACTCGGCCGTCCTGCGCCCCCTCGACGAGCGCCATCTGCTGCTCCCGCTCGCCGTCCCCCTCGCCGTCTGCGAGGCGGCGGAAGAGCTGGAACCGGAAGTCGAGTGCAAGGTCAAGTGGCCGAACGACATCTGGGTAGAAGGCCGCAAGCTCGCCGGCGTCCTGATCGAGGCCAAGCCCCAGGACGGCTGGGCAGTGATCGGCGTCGGCCTGAATCTCTCAATCTCCTGCGACGAGTTCCCGCCAGAGCTACGAGACACGGCGATCTCACTCGCCGGCCACATCGAGGATCGTCGGGGGTCGTCTCGACGATGCCTCGCGAAGCGGCGCCCCGGCGGGCTATCCGGGGCCCGCGAAGCGGGCAGCAAATCTCACCGCCCGGAGGGCGGTGATGGGCACTCGGCGAGGCGACACCCGACGGTCCTCGCCGCAAACGCACTGAATCGCCACCTAGACCGCTGGGTAACCGCGGACCGCGACGAGATCCTCGGCGCCTGGCGCGCACGCGACGCCCTGCGCGGCCGCGAGATCTCCTGGGACGGCGGCTCCGGCGTCGCCGACGGGATCGAGGACTCGGGCGACCTAGTCGTCGTCGCTGCCGGCGGCGACCGCGTCGTCCTCGGCGCCGGCGAGGTCCATCTCAGGCTCTGAGTCCGGTTTTGTGCCGTTGCCGCCGGCGCTCTTCCGTGCCCGGCGGGTTCGCTGTTTCGCCGGCTTCGCGCCGTTCTCGCCCGCCGGGGGCCGCTCGCCGTCTTTGCCCTTCTTGCGCTTGCGGCGACGTTTGCCGCCTTTGGGGAAGTTGCGCAGCAGTTCGCGCGCGGTCGCCGACGGTTTGCGGGCCATCCGCATCCGCGCCCCGCGCAGCACCTCCTCGCCTTCGGGCGTGTGCGAGACGGCCCCCGCCAGCAGCGCCATGGCCAGGCGGCGGTCCTGTTTGCGTGCCGCGTGAACCAGCCGCCGCGCGTTGCGCCCGTGCGCCCGACCCGAGGAATTGACCAGCAGGCCGAGCAGCCGCTTCGTCTCCGGCCAGCGTTGCACGGCGTACTCTTCGTGCAGCTCGCGGGTGTAGGAGGCGAGCCGCCAGACCCACGCCTGCGCCTGGTCGCGCCGACCGATCCGTTTGTCGACCAGCGCCTGCAGCAGGCACTTCGTCCCGGCCCGCTTGTCGTCGCGACTCCAGGTCCCGACGATGTCGATCGCGTCGTCGAAGGCCTCCGGATCGTGCAGGTCGGCGATCTCGCCGAGAGCTTTCAGCTGCAGCTGAGAGTTGCGGTTGCGCTGCACGCAGGTCAGCAGGAAGCGGCGGCGCAGCTCTTTGGTCTTGTCGTTCTGCAGCATCGAGCGGGCGCGGCGCCAGTTCTGCGGGTTGACCCGCGCGCCCGCGAGCGCCGCCCAAGCATGCTGCTCGGGATAGTCGAGGTTCTCCACGGCGATCCGCCAGAGCTCGCGTTCGAGCACCTGGGTGCGTTTTTCGGAATCGTCGGAGACCGGGACGATCCGCCGCTCGACCCGCACCCGCCGGCCCCGGCCGCGGCGCACCGGCCCGACGACGATCGCACCGCCGCGATAGACGTCGCGGTCGAGCAGGCTGTGCAGGGTGACGATCGTCTCGTCATGGGTCGTCGCCGGGTGGACGAAGTCGATCACCAGGCCGGCCTCCTTGCCCGGCGCCCGCCGGGTCACGCGTCCCACCCGCTGCTGGTAGATGCGGCGCGAGGCGGTCGGCGCGAGGTGCATGCAGATCGTCGCCCGCGGCGAGTTCCAACCCTCGGCGAGCAGCATCGCGTTGCAGAGCACGTCGACCTCGCCGCGCTCGAAGGCGGCGAGGATCTCGGCCAGTTCGCGCTTCGGCGTCTCACCGGAGACGGCGCGGGCGACGATCCCGGTGTCCTTGAACGCTTTGGCGACGTTCTTGGCGTGCTGGACGCCCGCCGTGTAGAGGACGCCCGGCGTCTTCGAGAAGCGCGTCTTGTAGAGGTCGGCGATCGCGACGTTGAAGGGCTCCTGGTCGAGCAGCGCAGCCAGCTCCTCCTGGTCGAAGTCCTGGTCGACCTCGCCTTTGCGCAGCGGCACCTTGGCGATCGTGCGCACGCCCGGGCCGGGCGGGATGCGCATGCAGCGCAGCGGCGAGATCACGCCGCGCCGCGCCGCCTGGGCCAGGTCGAAGCGCGAGGTCTGGGTCGGGAAGAGGTCGGCGACATGGCGGGCGATCAGCGCGCCGGTCGCGGTCATGCCGATGAAGACGGGACCGGTCCAGGCGCGGATACAGGCGCTGGTTTTCTCGCCCAGCGCGGTGTGCGCCTCGTCGCAGATGACGATCGAGTAGGCGTCGGAGACTTTCTTGTGGTTGCGCACGAACCACTGGTAGGTCTCGACCGTGACCGGTCCTTCGGCGTCGTCGCGGTCGCCGAGCAGCGGCGGGCGCAGGCGCTCCTTGTAGCCGCGGTCGGAGATCTCGCCGATGAACTGTTCGACCAGGTTGCGGCGGTGGGTGAGGATCAGGACCCCTCCGGTGCGGGTGGCGTCGATGAAGCCGACGGCGGCGACGGTCTTGCCGGCGCCGGTCGCGTGCTCGAACCAGAAGCGCCGGGCGGCGCCCGGGTCGTCGGGCGCCTCGGTCTCGACCTCCTCCTCGTCGTCCTCGCCCTTCTCTTCCTCCCAGTCCTGCGGCTCCTCGTCGGCGGCGAGGTCCTCGTCCTCGTCCTCCTCCTCGTCTTCGTCCTCCCCCAGCTCGGCGTCCTCGTCCTCCCCGTCGAGCTCGACGGGGGGAGCCGGCTCGGCGCCGTTTTCGGCCGCCGTCTGCTGCTCGGACATCAGCTCGGTCAGGGTGCCGGAGAGCGCGTCGACCTGGTGGGGGTTGAGCTCGGCGCCGTCGCGCAATTTCGGCGGCTCGTCGGCCAGCAGCCGCTCCAGCCCGAGCAGCAGCGAGAAGTCGCGGCGCCACTGGATCGAGGGATGCTCGGCCCCCTCGTCGAGCTCCTTCAGCGCGGCGTCCAGCGCGCGGCGGCGCGCGGTGCCGGGGGCGAGCGCCTCCGGGCCCTCGCCGTCGAGCAGGAAGGGCTCGCGGGCAAACGCCGCCGCCCGCTCGATGTCGGCGCCTGAAGGTACTGCCGCCTTAGCGGCAACTTCGCTGGTCTTGGCCATGAAGGCTTGTGCGCTTTCGTTCCCGCAGCGACGCGAACGCGTGCGGCCGGGAGACTTAGACGAGGAGGCCGGGAGGTTGGCTCTTCCTTCCCCCCAGCGCACTCGAGCGGCCCGCATACGGCGAACCGGACATGCCTATTGTAAACAGGGAAGCCAGATGAGTGATTGCAAAGCCCGCACCTGCGCCCTCGTCCTCGTCGTGGCCGCACTGGCGATCGCCGGCTGTGGGTCGTCGCAGGGCGGCGACTACGGCGGCCAGCACCCCGACTACGCAAAGGCACTGGCCGGCTCGCCCGCACCGCTCGCGGCGCTGCATCGCCAGGCCGACGACCTCCTTTCCGGCGGCAGGGACGCGTACGAAGCGCGGCTGGCGGCCCTGCGCGGCTATCCGGCGGTGGTCAACGTCTGGGCCTCCTGGTGCGGGCCCTGCCGCTTCGAGTTCCCCCACCTGCAGCAGGCGGCGGCGAACTACGGCAAGCGAGTCGCCTTCCTCGGCGTCGACAGCGAAGACTCCGCCGACGCGGCGAGCACCTTCCTCGAAGAGGCGCCGGTCCCCTACCCCAGCTACGCCGATCCCGACAAGGACATCGCCGAATCGCTCGGCGCCTCGCTCGGCTTCCCCGACACGGCCTTCTACGATCGCGACGGCAAGCTCGTCTATCTCAAGCAGGGCCCATACAGCGAGCCGGCGGAACTGCGCGCCGACATCGAGCGCTACGCGCTCGGCAGCGGCGCCGAAAGCGGATAATCGAGAGATGGACCTCTTCGTCGCAGTCGCGCTGATCGGAGTGGGACTGCTGCTGGCGGAGCTGCTGCTCTCAACCGGTGGGGTGCTGGCGGCGCTCGGCGCGGCGGGGCTGATCGCGGGCGGCGTGCTCGCCCTCACCGCCGATGCCGATTCCAGCGCCAGCGACTGGGCGGGGCCGGCGCTGATCACCCTCGGCGTGCTCTCGATCGCGAGCTTCTACTTCGTCACCCGCAAAGTCCTCGAGGCCCACCGCGATCGGCCCGTCCGGGGCGGGCAGGAGGAGCTGATCGGGGCCAGCGCCGAGGTCCGTACTCCCCCCGACCCCGAGGGGCAGGTGGCGATCGCGGGGGCCATCTGGCATGCGCGGCGGATGGGCGACGGGGTGCCGCTGCGGCCGGGGGATAGAGTCACCGTAGAGGCGGTCGAAGGACTGACCCTGGTGGTCCGACCCGAGAAAGGAGCAGGCTGATGGCAGCGCTCGTCGTCCTCGCCGTGCTGGTGATCTTCGTGGCGATCGTGCTCGGCAGCTCGGTGCGCGTACTGCGCGAGTACGAGCGCGGCGTGATCTTCCGCCTCGGCCGCCTGATCGCGCAGAAGGGGCCCGGCCTGATCCTTCTGATCCCGATGATCGACCGCATGGTCAAGGTCGACCTGCGCACGGTGACGCTGAACATCCCGCCGCAGGAGGTGATCACCCGCGACAACGTCCCCGCCGGGGTCAACGCGGTCGCCTACTTCCGCGTGATCGACTCCCAGAAAGCGATCGTCGAGGTCGAAAACTACCTCCTCGCCACCTCGCAGATCTCGCAGACGGCGCTGCGCTCGGTGCTCGGCAAGGCCGAGTTCGATCAGCTGCTGTCCGAGCGGGAGCGGCTCAACGAGGAGCTGCAGAAGATCATCGACGAGTCGACCGAGCCCTGGGGCGTGAAGGTGACCGCGGTCGAGATCAAGGACGTCGAGATCCCCGAGCAGATGCAGCGGGCGATCGCGCGCCAGGCCGAGGCCGAGCGCGAGCGCCGCGCCAAGATCATCAATTCCGAGGGCGAGTTCCAAGCGGCGCAGAAGCTCACCGACGCGGCCGACATCATCAGCACCAACCCCGCTTCGCTGCAGCTGCGCTACCTGCAGACGCTGCTCGAAATCGGCAGCAACCAGAACACGACCGTCGTCTTCCCGCTGCCGATGGACGTGCTCAAACCGTTCCTCGAGCCTACCTCGGACTCCTGAGCGCGCCCGAGATCCGCATCGACCAGCTCGACGGGCTGCCGACGCTCCTGGCGCCCGGCCGCGCCGACCGCCCGCACGGCTTCGGCGGCCGAGCCGACGACGGGAAAGGCGCCGAGGGGTGCCCGTTCTGCGAGGGGCGCGAGGAGAAGACGCCGCCCGAGGTCTACGCGGTCCGGCCCGGCGGTGGCGGCGCCGATTCGCCGGGGTGGACGAGCCGCGTCGTGCCGAACCTCTATCCGGCCCTGGCCGAGGGCGAGGATGCCGACGGCGCTCCGCGCAGCGGCGAAGCGGGGGCGTTCGCGAGCGCCGGCGACCCGCTGCTCGAGTCGCGCCGGGCCGGCGAGCCCGACCTGTTCGCCTCGCGGCCGGCGCTCGGGGCCCACGAGGTGCTGATCAACGCGCCCGAGCATGCGACCGCATTGGCCGCGCTGAGCGAGGAGCGCTTCCTCGGCGCGGTCGCGACCTGGCGCGAGCGGATGCGCGCCCACGCCGACGCGCCCTACGTCCAGCTCGTCGTAAACGAGGGTGCCGGGGCGGGCGCGTCCCTCCCCCACACCCACGCGCAGCTGTATGCGCTGCCCTTCGTGCCCGCCGCGGTCGCGCGGGAGCGGGAGCGGGCCGGCGCCTATAGCGAACGGACCGCGGGCGGCGGCCTGCTCAGCGACGTCCTGGTCGAGGAGGTGCGGCGGCGCGAGCGGCTGGTCGCGATCGACGACGAGGCGGCGCTGATCTGCCCCTGGGCCTCGCACTCGCCCTACGAGCTGCGGGTGGTGCCGCGCCGTGAGGCGGCGCGCTTCGAGGAGGACAGCGGAGGCGCGGCGATGATTCGCACGGCGATGCAGCTGCTGGCGAAGCGCTTCGACGGGCCGCCCGAGTTGAACCTCTGGGTCGCGACGGCGCCGCGCGGCGCCGAGACCTTCCACTGGCACGTCGACATCGCCCCCCGCCTGACGATCAAGGCCGGGCTCGAGCTGGGCAGCGGGGTCGACATCAACGTCTACCCGCCCGAGCGCGCCGCGGCGGACTTGCGAGAGTGCCTCTGATGCCGCCGAACCCACGCCCGATCCCGCGCTTCATCGCCGACTCAACCCAGGAGGGGATCCCGCACGGCCGCTTCGCCGAGCGGCTCGGCGAGGAGCTCCGCAGCGCCTGCGAGCGGATCGAGGACCTGCCGGAGGGGGTGACCCTGCCCGACGAGGTCGAGTGGTTCCCGGAGCGGGCCTGGGGCGGGCGTGTCTGGGTTCCGGCGACCGCGCGGACCGGCGGGCCGGACGGGGCGCTGGAGCTGTTCGGCCACGTCTCCTACGTCCTGCCGGAGAGTGGCGCGGCGGGCGAGGGCGAGCCGGGCGACTTCCGCGTTGCGGCCGACTTCACCGACGTGCTTGCCGAGGACAACCCCGGCTGGAAGATCGACCTCAACGACGACGTGATCGGCCAGTGGCGGGGCGAGAACGGGCGCGCCGGCGCGGTTACGCTGGTCTGGGGCCGGCCGCTGGTCCGCGGCGCCGTCGCCGCGACCGCCGAGCTGGAGCTGGAGACCGTCGACCAGGAAGTGGTCTCCAACGAACGCTTCACCCTGATCGCGCTCGACGCCCTGAAGGGCTTCGGCGACGACGTCTTCATGCAGGTCAAGCTCTGGAGCCGCCGCGCTCAGGAGCTGGCGGTCGAGAGCCTCTACGCCTGAGGGGGATCCGGCGAGGCCGGCTCCTCGCCGAGCGCCTCGCGCAGCTCTCGCACCTGAACGCGCAGCTCGCCGAGCTCCCGCTCGAGCCGCTCGAGGCGGTCCTCCGACTCGGCGCGCGGCGGCTGCGGCGCCGGGACGCCGGACTCTTCTTCGCCGAGCAGCTGCCGGTAGCGCTCCTCCCTCTGGCCGGGCCGCCGCGTCAGCCGTTCCACGTAGCCGCGCTCGACCAGTTTCTCCAGCGTCTCCTGCACGGCGGCGAGATCGACGAAGTCGTGCAGCCGTTCAGTGCGCTGCTTCAACTCTCCGGGAGTCTGGGTTCCCCGCAGCATCAGCACGGCGAGCAGCGACAGCTCAGCGTCATCGGCGCCGAGCGCCTCGTCCATCAGGTGCCGGTACTTGCGCGCCCGGCTCCCGGCACCGCTGGCCAGCCGGGTCCAGCCGCGCAGCGCGGTGCGCCGCAGCGCCTCGACCACCGTCGCCTCGTCGTAGTCCACTACCGGATCGCGGTTCGTCGCCTGATTGCAGGCGAGCCGCAACGAGTTGAGCGAGAGCGGATAGGCGTCGGGCGTCGCCCGCTGCTTCTCCAGCAGGCAACCGACCACACGGACCTCGACCGGATCGGCGTCCACGGCTCAATGCTATTGCGAAAGCAACAGATTGCGATTGCCTGCAATCCACCTTCCTCCGCTACGGTTTGACGATGTCCCCTACGCCGCAACCAAGGAAGACAGAAGGCGCCGGCGCCAAGGCCGAGGCGGTCCGCATCGAGCGGCTGCGGAAGGACGCCAAGCGCCCGATGAGCGTGAACCTGGCAGAGGGCATCGCCCTCAGTCATCAGCTGATGCGGTTCACGGGCGCCGCTGACCACGATTGACCGAGCCGGCCTTCGACCAGCTTCTCCGCCGGCTCTCCGAGGCAGGCGTCGAGTTCGTTCTGGTCGGCGGCCTTGCGGTTAACGCTTGGGGGGTCGTCCGAGGAACGAAGGACGTGGACATCGTCGCAGCGCCGGATCCCGAGAATCTCAAGCGGCTCGCCGAGGTCGCCGTGGGGGCGCATGGTCACATCCAGAAAGGGGAGGCGTTTTTCAGCACGCCGTTCTCGATCGCAGCCGAGGTCGCCAGCGGGGAGCGAGTCGCAATTGAAACCGCGCTCGGCCTCTTGGATGTGGTCCAGGGACTCGACGGCGTCCCGCCATATGCAGAGCTACGCGAGTCGGCTATCGAGGCCGAAATTCTCGGCGTCAAAGTAGCCGTCTGCTCGATCGACGCCCTGCGCGAGATGAAGCGCGCCGCGGGGCGCCCTCGCGATCACGTCGACCTGGAAGATCTGGATGCAACGGGCAATTAGCTTCTACGATGGGCATCCGGCCCCGATAGCTCAGCTGGATAGAGCGACTCCCTCCTAAGGAGTAGGCCGCTGGTTCGAATCCAGCTCGGGGCATCTTGTGATGTGTCGCGACATCGGAGACAGATGTCGCGGGACATCGTAGACACCTCAGCTCCCTCCGATCGGCTGGTAGTCGCGACTCGGATCGAGCGTCAGCCGGCGGATCAGCTCGCCCGTTCGGGCATCGAGCACACGGATGTCTCGATCGGCGACGAGCAGCTTGATCGGCTTGCCCTTGTGGGCGCGACCGAGGCCGATGTGGTGGAGCTTTGAGTCGTGGCGCAGGGTGACCGTGCCGGCGTCGTCGACCTTGTCGTGGCGGATGCGGAAGTGGGTCCCTGAGGCCTCCGGGGCGGCCGGCCGCGCCTTCAACCGGGCGCTGTAGGCCTGAAGCGGCGTGCGTCCTCCCAAGGCCCGGTGGGGCCTGATCGCGTTGTAGTAGTGGGCGAAGGCATCGAGCCGGGCTTGCAGCTCTGAGAGAGTCTTGGCAGGGGTTTGCCTTGCCAGGTAGCGCTTCAGTGTCTGGTGCAGGCGCTCGACCTTGCCGCAGGTCTGGGGGTGGTAGGGCCGCGAGTTCTCAATCGCGGAGCGAAAGACGTCGACCACGTCGGCGGCCTTGGCGGTCGGGAATACGCGGGAGGCCAAAAACAGCCGCGAGTGGTCGTCGATCATGTTGAGGATCTCGACGTCTTGCCCGTCCACAAGCCGCCAGTGGGTGATGTCGGCCTGCCACATCTCGTTGGGCAGCTCGGCTTCGAAGCGAATCAGCGAGGAGCGCGGGCGCTTTTGGGGCTGGGGACAGACCAGGCCCTCACGTCGCAGGATCCGCCAGATCGTCGAGACCGAGGGGACGCGGGCGATCCCTCCCCGGGCGTGCGACTGGGACTCGATCGCGGTGCCCTGGCGCGAGGCTCCAGGGCCTCATAGCCGCCCTCCCGGTGGCGGGCTAAGAGCTTGTAGATCCAGCTGCGATGAACGCCGTGGGCTTTTGCCAGCTCTGAGACCGAGCGGCCTTCGACCAGATGCGCCTCCACCAGGTACCGCGCCTTTGCCACAGGAGAGCTCCCTTCGTTGGGTGTCTCCTATGTCTCGACATAGGTGTCGCCTATCTATTGAAACCGGACACCGCTCGGGGCATTCGTCTTCGGCGGCCGTGATGGGGCCTGTGCTTCTTCTAGCGCGCCTTCCCGCACCCGGCCGCCCGCACCACCGGCTTGATCGCCTCGCGCTTGCCGTTGTGGCCTTCGAGCTGGACGTTGGCGTGGTGCCTGGCGGCGCAGAGGCTGGTCGAGTTGACGATCAGGCCCTTCTTGCCGCCCTGCAT
>DASSHI010000023.1:0-34724 GCA_035693025.1 Solirubrobacterales bacterium
TGAAGCGGCTCCCATGATCGAGGCGTCACGGACCCTGATGAAGTCTGAGCCCGAGCTCGTCGAGCTCGTCGAGGCGGTCGAGGGCGTCGAGGTGACGATGGCCGAGAAGGGCTTCGGAACCCGGGTAGAGGTCCGCGCGGCTGAGGATTCGGGCTTCAGCGAGGCCGATCTCGAGCAGCTCCTGGACGACCTCGCGCAGCCTCAGAAGCAGCCGTTCGGCAGCGCTTGAGCGCGGCGTCATAGACTTCCGCGCCGATGCGCGAGAGAAATCCCGTCACCCACGAGGAAAAGCTCAACTACCTGCGCGAGTTGCGCGAGCAGGCGGTCAACTCTGCCTCCGAGGAGGCTGTCGAGAAGCAGCACGCCAAGGGCAAGCTCACCGCGCGGGAGCGGATCGAGAAGCTGCTCGATCCCGGCTCCTTCGAGGAGCTCGACACCTTCGTTCGCCACCGCACCTACGACTTCGAGATGCAAAAGCGCCGTCCCTGGGGCGACGCCGTGGTCACCGGCCACGGCACGATCGACGGCCGCACCGTCTTCGTCTTCTCCCAGGACTTCACCGTCTTCGGCGGCAGCCTCGGCGAGGTGATGGCGGAGAAGATGTGCAAGGTGATGGACCTGGCCGCGCAGGTCGGCGCGCCGGTGATCGGCATCAACGACTCCGGGGGTGCCCGCATCCAGGAGGGCGTCGTCTCGCTCGGCGCCTATGGCGACGTCTTCGTCCGCAACGTCCAGTGCTCCGGCGTGATCCCGCAGATC
The DNA here is from genome assembly GCA_035693025.1 of Solirubrobacterales bacterium. Lineage (GTDB taxonomy): Bacteria > Actinomycetota > Thermoleophilia > Solirubrobacterales > 70-9 > VRUE01. Next base: position 760 of record DASSHI010000023.1, read on the forward strand.
AGCCTGATCATGGGCCCGTGTGCCGGCGGCGCCGTCTACTCCCCGGCCATGACCGACTTCATCTTCATGGTCAAGGAGACCTCGCACATGTTCATCACCGGCCCCGAGGTGATCAAGACGGTGACCGGCGAGGAGGTCGAGTTCGAGGCCCTCGGCGGCGAAATGCGCGACACCCGACTTGGAGTTGTGGCTCATCGCCCCACCGAGCTCCTCGAACTCGACTTCCTCGCCGGTCACCGTCTTGATCACTTCGGGGCCGGTGATGAACATGTGCGAGGTCTCTTTGACCATGAAGATGAAGTCGGTCATCGCCGGCGAGTACACGGCGCCGCCCGCGCAGGGGCCCATGATCAGGCTGATCTGCGGGATCACGCCCGAGCACTGCACGTTGCGGACGAAGACGTCGCCGTAGGCGCCCAGCGAGACGACCCCCTCCTGGATCCGCGCCCCGCCGGAGTCGTTGATGCCGATCACCGGCGCGCCGACCGCCGCCGCCTGGTCCATCACCTTGCACATCTTCTCCGCCATCACCTCGCCGAGGCTGCCGCCGAAGACGGTGAAGTCCTGCGAGAAGACAAAGACCGTGCGGCCTTCGACCGTGCCGTGGCCGGTGACGACGGCGTCGCCCCAGGGCCGTCTTTTCTGCATTTCGAAGTCGTAGGTGCGGTGGCGGACGAAGGTGTCGAGCTCCTCGAAGGAGCCGGGGTCGAGCAGCTTCTCGATCCGCTCCCGCGCGGTCAGCTTGCCCTTCGCATGCTGCTTCTCGACCGCCTCCTCGGAGGCGGAATGGACCGCCGCCTCGCGCAGCTCGCGCAGGTAGGAGAGCTTCTCCTCGTGGGTGACCGGATTTCTCTCGCGCATCGCGGCGCGGGAGTCTATTGAGAGATCAGAATTCGGCGCAGATGGCTACCGCTTCGACGGCGAAGGTTTTGGTCGCTTCCGCAGTTTCCGCTGAGGCGACCCAGCCGTTGCGCTTGCCTTCGCCGTTGACGAACGGCAGGGAGGACACCAAGAGCGGCGTTTTGACCGCATCTCCGAGAATCGGCTTCGCGCCACCGCCCACCACTTGCTTGCCCGTGGGGCATTCGGCCGTGACCGACTTCGGGCTGGTCGGGCTGGTTTCGCTCGCCTTACTCACGTAGGTCACGTTCTTGACCAGCTGTGCGAGGAAGGACGGCGCCAGCTTGGTCGAGCTCACAGCGCCGTCCTGGATCTTGCCGTTGGCGACCGCGTTGGCGGCCAGCTGATTGCCGCCGACGGCATTGCCGGCAAGCTTTTCGCCGGTCACGGCGCCGTTCTTCAGCTTGCCGCTGGTCACCACGCCGCCGCCGAGCTGTTCGGAGCGGATCGCGCCATTGGCGATTTGACTCGAGCCGATCGCGCCCGGGGCGATCTTCGCGCCGCTAACGGCTCCGTTGCGGATCTTCGGCGTGGTCACTGCGCTGCCGCGCAGTTTGAGCGCCGTTACCGAGGCATTGGCGAGGTTCTGGGTCTTGACCGCCTTGCGGCCGAGCGTCGTCTTGGCCGCATAGGCCGCGCCGCTCAGAGCGACGAAGAGAGCGATGCAGGAGATCGCATTGGCAAAGGTGAGGTGCTTGCTCAGCTGGTTCACTCGTCTCCTCGTGGGTTAGGCGAAAGGCTGTTTCTGGGGCTCGGCGAGGCGATCGAGGAAGCGCTCCAAGTCGGCCGCCTCGATGCCGCAGCGCTCATCCGCGCGCAGTTCGACCCGCGTGCCGAAGCCCTTCTCGGCCATCGTCACCTCCACCCCCTCGACCTCCGCGAGGAGATCGGCGAGTTCGGGCTCCGACTTCATCAGCGTCCGCGCTGCCTCGATCATGCGAGCCGCTTCAACCCGACGTGGCAAGTTCCTCCCCACTTTGCGGGCTGGGCAAGACCTGGCAGGGGAGAACTCATGCGTATCCGACATTGACCCACTTCAGGTGTGGTCAATGTCGGATACGCGTAAGGACAAACGGAGCAGGCAGGCTTGGGAGTTGGCGGGGAGGCAGCATGGGGTCGTGGCGCGGCGGCAGCTGCTGGCGCTGGGGTTCAACTCGCGGGAAATCGAGCATCGCATCGGGCGAGGCAGGCTGCACGTCGTGATGCGTGGCGTCTATGCGGTGGGGTGGCCACAGATGACCGAAAGGCGCCGCTGGATGGCGGCGGTTCTGGCGTGTGGGGAGGGCGCCGCCCTGAGCCACCAAAGCGCGGCCGCGCTCTGGGGCATCGCCAAGGAGCGACGCGGGCGCATCGACATCAGCGTGAGCCGGCGCAGCGAACTCGAGCGCCCAGGGCTGCGGGTCAGAGCCCGCGCGAAGCTCGACCCCGCCAGGATCGTGGCGAAAGATGGGATCCCGGTCACCGAGATCGTGCAGACGCTGGTCGACCTGGCAACGGAGCTCCGGCCGCGAAGGATGGAGAGAGCGATCAACGAGGCGGACAAGCACGACCTCGTCGACCCAGAGACCTTGCGCTCTCGACTCCGTAGCTACGAGGGAGAGCCCGGCGTAAAGCCACTCCGCACGCTCCTCGACGAGAGCACCTTCCGCCTCTCCGACTCAGACCTGGAGATCTTCTTCCGCCCGATCACCGCCCGCGCCGGCCTCCCTCCTCCACTCAGCAAACAGGTCGTCAACGGCTGGGAAGTCGATTTCTACTGGCCCGACCTCGGGCTGGTGGTTGAGACGGACGGCCTGCGCTATCACCGCACGGCCTCGACCCAGACCCGAGACGCTCGCCGCAACCGCGCCCACGCGCTCACCGGAATGATCCCGCTCCGCTTCACCCACTACGAGGTCAAATACGAACCCACCCTGGTTCGACAGGAGCTCAAACGGGCAGAGGCGATGCTTCGTGCACGCAGGGACAGTGCCCATCTCTAGAAAAAAGCGCCGCCCTTGTATTCGCCGAAGACGTCGCGCATCGCGCCGCAGACCTCGCCGATCGAGGCGCCGGCGGCGAGGGCGGCGCGGATCGGGTGAAGCAGGTTGCCTTCGCCGCGGGCGACGGCGCGCAGCTCCTCGAGCTTGGTTTCGACCCCGGCCACGTCGCGGTTCTCCTTGAAGGCCTTCAGGCGTGCCAGCTGACGCTGCTCGGCCTCGGGGTCGACGCGGAGGATGTCGACATCGTCAACCTGGTCCGTGACGTATTTGTTCACGCCGACGACGATGTCCTGGCCGCTCTTGTAGCGCTCGTGGTAGGAATGCGCCGACTCCTCGATCTCGCGCTGCATGAACTCGAGCGCCTCGACCGAGCCACCCAGCTCTTCGACCTTCTCCATCAGCTCCCAGGAGCGCGCTTCGACCTCGTCGGTCAGCGACTCGACGAAGTAGGAGCCGGCGAAGGGGTCGACGGTGTCGGCGACGCCCGACTCGTGCGCGAGCACCTGCTGGGTGCGCAGGGCGATCCGGGCGGAACGCTCGGTCGGCAGCGCCAGCGCCTCGTCGAAGCCGTTGGTGTGCAGCGACTGGGTGCCGCCGGCGACGGCGGCGAAGCCCTGCAGGGCGACGCGGATGATGTTGACCTCGGGCTGCTGCGCCTGCAGCGTGACGCCGCCGGTCTGCGTGTGGAAGCGGATCTTCATCGAGTTCGGGTTCTCGGCCCCGAAGCGCTCCTTGACGATCTTGGCCCACATCCGCCGCACGGCCCGGAACTTGGCGACCTCCTGGAAGACGTTGTTGTGGCCGTTGAAGAAGAAGGCGAGGCGAGGGGCGAACTCGTCGATCTTGAGGCCCCGCGCCAATGCCGCTTCGACGTAGGCGATCGCGTTGGAGAGCGTGAACGCCACCTCCTGCACGGCCGAGCAGCCCTTCTCGCGGATGTGGTACCCGGAGATCGAGATCGTGTTCCATTTCGGCACGTTCTCGCGGCAGTACTCGAAGATGTCGGTCGTCAACCGCATCGTCGGCTCGGGCGGATAGATGTAGTTGCCGCGCGCCATGTACTCCTTGAGCACGTCGTTCTGGACGGTGCCGCGCAGCTTCTCCGACGGCACTCCCTGCTCCTCGCCGACGAGCTCGTAGAGCAGCAGCAGGATCGCCGCCGGGGCGTTGATCGTCATCGAAGTCGATACCTGGTCGAGCGGGATCTTCTCGAAGCAGATCCGCATGTCCTCGATCGTGTCGATCGGGACGCCGGTGCGGCCGACCTCGCCATGGCAGAGCGGGTCGTCGGAGTCGCGCCCGAGCTGGGTCGGCAGGTCGAAGGCCATCGAGAGCCCGGTCGAGCCGTGCTCGATCAGGTAGCGGTAGCGCTCGTTGGTGTCTTCGGGGGTGGCGAAGCCGGCGTACTGGCGCATCGTCCAGAGCCGGTCGCGGTACATCCCCTCGTGGATGCCGCGGGTGAAGGGTGGCTCGCCCGGCTCGCCGAGCCGCTCCTCCAGTCCGGGGCCGACGTCGTCCTCGGTGTAGAGGCGCTCGATCTCGATCCCGGAATCGGTGAAGACGCGCTCGTCGTCGGGCCCGACGAGGGGCGCGATCGTGGGGCGCTCAGTCCGAGGCACCGGCGAGTCGCTCCACTCCGGCCTGCTCGATCGTCCGTTGCAGACCCTCACGCAGCTCGATCTTCGGCTCCCAGCCAAGCAGGTCGCGCGCCCGGGAGATGTCGGGCCGGCGCTGCTTGGGATCGTCGATCGGCAGCGGCTCGTGGACGATCTCCGAGCGCGACTCGGTCACCTCGATCACCGCCTTGGCCAGCTCCAGCAGGGTGAACTCGTTCGGATTGCCGATGTTGACGGGCGTGTGCACGTCGGACTCGGCGAGCGCGACGATGCCGCGGATCAGGTCGTCCACGTAACAGAAGCTGCGCGTCTGGCTGCCGTCGCCGAAGACGGTGATGTTCTGGTCCTTGAGCGCCTGGCGCAGGAAGGTCGGGATCGCGCGCCCGTCGTGGGCGCGCATGCGCGGGCCGTAGGTGTTGAAGATCCTCACGATCGAGGTGTCGAGGCCCTGCTGGCGGCGGTAGGCCATGGTCAGCGCCTCGGCGTAGCGCTTCGCCTCGTCGTAGACGCCGCGCGGGCCGATCGGGTTGACGTGGCCCCAGTAGTCCTCGGTCTGCGGGTGGACCTGTGGGTCGCCGTAGACCTCGCTGGTCGAGGCGATCAGGAAGCGGGCGCGCTTGAACTTGGCCAGGCCGAGCATGTGATGGGTGCCGTGCGAGCCGACCTTGAGCGTGTGCAGGGGCAGCCGCAGGTAGTCGATCGGGCTGGCCGGCGAGGCGAGGTGGTAGACGAAATCGACCGCCTCGGGGATGTCGACCCGCTCGGTGATGTCGATGTTGCGGAACTCGAAGGCGTCGTCGCGGATGTGCTCGATGTTCTGCAGCGAGCCGGTCTCGAGGTTGTCGACGCAGATCACCCTGTGGCCCTTGCCGAGCAGGTGCTCGCATAGATGCGAGCCGAGGAAGCCGGCGCCGCCGGTGATCACGCAGGTGCTCATCGCGCGGCGGATGCTACAGGGGGCTGGGATAAACGGTGGAGTTCGCAAATAGCGGCGATCTGACCTGACCACTCGTCCAAAAGGGGGGAGAACCCGATCCCGTAGCGGTCTCTGGGTGGCATGTTTGGACTACGGAGCTGAACCGGTGCAGGGAGGTGTCGTGACAGCCGGGCGCAAGCGCGCCGCCGTGGAACTCGTCGCTCGCGAGGACGCCGAGCTGCGCCGCGTCGCGCGGCGCTTCTCGCTCTGCGAGGACGACGCGGAAGACGCCTACCAGCGAGCGCTCGAGATCCTCCTCGTGAAAGCGCCCAGCGACAGGCCGCGCGAGCTGGTCCCCTGGATGAAGACGGTGGTCAAGCACGAGGCGCTGGCGATTCGCCGCAACCGCGAGCGCATGCTCGGGCCCGGGGCCGAACATGACGGCGAGCACCCGGTCGAGCGACTGGCTTCGAGCGGCGCCGGCCCCGACGAGCGCACCGAGCGGCGCGAGCAGATCGCCCGCAGCCGCGAGGCCCTGCAAGCGCTGAAACCGGCCGAGCTGCGCGCGCTGACCCTGCTCGCCGCCGGCTACTCCTATGCCGAGATCGGCGCGATCACAGGTTTCAGCCACACCAAGGTGAATCGCTCGCTCGCCGAGGGACGCGAGCGCTTCCGCCGCTTCCTGCGCCGCAACGAGGACGGCAGCCGCTGCGAGGAGCTCTTGCCGCTGCTATCTCCCTTCTGCGACGGAGAAGCGAGCCCCGAGGACGAAGCAGCCGTGCGCGAGCACCTGCGGGCCTGCGCCGCCTGCCGCGCCGCGCTGCGCTCCTACCGCGCAACGCCGGCGACGGTCGCCGGCCTCGCCCCGGCGCTGCCGGCCTCGCGCTCGCTGTTCGAAAGGGCGCAGGAGCTCGCCCTCGGCCTGCACTCGCGCCTCTTCGGCGCCGAAGCCGCCGGGGACGGAGGCGGCCTCGTCCAGGTCGCGGCTGCGGGCGGGTCGCGAGGCGCCGGCATGGCCGCGCTCGCAAAGGCGCTGGCGATCTGCGCCGGGACGGTCGGCGGAGCCGCCGCCTGCGTCGCGACCGGCGTCGCACCGGCGCCGCTCGACATCCACGCAGATCGCAGCGCCGGGGCCAAGGTCGAGAGGATCTCGACACAGGCCATCCGCGAAATCGAACCGGCCGGGGCCGAGTACGAACCGGCTCCGCCTCCCCAGCCCGAACCGGAGCCGGAGCCGGAACCCCAGCCGGAACCGGAATCGGAGCCCGCAGCGCAGCAGGTGACCGAATCGGTCGAAGCGGGAGCCGTCGAATACGTGCCGCCCGAACCGGTCGCGCCACCGCCGGCCGAAGAACCATCCGGCGCTTCCACCGGCAGCGCCGCTGGGGAGTTCGGCCCTTGAAGACGGCCTTGGCGCTTGCCCTCGTCGCGCTCGCGCTCGCGTCGATCGCCACCGCCCCGGCGGAGGCGATACCGCCGCGTCCGCTGGACCTGCGCGTCGTCGGCGACGCCCCCTGGCATGCCGACAACGCCTTCTCGCTCAGCTGGACCGAGCCGCCGCCAGAGGACCCGCCGCTCGTCGCCACCCGCTATCGCGTCCGCGACCCGCTGGGCGCAGTGCTTCGCGAGGGTCGCCTCGGCTGGACGGGCGACGGGCTCGGGCCGCTGCTCGTGCCGAAGATCCCGGGCGCCTATGGCGCCGAAGTGTGGTTCGAAGACGCCACCGGCGGGCAGGGCCCAGCCGCGAGCACGGAGCTTCGCTTCGACGACACCCGGCCTGGCGCGATCGCTCCCGGCGCGGTTCCGCAATGGATAGGCCGCACGGCGCTGCCACTGCACATCCGCCTCGACCACCCGAGCGGCCCACAACCGCTCTCAGGCATCCGCGGCTATGCGGCGGCGGTCGACCAGCGTCCGGAGGGCTCGCCGTGCTCGACAGCCGACCGCTGCAGCGAGGCGGAGACGACCCTGCGCGGCGGGATCGACAACGACGAGCTGACGATCGCCGACCTTCCCGAGGGGCTCAGCTACCTCCATGTCGTCGCCGTCTCCGGCGCGGGAATGAAGTCGGCGGCGAGCGGCCAGACGATCCTGCACGTCGACAAAACCGACCCTGTGACCCGCCTCGAAGGCGCACCCCTGGGCTGGACCGACAAGACGGCGCAGCTCAGCGCAAGCGCCGACGACGCCGGCTCGGGCATGGCGCCGAGTGGCGGCGGCCTGCCGCCGTTCACGGCGATCCAGGTGGACGCCGCTGCCCCATCGGTCGCTTTGGGCGGTCGAGTGACGGCGAGCGTCATCGCCGAGGGGGCGCACCGGATCTCCTACTACGCCCGCGACGCGGCGGGGAACGTCGACGACGGCGCTGCCGGCAACGGCCTCCCCAACCGGCCTTCCCGGACGACCTGGGTGCGAATCGACCGCACGGCTCCACAGGTCGCCTTCCTCAATTCGCAGGATCCACACGATCCCGACCTGATCCGGGCGCGCATCGCCGATCCGCTCTCCGGGCCGGACCTGGGTCAGGGACGGATCGGCGTCCGCCCGGCTCGCAGCGGCGACCCCTTCGAGTTGCTGCCGCAGGCACCCCCGGGCGACGGCGAGCTGCGAGCGCGCTGGGACTCCGACCGCCACCCTCCCGGCGAATACGAATTCGAGGCGCGTGGTTATGACGAGGCAGGCAACCTCACGACCACCACCCTGCGCGCCAACGGCACGCCGATGGTGCTGTCCAACCCCTTGAAGGCAACCACGACCCTGCACGCCGCCTTCCTCCCCCGCGGCCTCAGCCGCACCGTTCCGTACGGCCGCCGCGTCCTTCTCCGCGGCCACCTCATCACCGGCCTAGGCTCGGGCCTCGAGGGCCGTTCCCTGCGGATCGTCGAACGTTTCGCGGCCGCCGCGCGCCCGGCGATCCGCGTGTCCAGCCTCGAGACCGGACCGGGAGGGAGCTTCTCGATCCGCACTGCGAGCGGGCCGAGCCGAACGATCGAGCTCTACTTCGCCGGGACTCCGACACTGGCACGCTCTGCCGGGCCGGGGCTGCGCCTGGACGTGCGCAGCCGCGTCCGCCTCCGCGCCTCCGCCGGCTCCGCTCGCGTGGGCGGCCGGCCGCTGGTCTTCCGCGGCCGGGTCGGCGCCGCGCCGGGAACGATCCCCTCAGAGGGCATACCCGTGCAGCTTCAATTCCGCCTGGGCCATCTGCCCTGGAGCGCGTTCCGCACCGTGCAAACGGACCGCGGCGGCCACTTCCACTACGCCTATCGCTTCACCGACGACGACAGCCGCGGCGCCCGCTTCCAATTCCGCGCCTATGTGCCGGATCAGGAAAACTGGCCGTACGAGCCCGCCGGCTCGCGCCCCGTGCTGGTGCGCGGGCGCTGAAGCCGGTGGGCTCTGGGAGGGCGGCGTCTATCGCAGGGCGGCGAGCTGTTCGCTGACCTGGCCGACGAGACCCTGAGCGCGAGACGTCTGCTCGTCAATCGTCTTGCGCACGCGCTGCCGGCGCTTGCGCGCCTCGCGCTCGACCCGGTTGCGGGTCTTGCGGGCTTCCGTCGCCGCCTTGCGACGGGCGCTGGCGCCGCGCCGCTCGCTGCGCTTGACCGTGCGGCGAAGCTGCGTGCCGTAGGACTTGAGCTGCTTCTGCGCGGCGTTGCGGCCGGAGAAGGGCTCGACCAGATCGGCGACGCGATCGCTCACCTCGAGCACGGCCCCAACCGGGACGTCGACGGCGCTTTCGGCGGCCGCACGGGCCTGCTCGGCGCGGGTCAGGGTCGGCGCGGGCGTGCTTTTTGCCTGCGATTTCGCCTTCGATTTCGCCGTGGAGCTGCTGCTTGCTTTGCTGGTGCTGGATTTCGTTGCCACGAAGTCAATTCCCTTCGGGAGTGGTTTTTGCGGGTCGGGGGAGTTCGCGAGTGTAGCGAACATACGTTCCTCCGAACACCTGTTCTAAACCGCTTCCTCCAGGGCGTTACGAATCGTGCCCAGGCTTCGCTCTCCGGCCGCGGCGGCAATCGGAAAGCGCGCGTCGAGATCCAAGCCCGCCTCCTCCGGCTCGAGCTCGCCGAAGGCCAGTGCCCCTCCCGCCTCGCGCACGATCAGCTGGGCGGCGGCGATGTCGACGGAGCGGCAGGGTCGCAGGCTGAGCATCCCGTCGAGCCGGCCCGCCGCGACGTAGGAGGCCGTGATCGCGATCGAGCCGATCACCCGCAAGCGGAAGACGTCGCCGTCGAGCGCCTCGTCCAGCGGTCGCATCAGGCCCGGGGCAGCCGACTCGACGCCGAGCAGCTCGAGCTTCTCCCGGTCGCCGCCGACCTCGGCCGGCCGGTCGTCCAGCCTCGCCCCCTGGCCCCGGCGCGCCGCAAACTCCTCGCCGGCGCCGAAGTCGTACACGTAGCCGAACTCGACGCCGGCCATCGAGTCGCTCGATGCCACGGCGATGCTGAGGCTGTGCGACGGCATGGTGCGGCGGGCGTTGAGCGAGCCGTCGATCGGGTCGATCACGACCCGCACGGTCCCACCGCCGCCGAAGGCGACCTCTCCCCGCTCCTCGGAGATCGCGGTGAAGCTCGCACCGGCGGCAGCCAGCGCCTCGAGCTCGGCGAAGACGGCGTCCTCGCAGCGGCGGTCGATCACAAGGCTGCGATCGCCGCCCTCGCCCACCCCTTCGTACTCGGTGCGCGCCTCGATCCCCGGCGTCTGCGCGAAGAGCCTGCGTTGCGCGTCGACGATGCGGCGGCAGATTCCCAGCCAGTCTGCGGAGAGCACGTCCATCCCTGGCGCATCCTATGGAGGCCGCCTTGCCGGGCCAGGTAGCGTTGGGCCATGCGTGTCGTGTCAGTCAACGTTGGCTCGCTTCTGGCGAGCGAAAACCGAGCTGGCCGCGGACGCAGGGAGACCGAATGCTGGTTGCATTCGGTTGACCGAGGACAAAGGCCAGCGACGGTTTGCAGCCGCCAGAGCGAGGTGAACGTTGCCTGACACGACACTGGCCCTCGCCGAGCCCCAGGAGCGCGCGATCCGCCATCGCTCCGGCCCGCTGCTGATCGTCGGCGACGCCGGCACCGGCAAGAGCGAGGTTCTCGCGCGACGCTTCGAGCGCCTCGTCGCCGAGGGCACCCGGCCGGAGCGCGTTCTGGTCCTGACCTCGACCCGTGCCACCGCACAGCGCCTGCGCGAGGGGGTCGACCGGCTCCTCGACCGCCCGCTGGAAGAGCTCTGGATCGGCACCTGGGAGGAGTCGGGGGAGCGCCTGCTGCGCGAGTACGCGACGGCCGCCGGGCTCGACCCGTTCTTCGGCGTACTCGGGCGGGCGGAGCGGCTCGCGCTCCTGCTCGACCGCCTCGACCAGCTGCCCCTCCGCCACCAGCAGATCCGCGGCAACCCGGCCGGTCTTCTGGCACGGCTGCTCGAGCAGGTCGACGAGGTCAAGGCCGGCTCCGAGCCGCCGGACCCCGAGCTCGCCGAGTTGATCGCCTCCCACGACCGCGTCCTCGCCGGCGCCTGCAGCCTCGACCGGGGCGACGTCTACCTGACCCTCAGCAGGCTGCTCGACGAGCGCCCCGAGGTACGCGCCCAGATCGCCCACCGCTTCGAATACCTGATGGTCGACGAGCTCGAGGACACCACCCCGGCCCAGCGGGCGATCCTCGCCTCGCTGGCGCAGGACAACGCCAACCATCTGTACGCCACCGAGCCCGGCGGCGAGTGGGGGCCCGGCACGAGGATCGAGCTCGACTTGCAGTTCCGCGATCCTCCGCTGCGCCTGTGGCGCTGCACGAACGAGCGGGCGCAGGCGCAGGCCGTGGCGCGGGAGGCCGAGCACCTGATCGCCGCCGGAACCGCGCCGGAAGAGATCTGCGTCCTGGTCGAGAGCGAGGAGCGCGGCGGGCCGGTTGCCGCCGCGATGGAGGAGCGGGGCATCCCCTTCCATCTCTCCGGCCCGGCGGCGCTGTTCCAGCGGCCCGAGGTCCGCGACGCGATCGCCTGGCTGCGAGTCCTGGCCGAGCCCGGCGACTCGGCAGCCGCCGCGCGGGCCCTGACGCGCCCCCCGATCGAGCTGCGCTCGGCCGACCTCGCGCGGCTGACGACGATCGCCCGCCGCCGCAAGCTGGACATGGTCTCCGCTTGCGAGGCGGCGCTGGAGAGCCCGCAGATCCCGCCCGAGGCGCGAGAGCGGATCCAGTCGTTCCTCAAGCTCTACGCCACCGCCTCGGCGGTATTGGAGGAACGCCGCGCCGACGTCTTCGTGCGGCGCCTGATCGAGGCGGTCGGGCTGCGCCGCCAGCGCCTCTTCGCCGCCCAGCCCGAGGTGGCCGAGCGGCTGCTCGGCCTCTCGCGCCTCGCCGAGCTCGCGGCCACCTGGGCGCAGCAAAATCCCAACGGCTCAACCCGCGACTTCGTCCGCCATCTCAGCGCCGTCGCTGACGCCCGGGTGGAGCCCGCAGTCGTCGAGCCGCCCGCCCGGGGCGCCGTGCAGGCCCACACCCGCGAGGCGGTCAAGGGCATGGAGTTCGAGCACGTCTTCGTCCTCGGGCTGGAGAGCGATCGGGGCGCCGAACGGATCGGTCGGCCGGCGCGATCGGGGGTCTACCTCTCCCGGGTCGAACGCGGCGAGGGCGGCGAGACGCGGCCCTCGGAGCTCTACGCGACCGCGCTCGAGGCGAGCGGGGTCGAAGAGGAGGCCCACGAGGAGGAGCTCTTCGGACCGGCTGAGGGCCTGCACGCGACCTACCGACTGCTGCGCGAGGAGATGCTCGAGGCGTCCTGGAAAGCGGGCCGCGACCTCTCCGAGCCGCGCCTCGACACCGCGATCGACGTCAACCGGGCGATCGCCCGCTACCTCGAGCTGCTCAAGCTCGCGGCGCTGGCCCAGCGCCCCGGCGACGAGCCGACCGCCGAGGCGATCGAGGCGGTCAACGGCCTGCTGCGCCAGGTCGCCACGCCCGAGCAACAGGCCGAGCTCGACGCTTCCTCGCTCGACTCCTACCTACTCGGTTCCGAGAGCGAGCGCGAAGGCCGCCGCAGGTTGATCGGCGCTCGCCACGAGCCCTCGCTGGAGGAGTTCCTGCCGCGACGCGGCGACGGAGCGCTCAGCCTCTCGGCCTCCGACCTCGACCTCTACCTGACCTGCCCGCTCAAGTACAAGTTCGCGCGCGTCTTCGGCATCCCTCAGGAGCCGACGATCAACCAGCGCTTCGGCATCCTCATCCACAACGTCCTCGAACGCTTCCACAAGGAGGGCGAGACCGAAGGCGAGGAGGGGCTGCAACGGCTGATGGGCCTGTTCGAGACCGGCTGGCGGCGCACCGGCTTCGGCAGCAGCGACGACGAGCTGCAGTTCCGCGACCGCGCACGCGAGGCGATGCGGCTCTACTGGGAGCGGGAGAGCGAGTCCGAGGGCGAGCCGGTCTGGCTGGAGCGCAAGTTCGACATCCGCATCGGCGAGCACCACGTGCGCGGCCGGGTCGATCGGGTCGACCGCCTTCCCGGCGGCGACCACGAGCTGATCGACTACAAGACCGGCGAGCGCAAGAGCGCGGCCGCCCTGGAGAGCGACCTGCAGCTCTCCCTCTACCGGCTCGCCGCGCGCGAGGCCTGGGAGCTGGAGGCCAATACCGGCAGTTACTACTACGTGCTCGACGCCGAGAAGGTCGCCGCGCCGGTCCAGCCCGACGACGCAGACCGGGTCGAGCGGACCGTCTTCCAGGTGGGCGAGGGCGTGCTCGGCCAGGACTTCGAGCCGCGCCCCTCGCCGACCGTCTGCAGCTGGTGCGACTACCGCCTGATCTGCCCTGCGGCTGAGAGCTGAGGAGGGGCAAGGAAGCCGAGCTGGACTCCTCTTGAGCTTGCAAGGCCAGTTGAGCTGCCACGGCTCTGGCTGAGACAGAGAGGCCACGACCCACTCCCGCGGGAATGTCGCAGAGCGGCGAAATGCAATCCGATGAATGCGCGGCGCAAGCCGCGCTCCAACATCGTCGCTAAGCGCGAAGCGCGTGCGACCTAAATTCCCGCGGGAGTGGGTCGTGGTCTCTCTGCACGAACCGATCACACGTGTCAGTTCGACTCGCCGCGGCGCTGCTGCAGGAACTGCTGGAACTCGCGCGCGATCGTGTCGGCATTGGGCAGCTCGTCGTCGCCCTCGTCGAACTGCTCCACCTGCTCGGCCTCGATCCGCTCGACCAGCTCGGCGATTTCCGGATTCGCAGCGACGGCGCGGCCGATCTGCTCCTCGTAGCTGGCCGTTTCCTCCTCCAGCTCGGTGGCGTCGACGGCGATTCCGGTCAGCCCCTCCAGGCGTCGCAGCAGCGCCAGCGCCGCCTTCGGGTTGGGGACGGCGGCGACGTAATGGGGCACCGCCGCCCACAGCGATGCGGAGGTCATGCCGATCTGACGGCAGCAGTCGTGGACCACGCCGACGATTCCGGTCGGGCCCTCGTAGCTGGAGCGCTGCAGATCGAGCTCCTCGATCAGGTCCTCGTCGGAGGCGAGGCCGGTGATCGGCACCGGCAGGGTGTGGGACACCTCGGCGACCAGCGCGCCGAGCGTAATCACCATCTCCACGCCGAGAGCGTCTGCGGCGGTTGCCACGGTCTCCGAGAAGGTGCGCCAACGCAGGTTGGGCTCGGTGCCGTCGAAGAGGACCAGATCGCGCTCGGCGCCCGGGATGCGGATCGCGATCAGGTCGTTCTGGGGCCACTCGATGCTGCGCGCCTGTCCCTCCGAGAGGACGATCGTCGGCCGCGTCGCCTGAAAGTCGAAGTAGTCCTCGGGATCGATCTCGGCGACCGTCTGGGCGTCGAAGGCGTCGGCGACCGCGCCGATCGCAGCCGAGGCGGCATTCGCGGCGTCGTTCCAGCCGCGGAAAGCACAGACGAGGACGGGCGAGCGCAGCTGTGGCACCTCGGCGTGCCAGGTGAGCGAAGAATCCACCCATTGAGCGTAGACGATGCAGGCCCCCCGTCTGGACGGTCTAGGCCTGCGGCGAGAGGGCCCTGCGGACCAATCCGCAGGCGACGAAGAGGACCAGCGCGGCGAAGGAGAGTTCGAGCGCCCGCTGCGGGACCTCGTTGGAGACGACGACGCCGATCAGGACGCCGAGCGGCGAGAGCACGCCGACGATCAGCGCGTCGCGCAGGTTGAGGTTGCCGTAGCCGTGCTGGCGGTAGGCGCCGACCAGGGCGACGACGACGATCATCAGCAGCGACGTCGACTCGCCCTCGACCTGGGAGAGGCCGAGGAAGAGAGTCAGGGCGGGGACGAAGAGGACACCGCCGCCGACGCCGACCAGCCCGCCCGCGAGCCCACCGGCAACCGCTAACAGCGCCGCGAGCAGCTCATTCATATGTCGTTGCGCTCCTCACTTGACGATCAGCTCGACGGCGACGGCGAAGAGCAGGGCGGCGAAGATGAGCGAGACGGCGCGCTGCGGGATCCGCTGTTGGATCGCCGTGCCGGCGAGGACGCCGAGGACCGCGGGGATCGAGAGCAGCAGGCCGGTGCCCAGGTGCACGTTGCCGTAGATGCCGCCCTGGGCGAGGGCGCCGATCAGGCCGACGAGGACGATCGCTCCCAGGCTGGTGCCGGTCGCGAGGCGCTCGCCGTAGCCGAACCAGAAGATCAGCAGCGGCACGATCACCGTACCCCCGCCGACTCCGAATATCCCGCTGAAGGCTCCCGCCACCGTGCCGACCGCGGCGAGTTTCAGGGTGTGATCGCGGAGCCCCGGGGACATCGCGCGATACTAGTGCCGTGTCTCCCGAATTCGGCAGAGGCGGGAGCGGAGCGGAGCTCGGGCCGCTGTCCCGCGTGCGGGAGGAGCCCGCCCGAGCGGCGATCCTCACCGACGTCGACGGCACGCTGGCGCCGATCGTGCCGCGGCCCGAGGAAGCGACGGTGCCGGCGCGGGCGACCGAGCTGCTCGGCCGGCTGAGCGAACGCTACGGCCTGGTCGGCTGCGTGTCCGGCCGGCAGGCGGCGGAGGCGCGAAGGCTGGTGGGTGTGGAGAGCATCGCCTATGCCGGCAACCACGGCCTCGAGCTGCTGCTGCCGGGCGAGGAGGAGCCGCGCCTCGACCCCTCGCTGGAGGGACGCGAGGGCGAAGCGGCGGCGTTCGTCGCGGAGCTGGGCCAGACCTCGCTTCCCGGAGCCGGACTGCGCCTGGAGGACAAGGGGCCGATCCAGGCCCTGCACTGGCGCGGGGCCGACGATGACCGGGCCGCGGAGGCACACGCACACGAGATCGGCGTCGCCGCGGGCAAGGCGGGGCTGGAGCTGCGCTGGGGGCGAAAGGTGCTCGAGCTGCGCCCGGCCGGTGGCGGCGGCAAGGACGCCGCCGTCGCGGCGCTGCTGGCGAGGCCCTCGAGCGGGCGGTCGTCATTTCAACCGGATAGCGAGCGAAAAGTCGACCGCGCCGTGTACGCGGGGGATGACCGCACCGACCTCGACGCCTTCCGCCGCCTGCGCCAGCTCGAGCGGGAGGGGGAGCTGGAGGCCGCGGTCTGCGTCGGCGTCCTCTCCGACGAGGGCCCGTCGGAGATCGCCGCGGAGGCGGACGTGACGGCCGACGGCCCAGCGGGCTGGCTGGCGCTGCTGGAGGCGCTGGCGAGGTAGAACACGCGGCATGCCCTACACCGACCTGCTGCGCACCACCGTCTTCCTCACCGCCGGCGAGGCGACCGCGCTGGGGGCGATCACGGCGATCGCCGCCGGTCGCGAAACCGACACGACCACGGCCGTAGTCGCCGCCGCGTGGTGGTCGATCGCGTTCATCCTCGGCATATACCTCGGCCGGCCGACACGCGCCGCCGACGGGGTCCACGACGTCCTCGCCCGCGCCCGCACCGCGACCTCGCTGCCGCAAGAGTCGCCGGCCCGGATCGCCGCGATCCGCCTCTGGCCGATCGGCCTCACCGCACTCGCGGCGGGAATCCTCGGGGCGATCTTCCCCGGCGTGGCCGCGGTCGGGGCCGGCTACGCGCTGCTCGTCGCGCTCGCGATGCGCACCCGAGAGGCGGCGGTGCTCGGAATCGAGCACCGCGACGGCGTCAGGTTCTACGTCGTTCCCACTTCCGCGCTACGGCCGATCGAACTGGTGCGCGCGCCGGGGCTGCGCAGCGATCGGCTGCACGAACATTGACGGCGGGTGAATAAAGCGAACGGCCCGCCAAAGCGGGCCGTTCGTCAAATCTGGGGAAGTCCGGCGAGTGCCGTGCTCCCAATCTCGCGCCAACAATCATAGCGTCTCCGATATCGCAATGCAGACAGGATGACGCCCCCGGAGGGAATCGAACCCTCTCTTCCCCAATTGCGAGATTGGGAGCCGGCCTCCACCGGCGGGGGCGTCGCCGCTCACGCGGCACCTGCATCTTATCGTCTTCGATGTGTTCTGTCTAACAGACGAAAAAATTAGGCAATCAGCTTCTTGAACTCCGGCCAGCCGCGCGTGTTGGCGACGTCCTCCGCAGCCAGCCATGCCCGCCGCGCCGTGGCCACGGCGTAGGCCATGTTGTCGAGGGTGTCGACGCCGTGGGCGTCGGTGTTGAGGACGATCGTCACGCTGGCTTCCCTGGCGAGGCGGGCGTGGTGCTCGGAGAGGTCGCGGCGATTGGGGTTGCCGTTGATCTCCAGCATCGTGCCGGTGCGGGCGGCCGCCTCGGCCACGGCCTCGACGTCGATCCCGTAGGGCTCGCGGCGCCCGATCAGCCGGCCGGTGAGGTGGCCGATGCAATCGACGCCCGGGTTCTCGATCGCAGCGAGGACGCGCTCGGTCATCGCCGCCGGGGAGATCGAGAACGAGGTATGGACGCTGGCCACGACCCAGTCCAAAGCCTCGACCAGGTCGTCGGGGTAGTCGAGCCCGCCGTCGAGGCCGATGTTGACCTCCGAGCCGGCGAGCAGGCGGAAGCCGCGCTTGCCCCGGTTCCAATCGCGCACCTCCTCGATCCGCTGCCAGAGGCGCTCGGCGGTGACGTGGTCGCCGAAGCCGTGGCTGGCCGAGTGGTCGGTGATCGCCATGTAGGCATACCCACGCGCGCGGCCGGCCTCCGCCATCTCCTCGAGCGTGTTGCGGCCGTCGGAGAGGGTGGTGTGCGCGTGCAGGTCGCCGCGTATGTCAGCGAGCGAGACGAGGTTCGGCAGCTTGCCCTCGCGCGCCGCCTTCAACTCGCCGCGACCCTCGCGCAGCTCCGGCTCGATATAGGCGTAGCCGAGCCGCTCGTAGACCGCGGCCTCGCTCTCGCAGAGCATCGTCTCGCCGCTCTCGGCCTCCGTGATCCCGTGCTCGGAGACCGAGAGCCCGCGGCCCACCGCCTCTTCGCGCAGCTGCACGTTGTGGGCCTGGGAGCCGGTGAAGTGCTGCAGCAGGTTGCCGAACGCCTGCGGCGAGACGATCCGCAGGTCGATCGAGATCCCGTTGTGGGTCTGGGCGCGCACTCCGTTCGGGCCCGGGTTGCCCGCGGCGGCGATCAGCTCGTGGCCCGCCAGGTGCTCTGCGAGCGCGGCCGGCTCCTCGGCGGTTGCGATCAGGTCGATGTCCTTACAGGTCTCGGCCCAGCGTCGCGCCGAGCCCGCCACCTCCACCCGCTTCGCCGCCGGATGCTCGCGCAGCGCCGCCGCCAGCTGCTCGGCGATCGGCCGCACCGCCGAGAGCAGCACCCGTCCCGGCCCCTCGCCCGGCTCGCCGAGCCGCTCCAGGGAGGCCAGCACGTTCTCCTCGGCCTTCGGCCCGAGCCCCTTCACCTCGCGGACCTTTTCCGCCTCCGCCGCCGCCTTCAGGTCCTCCAGCGAGGCGACCCCCAATTCCTCGAAGAGCAGGCGGGCCGTTTTCGGCCCGACTCCCGGCACCCGCGTCACCGCGATCAGCGTCGGCGGGAACTTCGCCCTCAGCTTCACCGCAGCAGGGATCTCGCCGCTCTCCAGCAGGGCAGCGATCTTTTCGGCCAGCGTCTTGCCGACACCGGGAACCTCGGTCGCGCGGCCCGCAGCGGACAGCTCGGCGACCGAGACAGGGCTTTCGCGGATCGCCTTGGCGGCGCTCGAGTAGGCCAGCACGCGGTATTTGACCGCCCCGTCCAGCTCGTACAGTACCCCCAGTTCCTCCAGCGCTGCGGCGATCTCGGCGTTCGTCATACTCGGCAACATAAGGGGTTGCGACCCTCGCTATACTTTCTGAAGTATTGAGCGCAGAACCTCGACCTTTGGGAGACCGATAACAGTGACCGGCAAGCTCACCGACGTGACCGACGGCAACTTCAAAGCCGACGTCCTCGAGGCCGATGGCCCCGTGCTCGTCGACTTCTGGGCCCCCTGGTGCGGTCCCTGCCGGGTCGTCCACCCGGTGCTCGAGGAAATCGACGCCGAGCGCGAGGACCTGAAGATCGTCAGCCTCAACGTGGACGAGAACCAGCAGACGGCCGCCCAGTACGAAGTCCTCTCGATCCCGACCATGCTCCTCTTCAAGGACGGGGCGATCGCGAAGAAAGTCGTCGGGGCGATGCCGAAGCGCCGCCTCGAGGCCGAGCTCGAGCCGGCCCTGGCCTAGAGGGCCGAGGGCGCGGCGATGCCGTTCGTCCAGATCCACTGGTTCGAGGGACGCAGCGACGAGCAGAAGGCCGAGATCGCCAGGCGGATCGAAGCGGCGCTGGTCGAGGTGGCCGGCGCCGCCCCCGAGCACTGCTGGGTGAAGTTCTCCGACTCCTCGAAGGCGGACTTCATCATCGGCGAGGCCGAGGAGTAAGCGGGCGAGCTACGCCGGTCCGACCAGGCCGGCCTTCTTCAGGCCCTGTTCGATGCTCGGGGCGAGGGTGCGCGCGAAGGTCGCGGTGAGATGGCTTTTGTCGCGGTAGACGAGGGCGTTGCCGATCACCGCGCGGCAGAGGTTCCGCGGGCAGATCTCAGCGGTGACGTTGATCAGATGGGCGCCGGGCGCCACCTTGGCGGCGCGGGCGTCGAATTCCGTGTCCCTGTCGGGAACGCGGCGGAAGGCGCAGGACGCGAGGTGCTGGAGCTTTTCGGAGACGCAGCTGGGGACGTCGCTGGTTGAAACCGGGGGGTCCTTGATCACGGCCGTTCGCAGGCCGGCCCTGTGGATCCGCCGCAGGGTGGCGACGTAACCCGCTTCCATCGCCGCGGCGGCGGCGGAGCCGCTGAGTTCTTCCCCGTGGCTGCCGTAGGGGGTATAGACCGTGTCGCCGCTGATCACCACGACGGTGGACCCGGCGCCCATTTCGATCCGCCGCAGCTCCTTTTCCCGCCAAGCGTCGCATTGCGAGTACTCGCGCTCGGCGATCATGCTGCGGATCCGCACTTCGGCCGGGGTGCATTCGGCCTTGGTCAGGACGATCAGGCGCCAGTCGTGCTTTTCGGCCAACGCTTCGAGCGCGGGTGAGTACTGCAACGCGTGGGAGTCGCCGAAGAGGATCAGCGTGCGCCTGCCGTGGGGATCGCCGTAGAGGCAACGGTTCGAGTTGGTGCCGTCGATCCCGACCATGCAGCCTTCGTAGTACATGCGGGAGCGATCGGCCTGTGCCCGCAGGGGGCTCGGCCGTACGGCGGCGGCCCGCTGCTGAGGGTAGGGCTGCTCCTGCAGCGCGGCGGCCCCCTTTACGTCGGCGAGCGGCGCCGTACGCAGGGTCGGCTGCAGGTCGGTGAGCAGGACGCCCGCGGAGGCGCCGATCGCCATGCAGCCGAGGCCGATGGCGAGGGCGCGATTCGGCCGCAGCGCGAGCACCTTGGAGAGGCGGATCGGATCCTCGATCCAGCGGTGGGTCGCGGCGGTCGGGATCCAGGAGGCGACGACGACCGCGATGCCCGCGGCGGCGGAGAGCGGCCCCCAGATGACGGCGGCGAAGATCAGCGCCGGCCAGTGCCAGAGGTACCAGGAGTAGGAGATCCGGCCGACGTAGCGGACCGGCGGCAACGAGAGCAGCCAGGCCGGGGCGCCCTTCGGACGGGCGTGAATCGAGGAGCCGGCGAGGATCACGCCGGCGGTCCCGACGGTCGGCAGCAGGGCCGCGACGCCCGGAAACGGAGTGCTCGAGTCGAAGGCCAGGGCGGCATAGACGATCGCCCCGAGCCCGCCCCAGCCGAGCGCCGCCGCCGCCGTGCGCGGGATCCGCACCGCCCCGATCAGCGCACAAACTCCCCCCAGGGCGAGCTCCCAGGCTCGCCCGAAGGTCGAGAAGTAGGCCGAGGCGGGCTGTTCGTCGGTGAGATGGACCCCCAGCGCCAGCGATCCCACCAGGACGACCGCCAGCGTGACCCAGATCGCCGGACGGACGGAGCCGCCGCGGCGACGCCAGAGCCAGGTGACGGCCAGCAGCAGGGTCGGCCAGACGAGGTAGAACTGCTCCTCGATCGCCAGCGACCACAGGTGCAGCACCGGGCTCGGTTCGACGTCCTGGGCGAAGTAGTCGACCGACTGGGAGGCGAAGTGCCAGTTGGCGGTATAGAGCGCCGAGCTGATGATGTCGCCGGAGACTTCGACCGCCCGCACGGGAGAGAGAAGCAGGAGCGAGAGGACGCCGACGGCGGCGAGCAGGACCGCCGCCAGCGGCAGCAGCCGCCTCGCCCTGCGGGCGTAGAAACGGCGCAGCGATATGCCGCCGGTGCGGTCGAGCTCGCCGAGCAGAAGACGGGTGATGAGGAAGCCGGAGACGACGAAGAAGACGTCGACGCCGACGTAGCCTCCGGCTAGGAAGGGCAGTCCCGCATGGCAGAGCAGGACGCCGGCGATCGCGACGGCCCGCAGGCCCTCGATGTCCGGCCGAAAGCCGTTTCTGGTCGAATCTTGCTTATAGGGGATACGTTCACCTTACGGTGGAGGCGGCGCGACGCAGCCATTCGAATGCCCGCACGAGCAACTGCGGCCGGGCGCGCTCGGTGTGGTGTCCCCCTGCGACTACCCATAGATGTACCTGCCGGAACTTGGCGGCGAAGGCGATGCTCTGCGCCACGGGCACGACCCCGTCGCGCCGACCGTGCAGCAGCAACAACGGCCGGCGGGCAGGACGGCGCAGGGGCGAGAGCCGGCGCCTGGCTTCGGGGGTGAGGCCGATCTGCCGGTAGTAGTCGGGGCCGTAGACACCCAGGGGCCAGCGCCAGTCGAGCAGATCGCTGGGCGGCGCCTTCGCCACCGCGGCAGAGACCAGCCCATCCCCGGCGAGCAGCGCCGCCAGCGTCCCCCCGGCCGAGGTTCCGTAGGCATAGACGGCGCTGCCGTACGCGGCGCGCAGACGGATCGCTTCGGCGCGCGCCGCCCGGAAGGCGGCGGGCAGGTCGCCGAGGGGATAGCGAAGGTAGTGGGGGGCGAATCCCGCCGAAATCGCCGTCGCGCTGGTGAGCGCTTCGAAGGTCGGGTCTTCGTAGAGGAAGGAACCGCCGTGGATGAGCAGCAGCTGGGGCACGGCCGAGCTTCTCTCGCCCACCCCCACCGCAGCCGCGGCCGGCGGCGGCGTGACGAGGAACAGCAGGGCAAGGATCGCGACGGCGGCCGCTGCGAGGCTCCCAGATCGACGATCCGCTCGGGGCACGAGCTCTATAACGCGATCGAGATGCGCAGGTCGCGGCCGTCGAGCGTGGCGGTGACGCCGTCGGTGGCGTCGTAGGCGAGCGTGGTGGCGAGCACCTCGCCGCTGACGTAGTCCTCGTGGGCGCGGGCGGCGGCGAGCAATTCGTCGTCGCCCCCCAGTCCCAGCCGGATCCGGTCGGTGATCTCCAGGCCGGCCTCTTTGCGGGCGTTCTGGACGGCGTGGACGATCTCGCGGGCGAGGCCCTCGCGGCGCAGCTCGTCGTCGAGCTCGAGCTGCAGGGCGACGGCATGGCCGGCCTCGGCCTCGACCTCGTAGCCCTCCAGCGGCTGCAGCGAGAGGCTGAGCTCCTCGGCGCCGAGGGCGTGCTCGTCGCCGTCGACGTTGATCCCGACCTGGCCGCCCTCGGCCATCACAGCCGCGACGTGGACCGGGTCGAGCGCCTCGACGGCGGCGGCCACCTGGGGCATGCGCTTGCCGAAGCGCGGCCCGAGCGAGCGGTAGTTGGGCTTGACCGCGTAGCTGACCAGCTCCGACTCGTCGCTGACGAAATCGAGCTCCTTGACGTTGAGCTCTGCCTTGACCAGGTCGGCGCGGGCGGAGATCGCCGCGCGCTCGGCCTCGCTGGCGACGATCACGGCGCGGCGCAGCGGCTGGCGCACCTTCGCCTTCGCCTGGGCGCGAGCGGCGCGGCCGAGCTCGACCGTGAGCCGCACCGCCTCCATCGCCGCCTCCAGCTCCGGGTCGGCAAGCGCCGCGTCGGGCTGGGGGAAGTCGCGCAGGTGGACGGAGTCGGGAAGCTCGCCGAGCTCTTCGCCGTCCCCTCCCGCAAGGTTGAGGTGGATCTCGTCGGCGAGGAACGGCGTGAATGGGGCGAGCAGCGCGACCACCTCCAACAGGCAATGGCGCAGGGTGGCGAAGGCCGCCCGATCCCCCTCCCAGAAGCGGCGGCGCGAGAGCCGCACGTACCAGTTGGAGAGCTCCTCGACGAACGCGGCGATCTCGCGGCCGGCGGCCGTGCAGTCGAACTCGTCCATGTGCGCGATGACGGCGGCGACCGTCGACTGCAGGCGCGACAGCACCCAGCGATCGAGGTCCGACCCGCCGTAGAGCTTTGAACCGCTATCCGGAGCAAAGCTCGACGGCGCACGGTCGGGGCTGAAGTCTCCGGGCCCCAGGTCCTCCGCGTTGGCGTAGAGCACCCAGAACGAGTACGTGTTCCAGAGGGTGAGCAGGAACTGGCGCACCGATTCGCCGACCGTGTCGACCGAGAAGCGATAGCCCGCCCAGGGCTGCTGCGCGGTCAGGTAGTACCAGCGCATCGCGTCGGCGCCGTGGGCCGAGATCACGTCCCATGGCTCGACCACGTTGCCCTTGCTCTTCGACATCTTCTGGCCCTCGGGGTCGAGGATCAGGCCGAGGCAGACGCAGTTGCGGTAGCTGGAGGTGTCGAACAGCAAGGTCGACTCGGCGAGCAGGGTGTAGAACCAGCCGCGCGTCTGGTCGATCGCCTCGCAGATGAAGTCGGCGGGGAAGCGCTCGGCGAACAGCTCCTCGTTCTCGAACGGGTAGTGGAACTGGGCGAACGGCATCGCGCCGCTGTCGTACCAGGTGTCGATCACCGACTCGACCCGCCGCATCTCGCCGCCGCAGCGCTCGCAATCGACGGTCACCTCGTCGATATAGGGGCGGTGCAGGTCGTCGGGAACCTCGCCCCTGGCGCGCTCGCGCAGCTCGGCCACCGAGCCGGCGCAGAAGCGCCCGTCGCAATCCTCTGCCCGGCATTCCCAGATCGGCAGCGGCGTCCCCCAGTAGCGGTCGCGCGAGAGCGCCCAGTCGACGTTGTTCTCCAGCCATTTGCCGAAGCGGCCGTGCTTGATGTGCTCGGGGTGCCAGCCGATTCCCTCGTTGTTGGCGAGCAGCTCCTCGCGCGCCTGCGAGGTGGCGACGTACCAGCTCGACTTGGCGTAGTAGAGCAGCGCCGTGCCGCAGCGCCAGCAGTGCGGATAGGCGTGCTCGTAGACCTGCTCGCGGAAGAGCAGGCCGCGGGCGTCGAGGTCGGCGATCAGGGCGCGGGTGACCTCGGGGTCCTTGACGAACGCGTCCGCGAAGCCCGTCACGCGCGCGTCGAAGCGGCCGTCGGGCTTGACCGGGTTGTAGAGGCTGCCGTGGTCGGTCGGGTCGAAGAGGCCGAAGGCGGCGGCGACGCCGTAGTCGTCCTCGCCGAAGGCGGGGGCGATATGGACGAGGCCGGTGCCGTCCTCGGTCGTGACGAAGTCGCCCCCGATCACCGGGAAGGCGCCGGGCTCGCGGTCGCTCAAGTCGAAGAGCGGCCCCTCGTAGGATCGCCCGATCAGGTCGGAACCCTTCAGGCGGCCGAGGATCTGAGCGTCCTCGCCGAGGACTCGCTCGACCAGCGCCTCGGCCAGGATCAGCACCTCCTCGCCGACCCGGGCCCTGACGTAGCCCACCCCAGGCGCGACGGCGACCGCCTCGTTGCCGGGCAAGGTCCAGGGCGTGGTGGTCCAGACGAGCAGGCGATCGCCCGACTCCAGGATCGACCCGCTCGCAGAGGAGGCGAGCGGGATCTTTATGTATATGGAGGGGTCCTCGACGTCCTGGTAGCCGAGCGCAACCTCGTGCGAGGAGAGCGCGGTGCCGCAGCGCGGGCAGTAGGGGACGACCTTGTGGCCCTCGTAGAGCCGCTCGTCGTCCCAGAGCCTGCGCAGCGACCACCAGACCGACTCGATGTAGTCGTCCTCGAGCGTCACGTAGGGGTCGTCGAGGTCGATCCAGAAGCCGATCCGCTCGGTCAGCCGGTTCCACTCCTCGACGTACTCGAAGACCGAGGCGCGGCAGCGCGCGTTGAACTTGTCGATCCCGTACTCCTCGACCTCCTGCTTGGAGCCGATCCCGAGCTCCTTTTCCACCTCCAGCTCGACCGGCAGCCCGTGGCAGTCCCAGCCGGCCTTGCGCGGCACCCGGTAGCCGCGCATCGTGCGGTAGCGGGGGTAGACGTCCTTGAAGACGCGGGAGAGGACGTGGTGGGAGCCGGGGCGGCCGTTCGCCGTCGGCGGGCCCTCGTAGAAACTCCATACCTCCGCCCCCTCGCGGTTGGCGAGCGAACGGGCGAAGACGTCGCGCTCGCGCCAGCGCGACAGCACCCGCTCCTCGAGCTCGGGGAAGGACTGCCTGGGGTCGACCGGATTGAAGCCCGCCATGGACGGAGGATTCTAGGAGTGAGTACCCTGGCGCCCTCATGCCCCCCGCTTTCGACCTGAACGGAAAGGTGGCGCTGGTGACCGGCGCCGCCCGCGGCATCGGCTTCGAGGCGGCGCGCCAGATGCAGATGCGCGGCGCCTCTGTCGCCGTGGTCGACCTCGACGCCGAGCAGGCTCGCGAGGCGGCCGAGCGGATCGGCGAGCGCGCCATCGGGATCGGCGCCGACGTCACCGACGAGGGCGCGATGCGGGCCGCGGTGGCGGAGACGGTCGAGCGCTTCGGAGGGCTCGACGTCGTCGTCGCCAACGCCGGCATGGCGCAGCCGGAGGTGGCGACCGTGCGGGGCATCGCCGGCGAGGAGTGGGAGCGCGTCTTCGAGGTCGACATGCTCGGCGTCTGGCGCACCGTGCGCGCGGCGCTGCCGCAGATCGTCGAGCGCCGCGGGCACGTCGTCGTCACCGGCTCGATCTACTCCTGGGCCAACGGCGTGCTCAACAGCCCGTACGCGGTGGCCAAGGCGGGGGTCGAGGCACTGGGACGCGGCCTGCGGGCGGAGCTGATGCCGCTGGGGGCCAGCGCCGGGGTCGTCTACTACGGCTGGGTCGACACCCGCCTGGTACAGGACAGCTTCGAGCGCAAGCACGCCGGCCGCATGCAGGAGAACGTCCCGGCCTGGCTGCTGAAGCGGATCACCCCCGACGAAGCGGCGGCGGCGCTCGTGCGCGGGATCGAAGAACGCGCACCGCGCACCTTCGCGCCGAAGTGGTGGCGCTACGCCTCGGCGCTGCGCGGCATCCTCAACCCATTGCTCGACCGGCGCTTCGATCGCGACCCGAACATGATTGCGACGATCCGTGAGATCGAGGCCGAGGCGGACGAGCAGGGCGCCGCGGCGGTCGCCGCGGCCGACGACTGAGCGACGTATCCGACATTCACCCCCCTGGGGTGTGGTCGATGTCGGATACGCGTCAGCGGCTCAGCCGCTCGAGCAGGAGGACGAAGGACTCGTAGGGCTCGCCGGTGGCGCGCGTGAGCCCGATCTCGCAGGTGCGGTTGCTGGAGAGGTGGGCGTCGAAGCGGCGCCCGGCCAGCTCCGAGGCCTGGGGCGCGGTCGCCGCGGCGGTCAGCTCGGGGTGACTGAAGCCGCGGTCCCCGGCGAAGCCGCAGCAGGTCGAGGAGGGAGCGACGTAGACCTCCTCGGCGAGCGCGCCGACGAGCGCGCGCAGGCGCGGCGCGAGGCCCATCTCGCGGGTGGCGCAGGTCGGATGGACGGTGGCCGAGCCGATCCGCTCGACGATCTCCAGGTTCGGCAGCAGGCGATCGTGCGCCCAGGCGACCGAGTCGAGGATCTCCAGCTTGGCGAGACGCTCCGCGTTCTCTTCGCTCAGCACCCCCTCGCCGGGCTCGGCGATGGCGTGGGTGCAGGAGGCGGCGTCGATCACGACCGATAGCTCGCCTTCCCCGCTCCAGCGCCAGAGCTGCGCGACCATCTCGTTTGCCTTGTGGCGCTGCGCCGCCGCGAATCCTTTCGAGCCCCAGGGCAGCCCGCAGCAGGACCCCGCCACGTCCTCCGGGATCCAGACGGGAAGCCCCGCCCGCGCCGAGACGCCGACCATCGCCTCGGCGAGGCTGCGTGGCTCGGCGGGAGAGTTGAAGATGCGGTTGGTGCAGCTGGGGAGGTAGACGGCGGCTGCGCCCTGGCGGGTCGTGGGCGGGAGGTGTGGGCTCGCGGGCCCGGGCAGGCCGGCACCGCGCTTGCTGCGGCGGGCCAGCGGGCCGCCGGCGCGCAGCGCGGCGCGCGAGGCGCGTTCGACGGCGGCCCAGTGCTTCGCGCCGCGCAGGGCCAGCGCTTCGGCCCGCGGCGAGTGCCCCTCCTCGCGCAGCTGCTTGACCAGCTTGCCGGTGTCGATGCCGAGCGGGCAGGCGAGGCGGCAGGAGCCGTCGGCCGCGCAGGTCTGGAGGCCGTCGTAGTCGTACTCCTCCTCCAGGGCGGTACGCAGCGGCGAGCCCTCGGGCTGGCGGGCGATCTCGCGGCGCAGGACGATCCGCTGCCGCGGCGTCGTCGTCAGGTTGCGACTGGGGCAGACCGGCTCGCAGAAGCCGCACTCGACGCAGGTGCTCGCCGACTCCTCCTCCACCTCCGGCATCGTTTTGAGGTTGCGCAGGTGGACGTCGGGGTCGCGGTTGAGGACGACGCCTGGGGCGAGCACGCCGTCGGGGTCGGCGAGCTTCTTCACCCGCCACATCAGCTCGGTCGCCTTCTCACCCCACTCGCGCTCGACGTAGGGGGCCATGTTGATCCCGGTGCCGTGCTCGGCCTTGAGCGAGCCGTCGTACTTGCCGACGACCAGCTCGACCAACTTCGCCATGAACGACTCGTAGCGCTCGAGGTCCTCCTGCTTGCCGAAGTCGGGCGTCAGCATGAAGTGCAGGTTCCCCGCCGAGGCGTGGCCGGCGACGCCGGGCAGGAAGCCGTGCTCGCCGAGCAGGGCCTGCAGATCGCGGGCGCCCTCGGCGATCCGCTCCGGCGGCACGCAGACGTCCTCGACGATCAGCGCCGTGCCGGGCAGGCGCAGCCGCCCGACCAGGCCGTGCAGGCCCTCGCGCACCCGCCAGGCAAGCTCGATCTCCTCCGCATCGCGGGTGAACGCGACCGGCCGGATCGTCTCGTGGGCGGCGAGGATCTCGCCCGCCCTGTCGAGGTATGCGTCCAGCTCGGCATCGGTCGCCGCGCCGAACTCGACCAGCAGCACCGCCGACTCGGGCGGCAGCTCTTTCCACTCCTGCGGCGCTCCGACCATGTTCCAGGCGGCCGTGATCAGGGCCGGCGCCACCATCAGCTCGACCGCGCTGGCGCCGCTGTCGACCAGCTCGCGAACCGGCGCGATCGCGGCGTCGACGCCGGGGAAGTAGATCCAGGCAGTGGTCGTGCGGGCCGGCAGCGGCACGGTCTCGAAGACGGCCTCGGCGACGAAGCCGAGCGTGCCCTCCGAGCCGACCAGCAGGCGGCGGAAGATCTCCAGCGGCTCATCGGCGTCGAGGAAGGCGCAGAGCCGGTAGCCGGTCGTGTTCTTGATCGCGAACTTGCGCCTGATCCGCTCGCTCAGCTCCTCGTCGGCGCGGATCTCGTCGCGGATCGCTTCCAGCCCCTCGACCAGCTCGGGCTCGGCGGCGGCGAACTTCTCGGCGGCGCCGGGCTCAGCGGTGTCGATCGCGGTGCCGGACGGCAGTACGAAGGTCAGCGATCGCACCGTCGAGTAGGAGTCGTGGACCACCCCACAGCGCATCCCACCCGAGTTGTTGGCGACCACGCCGCCGACCGTGGCGATGTCGGTACTGGCGGGGTCGGGGCCGAGTTTGCGGCCGTACTGCGCGAGAACCCGGTTGGCGTGCCCGAGGACCGTGCCCGGCTTGACGCGGGCGGTGGCGGCTTCGACCTCTGCGCCGTCACGCCGGCCGGCCTCGCGCCCGCCGCCCTCGCGCGGGGCGCCCTCGCGCGGCGGCCCGCTCTCGACCGCGACGCCGGTGAAATGGCGCCTCACGTCGACGAGGATGCCGTCGCTCTGGCCCTGGCCGTTGAGGCTCGTGCCCCCGGCGCGGAAGGTGACCGGGATCTCGTGCTCGCGCCCGTAGGCGAGCACCTTGGCGACATCGGCGGCGTCACGCGCCATCACCACCGCTTGCGGGAAGAGCCGGTAGGGGCTGGCGTCGGAGGCGTAGCGGATCAGGTCGCTGGCCCGGCCGAGCACACGGTCGGCTCCGAGGAGTTCCTCCAGCTCCCTGCGAAGCCCTCGCGCGGTGCCGGCGGCGAGCTCGTCGGGAGCACGGTCGGGAGCCGGCTCACCCGGAGGCGGCGCCAGCACGGAGACGTTTCGCCCCAGCAGCGCCACGGCTCAGCTCAGAAGAGGGACATGCCCGGCTCGACCGGGACTTCGATCAACTCCGGCCGCGACGAGGCGAGCGCCTTCTGCAGAGCGTCGCGCACCTCGTCCCTTCCGCTTGCCTTGCGGGCGCTGACCCCGTAGCCCGCCGCCACCGCCGCGACGTCGAGCCGCGGCAGGTCGAGCCCCGGCGCCCCCTTCACCTGCTCGACGTCGGCGAACCACTTGAGGATCGCGTACTCGGCGTTGTTGAGGACCAGGAACGTAACCGGGACGTCATGGGCGACGGCGCTCCAGAAAGCCGTGACGGCGTACTGCGCCGAGCCCTCCCCAAGCACGCAGACGACCGGCCGGTCCGGCTGGGCCAACTGCACCCCGACCGAGGCGGCGAGGCCGAAGCCGAGGCCGCCACCGGCGGCGAAGTAGTAGCTGCCCGGCCGGGAGAGGCGCATCTGGTTGCGCAGGGCCAGAGTGCTGGCCGGGGACTCGAGGACGACGATCCCGTCCTCGGGAAAGACCTCCGCCAGCGCCGAGTGCACGGTCGAGGCGTTGAGGGGGTCAGTGGCCGGGATTTCCTGCGGCCCGGGATTCGGCTCGGGCGCCTCACGCGAGGACTCCGGCACCGCCTCCAGCAGCGCCTTCAGCGTCAGTCCCACGTCGGCGACGATCGCGTACCCCATCGGTGCGCGGGCGGCCTCGTCGGGATCGCTGGTTATCGCGATCAGCATCGCCCCCTCGGGCAGCAGCGGCCCCGGGATGTGCGGGTAGTACGGGAAGACCGAGCTGCCGGCGACCAGGATCAGGTCGTGGCCCTCGAGCGTCTGCGCGACCGGCCCGATCGCCGGCGGCAGCACGCCGCGGAAGTTCGGATGGTCCTCGGGAAAGCCGAGCTTGCCGCCGCCGGTGGCGGGGGCGGCCCAGACCGGCAGGCGCTGGCGCTCCGCGAGGCCGATCGCGGCGTCCCAACCGCCGTTGGCGATATCGGGGCCGGCGACGAGAACCGGGTTGGCGGCCTCGTCGAGGTGCTTGGCGAGCCTGCGGACGCCGTCCGGATCGGCGACCGCGCGGCCGTTCACGCGGCGGGCCACCACCTCGCGAGTGTCAACGGCGTCGACCTCGACGCCCCAGTCGTCCATCGGCAGTGAGACGAAGGTCGGCCCTTGCGGAGGAAGCGCGGCAAGGTGGATGCCGTGCGAGAGGGCAAGCGGCACGTCCTCGGCGCGGGGCGGCTCGAAGGCCCACTTGACGAGGGGATGGGGCATCCGGGTCGCGTCGCGATTGGTCAGGTTGGCCTGCATCGTGATCTGCGCCCGCGCCTGCTGCCCGGCGGTGATCAGCACCGGCGAGTGGTTCGCCTGGGCGTTGAAGATGGCCCCCATCGCGTTCCCGACCCCCGGCGCGGTGTGGAGATTGGCGACGGCGACGTTGCCCGAGGCCTGCGCGAAGCCGTCGGCCATCCCCACCACGACCGCCTCTTGCAACCCCAGCACGTAGCGGAAGTCGGAGGGGAAGTCGGCCAGCATCGGCAGCTCGGTGGAGCCCGGGTTGCCGAACATCGTCGTCATCCCGTGGGCGCGAAAGAGATCGAAACTGGCCTCTTGAACAGTCGGCATCGCGAGCGCAACCCTACCGCTCGCCTGCCGTTCTCAAGCAACCCCCCCAACGCTGTCGATAAGCGGGAGACATGGCAGAGGAACGGACAAGCCGCCCGGCCCCGTGGCGGCGCATTCGCCCCGGTATCGCGATCGCGCTCGCCGCAGCCGCGCTTGCCTGCTGCCTGCTCGCGGCGCCCGCCCCCGCGGCCCCCGGACAGCCCTCGATGCGCCTCGGCCCGACTTCGACGCGGCTCGTCTACGCCAGCAGCATGATCGTCCCGATCCCGGCGTCCATTCCCCACGAAGAAGGCGACATGGTCGACCGCCGCATCCTTCCCGACCTGCGCTGGATCTCCGCGCACTTCCCGATCGTCGTCAGCGACGGCTATTCGGGACCGCTGCCGGACGGTGAACACGTCGGCTGCCGCGGCTGCCACGTCAAGAACTCCGACCACTACAACGGCCTGGCCGTCGATCTCTCGCCGCGCATCTGGAGCAGCAAATGCGACGCCAACTGGCGCGGCATCACCCGACTGGCCCACTGGGCCGAGCCGGTGCAGAATCGACCCCGCGCGCCGTTCCGCTGGGTCGGCTATGACGGCGACGCCGGGCACGGCTGCGGCAACCACCTCCACCTCTCCTGGAACCACGCGCCGGCGCCGCAGTTCCAGCTCGCCGAATGGGTCGAAGTCTTCCCCGTCACCGCCTCCGAAGCGGCGCGGAAGCCGGCCCAGCCGCGGGCGGCCGCCTCGCGCGGCCCGGCCGGCGGCGTCTCGGTGACGCACAGCGGCGGTGTCGCCCCGCGCGGCGACTGACCGACTAATTCGCGTCCATAGGATGCAGGGATGCGCACCTTCGCCGCCCTCGCCGCCTGCTGCTTGGCACTGCTGCCGGCCAGCGGCTGCGGAAGCACCGACGAGGAGACTCCGGTTGCGTGCCTCGAAGGGGCGGGCGCCTACATAGGCGCCCTCGACGACGCGCCCGGCGAAGTGAAGCTGAGCGGCGAGGTCCCAATCAGCGACTGCCTGGTCGAGAACCAGAAGGGCGGCGAACTCGCCACGGTCGGCGAAGCGATGGTGCTCGCGGCGACCAGGCTCAACGCGCAGGCCCGCCAAGACCCCGGCGGCAAGTCGACCCTGGAGCTCGGCTACCTGCTCGGCGCCGCCAAGCGGGGCGCCGAAGACACCAACGGCATCCACGCCGAGCTGATCCGCAGGCTCTCCTTCGCCGCCCGCTACAACCCCGAGAACAGGCCCCTGCCGCCTTCCTTCCTGCGCACCTACCGCCAGGGCTTCGACGCCGGCCAGGCACGCGGCTAGATGTAGCTATAGGTGTGCATCTCGAGGTCCGGGTGGGTCTCGAGACAGCCTCTATACCCTGCACGGCCCAAGACCCTTTTCGATGGAGGCGAGCGATTTGGCCGAGCAGCTCTGGGGTGGCGAGACCACCAAGGCGGTTGACAACTTCCCGGTGTCCGGCGAGAAGGTGCCGGTGCCGGTCGTGCGCTGGCTGGGACGGCTGAAGGCCGCGGCCGCCGAGGTCAACGGCGAGCTCGGCGGCCTCGACGGCGAGCTGGCGCAGCGGATCTCCGCGGCCGGCAGCGCGGTGGCCGGCGGCGGCCACGACGACCAGTTCCCGGTCGATGTCTTCCAGACGGGGTCCGGGACCTCCTCGAACATGAACGCGAACGAGGTGATCGCCAAGCTGGCCGGCGAGGACGCCCATCCCAACGACCACGTCAACATGGGGCAGTCCTCCAACGACGTCTTCCCCTCGGCCGTGCACCTTGCGGCGCTGGGCGAGGTGACGCACGACCTGCTGCCCGCGATGGACGGGCTCGCCGCCGCCCTGGGGGCGAAGGGGGATGAGTTCGCCGACGTGGTCAAGGCCGGCCGCACCCACCTCATGGACGCGGTGCCGGTCACCCTCGGGCAGGAGTTCAACGGCTACGCGGCCCAGGTGCGGCTCGGCATCCAGAGGGTCGAGGCGACGCTGCGCCGCGTCGGCCAGATCCCGCTTGGCGGCACCGCCACGGGCACCGGGCTCAACACTCATCCGGAATTCGCCAGCAAGGTGCGTGAGCGGCTGGCGGCCGAGACGGGGCTGGCGATCTCCGCCCCGCTCGATGCCTTCGAGGCGCAGGGCAACCGCGATGCGCTGGTCGAGCTCTCGGGCATGCTCAAGGTCTACGCCGTATCGCTGACCAAGATCGCCAACGACCTCGCCCTGATGGGCTCCGGCCCGCGCACCGGCCTCGCCGAGCTGCGCCTTCCGGAGCTGCAGAAGGGCTCCTCGATCATGCCCGGCAAGGTCAACCCGGTGATTCCGGAGGTGGTGATCCAGGTCGGCGCCCAGGTGATCGGCAACGACGCCGCGATCACCGTCGCAGGCAGCCAGGGTCAGTTCGAGCTCAACGTGCGCGTGCCGCTGATCGCCCGCAACCTGCTCGATTCGATCAAGCTGCTCGCCTCGGCCTCGCGGCTGCTGAACGAGAAATGCGTCGCCGGGATCGAGGCCAACGAGGAGATGACCACCCGCCACGCCGAGTCAACCCTGGCGACGGCGACCGCGCTCAACCCCCACATCGGCTACGACCGCGCCGCCGACATCGTCAAGGCGGCCGCTGAGTCGGGGCGCTCGCTGCGCGAGGTGGCGCTGGAGCAGGGGGTCGAGCCCTCGGTGCTCGAGGAGGCCCTCGACCACCGCCGCATGGCCCGGCCCCACGAGTAGCGCATCCGAGATCGACCACACCGGGGTGTGGTGAAAGTCGGAAGCGTCAGCCCTGCAGGGTGATGAAGCGCTCCTCGGTCAGCTCCTGGACGGCGAAGGCGGGGCCCTCGCGGGTGTTGCCGGAGTCCTTGACGCCGCCGTAGGGCTGCTGGTCGGCGCGGAAGGTGGGCACCTCGTTGATCAGCACGCCGCCGAACTCGAGCACGGCGGCCGCTTCCAGGCCACGGCCGATGTCGGCCGTGAAGACACCCGCCTGGAGGCCGAACTTGGAGTCGTTGGCCATCCTCAGCGCCTCGGCGAAGTCGCTGTAGCGGTCGATCGTCGCCACGGGGCCGAAGATCTCCTCGCACCAGACCTTCGCCTGCCGCGGAGGCGAGGCGAGCAGAGTCGGCGCCAGGCAGCGCTCCTCGTCGACCAGCTCTCCCCCGGTCAGCAGCTCGGCCCCGCCGGCAACCGCCTCCTCTATCCATTCCTTGACCCGGTCGCGGTCGTCGGGGGTGATCAGCGGCCCGACGTCGGTGCCCTCGTCGAGCGGGTCGCCGACGGTCAGCTTCTCGACGTTGGCGACGAGCCGCGCGACGAACTCGTCGGCGACGG
>DASSHI010000024.1:0-26547 GCA_035693025.1 Solirubrobacterales bacterium
GCCGCCGGCACCGCCTACATCCCGGCGCTGGCCGACTTCGTGCCGATGGTCTCCGGCCAGGGCGCGATGGCGCTGGCCGGGCCGCACCTGACCAAGGCGGTCACCGGCGAGGACATCACGATGGAGGAGCTCGGCGGCGCCAAGGTGCATTGCCGCAAATCGGGCGTCGGGGACCTCGAGGTCAAAGACGACGAGGAGTGCATCGCGGCGATCAAGACTTACCTGTCCTTCTTCCCCGCCAATTGGGAAGAGAAGCCGCCGCTGCGCGAGGTCTCAGACCCGATCGAGCGCAAGTCGGAGAAATTGATGGAGATCGTCCCCGACTCCTCGCGTCAGCCCTACGACATGTACGACGTGATCGCCGAGATTGTCGACGACGGCGAGTACTTCGACCTCAAGCCGAAGTTCGCCAAGACGCTGATCACCTGCTTCGCCCGCTTCGGCGGCCAGCCGGTCGGGATCGTCGCCAACCAGCCCAAGCAGCTGGCCGGGATCCTCGACAACGACTCGGCCGACAAGGCGGCGCGCTTCATCAACCTCTGCGACGCCTTTCAGATCCCGCTGGTCTTCCTCCAGGACGTGCCCGGCTTCATGGTCGGGGCGAAGGTCGAGCACGCCGGGATCATCCGCCACGGGGCGAAGATGCTCTACGCGGTCAGCCGCGCCACGGTTCCCAAGGTGACGGTGATCGTGCGCAAGGCCTACGGCGCCGGCTACTACGTGATGTGCGGCAAGGCGTACGAGCCCGACCTGATCGTCGCCTGGCCCGGGGCCGAGATCTCGGTGATGGGCGCCGAGGGCGCGGTCAACATCATCGGTCGTTCGGCGATCGAGGCCTCCGACGATCCGGACGCGACCCGCGAGGCGATGCTGAACGCGGTGCGCGAGCAGATCGACCCCTACATCGCGGCCGGCAACGCGGTGATCGACGACATCATCGACCCGCGCGAGACCCGCCCGACGATCGTCAAGGCGCTGCGCATGGCGCGCAACAAACACGTCGAGAAGCCGAAGAAACGACATGGAGTGATGCCCGTATGAGCACGTTCGACGATCCGGTGGTGATCAGCTGCTCGATCAGCGGCGTGATCGCCAACCGCGACCAGTGCCCGGCGATCCCCTACACGCCGGAGGAGTACGCGGCCGAGGCGCGCCGCGCGGTCGACGAGGGGGCCTCGCAGATCCACATCCACGCCCGCAAGCCCGACGGCACGCCGTCATACGACGTGGAGGACTTCAGGGCGATCACCGAGGCGATCCTGGCCGAGGTCGGCGACGTGATCGTCAACTACTCGACCGGGGCGATCGGGATCCCGATCGAGAAGCGGATCGAGTACCTGCGCGAGTGCCGCCCCGACGTCGCCGCCCTGAACATGAGCTCGATGAACTACGCCAAGTACTCGCGGCGGCGCAAGGACTTCGTCTTCAAGGCGGTCTTCGAGAACAGCTTCGACACGATCATCCAATTCATCACGGCGATGGTGGAGCTGGGGATCAAGCCCGAGCACGAGTGCTTCGACGCGGGCCACGTCGCGAATCTCGATCCGCTGATCGACATGGGCCTGCTGGAGCCGCCGCTGCAGATCTCGCTGGTGATGGGCGTCACCGGCGGCATCCGGCCGACGCCGCGCAACGTCGGCTTCATGGCCGACCAGGTCCCCGGCGGCGCCGGGGGCGAGAACCAGTGGCAGACGATCGGCATCTCCCGCGACCAGTGGAAGCTGCTCGGCGCGGCGCTCGTGCTGGGCGGCAACGTCCGCGCCGGGGTCGAGGACAACCTCTACCTGCCCAACGGGGAGATGGCGAAGTCGAACGGCGAGCTGATCGCCAAGGCGCGCCAGATGGCCGAGGACGTCGGCCGCCGCGTCGCGACGGTCGCCGAGGCGCGGCAGCTCCTGGGGGTCCCGAAGCGTGACCGAGCTTCCGCTTAGCGACGTCCGCGTCCTCGACCTGACGCGGCTGCTGCCGGGCGGCTTCTGTTCGCTGCTGCTCGCCGACCTCGGCGCGGAGGTGCTGAAGGTCGAGGACACCGGCATGGGCGACTACATCCGCTGGGCGCCCCCCTACTACGGCGATGACGAGCAGCAGGGGCTGGGCACGCGCTCGGCGCTCTACCTCTCGCTCAACCGTGGCAAGCGCTCGGTCCGCCTCGACCTCAAGAGCGACGCGGGGCGCGAGGCGCTGCTGCGCCTGGTCGAGAGATACGACGTCGTCCTCGACGGCTTCCGCCCCGGCGTTCTCGACAAGCTCGGCGTCGGCTACGAGCGCATGCGCGAGGCCAACCCGGCGATCGTCTTCTGCGCGATCA
Organism: Solirubrobacterales bacterium; assembly: GCA_035693025.1. GTDB lineage: Bacteria > Actinomycetota > Thermoleophilia > Solirubrobacterales > 70-9 > VRUE01. The sequence continues at coordinate 2,309 of DASSHI010000024.1, forward strand.
CCGGCTATGGCCAGGACGGCCCTTACGCGCAGCGCGCCGGCCACGACATGAACTACCTCGGCCTGGTCGGGCTGCTCGGCCTGACCGGCGCCAAGGACGGGCCCCCGGTGCAGTCGGGCGGGCAGATCGCCGACCTCGGCGGCGGCGCCCTGATGGCCGCCTTCGGCGTGATGGCGGCGCTGCACGAGCGGCGGCGCTCCGGCGAGGGCCAGCTGGTCGATATCTCGATGGCAGACGGGGCGCTCTCCTGGCTGGCGCTGGTCGCCGGCCGCTACTTCTGCGACGGCGAGGCGCCGCGGCGGGGGGAGCAGCAGCTCGCCGGCGGCCTGCTCTGCTACCTGCCCTACGAGGCGGCCGACGGCTGGGTGACCTGCGGCGCGCTGGAGCCGAAGTTCTGGGCCGCCTTCTGCAACGGGGTCGAGCGTCCCGACCTGATCGAGGCGCAGTTCGAGGCGCCCGGCTCGGAGGCCTGGGCAGAGGTCGCCGAGGTCTTCCGCGCGCGCAGCCGCGAGCAGTGGAAGGCCTTCGACGACGAGCACGACTGCTGCATCGAGCCGGTGCTCGACCTTGGCGAGGCGCTCGACTCCGAGCTCGTCCGCGCGCGCGGAATGGTGAGTGCGATCGAGCAGCCGGGCCTGGGGACCGTCCGCCAGCTCGGCCTGCCGGTGAAGCTGAGCCGCACCCCCGGCGACCCGACCCGACCGGCGCCCGCCTTCGGCGAGCACACCGGCGAGGCCCTCCGCGAAGCGGGCTATTCCGACGCGGAGATCGCCGCGATGTTCGAGTCCGGCGCCGCCGCGGGTCCCTCCGCCGACGCAGCGAGCACCTTCCGCGCATGACCGCCGCCGACGGGACTAAAACGTCCAAATATCGGACGGATTCGGCCCATCGGCCCCAGATGAAGATCGGCGAACTGGCTGAGGCCTCGGGGGTGCCGGTGCCGACGATCAAGCATTACCTGCGCGAGGGCCTGCTCCCCGAGCCGATCAAGACGAGCCGCAACATGGCCTACTACCCGCCGGAGCTAGTCGACCGGATCAAGCTGATCAAGCAGCTGCAGGAGGAGCGCTTCATGCCGCTGAAGGCGATCAAGTCCGTCCTCGACCAGGGCCCCGAGCGGGCTCGTGCGCTGGTCGAGTTGGAGGACCGCATCCTCGAGCGGGCGCTCGGCGGCGAGCGCACCCGTACCAGCGCCGCCGAGGTCCGCGAGCGCTACGGCGTCCCCAAGGACGTGCTCGACCGGCTGGAGGAGATCGAGGTGCTCAGCCCCAACAGCCGCGGCTACTCGCCGTCGGACGTCAAGATCATCGAGGCGATCGGTCGCTTCCGTGCCGGCGGCTACGACGAGCAGATCGGCTTCACCGTCTACGACACCCTGCGCTACAAGAAGGCCCTCGAAGAGCTTGTCGGCCAGGAGGTGGAGATGGTGATGGACCGCCTCGCCGGCGAGGTTCCTCCCGAGCGCGTGGTCGAGATGCTCGAGTCCGGCTCCGAGCCCCTGCAGGACCTGATCGCCGCCCTGCACACGAAGCTTCTCGTCGCCGAGCTCGAGCGCCACCGCGCAAACCGCTGAACGGCAGTTCGTTAGGGCGCTAGGTTGGGACGGTGAAGTCGGTGCTGATCACGGGCGCCTCGACTGGCATCGGACGGGCGACCGCGCTGCGGCTCGACCGGGCCGGCTGGCGGGTCTTCGCAGGGGTGCGCAAGGAAGCGGATGCGGACTCGCTGTGCGCAGGCGCCTCGGAGCGTCTCTTGCCGTTGATGCTCGACGTGACCGACGCCGCGCAGATCGCCACGGCGGCGGAGCGGATCGGCTCGGACGCGGGGGAGGGCGGCCTCGACGGGTTGGTCAACAACGCGGGGATCGGCCTACTCGGACCGTTGGAGACGCTTCCGATCGAGGACTTCCGGCGCGCGATCGAGGTCAACCTGATCGCCCAGGTCGCCGTCACCCAAACGATGCTGCCGTACGTGCGAGCGGCGCGCGGCCGGATCGTCTTCGTCAGCTCGGTCGGCGGCCGGATGGCGATGCCCTTCGGCAGCCCCTACCACGCCGCCAAGTTCGGGCTGGAGGCCGTCGCCGACTCCCTGCGCCGGGAGTTGCGGCCGTGGGGGATCGAGGTCGTGTCGATCGAGCCGGGATCGATCGACACGCCGATCTGGGCACGGGCGAACCGGGCCGCCGAGGAGATCGCCGCGCGCACCCCGGCCGCGCAGGAGGCCCTCTACGGCTCCATGCTAGAGCGCTTCGACGCGGCGGTGGGGCGCACCGCGAGCCGTGGCATCCCGCCCGAGCGGGCGGCGCGGACGATCGCTCGGGCGCTCACCTCCCGCCGGCCGCGCACCCGTTACCCGGTCGGCACCGATGCCCGCACGCAGATGCTCGCCGCGCGCTTCCTTCCCGACCGCCTGCTCGACCGGGCGATCGCCCACCTCATCGGCCTATAGCGCCTTCCGCTCCTCACCCCGACCTGCATCGAGCAAATGGGGTCCGACGTAGGTCTCATCGGGCGGCGGCGAGCTCTTCGCGGGCCGCTTCGATCGACTCCAGGCTCATTTTCGCGCCGCTGCGGCGGGCCACCTCGGCGCCCGCGTCGAGCGCCTCGTCGGCCCCCGTCAGCCCGGCCTTGGCCCGCGCCAGCCCGAGCGTGTAAAGGGTCAGCGGCAGCGCCCAGAGCATGCCGCGCTCGCGCGCGATCTCGCTCGCCCACTGCGCCAGCTCGGCGGCCTCCTCGGCACGTCCGACGCCGATCAGCGCCTCGGCCCGCACCGCGGCCCGCCAGGCCTCCATCTCGCCGCCGTTGCCCATCGCTTCGCGGTACATCCGCTCGGACTGTTCGATCGCCTCCAGCGCCTCCTGATATTCCTCTGCCGCCAGCAGGGCTGCGCTCAGGTTGGACATCGCCAGGCTGCGCGAGAAGACGTCGCCGAGGCGCTCGGTCAGCTCGTAGTTGCGCCGCGCCAGCGCCACGCCCGCCGTGGTGTCGCCGCGCATCGCCAGCATCAGCGAGAGGTTGCTGCGGGTCCAGCTCGCGGTCTCGGGGTCGCCGTCCTCGGTGGCGATCGTCAATGCCGCGTTGAACAGCTCCTCGGCCTCGTCGATGCGGCCGCGCTCGCGCAGCGTCAGGCCCTTCATCATCTTCGCCCAGGCGATCGGGCTGCCGATCACGATCCGGGCGCCGACGGTGCGGTCGCCGTCGGTCATCTCCAGCACCCGGTCCAACTCGCGTTCGAAGCCGTCGAAATCGCCCGCGCACAGGTAGGCGTAGGAGCCCGCTGCGCGCAGTGCCACCCGCAGCGGCAGGTCGCCGGATTCGTCGGCGAGGCGGTTTACCTCCGCAACCGCCTCGAGCCAGGTATCCGCCTGGTGGATCAGCCCCGGTTTGGCTGCGGTCGCCATCTTCAGCATTGCCAGCGAGTGCAGGTCGCCGGTCCGCGCCGCGATCTCCTCCGCCTCGGCCGCGAGCCGCGCTTCCTCCTCGGCGTCCATCCCCAGCCGCCATGCGTATTGCAGCTGCAAGAGGCGAGAGGCGACGGCGAGCGCGGCGGCCTCCTCGCTCTCGGGCAGCTCGCCGGCGAGCTCCATCGTCCGCCGCCACAGCCGCAACGCGTCGCCAGGGTGGCTGTTGCCGGCCCAGTAGGCCGCTCGCGCCGACCAGCGCGCCGCCTCCAGCGTCTCCCCGCCCGACTCCATGTGGCTGGCGATCAGCGCCGCCAGCTCGTCGGCCCGCTCGGGGTTGAGCTCGATCGTCGCCCGTGCCACAGCCGCGTGGGTCGCCGCCCGCTGCTCGCCCAGCTGTGAGCCATAGGCGACCTCTCGCGTCAGCGGGTGGCGGAAGGCGAGGACGCGTTCGGGGTAGAGCTCGACCTCGTAGAGGAAGCCGCTGCCGGCCAACTCGGCGAGCAGCGGGTCGATCTCGCCGGGCTCGAGCCCGGCCGCCAGCCGCAGCGCGCGCTCGCCGACCTCCTTGCCGGCGACCGAGGCGACCTGCAACAGCCGCTTCGCCTCGGGCCGCAGACGGTCGATGCGGGCCGCCAGCACGGTCTGCACGCTCGCCGGCACTCCCGTGTCCTCGACCGGCTTCGCCAACCGGTAAGCGCCGCGCTCGCCCTTGAGGTTGCCCGATTCGGCGAGCTCGCGGACGATCTCCTCGATGAAGAAGGGGTTGCCCGCGGTGCGCTCGTGAATCAGCTCGGCGAGCCCGTCGAGCGAGGGATCCTTGCCGGCCAGGTCGTGCAGCAGCTCGGCGGTGCCGGCCGGTCCGAGCGGCTCCAGCTCGATCTCGTGGTAGTCGGGCGGCCCCGTCCAACGCCGTTCGTATTCGGGGCGGAAGTTGACGACGACCAGCGTCGGCGTGCCCTCGGTGGCGGCGAAGAGCTCGCCCAGCATCGCCGCGCTGCCCTCGTCCAGCCAGTGCAGGTCCTCGATCACGCAGACGACCGGCTCGCGCCGGTTCGGGGCGCGGACGAGGCGGCAGACGACCGCCTTCAGGGCTCGCTGACGCGCCTCGGCGCTGAGCTGGGGAGCGGGACGAGCCGGATCGGGCACGCCGAGGAAGTCGAACAGGATCGGCAGCTCCTCCGCGAACTCGGGATCGAGCAACAGCGCCCGCCCGGCGACCTTCTCGCGAACCAGCCGCTCGGCATCGCGATCGCCGATGTCGAAGTAGGCGCGCAACATCTGCAGTACCGGCATGAAGGGGATCTCCCGTCCGTGCGCCTGGGCCTGTGCCTCGAAGACCTCGACCCCCTCGCCACGCGCGCGCTCGACGAACTCGTGACAGAGGCGGCTCTTGCCGACGCCCGGCTCGGCGACGATGCCAACGACCGCCCCCTCGCCCGCCCGCGCTCGCTCCAGACCAGCCTCGAGCGTCGCCATCTCCTCGTCGCGGCCGACGAAGCGCGAGAAGCCGCGCTCGCGCGAGCGGTCGAGTCGCGAGCGGGCCGTGCCGACCCCGGCGAGCTCGTGCACGCGGACCGGCCGGCTGGCGCCCTTGATCTCGAACTCGCCGAGGTCCGTCAGCTCGAGGAAGCCGTGGGCGAGCTCGGCGGTCGCCTCGGTCAGGTAGGCCTTGCCGGGCTCGGCCAGCGCCTCCATCCGCTGGGCGAGGCCGACGGTGTGGCCGATCGCCGTGTACTCGCCGTCGCCGCCGGGCGCGATCGCGCCGGCGACGACCTCGCCCGAGTTGATCCCGATCCGGGCGGAAAAGTTGAGCCCGTGCTTGCGGCGCAGCTCGCCCGAGTAGGTCGCGATGTCGTCGAGCATCCGCAGGGCGGCGAAGCAGGCGCGCTGCGCGTGGTCCTCGTGGGCGACGGGGGCGCCGAAGACGGCCATGATCCCGTCGCCGGTGAATTTGTCGACGGTGCCCTCGAAGCGGCGCACCTCGTCGGCGAGGATCGAGAAGAAGCGCTGCATGATCCGGCGCCACTCCTCCGGGTCCTGCTGCTCGGCGAGGTCCATCGAGCCCTTGACGTCGGCGAAGAGCACGGTGACCTGCTTGCGCTCGCCATCGGCCTCGATGCGCTCTGCACTGGTCACGTAAGCCCAATCGTACGCCCCGAAGCCACCTATACTGGCGCGACCGAAACCGATTGACTGGTCAGTCAGCCAGCGGGAAGGGACTCACGGTGCGCGTAGCGACGGTACAGCTCAATTCCAACGGCGACAAGGCGCGGAACCTCGCCACCGCCGAGCGCCTGGTGCGCGCAGCGGCCGCCGACGGGGCTGAGCTCGTCGCCCTGCCGGAGAAGTGGAACCTGCTCGCTGCCGGCGCGCAGATCGCCGCCGGAGCGGAGGCGCTCGACGGGCCGAGCCTGACCGCCGCCCGGGGTTGGGCGAGCGAGCTCGGCATCCATCTGCTGGCTGGCAGCATCGCCGAGTGCGGCGCCGACCCGGGCGAGAAGGTCTTCAACACCTCGGTCCTGATCGGCCCCGACGGCGGCGACGTCGCCCTCTACCGCAAGATCCACATGTTCGACGTCGAAGCCGGCGGCGTCGCCTACCGCGAGTCCGACCACGAGCAGCCCGGCGAGGAAATCGTCTCGGCGGCGCTCGACGGGGTCGGGCTCGGGCTCAGCGTCTGTTACGACCTGCGCTTTCCCGAGCTGTACAGGATCCTCGCCGTCCGCGGGGCTCGTCTCGTCGCCGTCCCCTCGGCCTTCACCGCGGCCACCGGCCGCGACCACTGGGAGGTCCTCCTGCGTGCCCGCGCGATCGAGAACCAGGTCTTCGTCCTCGCCCCCAACCAGGTCGGCGAGGCGCCTCCTCATTACGAGTCCTACGGCCGTTCGTCGATCGTCGATCCCTGGGGAGTCGTGCTCGCCACCGCTCCCGACGAGGAGTGCTTCGTCGCCGCCGATCTCGACCTCGCCGCGCAGGAGCGAGTTCGCGAGCAGCTCCCCTCGCTCGCCAACCGGCGTCCTCATGCCTACGCCTGGCCGCACCTGCAGGAGGTGCATGCCTGATGGCTTCCAACTCGAGCTCCAAGGCCCCTCCCGTGGACAAGCGCCGTCAGATCCTCGACGCGGCAATCCGCGTCTTTGCCCGCCAGGGCTTCCACGCCACCCGGGTCGCCGACATCGCCGACGAGGCCGGGGTCGCCTACGGCCTCGTCTACCACTACTTCAAGTCGAAGGAGGAGGTTCTCAACGAGCTCTTCAGCGAGCGCTGGTCGCTGCTGCTGACCGCGATCGAAGAGGCCGACCGCAGCGCCCAGCTGAGCCCGCGGGCCAAGCTCGAAACGGTGGCCGGGTTCATCGTCGAGTCCTACCGCCACGACCCCGAGCTGATGAAGGTGATCATCGTCGAGGTGACGCGCGCCGCCAACTCCTTCGGCCGCACGCATCTGCCGGAGATCAGCCGCGCATACGACTCGATCGCCAAGATCGTCGCCGACGGCCAGGCCTCGGATGCCTTCCGCAGCGACATCGACGCCGAATTCGTCTCGATGTCCTTCTACGGCGCGATCGAGCAGCTGCTCTCCGGCTGGATCTTCGAACTGATCCCCGCCGCGGACTCCGATTTCGAGCAGGCAAAGACCCTTGTCACGGCGACGATCTGCGACGGCCTGGAGCCGCGGTGAGGGGGCTGGGTAGGCTTTCCCGCCCGCGACGCGCCAAGCTGGTTTACTGCCAGCTCGGAGTGGGGACCGTCTAGCCAATGGACAACGAGATCGTCAAACGCCTTGCCTGGAGCGGCATGCTCGCCGGTTTCGGCGCGCTCGCCAGCATCCTCGCCTCCCGCGCCGCCGGGATCCTCTACCGGCGCGTCTTCGAAGAGGATCCCCCGGAGTAGTCGTTCCAGTGGCAGCCGACCCCATCCAGACGCCGCCGCCCCCCGAGCCTGACGAACGCTCGGTGGCCGAGCTCGTCTTCGACGTCTCCGAACGCGCCTCCTCGCTGGTCCGCGAGGAGATCGAGCTCGCCAAGGCGGAGATAAGCGAGAAAGTCGCCAAGCTCCTGCGCGGCTCGGTCGTCGGCGCCGCCGCCGGCATCTTCGCCTTTCTCGCCCTGATCCTCGTCATGGAGGGAGTCGCCTGGCTGCTCAACGAAGAGGTATTCGACGGCAAGACCTGGCCGGGCTTCTTCATCGAGGCGGCCCTCTTCCTGATCGTCGCCGCCGCGGCGGGCCTCTTCGCCTACCGCGCGGTCCAGGCCGGGACGCCGCCGGTCCCGGAGCAGGCGATCGAAGAGGCCAAGCAGATCAAGAGCACGCTGGAAGGGGAGGGCGAGGCGGATGCCTGAGCGCACTCCGGCGGAGATCCGCCGCGACATCGATATCCAGCGCCGCGACCTCGGCCGCTCGGTCGAAGCCCTGCGCGGCCGGGTCACCGAGCTGACCGACTGGCGCCGCCAGGTCCAGGAGCACCGCCAGCAGCTGATCGTCGGCGCTGCGGTTGCCGGTTTTGCCCTTGGCGGGCTGATGATGCTGCGCCGGCGTCGCAGGTAGCGACGCCCTCAGCCCAAGACGGACTTGCTGACGCTGCCGATGCCGAGCAGCCCAGGGCCGACGTGCGCGCCGAGCACCGGGCCGACCTCTGAGATGAAGGCGGGCTCGCAGCCGAATATCTCGCGTGCGTCATCGGCCAGGCCGGCGGCTGTCTCGTCGTCCTGGATGTGTTGGACGACCCAGGCGTCGAGCTTGGACTCGTGGCGCTCGCGGGCGTACTCGCGCAGGCGCTCGATCGAGCGGGCGCGGGTGCGGACGCGCTCGACCGGGGTGATCTCCTCCTCGAGCGTGAGGATCGGCTTGATCTTCAGCGCCGAGCCGATGAAGGCGCTGGCGCCGCCGATCCGACCCCCGCGCCGCAGGTACTCGAGGGTGTCGATCGCGAACCACATCTTCAGCTCCTCGCGCGTCTGCTGGGCCCGCGCCAGCGCCGCCTTGGCGTCGCCGCCCGCTGCCGCGCCCGCGGCGGCGCCCAGCGCGCACAGGCCCATCCCGCCGGCTGCCGAGCGCGAGTCGAAGACCTCTATCCGCTCACCCCCCTTGCCCTCGTCGATCAGCCGCTGTCGTGCCTGCTGCGCCGCCTCGTAGGTGCCGGAGATTCCAGCCGAGATGTGGACCGAGGCGACCTCTCGCCCCTGATCGAGCAGCGGCTCGTAGACCGCGACGAAGTCGCCGACCGACGGCTGGGACGTCGTCGCGCCGCTCTTGGAGGCGCGTAGGCGCTCGAAGAAGGCGCCGTAGTCGCCGACCTCGGTCTCGCGCTGCTGGTCGCCGTCGATCGAGACGTAGAGGCTGACGATCTGGATGCCACGCTCGGCGAGAAGCTCGGCGGGGAGGTAGGCCGTGCTGTCGCAGACGACGGCGGTTGCGGGGGTCGGGGTCACGAGCCTGCGGATTCTCGCAGACAAGGTCGCTACACTTTGTGAAGTGACCGACACCGCCGACATGCCCAACGAGGCGATCACGCTCACCGACAAGGCAGCCGCGAAGATCGGCGAGCTGCTTGGCGGTCAGGACGACTCCGCCGATCAGGCCCTGCGCGTCGCCGTCCGCGGCGGCGGGTGCTCGGGCTTCCAGTACGCGCTCGCCTTCGACCGCGCCAAGGACGACGACCACGTCTTCGAGGTCGACGGCGTCGCCGTCGTCGTCGACAAGGTCAGCATGCAGTTCGTCTTCGGCTCCGAGGTCGATTACGTCGAAGGCCTGCAAGGCGCCGGCTTCCAGGTCAACAACCCGAACGTGGTTGCGGCCTGTGGATGCGGATCCTCTTTCCAGGTGAAAGAGGACGCGGCCGAGCAGGCCGCCGTCTGATTGTCAGCTGCCTGACCTTTTTCGGCCCTGAACGTCGCAAGAACCGCAACCGCGGGTAGGCGCCTCTTGTTGCCGTAGTAGACGCCTGTAACCAACCTGAGGAGGCGGGAGAGGTATGCGTTTTCGGCTCGTAGTAGGAGCGACGATGGTTTGCGCCCTGATTGTGGCGGCGGTGGGAGCCCCGTCTGCCGGCGCAGCGCCCAAGCGCCTATACAAAGGGAAGACGACCCAGAAGCGACCCGTGCGGATCACGATGCGCGGCAACACGCTGAAGCTGCGCCATTTCACCGCGCAGCTCAAGTGCAAGGGCGGCGCCCGGTTGATCGTCGACGAGAGCGGCTTTCAGCGGACCCGGCTCCATGGGGCTCATTTCAACGACGTCCAGGTCGGCAATACCGATGAAGTGTTCTTCCGCGGCGCCGTGCAGCGCAAGGTGGTCAGCGGCAGGATCCGCGTCAAGGACCGGCTGCACAAGCGCGGCCCCCGTTGCGCCTCCCGCTGGCTGAAGTTCCACGCCAGGCTTCGCTAGGCGCCGCTTATTCGATCTGCAGCGGCGGCGACTGCTGCGGTGGGGTCTGCTCCTGCCGCGGCGGCGTCGCCGCCGGCTGCTCGACGCCGAGCGCCTCGGCCAACTCGCCCGAGGCGGCCATCTCCTCGACGATGTCGGCGCCGCCGAGCAGCTCGCCGTTGACGTAGAGCTGCGGGAAGGTCTGCCAGTCGGAGATCTCGGTGGTCACCTCGCGCAGCGGCTGCAGTGCGGGGAGGACGTCGACGGCGCCGTATTCGACGTCCATCGAGTCGAGCACCTGCACGACGCGCATCGAGAAGCCGCAGCGCGGCATCTCCGGGGTCCCTTTCATGAAGAGCAGCACCGGGTTGTCGGCGATCAGCTCCGTGACTTTCTCTTTCAGCTGTGGGTCGGCCATGGCCACAGGGTAGCTACCCCGCCACCTCGGTCTTGATCGAGAGGGCGTGGATCTGCCCATCCTCGAAGCGCTCCCTGACCGCGGCCTTGACCAGGCGGTGCTGGTCGATCCGCGAGAGGCCCTCGAACTGCGGCGCGCTCACCTCGGCCCGCAGATGATTGCCGTCGCCGGTTTCGTCGCTCATCTCGACGCTGGCGCCGGGCAGCGCCGCTTCGATCATCGCCTTCAACTCGGTCAGGTCAACCATCGCCGTCGATTCTCTCGGCGGTTAGCCGGAGACTTTCTCGCCCAGCGTCTGCAGCATCTCCTCGACGCGGACGAACTTGACGCGGGGACGGCCATGCGGTTCGCCACGGCCGACCTCGGCCTGGTCGATCGCCTGCCAGTCCTCGAAGCTGACATAACGGACGTCGCGCTCGGCGAGCAGGTCCTCGACCGCCGAGGGCTCCGGGTTGGCGGGGTCGAGAAGGGTCTGGGAGCCGACGTCGGCGAGCAGATTCTGGACCGTCTCCAGCGCGTCTTTCTTGTTGGTGCCGATCACGCCGGAAGGGCCGCGCTTGATCCAGCCCGCGGTGTAGTGGCCGACCTTGTGGCCCGAGTCGTGGGAATCGAGCACGCGGCCGCCCTCGTTGAGGATCAGGCCGCGCTTCTCGTCGAAGGGGACGCCCTCGATCGGCACGCCGGTGTAGCCGACCGAGCGCAGCACCAGGCCGCACTCGAGCTCTTCGCGCTCGCCGCTGTCCTTGGCCCGCAGCGAGCCGCCCTCCTCGACCAGCTCGTTGCGGCCGATCACGATCGATTCGACCTTGCCCTCGCCCTTGATCTCGATCGGCGAGACGAGGAAGCGCAGCACGACCCGCTGCTTCTTGCCGGCGGGCTCGCGCTGGGAGAACTCGCGCAGCGTCTCGACGTTGACGCGGGTGGTCTTGTCGGCCTCGTCGGACTCGACGTAGGCGGCGCTGGCCGGATCGAGCTCGACGTCGGCGGGGTCGACGATCACGTCGGCGTTCTCCAGCTCGCCCAGCTCCTTGATCTCCGGGTTGGTGAAGGCCGCCTGGGCGGGGCCACGGCGGCCGAGCACGACGATCTCGCGGATCTGCTTGCGGTCGAGCAGCTCGATCGCATGGTCGGCGGTGTCGGTCTGGCGCAGCTCGTGGTCGGTCAGCGCCAGCATCCGCGCCACGTCCATCGCTACGTTGCCGTTGCCGATCACCACCGCGCGCTCGCAGGAGAGGTCGAACTCGTCATCGGCGTAGTCGGGGTGGGCGTTGTACCAGCCGACGAAGGCGGTGGCGGCGTGGCTGCCGGGCAGGTCTTCGCCGGGGATGCCGAGCTGGCGGTCGGTCTCGCAGCCGACCGTGAAGACGATCGCGTGGTAGAGGCGCTCGAGGTCCTCGACCTCGATGTCGTGGCCGACCTTGACGTTGCCGAAGAAGCGGAAGCCCTCGCGGGCCGCCGTTTTTTCGTAGACGCGGATCACCGACTTGATCTTCGGGTGGTCGGGGGCGACACCGCCGCGGACGAGTCCGAAGGGCGTCGGCAGGCGGTCGAAGAGGTCGACCTGGGCATGCGTGTCGCCGTCCTTGAGGATGTGCTCGGCGGCGTAGAAGCCCGACGGGCCGGCGCCGACGATGGCGACGCGCAGGGGGTTGTCTTCGGTTCCGATCTGGGTCATGGGTGCATAGTGCTTAGTGAACACCAAGCGGGGACGCGCAAGGATAGGGAAAACGGTGCGGCGCCCGCCTACGCGGCGAGCAACTGGCCGCTGCACTGGGGGCAGATGCCGTGATCCAGCGTCGGCAGCCTGCTGCGGCGAAAGAGCTCCAATCGCTTTGCGGCCTCCTCGACCTCGACCCACTCGCCGTCGACCAGGAAGCGATCGCACCAGGCGCACATCTGCAGGAAGTCGCCTTCCTCGCGCGGCGCCTCGGGGTCGAGCAGCGGCTGCGGTTCCTCGCGCCCCTCTTCACGGCGCATCTTGGCGGAGAAGAGCACGACCCGCCCGCTGCTGTCGGCGGCGATGCGGATGTCCATCTCGCGGATGACGTCGGGTCCGTCGCAGCGGAAAGGCAGCTCGATCCCGCGCACGCCTTCGCGCACCCGGCGCAGCAGGAGCCGCTGCAGCTTCTTCACGTCGTGGCCCGCGACGAAGTCCCAGAGCGAACGGCCGAGACTGTCCCCGGCGCCGTTCCAGCCGTTCTCCGCCGCGAAACGGTAGTAGCCGTCGTCGACCCTGATCAGGCGGTCCTCGTCGTCGATCGCGTAGCTGAGCGCCTCAACCGTCATCTGCTCGGATTGTCGGTTACCAATGGGTACTACGGAAGACTCGCAGCAATGGTAGCCGTGCCGTCGAGCGCGTCGAGCGCCTTGCGAACCGACATCGCCACGCAGGTGAAGATCGGCGTCTCACGCTCGGTGTACTCGCTTGACTCGGTCGGCCGCAGCTCGTTGACCAGGTCGAGGAACATCCCCGGGTCGTCGCCCTCGAAGCCGACGACGAACTCCTGGTCGTCGAGGCCGAACGAGTAGGTCGTGTTGATTGTGATCTCCGGATAGCGGCGGCCGACCTCGATGTGGCTTTTCATGATCCGCTGGCGCTCCTCGGGGGGCAGGCCGTACCAGCGGCGCTGCTTGACCATCGGGTAGAGGAAGAGGTACTTGCGCTCCGAGACGCAGATCTCGGGCCGGACCCGCTCGTCGGAGTACGGCGAGCGTTTGGTCATCGCGAGGAAGGAATGGGGGACGTCCGCCCATTTCGCCAGGCCGCTCTGCCCGAGCACGACGTGAAAGGTGTGCAGGTCGTCGAGGTTGGGGCTCTGTGAGAGCACCAGGAGGTCGACGTCGCCCCGCGTGCCTATGGTTGAGTAGGCGCGCAGAGAGCGGTCGAGGGCGAAATCGTCGCAAGCCGCGAGGAACTCCTGCTTGTCGGCGGCGCGCAGCTCGGCGTCGCGGCGGCGCCACTCGGGGTCGATCTTGAAGAAAGTGAACTTGGCGAACGTGCGGTCGGCCATCGAGGTCACGATAGCGCCGGCGGCGCTGGTGGTCGCCGCGATCGCGCTGCTGCTCGGCCTGCACGCGGCCGGCGCGGGCTTCCAGGGCGATCCGCACGCCGTCGTGCGCGACGCCGCGCCCGGTGGGCGGCTCTGGGAAGTGACGGACCGTCGCGCCCCGGTGATCGGCGTGACGCTGCTCGTCTGGGTGGCGGCGTTCGGCCTGGCGATGGCCTTCGACCGCAACCGCGCCGGACGGACGGGTGCGCGCCTGCTCGCGCTCGCGCTCGTCTACCTGCCCCTGGTCTGCCTGGCAGCGGCGGCGCTGGAACCGAGCGTCGGCGCCGAACGGCTGTTGGTCATGCTCGGCTCCCCGGCGCTGGCGGCGCTGACGTTGGCGGGTCTCGGCGGCTACGCGGCCCTCGCCTTCGCCTGTGCCGCGACCTCGCTGGCCTACGCGATCGATCTGATCGGCGGCTCGGCGCTGACCCAGCTCTCGATCGTCGGCCCCGACCCGGCCGGCGGGCACCGCTTCTACGGCATCGGCAACGAGCTCGAGTCCTGCCTCGTGGTCCTGATCCTGGTCGGCACCGGGGCGGCGCTGTCGAGTTTTGCCGTGCCAGGGCACGTACAAACTCCACAGCGGCGCGTCGGAGATCGCGGTCCCGCCGCCTTCCTCGTCGTCGCCGCGATCTTTACGTTCGTTTTCGCCTACGGGCGCTATGGGGCCGACGTGGGGGCGGCGATCAGCCTGCCGCTCGGCGCCGCGGTGGCTGCAGCTCTGCTCGCCGGCAGGCGGCGCCTGGCCCTGCTCGCCTTCCTCCTGCCGATCCCCGCGCTGGTGCTGCTCTCCGCCGCCGACCTGGTCACGAGCGCCAATGCCCATCTGACCAAGACCGTGCTCGACGCGAAGAGCGGCGGCGATGTCCCTTCCGTCGTCGGCCACCGTCTCAGTGAGACGGTGAGCAGCTTCGCCAGGCCGGTCCTCGTCGCCGGCCTTCCCGTTGCGATCGCCGCCGCCACGATCGCCTGGCTGCGACGCGATGTTCTCGCCGCCTGGCTGCGGGGCCTCCCGGCGATGCGCGCTGCCCTGCTGGGCGCCCTCGCCACGACCCTCGTCGGCACCCTCGCCAACGATTCGGGCGCCCTCCTGCTGGAGATCGGCGGCGCGTACCTGCTCGTCTTCATCGGCTTCGTCTGGGCCGAAGGGACGCGCGCACCGCGTCCTTGATCGGCTTGGCCTCGGGCGCCCCTTCCCGATCCCCTCCTGCCAATCGACTACGCTTTGTGCCTCGTGCGAATCGCCCTAGTCTCGCCATACTCCTGGAGCTATCAGGGCGGCGTGAACCGGCACGTCGAGTCCCTCGCCGAGGAGTTTCTTCGCCGGGGCCACCACGTGCGCGTGCTCGCTCCCTTCGATCCCCCGGATCGGCTCAGCCGGGTGCTTCACCGTGCTCCCGCCGAGGCGCGGGAGATCCCCGACTACCTGGTCCCGATGGGCCGCACGGCCGGGTTCTCGGCCAACGGCGCCGTCTCCAACCTCGCCCCCTTCCCGGCGGGTGGCGTCGTCGCGCCGCGCCGTGAGCTCCGGCAGGGCCGCTACGACGTGGTCCATATCCACGAGCCGATCGTCCCCCTGGTCGGCTGGAACGCGGCGCTCGGGACTTCCGCGCCGGCGGTCGGAACCTTCCACGCCTACTCGACCAGGGCGATTCCCAACCACCTCGCTTCTGCCCTGGGGGCGAGGCGGGTCCTGAACCGGCTCTCGGCGAGGATCGCGGTCTCCGAGGCAGCCGCGTGGACCGGGCGCCGCTGGTTCGGCGGGCACTACGAGGTCGTGCCCAACGGCGTCGACGTCGGCGCCGCCCCGGGCGGCCCCAAGCCGGCCGGCGATGAGTTGCGGGTGCTGTTCGTCGGCCGCCCCGAGGAGCGCAAGGGCCTGCCGGTCCTGCTCACCGCCTTCGAAGCCCTGGTCGAGCACGTGCCGAGCCGCCTCACGGTGATCGGAGCCGAGCGCGAGGACGTGCTGCGCTACCTCGCCGATCGCGAGACGATGCGCTGGATCGACGTGCGCGGCCGCGTCTCCGGCGACGAGCTCTGGACCTCCCTGCACGAGGCCGACCTGCTTTGCGCCCCCTCGCTCTCCGGCGAGAGCTTCGGCATGGTCCTGACCGAGGCCTTTGCCGCGGGCACGCCGGCGATCGCCTCCGCCATCGCCGGCTACAGCGACGTGGTCACCGACGGGGTGGACGGCATCCTCGTTCCGCCCGGCGATCCCCAGCGCCTCGCCGAGGAGCTGCAGCGCGCCCATCACGAGCCCGAGCGCCTCGCCGCGATGGGAGCGGCGGCGCGCCAGAGCGCCGAGCGATACGCGTGGCCGCGGGTCGCCGACAGGGTCAGCAAGGTCTACGAGCAGGCGATCGAGGCGCCGCAGCCCGCGACGGCCGCGGAGCGGGCAGCCCACTGGGCCGGCATCCGCCCGGCCGACGGCCGTACCCCCAGCCCTCCCCGCCGGCTTCCCTCGCTCGACCCACCGCTCGCCCAGAGCGGCAGTCGCAAGCGCCGTGTCGCCCGCCGCGCGGGCCTCGCCGTCGCCGGTGGCCTCGGAGTCGGCCTCACCGCTCTTGCCGCACAGAAGATCGGCATCGACAACGTGATCGCGAGCATCGTCCGCTCCGACCTCACCTGGGTCCTCGTCGCCTGCGCGCTGATGTCCCTCTCGCTCTTCTTCCGCGCCGCCTCCTGGTACGGGATCGTGCGGGCCGCGCTGCCCCGCCGGCCGGTGCGCCGGCGCGACGTCACCTCGGCGACGATGATCGGCGTGCTGATGTCGGCGACCCTGCCGGCTCGCCTCGGCGAGCCCGCGAGGGCGATGACCCTTGCCCGGCGCATAGGCCGCATGCGGGAGACCTTCCCCGTCCTGCTGGGAACCCTCGTCTCGCAGACGGTGCTCAACATCGTCGCCCTGGCGCTGTTGGGGACGATCATCGTCTCCACCACCGACCTCTTCCACTCCAGCACCGAGAAGCTGTTCGTCTTCAGCTTCGTGCCCCTCGCCCTCCTGGTCGTCGTTCTGGTCGCGCCCACGCTGATGCGTCGCAACGGCAACGGCCGCTTTGCCAGGGCCGGTGCGGCCGTGCACCGGGCGCTGCTGCAGGTGCGGGCCGGCCTCGCCGTCTTCCGCCAGCCCCGCTACGGCATCGTCGCGGGCGCGGCCCAGCTCGCCGCCTGGGCGATCCAGCTCGCCGCCTGCTGGGCCCTGCTCGCCGCGCTCGGCCTCGGCCATGCCGGCATCGGCGCCGCCGCCGCCGTCCTGTTCGCCGTCAACGTCACCGCGGTCGTGCCGGCGACGCCGTCGAACATCGGCGTCTTCCAGCTCGCCGTGATCAGCGTCCTGCACACCGGCTGGGGCATCAGCACCGCCGACGCGCTCGCCTACGGGGTCATCCTGCAGGCGGTCGAGATCGCGACCGCCGTCACCCTCGGCCTGCCCGCCCTCGTCCGCGAGGGCCTCACCTGGAGCGACCTCCGCGTCCAGGCGATCTCGGCCTCACCCGTGCGACTCGAGCCGCATCCCCGGCGCAGCGAGTCGCACGAGCGCATCGGCGCCTGACTCAGTCCTCCGCCACACGCGGCACCTTGCCGCCGCCCGCCCCCGGTTCCTGCGCCGGCCCCCGCGGCGAGGCGATGCCGAGCACGCGCATCGCCTTGAGGCCCAGTCCCAGCTTCTCGCGACCCTCGGTGGCGGAGACGTCGTGGCCGCAGAGCTCGCGCACCCGCTCGAGCCGGTAGCGGATCGTGTGGCGATGGGTGAAGAGCTGCTTGGCCGTTGCGGCGACGTTTCCGTCGTTGCCCAGGTACGCCTCGACCGTTGCGACCAGCTCGGTCTCGTATTGATCGTCGTAGGCGGTCAGCGGCTCGATCGTCTCGGCGAAGAAGCGCTGCAGCTCGCCGGGGTCCTCGCTCATCGCCGGCAGCAGCAGGCGGTAGGCGCCGGTGTCCTCGAAGGCGAGCAGCGGCTTCTCCTCGGCTTCGCCGACGTTGACCGCGAGGCGCGCCTCGCTGCCGGCCCGGTAGAGGTCGACCGGGTCGGCGACGCGGCGGCTGGCGCCGATCGTCAGGTGGAAGCCCGCCAACGCGCCTTCGAGCTCGCGGGCCAGCCCGGCGGCTGCCCGCCGCAGGCGCTCCTCACCCTCGGCCGGGACGAGCACGGCGATCTCCGTCGCCACCTCGCCCTCCTCGACCGCGGCCAGCGCTCCCGGCGCGAGCGATCGCAGCGCGCGCATCGCCAGGGTCAGGACCCTGGCGCGCCAATCGCCGGTTTGCGCGACCCGCGGCGCGACCCGCAGGACGAGGGCGCCGGCGCCCTTCTCCAAATCGGTGCCGAGCTCGGCGGCCCGGGCGAGGATGTCGCCGCGATCGGTCACCTGCCTGCTCAGCACCGCTGCGACGAAGACCCCGGCGACCTCCTCGTTCTGCCAGTCCGGGGCGCGCGAGCGCTCCAGCTCCAGCGCCAGCAAGGCGGTCACCATGCGGGCGATGGCTGGGTCGGGCGCCGCTTTGGCGCGATAGCGCAACTCACCGACCGTGGCGTCGGCGACCCGCAGCTCGACCGTCGTCACCCGCTCCCCGCCCGCAAGCAGCTTCTCCTCCTGATCCGGCGACGCCCCGGCCACCGCCAGCACCGCCCCCGACCGCTCGATCAGCGCAACGCTGGCATCCAGCACCCGAGCCGCCGCCCGCGCCACCGCCGGCAATCCAGCCCCCGACTCAACCGCCTCAGCGAGCGCATCAAGCGTTCCCTCACCAGCGCTCTTTGCAGCGCTTTCTCGCCCTTTCGAACCGGTGGCCACGGCCTAATTATGGGCCTTCGAGGTACAGCAGCTACCCAGGAGCTCCCGAACGGCGTCTATCCCGGTAGGGCTGAAACGTCTTGTACTTTTTCGTCGAGTGCGTCGGGCGGCAGCAGCAATCCGCAACTCGAAAAAGTTAAGTGAAAGCCCTACCGGGATAGACGCCTAACCGACCACTTCGACGATGTCGTTGTAGTAGTAGACGACCGCAAGCCCGACCACCACTCCGACGGCTACCAACGCGACAAGCACGAACAGCGAGAGGAAGCCCGCCGCCGCCTTCTCCCAGATGCGCCCGTAGGAGCTGATCGCGGGGACGAGGATCAGGCCGACGAAGGCGACAAGGCTGATCAGCCCGGCTGCGCCGAAGAGCAGGTACTCATTCTCGATCTTCTGCAGGGCCAGCGGCAACAGCTGCACGCTCGTCATTCTGCCTGACGGCGGAGATGACCAGCGCCGCGGCGGCGCAGATCGAGAACGAGGCGGCGCCGAGCGCCCAGCCGGCGTTGACGTCGCTCATGTAGTGGACGCCGAGGTAGACCCGAGTGAGGCCGACGAGCGCGGTGAGGGCGATGCCGGCCACGACGACCAGTGCGCCACGCGCCATCCCCGCCCGCAGCCGCATCACGGTCGTGACCGCGAGCCAGACGTAGAAGGTCGAGTTGGCGGTGTGCCCGCTGGGGAAGGAGGCCCCGCGGTAGCCGGTCAGCCCTCCTTCGGGGCGGGGCCGGTCGACCGCGTCCTTGAGCTCGTGTGCGCCGATGATGAGGATCAGCATGCCGGCGACGAGCACGCCGAGCTCGGCCCAGCGGCGGCGGGCGGCGAGAATCGCGGCAGCGACCGTCGCCAGCGGCCAGACGACGGCGGCGGAGCCGAGGTTCGTCAGCACCTTTGCGAGGTCGACCAGCCAGCCGGTGCGCAGCTTTTCGGCGATTTCCATCGCCGTCACGTCGCCGGGCGTCGGCCCCGGTTCGCCGCTGACGATCACGGTGTAGGCGACGAGGACGAAGGTGGCGACCGCGAAGATCGCCATCAGTGAGGTGAATTCGAGCCCGAAGGTGCCGCCCGGCGTCACCCGGTTCCAGAGGAAGCGGAGCTGTGGCTGGAAGCGCCGCGCCAGCCGCACCGACCAGGCCGATGCCGCGTGCTCCTCCATCCAGCGCACGGCGGCGCGGCGGTTCGCCTCGACCCGTAAGCGGCGCACCGCGACGACCGCGACGACGACGAGGACGATCAGCGCGCCGAGCAGGAAGGCGCCTTTGCCGGCGTACTTGGCGGCGGTGTCGATGCTGCGCGAGAAGAAGTAGCCGATCAGGATGTGGGCGGTGGCCCAGAGGCCGGTGCCGAGGATGCTGTACGGGACGAAGGCGCGGTAGCGCATGCCCGAGCTGCCGGCGATGAAGGGGGCGAAGGCGCGCACGAGGCTGACGAAGCGGCCGATGAAGATCGTCTTGCCGCCGTGGCGGCCGAAGTAGTCCTCGACTTTCTCGAAGCGCTCGTGGCCGATGCCGAAGCGCGGCCCGTGGCGCAGGACGAACTCGCGGCCGAGGCGGCGACCGAGGAAGAAGCTGGTCGTGTCGCCGAGCCAGGCCGAGAACCAGGCGATCGCGATCAGCAGGTAGATGTCGATCGCGCCCTGGCCGGCGACGGCGCCGCCGAGCAGCATGACGGTCTCGCCGGGAACGACGAGGCCGACGAATGCGCCGGTCTCGGCGAAGGCGAAGACGCCGACCAGGAGGTAGGTCCAGGCCCCGAGCGCATTGGAGACGTCTTCGAGCAGCTGCTGGAGTTCTTCGTGCGGGATGACCCGGCTGAGCAGGTAGTAGCCGGCCCCGACGGCGAGGACGACGAGACCGATCAGGAGGCGTTTGCGGCGCTTGTCCTCGGGCATCGAGAGCCTCATGGGGCGGCCCCGGCCTCGCAGACGATCGTGTCGTCGCGGTCGAGGCGCGCCGCGGCTGACTCCGCCTCCGCGAGCGTGGGGAAGAGCCCGACCGCGGTGGGCCCGGAGCCGGTGAGGAAGGCCAGCGGGGCGCCCGCCGCCCGCAGCGCGTCGAGCGCTTCGCCGATGCGCGGCCGCAACGAGCGCGCCGCCGGCTCGAGGTCGTTGGCCAGCAGCTTGGCGTAAGCGAGCGGCGAGGCCCCGGTGCCGGCCGCCTCGCGCAGCTGCTCCGCAAGCCTCGCGAGCTCCTCGGTGCCGCGACCCAGTCCGAGCCGGTCGGCCTCGGCGAAGACCGCTGCGGTGCTCAACCCGCCGCCGTCGGGCAGCAGCACGACCGCGTGGGGCGCCGGCTCGGGAAGCCGTTCGACGCTCTCCCCGGCGCCTCTCACCAGCGACAAGGCCGGCGCCAGTTGGGAGGGCACGTCGGCGCCCAGCCCGGCGGCGAGAGCGGTCAAGTCGAGCTGGGGCGATCTTCCCGTCGGATCGACGTCTACCTCGCCACGCGCGAGGCGCAGCACCGCGGCTGCGTCGGCACTGCCGCCGCCGAGTCCCGCGGCGACCGGGATCCGCTTCTCGATCTCGAGCCTCAGCGGTGGGTGCTTCCAGCCGCCCGCCCGCAGCGCGGCCAGCGCTCGCGCAGCCAGGTTCTCGCCCGCGACCGCCGGGCAGACGACCTCGTCGTGCTCGCTCTCGGAGACCTCGATCGCGTCGCTCAGTGCCAGCGGCTCGAACAGCGAGCAGAGCTCGTGCAGCCCGTCGTCGCGGCGCGGACCGAGGAAGAGGCAGAGGTTGAGCTTGGCTGGGGCTTGGATGCGCATCGGCTGAGGGTCTGTCCCGGTAGGGGCTCGCTCAACTTTTTCTGAAGACAGTTACCGGCTGTCCGCCGGCCTTGGCGCAGAAAAAGTACAAGCCGCTCCGCCCCTACCGGGACAGACCCTCTCGCAAGGCCCGAAACTCGCCAGGCGTGAGCTGCTCGGCGCGGGCGTCTTCGGGTAAGCCCAGCTCATGCAAAGCGGCACGAGTGGCGTCGAGCGAGCCGGGGCGGGCGTGCTCCAGCGAGCGGGCCAGCGACTTGCGCCGGTGGGCGAAGGCGCCCCGAACCAGCTCCCGGGTGGCGGCGTCGGGACCGGCCGCGCGGCGGCGCAGGCCGAGGATCGCCGACTCGACCCGCGGGCGAGGCCGGAAGACCGCCGGGTCGACCGTGCGCAGCAGCTTCACCTCGCAGGCGAGCTGTGCGTGGACGCTCGGCGAGCCGTAGGTCCGGCTGCCCGGCGCGGCGCGCAGCCTGTCGGCGATCTCGCGCTGCACCATCACGGTCCAGCGCGCGACCGTCGGCAGCTCGTCGATCGTGCGCAGGATCAGCGGCGTGGCGATCGAGTAGGGCAGGTTGGCGACGACCGCTGACGGCGAGGGCTCGAAGCTCGACAGGTCGAGCTTCATTGCGTCCCCCCAGTGCAGCTCGACCTCCGGTCGCGCCGCCAGCGACGCCAGCGCCGGCTCCAGATTGCGGTCGATCTCGATCGTGTGGACCCACCCGGCAGCCGCCGCCAGGCGCTCGGTCAACACGCCTTCCCCGGCGCCGACCTCGAGCACGACCGCGCCCGGCTCGAGCTCGGCGTCGCGGACGATCGCGTCGAGCAGGTTCGGGTCGGCGAGGAAGTTCTGCCCGAGCCTGACCACGGACGGCTTCCTACCAGCCGAAGAGCCTGCGGGCGTTCGCCGCGACGATTCCCTCCAGCTCCTCGTAGGAGATGCCGCGCGCCGCGGCGACGCTGCGCGCCGTGTCGACGACGTAGGCGGGCTCGTTGGGTTTGCCGCGCACGGTCTGCGGCGCCAGGTAGGGGGCGTCGGTCTCGACCAGGACCAGCTCGGCGGGCAGCTGGGCCGCGGCCTCGCGCAGCTCGCCTGAGCCCGGATAGGTGGTGTGGCCGGCGAAGGAGCAGTACCAGCCGCGCGCCGCCGCGTCGGCGGCGCGCCAGGGCGCCGAGAAGCAGTGCAGGATCACCGGCGTCTCGCCGGCCTGGGCGTCGAGCACCGCGAAGATCTCGTCGATCGCCGCCGTCTCGCCGTCCTTGTCGCGGCCGTGGATGACGATCGGCAGCCGCTGCTCGCGGGCGATCGCCACCTGCGCCTCGAAGGCGCGGCGCTGGTCGGCCCGGCTCGCCGTCTCGTGGTAGTAGTCGATCCCCGTCTCGCCGATCGCCCGCACCTTCTCGTGCGCGGCGAGCTGGGCGATCCGTTCCGCTTCGGCGTCGTCGAAGCCGCTCGCCTCGGTCGGGTGGCGGCCGACGCTGGCGAAGACGGCATCGTGGCGCTCGGCGCCCGCGATCGCGACCTCGTTCTGCTTGCCGCCGAGGCCGACGTTGAGCATCCGCTCGACGCCCGCGGCGAGCGCGGCCTCGACCAGCTCGGCCTCGGGCCGCTCGCAGAGGAAGAGGTGCGTATGAGAGTCGATCACTGCGGCCCCAGCCTAACCGTCGCCCGGGCCTCGGTAGCCTCTTTCGTCCATGCCCGAGCGCGATTACATAGCCGCGACCAGGGAGCGCGTCGTCGTCTTCGACGGCGGCATGGGCGCGACCCTGGAGCAGTTCGACCTGACCCAGGAGGACTACGGCGGCCTGCTCGGCAAATGCCACGAGGCGCTGGTGCTCAACCGCCCCGACGTGATCGAGGGCGTCCACGCCTCGATGCTCGAGGCGGGCGCCGAGGTCATCGAGACCGACAGCTTCCAGGGCTCGCGGCTGAAGCTCGAGGAGTGGGGGCTGGGCGAGCACACCCTCGAGATCAACCGCGGCGCGGCCGAAATCGCGCGCAGGGCGGCGGGCGAGAATCGCTTCGTCGCCGGCTCGATCGGCCCGACGGGCTTCCTGCCCGCCTCCGACGACCCGACCCTCGGCGACATCTCCTTCCGCAGGTTGGTCGAGGTCTTCGCCGAGCAGGCAAAGGGCCTGGTCGAAGGCGGCGCCGACCTGATCATCATCGAGACGGCGCAGGACATCCTCGAGGTCAAGGCCTCGATCTTCGGCGCTCGCGAGGCTTTCGCCGAAGCCGGCCGCACGCTGCCGATCCAGTGCAGCGTCTCGCTGCTGCCGCAGGGCGGCAAGATGCTGCTCGGCACCGACATCCAGGCAGTGCTGACGACGCTGGCCGCGCTCGACGTCGACGTGATCGGGCTCAACTGCTCGACTGGGCCCGAGGACATGCGCGAGGCGATTCGTTTCCTCGGCGAGCACAGCCCGCTGCCGGTGCACTGCATCCCCAACGCCGGCCTGCCGCTGCAGGGCCCCGACGGCGAGACGATCTTCCCCGAACAGCCCGAGCCGCTGGCGGCGACGCTGGGCGAGTTCGTCGAGCGCTACGGCGTCGGCATCGTCGGCGGCTGCTGCGGGACCACCCCCGAGCACATCGCGGCGATCCGCCAGCGGGTCGACGGACGCCTGCCGGGCGAGCGCCCGGCGCCGGGGCCG
Source organism: Solirubrobacterales bacterium (assembly GCA_035693025.1). Classification (GTDB taxonomy): domain Bacteria; phylum Actinomycetota; class Thermoleophilia; order Solirubrobacterales; family 70-9; genus VRUE01. Next base: position 25,746 of record DASSHI010000024.1, read on the forward strand.
ATCCAGCTCTCCTCGATGATGACCGCGACGCCGCTCGTGCAGGAGCCGCGCCCGACCCTGGTCGGCGAGCGGGTCAACTCGCAGGGCTCGAAAAAGGCCAAGGAGCTGCTGCTGGCCGACGACTACGACGGGCTCGTCCAGGTCGCCGAAGACCAGGTCGAAGGCGGCGCGCACGTGCTCGACGTCTGCGTGGCGCTGACCGAGCGCTCCGACGAGGACGAGCAGATGAGCGCGGTCGTGAAGCGCGTCTCGCTGACCCAGCCGGCGCCGATCCAGGTCGACTCGACCGAACCCGAGGTGATCAAGGCGGCGCTCGAGACGATCCCCGGCCGCGCGATCGTCAACTCGATCAACCTCGAGGCCGGCCGCGACAAGGCGGACACGGTGATCCCGCTGGCGAAGGCGCACGGGGCGGCGCTGATCGCACTGACCATCGACGAGGTCGGAATGGCGAAGACGGCCGCGCGCAAGGTCGAGATCGCGCAGCGGATCAAGGAGATCGCCTGCGACGAGCACGGCCTCGACCCCGAAGCGCTGATCTTCGACGCCCTCACCTTCACCCTCACCACCGGCGACGAGGAGTGGCGCCCCTCGGCGGTGGAGACGATCGAGGGCATCCGCCGGATCAAGGCGGAGATCCCCGGCGTGAAGACCTCACTCGGCGTCTCCAACGTCTCCTTCGGCGTCTCCCCTCGCCCCCGCGCGGTCCTCAACTCGGTCTTCCTGCACCACTGCGTCGAGGCCGGCCTCGACCTGGCGATGGTCAACCCGAACCACATCACCCCCTACGGCGAGATCCCCG
>DASSHI010000025.1:0-73167 GCA_035693025.1 Solirubrobacterales bacterium
TTCGGGGTCATGGCGGCGCTCGTCCGCCGCGAGAAGTGACGAGACGCTTCGAGCCCCCGGACCTCCCCCGGCAGCGGCGCGGCGTCACGCCGGGCATGGTCGGCCGCTATCCCGACTTCGACGTGCTCGAGACCGCCGAACACTGGGACGAGGTGACGCGGACGGTGGTGCTCGCACGCGTGCAGGAGGTGCCGGTGCGGCGGTTCTTCGACCCGCGCGAGTGGGAGACGCTCTCGGCGCTCTGCGACCACCTGAGCGGCCAGGTGGGCGAGGAGCCGAAGCTGTCGGTCCTCGCCTTCGTCGACGAGAAGCTCTTCCTCGGCAAGCGCGACGGTTACCGCTACTTCGACCTGCCGGACGACGGCGTCACGTGGAAGACGGTCGGCCGGGGGATCGACGAGGAGGCCGAGCGCGCCGGCGGGACGACCTTCGACCGCCTGAGCACGCACGAGCAGGACGCGCTCTGCCACCGCTTCGACCGGGGCGAGCTCTACGGCGGCGCCTGGGCGACGCTGAACGTCAAGCGTGCGTTCAGCATCGTGATGCGCGACATCTGCGAGGCGTACTACTCCCACCCGTGGGCCTGGAACGAGATCGGCTTCGGCGGGCCCGCCTATCCCCGCGGCTTCGCGCGCTTGGGGCCGGGCCAGCGCGAGCACTGGGAGAGCCCGCCGGAGTTCGAGCTCGATCCGGCCCGCGACGTAGACGAGCGGGGCCAGGGATGAAGGCGCGCCTCGCCAGGGGCCTGAAAGGGGCGGTGATGCCCGCGGGCAACGACTCCGCGCTGCTGCTCGACCCAGACCATCCCGCCGCTCCCCGGCCCGAGGGGATGCGCCGCTACCCGGAGGGGGAGACGATCGACATGCTGATCGTCGGCTGCGGGGCCGGCGGCGCGACGCTTGCCCAGCGCCTAGCCCGGCGCGGCTGGCGGGTGGTCGTCCTGGAGGCCGGCCCGTTCTGGGACCCCGACAGAGACTGGGTCTCCGACGAGGCCGGCTCGCACGCGCTCTACTGGACCGAGCCGCGGGTGATCGGCGGCAGCGACCCGGTCGAGCTCGGCAAGAACAACTCCGGCCGCGGCGTCGGCGGCTCGATGGTCCACTTTGCCGGCTTCGCGCCGCGCTTCCACCCCTCCGACTTCGAAGTCGGAAGCCGCGACGGCGTCGCCCCCGACTGGCCGATCGCATACGAGGAGCTGCGGCCGCACTACGAACGTCTGGAGCACGAGCTGCCCGTCGCCGGCGAGCGCTGGCCCTGGGGCGACCCGCACGGCTACCCCCACTCCCCCCACCCGGTCGGAGGCGGGGCGCTACGGGTCATGGAAGGCGCCGAGCGCTGCGGGGTCGAGATGCGGGTGGGCCCGGTGGCGATCGCCAACGGCTCCTTCGGCAACCGGCCCCACTGCATCTACCGCGGCCTCTGCCTGCAGGCCTGCAAGGTCGGCGCCAAGGGCTCGCCGCTGGTGACGCACCTTCCCGACGCCCTCGCCCACGGGGTCGAGGTGCGAGCGGAATGCATGGCGACCCGGATCGAGGTCGACGAGGTGGGCCGCTGCACCGGCGTGACCTACTTCCATGCAGGCAAAGAGCATTTTCAGCCCGCCGAGGCGGTCGCGGTCGCCGGCTACTCGATCGAGACGCCGCGCCTGCTGCTCCATTCGACCAGCGAGCGCTTCCCCAACGGGCTCGCCAACGGCAACGACCTCGTCGGCCGCGGCGTGATGGTCCAGGGCGCCTCCCAGATCGCCGGCCGCTTCCCCGAAGAGCTGCGCATGTACAAGGCGCCGCCGCCGGAGATCGCCTCGGAGCAGTTCTACGAGACCGACGCCTCCCGCGGCTTCGCCCGCGGCTTCTCGATCCAGACCGTCGGCCCGCTGCCGATCGGTTGGGCCGAGCACGTCCTCGCCGACGGCCACTGGGGCCATGCCCTGCGCGAGTACATGCGCGACTACAACCACTGGTACGTGATCGGCGCGCTCAACGAGCTGCTGCCGCGGCCCGAGAACCGGATCACGCTGGCCGACGAGACCGACTCCAACGGCATGCCCGTCGCCCGCATGGACTACAGCCAGTGCGAGAACGACCGCGCCAGCATCGCCTTCGGCAAGGAACGGATGCGCGAAATCGTCCGGGCGGCGGGCGCCCAGGACGTGCTGGAGATCGACCGCTACGCCCACCTGGTCGGTGGCTGCCCGATGTCGGAGACGCCCGAGAGCGGCGTCGTCGACTCCGACCAACGCGTTTGGGAAGTTCCCAATCTCTTCGTCGCCGACGGCAGCGTGATGCCGACCCAGGGCTCGGCCAATCCCGCCTTGACGATCATGGCGCTCTCGGCGCGCCTCGCCGAGCGCCTGGCCGACAAGCGGGTCGGCGGCCGAGGCGCGCGCAGGGAGGCGGTCCGCGCGTGACGGGCAAGAAAGGCAGCCGCATCGTCGTCGTCACCGGCGCCTCTGCCGGGGTCGGGCGCGCCACCGCGAAGGCGTTCGGCGCCCGCGGCGATCGCGTCGCCCTGCTCGCCCGCGGTGAGGACGGCCTCGCCGCGGCTGCCGCGGAGGTGCGCGAGGCCGGCGGCGAGGCGCTGGCGATCGCGACCGACGTCGCCGACGCCGAGGCGGTGGAGGCCGCGGCCGAGCGCGTGGAGCGCGAGCTCGGGCCGATCGACGTCTGGGTGAACGACGCGATGGCGACGGTGTTCGCGCCCTTCTCCGAGATCGAGCCCGATGAGTACCGCCGCTCGACCGAAGTGACCTACCTCGGCTGCGTCTGGGGGACGCGGGCGGCGCTGCGGCGGATGACGCCGCGCGACCGCGGCGTCATCGTCCAGGTCGGTTCGGCGCTCGCCTTTCGCGGCATCCCCCTGCAGGCGCCCTACTGCGCCGCCAAGCACGCGATCGAGGGCTTCAGCGAATCGCTGCGGACCGAGCTCCTGCACGACGGCAGCAAGGTGCGGGTGAGCATGGTCCACCTGCCGGCGCTCAACACGCCGCAGTTCGAGATCGGCCGCACCAAGCTGCCGCGCCACCCTCAGCCGGTGCCGCCGATCTACCAACCCGAGGTCGCCGCCGAGGCGATCCTCTGGATCTCCGAGCACCGCCGGCGTCAGCTCTACGTCGGCGGCCCGACCCTGAAGACCGTGCTCGGCAACCGCATCGCCCCCGGGCTCGTCGACCGCTACCTCGCCCGCACCGGCTACGAAGGCCAGCAGACCGAAGAACCCGTCGACCCCGGACGGCCCGACAACCTCTTCACGCCGGTGCCGGGCGATCACGGCACCCACGGCCGCTTCGACGAAGGGGCGCGGACGAGCAGCGCGGTCACCTGGCTCTCGCGCCACCGGGGCCTGCTCGCCGGCCTCGCGGCGGCGGGTGGCGGCGTTGCGGCAATCGCGGCCTCGCTCAGGCGCTGAGCCGGTGGACGAGACCCAGCCACCGATATCGAGCTACGGCCTGATCGGCGACGACCGATCCGCCGCCCTCGTCTCCGCCGCCGGATCGATCGACTGGTGCTGCATGCCGCGATTCGACTCCGGCGCCCTCTTCGCGCGGTTGCTCGACCCCGAAGGAGGCCACTGCTCGATCACGGCGCAGCGCACGCTGGGGCGCGAATACCTGGAGCGGACGCTGGTGCTGGAGACGAGGCTCGCGGGCGAGGACGGCGAGGTGCGGCTGCTCGACTTCTTCATCGCCTACGAGGAGGCCGAGCAGCCCTGCATCGTGCGGATCGTCGAGGGGGTGAAGGGATCGGTGGAGCTGAAGGCCGAGATCGTGCCGCGCTTCGACTACGGCGCGGTCGCGCCCTGGCTTCGGGAGGCGGGCGGAGATAACGCCCTCGCGGCGATCGGCGGCGATGACGGGCTGCTGATCCGCGCCGACTTCGAGCTGGAGGTGGTGGATCACCACCGGCTCGAGGCCGAGCTGACAGTCGGCGAGGGCGAGCGAAAGCGGCTCAGCCTCGACTACCGGCGCCCGGTCGAGCTGGAACCGCTCGAGCGCTTCGGGGCCCTCGACCCCGGCGAGATCGACGACGCCCTCGATCGGACGGTCGAGTGGTGGCGCGAGTGGTTCTCGCGCCTCGACGAGGAGGCGCTGGGACTCGATGGAGTCGGGCGCTCGGCCGCGGTGCTGAAGGCGCTGAGCTACGAGCAGACCGGTGCGATCGTCGCCGCGCCGACCACCTCGCTGCCCGAGGCCCGGGACCTGAGCGGCGAACGCAACTGGGACTACCGCTACAGCTGGGTGCGCGACTCGGCGCTTGCGGCGCACTCCCTCGCCGAGCTCGGCTACGAGGAGGACGCCGACGCCTTCCGCCGCTTCATCGAGCGCAGTGCCGCCGGCCACGCCGCCGACCTCCAGGTCCTTTTCGGAGTCGGCGGCGAGCGCCGCCTCGACGAGGAAGAGCTGGACCATCTGGACGGCTACCGCGGCGCGGCGCCGGTGCGGGCCGGCAACGCCGCCGGCGATCAGTTCCAGCTCGACGCCTACGGCCAGATCCTCGACCAGAGCTGGAGCTGGCACCGTCGCGGCAACTCGCCCGACGACGACTACTGGCGCTTCCTCGCCGACTTGGTCGATGCCGCGTGCGAGCGCTGGGAGGAGCCCGACCGGGGGATCTGGGAGTGGCGCGGCGAGCCACGTCACTTCGTCCACTCGAAGGCGCTGGCCTGGTCGGCGATCGACCGCGGCATCCGCATCGCCGAGGACACCGGCCGCGAGGTGCCCGGGCGCTGGCCGGCGGCACGCGAGGAGGTTCGCGAGGCCACCCTCGCACGCGGCTACGACGAGCGGCGCGGCGCTTTCATGCAGGCCTTCGATGGCGAAGGCCTCGACGCGGCGCTGCTGCGCCTGCCGGCGGTCGGGTTCCTCGACTGGAACGACGAGCGAATCGTGGGCACGGTGGACGCCATCCGGGAGGAGCTCGACTTCGACGGGCTGCTGCGACGCTACGACGCCGACGACGGAATGGCGCCCGAGGGGGCCTTCCTCCCCTGCTCGTTCTGGCTCGCCACCTGCCTCGCCCGCCAAAGCAGGAAGAAGGAGGCGCGCGAGGTATTCGGGCGGGCCACCGCGACGGCAAACGACCTCGACCTGCTCGCCGAGGAGTACGACCCCGTAAAGGGAAGGATGCTCGGCAACTTTCCCCAGGCGCTCACCCACCTCTCCCACATCGAGGCCGCCCTGGCCCTCAGCTCATAGCCGGGATCGCTCTCCAGACGCCGGCTCGCCGGAGCCGGAAGAAGACATGCGCAAGCTCGACGGGTCGGCTCCTCCCCCGGGGGCCTCGTCGCGCAGCCGGGTCAACTCGAAGCTCAACGGCGCCTGGACTCGCTCTCTCATCCGGCACCGTGGACAGGCGTCCCAGGCCACCGCAGCCCGTGCCGAGTAGCCACTCCCACATCTCTCGCATCGAAACATCGTGTCCCCTTACCCTCTACTCGATCCACGCTGGCCCGAAATGGGTACCCGGCGCTCCGAGAACGAAACCGCGCAAGCGCCCCGCGGTAGCCATGTCCTTACCTCCTTGAATTGTCTTACCTCCTCGGATTTGCTCTCACCCGGCGGATACTCGCCCTGGGGCGCCCTTCCCAAGCTCAGTCAGGGGACGGACAGGGACAGTTGGGCGGCAGCGGAGATCGTCAGAGCTATGACGTCCGCCTCGGGAACGGGGGCGCGAGGGTAGAGACACGGGGTCGGCGGGTAGCCCCTCAGAGTGATGAAAGTCCCCGTGCTGCGCCTCGATCCGGATCTCGGCTCGGGCATCGACCCACGCCGTCGAGAGATCGCCGAGCGGGTCTGCCTGGCGAGATCGCTCGAGGTTCCCACCGGCCCATGGGACGCGGACACCGTGATGAGCGAGGGCGAGGACTCCAGCCTCGGCCTCCTGGTGATCTCGGGCGTCCTCAGCCGCCGCGTCATCCAGAACGAGTGCCGCGGCGCCGAGCTGATCGGCCCCGGCGATCTGCTGCGACCCTGGGACCCCGTCGGCGACTGGGCCAGCATCCCGACCGAATCGAGCTGGCTCGCGATCGAGCGCGCGCACGTCGCGATCCTCGACGGGGAGTTCGCCCGCCGCGCCGCGCCGTTCCCCGAGATTTCCCTCGCCCTCATACGGCGCGGGCTGCTGCGCTCCCGCTACCTGGCGACGCTGATCGCGATCATTAGCCAGCGGCGCATCGAGAATCGCCTCAGCATGCTGTTCTGGCATCTCGCCGACCGTTTCGGTCAGATGCGGGGCGAATGGATCAGCGTGCCGGTGCCGCTCACCCACCGGCTGCTCAGCGAGCTGGTCGCGGCGCGCCGACCGTCGGTGACGACCGCGCTCTCCCACCTACAGGAGCGCGGGGTCCTGCGGCGCGAAGGCCGCGGCTGGCTGCTGCGCGGGCCCGGTCCCGTCGGGCACGCTGAGAGCCCACTCCGGCTCGCCCATCTCAGCTGACCGCGATCCGCCCCGGCTCGCCCGCGGCCAGCGTGCCGATGCGGGCGCCGGCGCCCTTGGCGCCCGCTGGAACCGCCGCCAGCAGGCCGCCCGAGGTCATCGCGTCGCAGAGCAGGAGGCGACGCTCGACGGGGACCGCCGGCGACCAGGCGGCGAAGCGCTCGGCTTCGCCGGCGTTCCGGGCGCTCCCCCCGGAGAGGGCCCCTCCCGAGGCGGCCAGCTCGAGCGCGCCCGGCAGCGCCGGCACGAGCGCCGCGTCGATCTCGGCCGCGACGCCGCCGGCCTCGCAGAGCTCGTGCAAGTGGCCGAGCAGGCCGAAGCCGGTCACGTCGGTGAGCGCGTGGGCCCCGGCCCCGCGCGCTGCTGTCGCCGCCTCGTCGTTGAGCGTCGTCATCGCCTCCACCGCGGCCTCGATCCACTCGGCCTCGGCGACACCGCGCTTGGCCGCGGTGGTGATCAGCCCGCCCCCCAGCGGCTTGCTCAGGTAGAGCTCGTCGCCGGGCCGCCCGCCCGCCGCAGTCAGGACCCGGTCCGGGTGGACCGTGCCGCTGACGGCCATGCCGTACTTCGGCTCGGGATCGTCGATCGAGTGACCGCCGCCGATCGCCACCCCCGCCCGCGCGGCGATCTCGGCGCCGCCGGCGAGGATCTCGGCGAGCGTCTCGCCGCCGAGCTCGGAGAGCGAGAAGGCGACGAGGTTGAGGGCGAGCACCGGCGTCCCGCCCATCGCGTACACGTCGGAGAGCGCGTTGGCGGCGGCGATGCGCCCGAAGTCGCGTGGGTCGTCGACGATCGGCGTGAAGAAGTCGACGGTCTGGACGAGCGCCAGCTCGTCGCTGAGGCGCAGCACCGCGGCGTCGTCGGCGGGGTCCAGCCCGACCAGCAGAGCGGGGTCGCTCGTCCCCGGCAGCGCCTCGAGCAGGCCGCGCAGCTCGGCGGCGCCGATCTTGCAGGCGCAGCCGGCCCCGTGAGAGAGCTCGGTCAAGCGCGGCCGCTCGCGAGTGCGATCCACATAAGCCGGGTAACCGGAAGCATCGCGGTCGAAACCGGGGGAGCCGAGATAGACGTGGCGCGCGAGCTCCGCCGGCTGCCGGCGGTGGAGCGGCTGGCGGCCCAGCTGGCCGCACCCCGTCATCTCGCCGTCGCCGCCGCACGGGCGGAGATCGAACGGGCGCGCGAGGCGGTCCTCGCGGGCACGCCGGCGCTCGAGGAAGCGGAGCTGGCGGAGCGCGCCGCGGCGCTGGCGCGCGAGCTGGCGCGTCCCAGCCTGCGCCCGCTGATCAACGCCACCGGCGTCGTCCTGCACACCAACCTCGGCCGCGCGCCGCTGCCGCCGGCCGCGCTGGAGCAGCTCGTCGCCGTCGCCCGCGGCTACAGCAACCTCGAGTACGAGCTGGAGAGCGGAGCGCGCGGCAACCGCCACCGGCACGTCGCCGCCCTGCTCGCGGAGCTGACCGGCGCCGAGGCGGCGATCGTCGTCAACAACAACGCCGCGGCGACCCTGCTGGCGCTGGCGGCGCTGGCGGAGGGCGGTGAGGTGGTGGTCAGCCGGGGGGAGCTGGTCGAGATCGGCGGCTCCTTCAGGATCCCGGACATCCTCGCCCAGTCGGGCGCGCGGCTGGTCGAGGTGGGCACGACCAACCGCACGCGGCTCGCCGACTATGCCGACGCGATCGGCGAGCGCACGAGCGCGATCCTGCACGTGCACCAGTCCAACTTCCGCCTCGTCGGCTTCGTCGAGCAGCCGAGCGGCGCCGAGCTTGCGGCCCTCGCCCGCGAGCGCGGGGTCGCGATGATCGATGACCTGGGCTCGGGGGCGCTCGAGCCGGTTCGGGGCGAGCCGACGGTGAGCGCGGCGGTCGCAACGGGCGCCGATGCCGTCTGCTGCTCGGGCGACAAGCTGCTCGGCGGGCCGCAGGCCGGCATCGTCGTCGGGCGGCGCGAGGCGGTCGAGCGCTGCCGGCGCCACCCGCTGGCGCGGGCGGTGCGCCTCGACAAGCTGCAGCTCGCAGCGCTCGAGGGAACGCTGCGCGCCTACCGCGAAGACGGCCGCGACGCCGTCCCGGCGCTGGCGATGATCGAAGCCGACGAGGAGGAGCTGGCCGCCCGCGCGCGCAGGCTCGCCGCGGCGATCGGCGCGGCGGCCGCGGTCGAGCGCGACGCCGGCGCCCCGGGCGGCGGCTCGCTTCCAGGTGAGGAGCTCGCGGGGCCGGTCTGCGTGCTCGACCCCGGCGAGGGCGGCGCCGAGCGGCTGCTCGCGCGGCTGCGCCGTCGAGACCTGCCGGTGATCGCGCGCATCGCGCGCGACCGGGTCGTGCTCGACCCGCGCACGATGAGCGACGCCGAGGCCGAGGAGGCGGCGCGGGCGGTGCAGGAGGCGCTCGGCTGAATGGGCGCGGCGCCGCTCACGGTCGGCACCGCCGGCCACATCGACCATGGCAAGACCGCCCTCGTGCGCGCGCTCACCGGCCACGACACCGACCGGCTGGCGGAGGAGCGACGCCGCGGCATATCGATCGAGCTCGGCTTCGCGGCGCTCGACCTCGGCGACCGCCGGCTCAGCCTCGTCGACGTCCCCGGGCACGAGCGCCTGGTGCGCACGATGATCGCCGGAGCCAGCGGCATCGACCTCTTCCTGCTCGTCGTCGCCGCCGACGACGGCACGATGCCGCAGACGCACGAGCACCTCGCAGTGCTGCGGGCGCTGGGGGTCGAGGCGGGGGCGATCGCACTGAGCAAGGTCGACCTCGTCGACGCGGAGGCCCGGCTGCTCGCCGAAGCGGAGTGCGAGGAGCTCCTCCCGGGGGTCCCGCTCGTCGCGGTCAGCGCCCGCAGCGGCGAGGGCCTCGACGCCCTGCGCGCCGCCCTCGCCGGCGCAGCGGCGAGGGCCGAGCCCGAGCAGACCCTCTCCACCGCCGAGCCGGTGCTGCACGTCGACCGCCGCTTCACCGTCGCCGGCCGCGGCACCGTGGTCACCGGGACCCTCTGGTCGGGCACGCTCGCGCGCGGCCAGCGCGTCGTGCTGCTTCCCGGCGAGCGCGAGGCCCGGATCCGCTCGATCGAGGTGCACGGCGGCGCCCGCGAGGCCGTCGGCCCACGCCAGCGGGTGGCGCTCAACCTCGCCGGACTACGGCGCGAGGAGGTCTTCCGCGGTGACGTCGTCACCGTCCCGGGCGCCGCCGTCGCCGCCACGTACCGGCTCGACGTCGAGCTGCTCGACGGGGCCGCCGAGATCGCCGGCGAGCGCCGCGTCCAGGTCCACCTCGGCGCCCGCGAGAGCCCCGCCCGGATCGTCGACCTCGGCGGCGGCTCTGTGCAGCTGCGACTCGAGCGTCCCCTGCTGGCGCGCCGCGGCGACCGCGTCGTGGTGCGGCGGATTGCGCCCCCCGACACGCTCGGCGGCGGCATCGTGCGCGATCCTGCGCCGGCGCGACACGGCCCCGATCGGCGCCGGGCGCCCCTCCGGAGCCACCCCACGGCCGCGGAGGGTGGCGACTTGTCCCCATCGAAGGGGGGAAAAGTCGACAATCCCGGCCCGCTCGCGCGGCAGGTACTCGCCGCGCTCGAAGCCGACGGGCCGCGCCCGCGGCCTGCCGGCCCGCTCGCGGAGGCGCTGGGCACGGAGAAACGCCAGGTCGAGGCGGCGTTGCGCGAGCTGGTTGCGGCAAGCGAGGTCGTGCGAGTCGCGCGCGACGTCGCCTACCCGGCACCGACCTACGCGCGGCTGCGCGAGGCGGTCGCCGAGCTCTCGCGGCGCGGCGGCTCGACCAGCATCGCCGAGGTGCGCGACGAGCTCGGCCTCAGCCGCAAGTACGCCCAGGCGCTGCTCGAGCGCCTTGACGCCGAGCGCGTGCTGCGCCGCGACGGCGACCGGCACTATCCGCGGGAGTCGGCGCGCGCATGAGAGCTTCTTGGGGCGGCAGGGGTCTGGTGGCCCATCTGGCCTTCAAAGCCAGCAGGGCGGTGCAACCCACCGCTTGGAAGGTTCGATTCCTTCGCCGCCTCGCCAACTTCATTTCCGGGAATAGACGATTAAACGTTGAAACGACTAAACGTTTAATCGTCTATCCGAGCCGGTCTCCGTCGATTCGCTCGCGCTGAGGACGCACGGTCTGCAGCGGGTCTTCCGCCGACTGGAAGCCGGCCTTGAAGACCGACCAGCGTTTGCAGACGGAGCCGGCGAGCAGCAGCGCTCCGCCAGCGGCGGTGAGGGCGCGGCCACGCGGCACGCCGCGACGGCCCCCGAGTGCGAGCAGGCCCGCGCCCGCCAGCGAGAGGGCGCTCGAGACCTTTCCGTAGCGGCCCGCCGCCCCCTCCTCGTAGGCCGAGGCGAGGTCGCCGAGGCGGCGGTGCATCAGCAGCGTCGCCGCCTCCTCGGCCAGCACGGCCGAGAGGCCGAGCGCCCGCGCCGGGGCCGCTTCCTGAGGCTCGACCGTCAGCAGGGCGGCGCCGGCGGCGCTGGCGCCCGCGCTCGCCGCGAAGACGAAGGGCAGCTGCCAGCGTGCCTCCGACCAGGCCGGGATTGCGCTGTTGGAGATGAGCACCGCGGTGTAGGTGGAGAGCGGCGCGCCGAGGGCCGCCGCCGCCAGCTCGGGAGCACCCCCCCGCCGCTCGTCATCGACCGCGTTGAGCAAAGCCGCGAGAGCGATCGCGCCGCCGCTCGCGGTCAGCAGCCAGGCGCCGAGGTTCATCGGCGAGGTGATCTTGAAGACGCGCAGCATGTTGAAGAAGCGCGCCGGTTTGCCGAGGTCCTTGACCAGGAGCGCCGGGCTCGCGGTGACGGCGACCAGCGCCCCCGCCCAGGCTCGGCGCGCCAACTGACGGCGGCCGGCAAAGGTCGCGGCGCCGGCGAGCATGGCGGAGGCGCCGGCAAGGCCGCCGCTGAAGAAGTAGAAGGGGATCTCCGGCTTCCAGACCGGCGGCTTGACGACGGGCCGGCCGTAGTAGGTGGCCGGCTGCTCGCGCGGGACGAGGCTGACTTCGCCGCCGCGGCTCACGAACGCGCCCCCAGGAAGCTCGCCGCGACACCCGCCAGCAGCGCCGCCCCGGCTGCGCCGGCCGCGGCCCAGGCAGCGCCCGCCTGGCGGGTGGGCGCGACCGGGTCGGGCGGCAGCCGGTAGGTCTCGGGCTCGTCGAGCAGGAGGAAGAAGGCGCCGAAGCCCCCCACGCCGTCGTCCTCGGACTCGCCGTAGAGGCGCGCCTCGTCGTGCCCGCGGCGGTGCAGGACCTCGACCCGGTCCGCGGCGCGCTCGCGCAGCTCGTCCAGCTCGCCGAACTGGATCGAGTCGGTCGGACAGGCCTGCGCGCAGGCCGGTTCCATGTCGTCCTTGAGCCGGTCGTAGCAGAGCGTGCACTTCCAGACCCGGCCGTCTTCTTCGCGCTGGTCGAGCACGCCGAAGGGGCAGGCGATGACGCAGTAGCCGCAACCGTTGCAGATGTCCTCCTGGACGACGACGGTGTCGAACTCGGTGCGGAAGATCGAGCCGGTCGGACAGGCGTCGAGGCAGCCCGCCTCGGTGCAGTGCTTGCAGACATCGGAGCTCATCAGCCAGCGGAAGCCGTCCTCGTCGCTCTCCGCCTCGACCCCCTGCTCGACCAGGCTCTGCTTCGCCGCCTCGCGGACCCAGGAGTCGGGCGCGCCCCCCTCCACCCCGACCGGCAGCTTCTGCTCGATGAAGGCGACGTGGCGCCAGCGGTCGGCGCCGAGTTCGCCGCTGTTGTCGTAGGAGTCGCCGCTGAACCCCTGCGGGTCGGCGGGGACGTCGTTCCACTCCTTGCAGGCGACCTCGCAGGCCTTGCAGCCGATGCAGACCGAGGTGTCGGTGAAGAAGCCGACGCGCTCGCTCATCGCGCCTCGCCTCCGACGGCCCGGTCGGGCCCCGCCCCCGCTCGCTCGCGATAGCGCTCGACGAGCTCGAGCCGCTCGGGCCCGCGGGGGCGACGCCCCGGCACGATGTCGCAGGTCGCCGCCTTGACCTCCTGGATGTGGACGTTGGGATCGAGCGCGAAGGGGAAGAGGTCGTTGGCCGAATCGCCCTTCGAGATGCCGCGGTCGCCCCAGTGGTAGGGCAGGCCGACCTGGTGAAGGGCGCGGCCGTCTACCTCCAGCGTCTTGATCCGCTCGGTCACCATCACCCGCGCCTCGATCGCGCTGCGCGAGCTGACGATCGTCGCCCACTCGCCGTGGCGCAGCCCGCGCTCGCGTGCCAGCGCCGGGCTCACCTCGCAGAACATCTCCGGCTGCAGCTCGGCCAGATAGGGCAGCGTGCGGGTCATCGCGCCCGCGGTGTGGTGCTCGGTCAGCCGGTAGGTCGTCATCACGAAGGGGAAGACGTCGGCCCCGGGCTCGCCGTCGGTCGGGTTGTAGGGGTTGTCGCGCCGCCGGTACTCCTCGCGCACCGGGTTCGCCTGCTGCTTGTAAAGCAGGTTCGAGAAGGGCGACTCGTGCGGCTCGTAATGGGTCGGGAAGGGCCCGTCGACGATCCCGTTGGGCGCGTAGAGCCAGGCCCGGCCGTCGCCCTGCATGATGAACGGCTCGTCGCCGCGCAGCGCCTCCTGCGCTTTCGCGTCATCGGGCGGGATGTAGTCGGGAGCTTTGTCGGGGGTGAAGTCGGGGACGTCCTCCCCGGTCCATTCTTCTTCTTCGGAGTCCCACCAGACGTAGCGCTTGCGCTCCGACCAGGGGGCGCCGTCGGGGTCGGCGGAGGCGCGGTTGTAGATGATGCGGCGGTTCATCGGCCAGGCCCAGGCCCATTCCGGCGCCACCCAGGACTGCTCGCTCCCAGGCTTGCGCCGCGCGGTCTGATTGACCCCGTCGGCGTAGCAGCCGGCGTAGATCCAGCAGCCGCAGGTGGTCGAGCCGTCGTCTTTCAGCGGCAGGTAGTCGGGCAGCAGCTCGCCGTCGGAGTCGAAGCCGTTGATCTCCTTCAGCACCGCCTCCGCCGAGGGCTCCTGGTCGGGGCCGACGGTCGGGTAGTCCCAGGTGAGGTCGAGGATCGGCCGGTCGCGCGGGTCTTCGGATTCGGCCAGCCGCTCCTTCACCCGGCGCCCCAGGTGGTACATGAACCACAGCTCGGAGCGCTGGTCCTCCGTGGTCTCGACCGCCTTGTGGTGCCACTGCAGCAGCCGCTGCGTGTTGGTGAAGCTGCCGTCCTTCTCGGTGTGGGCCGCAGCCGGCATCAGGAAGACCTCGGTGCCGATCTCCTCGGTGCGCAGCTCTCCGCTCTCGATCTCCGGCGAGTCGTGCCAGAAGGCGGCGGTCTCGATCTCGCTGAAGTCGCGTACGACCAGCCACTTCAGCTTCGCCAGGGAGAGGCGCTGCAGCTTCGCGTTGGCCGAGCCGACTGCCGGATTCTCACCCATCACGAAATACCCCTCGAGCTTGTTGTCGGCCATGTCGGCGACCGTGCGGTAGTGCGAGTGGTCCTTGTCGATGCGCGGCAGGTGGTCGAAGCAGAAATCGTTCTCGTAGGTCGCGGCGGGGCCCCACCAGGCCTTCAGCAGGCTGACCATGTAGGCGCGCGTGTTGCCCCAGAAGCCGGTCGGCGGGGCGTTGCGGTCGACGTAGAGGTCGAGGTCGGTGCGCTCGTGCGCGTGCGGCATCGGCAGGTAGCCGGGGAGGATGTTGAAGAGGGTCGGGATGTCGGTCGAGCCCTGGATCGAGGCGTGGCCCCGCAGCGCGAGGATGCCCCCGCCGGGCCGACCGATGTTGCCGAGCAGCAGCTGCACGATGGCGGCCGTACGGATGTACTGCACGCCGACCGAGTGCTGGGTCCAGCCGACCGCGTAGCAGAAGGCGCTGGTGCGATCGCGACCGGAGTTCTCGCAGAGAGCCTCGGCGACCTCGAGGAAGACCTCCCGGGGCACGCCGCAGATCCGCTCCACCATCTCCGGCGTATAGCGGCTGTAGTGGCGCTTGAGCAGCTGGAAGACGCAGCGCGGGTGCTCGAGCGTCTCGTCCTCCTCCGGCGGCTCGCCGTGGTGGAGTTCGCCGCCATGCGCGCCGTGCGCCTGCTCTCCTTCGGCCTCGCCGTACTCCCGTTCGCCGGCCGAGGCGCCGACCTCCATGCCCTTGTACTGCCACGAGTCGCGTTCGTACTTGGGGCCTTCGGGATCGAGGCCGGAGAAGATGCCGTCGAGGTCCTCGGTGTCGCGGAAGTCATCGCTGACGATCGTGCGGGCGTTGGTGTAGGCCTGCACGTACTCGCGGAACTCCCGGCCGTTCTCGAGGATGTAGTTGACGACGCCGCCGAGGAAGGCGATGTCGCTGCCGGCGCGCAGCGGCACGTGCAGGTCGGCCATCGCGCTGGTGCGGGTGAAGCGTGGGTCGACGTGGATCACCTTGGCGCCCCGTTCGCGCGCCTCGATCACCCACTGGAAGCCGACCGGGTGGCACTCCGCCATGTTCGACCCCATGATCACTATGCAGTCGGAGTTCTGCAGGTCCTGCTGGAAGGTGGTCGCGCCACCCCTCCCGAACGACGTCCCCAGACTGGGGACGGTGGAGGAGTGTCATATGCGCGCCTGGTTCTCGATCTGCACCGCGCCCATCGCGGTGAAGAGCTTCTTGATCAGGTAGTTCTCCTCGTTGTCGAGCGTGGCGCCACCGAGGTGGGCGAAGCCGAGCGTGCGATTGAGCTTGGCGCCGTCGCGCTCGTCCTGCCAGCCCGCCTCGCGGGCGGCGAGCACACGGTCGGCGATCATGTCCATCGCCTGCTCGAGGTCGAGCTCCTCCCACTCGGTTCCGTGCGGGGGGCGGTATTTGACCTTCTGCAGCCGCGAAGGGTTGTTGACCAGCTGCTCGGAGGCGGCGCCCTTCGGGCAGAGGCGCCCCCGCGAGATCGGGCTGTCGGGATCGCCCTCGATCTGGGTGACTCGGTCGTCCTTGACCCAGACCCGCTGGCCGCAGCCGACGGCGCAGTAGGGGCAGATCGATTTGACCATCCGGTCGGCTTCGGCGGTGCGCGGCCGTAACTCCGCCGAGCGACGCGAGCGCGCCGCGGCCCCACGGCCGGTCGGGTCCTCGCGCAGCTGTCGCAGCAGGGGAGGAAGCTCCATCTCGAACCGCCTACCCCGCGCAGGAAGCGGGGAAACCGGGCGCGGCCGGCGAGGGCCTCGAGCTGATCGCCGGCGTAGCGTCGGCGCATCGGGGGTAGCTGACGACGATGAGCCTCGAAGACGCACACGGCCGGGCATGGACCGCGAGCAATGGGTCGCGGCATTCTGCTGCCGGCCGATCAGGCGACCCGTCCGGAGTCGCTGTAGACGTTGACGTCGCCGCGCCGAGCGAAGCCGGCAAGGGTCATCTTGCGGTCGGCGGCGAGCTCGACGGCCAGCGAGCTGGGCGCGCCGACGCCGACTAGGATCGGGCAGCCGGCCACGGCGGCCTTCTGGACAAGCTCGAAGGAGAGGCGGCCACTGACGCAGAGCACGTTGTCGTGCAGCGGGACCAGGCCGTCGAGCAGCGCCCGGCCGATCGCCTTGTCCATCGCGTTGTGGCGACCGACGTCCTCGCGAACGTGGATCAGCCGCCCCTCGCGGTCGAAGAGCCCGGTGGCGTGGACCCCGCCGGTGCGCTCGAAGGCGGGTTGGGCCAGCCGCTCCGGGAGGTCGGCGAGCAGCGCCCTCGCCAGGCGCGGCCCCGCCGGCAGGGACGCGCTCGCGACCGCCACCTCGGCGAGCGCGCCCTTGCCGCAGACGCCGCAGGAGGAGGTGGTGTAGAAGCGGCGGCGGCCGGGGTCGCGGGCGAGCGGCCCGGCGACGTCGACCACGTTCGCGGCGAGATCCTCGCTGGGCCCCACCGCCCGTGCGCCCTCGACCAGCCCCTCGCCGAAGAGGAAGCCGAGCGCCAGCTCCTCGTCGTGCCCCGGGGTCCGCATCGTCACGCTGAGCGCCTCGCCGTCCACGCGGATCTCGAGCGGCTCCTCGACCGCCACCGAGTCGACCGTGCCCTCGCGTTCGATCTCCGCGTACAGGCGAGAAGCGGGCACAAAGGGCCGGCTTCGCGGCTCGGCTTCCATCCGTTGCTCTCGTGACACTCGAAGCTCGCCTACCCGCTCGAGCCGGCCTGCAACCTGGACCGGATGCGACTGGCGCTGGCGTGAAACACCGCGATCGACCATGCGCCGAGCGCGACTGCGAAGCCCAGGTCCGCCCCGGCGCTCAGCAGCGGCCCATGCGCGGGAACGAAGGCCCGGGTCGAGGCGGAGAGCATTCCCAAGGGGAAGACGGTGGCCCAACGCGAGCCGCTGGGGCTGCGGGTGCCCGGGGGCGTCAGCGCATGGCGTGCCTCGCCCCAGGCGAGCAGCGGGACCAGCGCCCATGCACCCGCAAGCTGAGCATCCACCAGCAGCTCGACAGGGAGACGAAGCCCGCCGCTGGGGCCGAGCGCTTCGAGCGCCTCGCTGCCGGCCAACGCTGAGATCGCCAAGGCCCCCATCGCGATCCAGTCGTCGGCGCGAAGCCCCGCTGACAGCCGCCGTCCGGACCGCCGCAGCCGGCTCAGCCGCTCGAGCGCAATCGGCGGATACAGCGCGCTGCCCAGTATCCAGAGGACGATGGCGGCATCGCGGAGCGGGACACCGCCCGTCTCGCCGGCAAGCCCCAGACAGAGCAGCGCCAGCGCCTGTGGAGCCACCACCGCCAGCAGCCAGCCCCCCTGCGTCTCCGAGCGCGGATGCAGCGAGCGGATCAGGAGCAGCTCGAGGACGATGGCCGCGACCATCGCGAGCCAGGCAGAGCCGGCCAACGCGAGCAGTGCCCAGGCCGCCACCCGATCGACGCCGACGAGCAGCAATGAGGAGCCGAGCAAGGCGCTGGCCGCGACGAAGGTGAGGTAGTCGAAGATCGCGCCGGTCCTCAGCTCTTCCAAGACAGCGCCGGGGCGTCGCGCGAAGCGGGTCGCATGGTAGGCGAGCAGCGCCGCGTAGAGAGCGACGGCGACCCAAAGCACCACTTCGGAGAGGGCGATCGCCCCGGCTCCGCGTGCGGCCAGCGAGACGATCCCGGTCGCCATCGCGGGGCCGAAGAGCGGCACGGTGTCGCGCCTCATCGAGCTGGGCCGATGGATCTGTCTCGGCTTCCGGCGCCGGGCGCGTAATGGCGGATGTCGCGATCGAGGTCGGCCGCGGAAGAGTAGGCGCCGACGTGCTCGTAGAGCAGCTGTCCGGATGGCGCGAGGAAGATCGTGACCGGCGTTCCTCGAGCAGGCGCGATCGCGCTTACTTCCTCCAGGCTGGCCGCATAGGAGGGATAGGCGAGGTGCTCTGAGGAGAGCAGCCGGCGTGCGCTTTCGGCGTCGTCTTCGATATCGGCCCCGACGAAGGCGACGCGCGCGCCGAATTTGGACGACGCGGCCGAGAAGAGGGACATCTCTTCGCGACAGGGCGGGCACCACGATGCCCAGGCATTGAGCACCACGGGGTGGCCATGCAGCCCTTCCAGCCGTTCGGAGAGGGACCCTCCGCCGACCACGAGCCTTCCCTCGCGTTGCCGGCGAGGGAGGCGGCCGAGGCCGCGGGAGCCGGTCAGCCGGCCCAGGTCGGAGATCACCCCTCCCACGCTCCAACCCGCCGGGGCGTGAGCGAGGTTCTCGCGGCCTTCGGTGTCGAGCAGCCCGCGCAGCCGGGCGCCGAGCCGCCCCCCGAGCTGCGGCGGGCCCGTTATCGCCGCTCTCTCGTAGCCGCCCGGCCCGAGCAGGAACACGCCGTCGGTGTGCTCGACGTCGAAGCGCTCGGGCCCCCCCGTCATCCAGTCGAGCTCGGCGGGCTTCTCCTGCGGCACGCGCTGGAAATGGACGCCGAAGAAGCGCCAGAACCGGCGCAGGCGAGCGACCGATCCGGTCCAGATCCGCAACCCGGCCCCGGTCAGGCGCCGGTAGGCACGCAGCCTGCGTGGCGTGTCGCGCCAAGGATCGACGCTGACCGCGACGATCGCGACCCGATGCGCGAGGCCGCCGGCGCGCAGGCGCGAGCGGAGGCCGAGCAAAGCTCCCGTCGTAAGCGGGCAGACCTCGTGGCAGAGCGTCATCGTCGGCGCCAGGACCACCCAGCTCCCGCGCAGCGCCTTCAGGGAGGCCCTGCCCCCGCTCGCATCCCTCAGATGCGAGCGGGGCACGCGCCGGTCGAGGGGAGTACCGAGGGGAAGAGCTCCACGTCCCACGGCCGCCGTGGTCTGCGGGACCTGGGCGCGCAGGGCGACCGAGAGTCCGAGGAAGGCAACCGCCGCGAGGGCGGCGACCCCGAGCCAGGCGCGGTTCATGGCAACTCGCTACCCCGAACCCGCGGCTGCGAAGCGGTCCGCTTGCGATCTCCGGCCGCGGGGTAACAGAGACGACCGTGAGCTTCGAGCCCGTGCCGATCGCAATCGCCCTGCTGATCTGCGCCGCTTACGCGCGCCGCGCCCGCCGGCTCGCCGGCCGTGGCCAGAGGGTGCAGATCTGGAAGCAGGCCGCCTTTTACCTGGGCGTCGCCGTCCTGCTCGCGTCGCTGATCTCGCCGATCGACAGCCTGGCCGAGAGCCGCCTCTTCTACGCGCACATGATCCAGCACCTGCTGATCGGGGAAGTGGCGGCCCTGCTGATCGTGCTCGGGCTCAACGGCCCGCTGCTGCGACCGCTCCTCGCCCTTCCTGCCCTCGGCCACCTGCGCTGGCTGCTCAACCCCCTCGTCGCGCTGCCGCTGTGGGCCTTCAACCTCTACGTCTGGCACCTGCCCCTGCTCTATGAAGCCGCGCTGCAAAACGACGCGCTCCACATCATCGAGCACGGCTGCTTCTTCTGGGCCGGCATCTTCATGTGGGGGGCGCTGCTCGAGCCGCTTCCCGGCCCGAGCTGGTTCAGCTCGGGCGCGAAGATGGCCTATGTCCTGATCGTCAGGGCGCTCGGCTGCGGCATTCTCGGCAACACGCTGATCTGGATCGGGACGCCCCTCTATCCCTACT
The DNA here is from genome assembly GCA_035693025.1 of Solirubrobacterales bacterium. Lineage (GTDB taxonomy): Bacteria > Actinomycetota > Thermoleophilia > Solirubrobacterales > 70-9 > VRUE01. The sequence goes on from DASSHI010000025.1 coordinate 19,371, forward strand.
ACCGAGGGGGCGAGCGTCTCTCCGGGATCGCTCCGCTCACCGACCAGCAGATCGGCGGGGCGATCATGTTCATCTGGGGGGCCTTCGTGACGATCGCCCTCTTCTCCTGGTTCTTCCTGCGCTGGGCTCGGGAGGCCGAGCTGCGCCAGTCGCTGCTCGAGGGCGGCGCCGACGCCCGCGTGGCTAGTCGAGCTGCGCGCTACGGACGGCGGCCTCTTGCTCGGCCTGCACCTCCTCCATCCCCTTGAGGGCGAGGCAGAACCGCCAGGCGATCGCGCCGACCACGATCGGGACGATCCACACCCCCACCCGGTAGAACCAGAGCTGGCTGACGTAGCTGACGCCGAGGAAGACCAGCAGCCGGTCCGCGGCGCCGGCCATGAAGATCATCACCACCCAGGTGAGGAAGCCGGCGCCGATCCCGGTGCGGACCGGCGCGTCACGGGGACGGTCGAGGACGTTGTGGGCCCGATGGTCGCCGGTCGCCCGCTTCTCCAACCACGGCCACGCCATCAACGCCGCCATCACGACCAGGGGGAACAGTGCGCCGCCCCAGAACGGGTTCGGCACCAACGTCCGGTTCCAGACGACGACGTCGAAGTGCGGCACGAGGCGAAGCGCCCCGATCAGCCAGCCCAGGTACCAGTCGGGCTGGGCGCCGTTGGTGCCGTCGTAGAGGTGGTAGGGCCCCCAGAGCCAGATCGGATTGATCTGCACCAGGCCGCCGAGCAGGACCAGCACACCGGCGACCGCGATCATCAACCCCAAGGAGCGTGGAACCTGGCCGGGGAAGGTGGGAATGCCGACGAGCTTGCGCTCGGAGGGGACCGACTTGCGGCGGAACTGGGTGTGGTGGCGGGAGCTGACCAGCGCCAGGTGGGCGGCGAGCAGCCCGCCGATCAGCAGCGGCATGATCAGCACGTGGCCGATGTACATCCGCGACCAGAAATCGGGGTCCCCCGGAAAGGGGTGGCCCCAGATCAGCAGCGCCAGGTTGGCGCCGACGAAGGGGATCGAGAGCGCCACCCCATAGCCGATCGCCAGGCCCATGCCGGAGAGCAGGTCGTCGATCAGCGAGTAGCCGAGGTAGCCCTCGAGCAGCGTCGCGAAGAGCATCACGATGCCGATCAGGTAGGTCAGCTCACGCGGCTTGCGGTAGGCGCCGGTGAAGAAGACGCGGATCAGGTGCAGGACGATCGCGGCGACGAAGACGTCGGCGGCCCAGTGGTGGGTCTGGCGGATCAGCAGCCCCGCCTTGACGTCGAAGGAGAGGTGGACGACCGAGGCGTAGGCCCTGCTCATCTCCATCCCCCTCAGCGGGGCGTAGCTGCCGTGGTAGACGGTTTTCGCCGTGCTCGGCTCGAAGAAGAAGGTCAGGTAGACGCCGGTGGCGACGAGGACGATGAAGGCGTAGAGCGCCACCTCCCCCAAGAGGAAGGACCAGTGGTCGGGGAAGACGTAGCGCAGCGTCTTCTTCAGCAGGGGGGCGACGCCGCTGCGTTCGTCGAGGAAGCGGATCGAGCGGCGGATCACGCCGTCGGCCTCCGCGTGCGCACGCCCCAGAAGCTGGGCCCGACGGGGGCCGAGAAGTCCCCCCCGGCGCGCAGCTCCCCCGCCGAGTCGACCAGCAGCGGCAGCTGCGGCAGGTCGCGGCCCGCGGGGCCGAAGATCACCTTGCCGCCGTCGGCCGGGTCGAAGGTCGAGTAGTGGCAGGGGCAGACGAGCGCCGGCCCGGGCTCGGCCTGGGGGAAGCGCGGCTTGCGGTAGAGGGCGATCGCGCAGCCGGCGTGGGTGCAGATCTTCGAGTAGGCGAGGATTCCTTCCGGGGCCCAGTGCTCGCGGCCAGGGGGCAGATCCAGTTCCGCGGGGTTGACCCGGACGACGACCAGCGGCGCCGCCAGCTCCTCCCGGTAGGCGCCCTCCGGAAAGGCGGTGTAGAAGGTTTCGTACTCGATCTCGTCTGCTTTGTAGGCCCTGCCGTCCTCGTCGACGAGGCGACGGTCGCGGCGCCAGGGCGAGTAGTAGAAGGACTCGGTGTCGAGGAACGGCCCGAGCGAGGCGGCCGGGACGACGAGGGCGGCGCCGAGCGCGGCGCCGGCCGCGCCCGCAGCCCCGATCAGAAGCCGCTTGCGGGTGAAGCCGCCCACGCTCTCACGGCCGATTTGGTCGATCTCCAGCTGCTCTTCTGGATGCTCCAGCGGCGGGTAGTCCTCTTCCAGCTCCTCCGTCGGGACGAAGGTCTCGCCGGCGTAGATCAGAGCCGCGGCGATCAACAGCAGGCAGCCGCCGAGGCAGAGGCCAAGCCACTGGGTCGAGTTCGACCAGTCGAGCGCGTAGACGACGATGAACATCAGCGCGCAGGCGGCGGCGGCAAACAGCAGCAGCGCGACCACCAGCTCCGCCCGCGGTTCGCCGCCCTCCGCCTGGACGATCGGCTCGCGCTTGCGGCGGCGGCCGGCTCCGCGCAGGAACCCCAGCGCCACCAGCAGGGCGAGCTTCAGCTTCGATCCGAGCCTCAAGACGACAGCCTCCTTCCGATCACGGCGCAGAGGCCGGCCAGCACGAAGATCGCGACGAACCAGGCGACGATCCCCTCCGGGACCGGCCCGATGTGGCCGATCCCCCACCCCCCGGCGTCTTCGGGGTGCTTGCTCCTGAGCACGTAGGCGATCAGCTTGTTCAGGTCCTCGTCGCTGATCTGGCTCTGCGGGAATTTCGGCATCAGGAACGGGCCGATCCGCACCGCCTCGGCGATCTCGGTCGCGTTGGCGTGCCCCAGCACGGGCACCTTTGCACCGGGCACGTAGCCGCCTTCGCCGACGATCTGGTGGCAGCCGGCGCAGTGCTCGGTGAACAGGGACATGCCTTCCGGCAGGGACTCGAAGTCAGGTTCCGGCTCGGGGACCTTCGGCCCGCCGCCGAATGAGGCGACGTAGGCGCTGATCGCGGCGATCTCCCGCGAGTTGAAGAACGGCCGCTGGCGTTCGGGCTCTTCGCCGGCGTGGCCGAGCGGCATCCGCCCCGTCCGCAGGTAGAAGTCCGGCGCCAGTTCGCCCACCCCGACCAGGTTCGGCCCCTGCCCGGCGATGTCGCCGACGCCGCGGTTGTGTGCGGCCAGCACCCCTTCCCCCATCGGCCCGTGGCAGCTGGCGCAGTTGGCGGCGAAGAGGCCGGCGCCCAGCTGCAGCTGCTTCTGCCCGGCGCCGCCGGTGGGGCGGACGATGCCGCTCGGCGGCTGCGCCTCGGCGATCGCGGCGATCGCCAGTCCGCCGACCAGGACCGTTGCGAGAAGTGCTTTCCGGCTCCGCCTCATGACTGGTTGCAGACGTGGAAGGTGAGGATGCCGGCGCAGCTCATCAGGATCAGCGCCAGGAAGAGGACCGAAACGGTCATCCCGACCGCGGCGAGGAAAGCGACGCGGCCGGGGGGCGGCGGGTCGTGACGGTCGCCGTGGCGCCGGAACAGCCAGACCGAGGTGAGGCCCGCCGCGACGGCCGCCGCCGCCGCCGGCGCGGTGATGACGATCGCCCAGACGCTGAGCGAGATCCCCCACTCGCCGCCGGTGGGGCTGCAGGCGGCCTGGGTCAGCCAGTAGCCGATGCCGAGCTGCGCGGCATAGGCCAGCGGAGCGCCGAGCACGGCGAACCAGAGGACCGGCGAGACCGGCGACTCGGGGGGAATCCGCTCCAGTATCGGTCTGAGCGCCCTCATAGCGACGGGTAGAGCTGGGTGAGGACCACGGCGACGGCGGCCACGCTGACGAAGTACCAGTAGAAGGCGGCCACCCGCAGCGCGATCAGCCGGTAGTTGGTGATGCCGCGCGAGAGTTTCCAGAGCAGCCAGGCGTCGATCGCCAGCCCCACCGCGACGTGCGCGTGGTGGACGGTGATCAGCGCGTAGTAGATCGAGCCGTAGGCGTTCGCCTGGGGGCTGAAGGAGTGCAGGTCGTCGACCATCAGGTGGATCTGCAGGCCGAGGTAGGTCGCCTGGACGACGGTCGCGAGGAGGAGCAGCCACCAGGCGGCGCGGACGACGCCGGCCTTCGCCGCCTTGACCGAGAGGAACATCGGGATCGAGGTGGCGACGAGCATCGCGGTAAAGAGGAGAGGCAGCGTCACCGAGGGCTTCTCGATGCCGCCGAGCGGCCATTCGCTGGTCCTGAAGCGCAGGTAGAAGTAGGTGGCGATCAGGCAGGCGAAGAGCGTCACCTCGGTGGCGATGACGAGGGCCGCGCCCCACCAGCCGCTCGCCTGCGTCCGGCGCTCCCTGTCGACGACCTCGACCGCCCCGGGGCCTTCGGCCTCCATGCTGCGCGGGACGGAGCTCATCGAAGCCTCATGCCTCCTCCGGCTCCTTGAGGTGGAAGCCGCCAACGGTGGCCGCGAGGATCGCCACGAAGATCGCCGCCCCCACCCACTGCTGCAGGAGGATCATCGCGAAGACCCCGGTCATCGCCAGGGCGACCAGCGGCGGCCAGGCGGAGTGCGAGGGCATCTCGAGGATCTCGTCCCACTCGGCGTCGACCGCGGTGCTGGCCGGCGTCTCGTGCCCCCGTTCGAGCGTTTTCCGTCCGAGCTCGAGGTTGCGCGCGTCCTCTTCGCGATCCTCCTTGTCCCACATCGCGTACGGGCTCGAGACCTTGGGGATGACCGCGTAGTTGTACTCGGGCGGCGGCGAGGTCGTCGACCACTCCAGCGTGTCGCCTCCCCACGGGTCGTTGCCGGCTCGCTCGCCCCTGAAGATGCTGACCGCGAGGTTGGCGAAGACCGAGATCAGGCCCAGCGCGAGCAGGTAGGCCCCCAGCGTCTCGATCAGGTTCAGCCCGGTCCAGCCCATGTCGGGGCCGTAGGTGTAGTCCCGCCGCGGCATCCCGTCCAAGCCGAGGATGTGCATCGGGAAGAAGGTGATGTTGGTGCCGACGAAGGTCAGCCAGAAGCTGACCTGGCCCCAGCGCTCGTAGTACATGCGGCCGCTGACCTTCGGGAACCAGTAGTACATCCCGCCGAGGAGGGGGAAGACGGCGGCGCCGAAGATCACGTAATGGAAGTGGGCGACGACGTAGTAGGTGTCGGTCGTCTGCTGGTCGAAGGGGATGGCGGCGAAGGTGACGCCGGAAAGGCCGCCGAGGATGAAGAGGACGATGAAGCCGACGATCCAGAGCAGCGGCGTCTTGAAGCGCGGCGTGCCGGTGACGATCGTGGTGATCCAGGAGAACAGCTGGATGCCGCTGGGGATGACGATCACCAGGCTGGCGGCGGCGAAGTAGATCGCCGTCGCACTGGCAAGGCCGACGGCGAACATATGGTGCGCCCAGACCCCGAAGCCGAGGAAGGCGACGAGGATCTCGGCCAGGGCCACCAGTGGGAAGGCGACCATCCTCCGCCGCACGAAGGTGGGGATGATCGAGGTCGCGATGCCGAAGGCGGGCAGGATGATGATGTAGACCTCGGGATGGCCGAAGATCCAGAAGAGGTTCTGCCAGAGGATCGGGGCGCCGCCCGCCGAGGGGATGAAGAAGTGGAACCCCAGCAGCCGTTCGAGCTCGAGCAGGATCAGGGCGGTGCTGAGCGCCGGCAGGGCGAAGATCAGGGCGAAGGAGACGGCGAGGAAAGCGAAGCAGAACAGCGGCATCCTGTTCAGCGACATCCCGGGCGCCCGCAGCTTGAAGATCGTGACGATGGCGTTGATCGCGCCGAGCGTGGTCGAGATGCCGACGAAGAGCAGCGAGAGCGCGTAGAAGTCGATCCCGGGGCCCGGGCTGTAGGCCTTGGAGGCGAGCGGGACGTAGTCGAACCAGCCGGCGCTGGGGGCGTTGCCGCTGAAGACGCCGACGTAGAGGAAGGTGCCGGCGCAGAGGAAGATCCAGTAGGAGAGCGCGTTGAGGCGCGGGAAGGCCATGTCGCGGGCGCCGATCATCAGCGGGATCAGGTAGTTGCCGAAGGCGCCCAGCGAGATCGGCACGACGAAGAAGAAGATCATCGTCGTCCCGTGGGTCGACATCATTTCGTTGAAGGTCGCCGGGTCGAGCGTCGACTGGTTGGGGCCGATCAGCTGGGTGCGGATCAGCAGCGCCTCGACCCCGCCGGCGCCGAAGAAGAAGAGCGAGGTGAAGAAGTAGAGGATGCCGATCCGCTTGTGGTCGACGGTGGTGAGCCAGCCGAGCAGGCCGGGGCTCTCCTTCCAGATCCGCTCGAGCCGGTCGACGCGAACGCTCGCGGCCGGCGGGGTCGAGATGCTCATTCGAGCTCCGTCAGGTAGGCGACGATCGCGTGGAACTTCTGCGGGCCGAGGCCGAGGCCGGGCATCTTCGCGCCGGGCTTGACGCTCTGCGGGTTCTGGATCCAGCGAAAGAGGTCGCCGGGCGTGTTGGGGATGGTGTCGGCGGCGAGGGTTTCGCGGCCGGCAAGGTGAGTCAGGTTCGGGCCCACGGTTCCTTCGGCTCCGGTGCCGGCGATCGTGTGACAGGCGGCGCAGCCGTCTTCCATGAAGTACCGCTGTCCCTGGCGCGCCTGCGCACCGGTCGGCTCGCGCGCCGGCTGCGCGTTCGCCGACAGCCAGCGCTCGAAAGCACGGCGCGGTTCGGCGTGGACCTCGAAGGCCATGTGGGCGTGCTGGAGGCCGCAGAACTCCGCGCATTGGCCGCGGTAGACCCCCGGTTCTTCCGCGTACAGTTCGATCCGGTTCGACTGCCCGGGGATCATGTCGATCTTGCGATTCAGTTCGGGCACCCAAAACGAGTGGATGACGTCCACGCTGCGGGCGACCAGGTTGACGGGGGTGCGGGCGGGAAGGTGGATTTCGTTGGCCGTGACCACGCCGGCGGGGTAACGCGCTTCCCACCACCACTGATGGCCGACCACGGTCACCGTCAGCGCCGTCGAGCTGACCTCGGGAGCGTCGGTCCTCTTCAACACGTAGAGGTCGGAGACGATGAAGAGCGCGATGAGGATGACGAGGGGAATCGCGATTCCGAAAGCGATCACCAGGCCCGTATTCGCCCGCTCGCTCTCGCCGAGGAAGGGAAGACCGGGCTTGCCCCGGCGAAACCATCCGACGAGGAGCATCGCCACCGCGCCGAGGAAGACGATCCCCGCGACGAGGAGCATCCACCACCAAAGAGTCGCTATATCGTGGGAGGCAGGGCTGTGGGGATTTAGCGGCGACACGACTTTGGCTCCCACGCAGCCGGGCGGGCGCCGCTTCGGTCTGGCGAGAGGAACGGGCACTGCCTACCCCTGCACCCCGGCCGGTAAACGCCCCTCCGCGCCTGCGACATCGCAGGTGTCGCAGGCGGCGATCGTGGGTAGCAGGGGTGCCATGTACGTCATTCCCCTGATCGTGATCGTCCTGATCGCCTTGGCGATCTTCTTCTCGCCGATCCTCGCGGTGATCATTTTGATCCTCGCCCTGATCGGGCTCGGCTTCTACAAATTCCTCGGTCCGGGTACCGAGCCGGAGCGCGAGCCGCCACCCGCGAAGGCCACGCCGACCGCCGACGCGCCGGAGGCGAGGAACACGCCGGTCGCCTCCGAAGACGAGGAGTCCGGCATGTGGGGCGAGAAATGGCCCGAGCAGCGCTCCGGCGAGGAACCCTCCTAGCCGGACCCGGCCGGCGACCGATGACGAAACTGGGCTACACGCTCTCGAGCGAGGAGTTCGACTCTCCGACCCTCGTGGCCCAGGCCGAGCGGGCCGAGCGGGCGGGCTTTGCCTTCGCCTCCATCTCCGACCACTTCCACCCCTGGATCGACGCGCAGGGCGAGAGCCCGTTCGTCTGGGGCACGCTCGGCGCGATCTCCCAGCGCACGCAGCGGATCGAGCTGATCACCGGGGTGACCTGTCCGACCACGCGCGTCCACCCGGCGATTCGTCGCCCAGGCAGCGGCGACCGCGGCGCAGCTGTTGCCGGGTCGCTTCTCCCTGGGCGTCGGCAGCGGCGAGAACCTCAACGAGCACATCACCGGCGAGCGCTGGCCAGGGGTCGTCGAGCGCCAGGATCGTCTCGAGGAGGCGATCGAGGTGATCCGCGAGCTCTGGACGGGCAAGCTGAAGAGCCACCGGGGAGAGCACTTCACGGTCGAGAACGCCCGCATCTACTCGGTTCCCGACGAGCCGCCACCGCTGCTGGTCGCGGTTGCCGGAGAGAGCTCCGTCGAGCTCGCTGCGCAGGCCGGGGACGGCCTGATCGGTACGGCGCCCGTCGCCGGATCGGTGAAGCAGTTCCAGGCCGAAGGCGGTGAGGGCAAGCCGACCTACGGTCAGCTCCACGTCTGCTGGGCAGAGGACGAGGAGGAGGCGAAGGAGCTGGCCCTGAAGCAATGGCCCAACGGGGCGATCGGTGGCAGCTACGTCCTCGAGCTGCCGCTGCCGGCGCATTTCGAAGAGGCGGCCGAGGCGCTGGACAGCGAGGACGTCGCCGAGAGCATCGTCTGCGGCCCCGACCCCGAGCGCCACCGCGACGCGATTCAGGAGTACGTCGACGCCGGCTACGACCACGTCTACGTCCATCAGATCGGCCCCGATCAAGAGGGCTTCTTCGACTTCTACGAGCGCGAGGTGCTCCCCCACTTCGGCTGAACCATTTGCCACCGAATACGGGGGCAAAGTGACCACTCGACGGGCTATGGGCCGAAGGGGGTGGCGACGCTCGCGAGGGTGGTCCGGTGCTTGCGCAGCTCGCCAATCGATTCGCAGACTTCCTCCGCCCCGGCGTCGCGCAACTCTGCCGCCGAGAAGCCGCCCGTCAGCACCGCCAGGGTCGGAACACCTGCCGCGCGGGCGGCCTTGACGTCCCAGGTCGAGTCGCCGACCATCACCGCCGGCCCGTCGCAGCCGACCTTCTCCAAGGCGGCGTGGACGAGGTCGGGGTGGGGCTTCGTGCGCTCCACGTCGGCCGCCGTCGTCCAGCCCTCGACCAGCTCGCGGGCGCCGAGCAGGTCGACGTAGTGCTCGACCTCCTCGGCCTTTGCCGAGCTCGCCAGAATCGCCTTGGCGCCATCCTCGCCGAGTTCCTCCAGCAACTCGGTGGCGCCGTGCATCGCCTGCACTTCGCCGATCAGCTCGCCATAGGCCTCGCCCTCGGCCTCGCGGATCGCCTCGCCGTCGGAGCGCTCGCCCTCCTCCCCGATCAACGCCGTGACCAGCTGGTCCCCGCCCATGCCGATGTGGCGGTGGATCTCCCAAACCTGCACGACGTAGCCGTGAGCCCGTAGCGCCCGGTGCCAGGCGATCGCGTGCTGGTAGTTGGTGTCGACCAAGGTGGCGTCGACGTCGAGGATCACGATGGTCGACTCTGCGGGCGCCACCGGCCCGGGCTACCCGGGCTTGCCCCCCTCCCAAACGGGTAGGGGGAGCGACATGCGCTACCTGCACTTCTGCGCGCACGAGCAGTTCCCGCCGGAGGACCTCCTACGACAGGCGGTGGAGGCGGAACGGGCCGGCTTCGACGGGTTCGGGTGCAGCGATCACCTCCAGCCCTGGTGGGAGGGAGGCGAGTCCGGCAACGCCTGGGTCTGGCTCGGCGCGGCCGCGCAGGCGACCGAGCGCGCCCTCTTCGGCACCGGCGTCACCCCGCCGGGGCCGCGCTACCACCCGGCGCTGATCGCGCAGGCCTGGGCGACGATGGAGCTGATGTTCCCCGGGCGCCCCTACCTCGGATTCGGCTCCGGCGAGGCGCTGAACGAGGCGCCGCTCGGCCACGGCTGGCCGCCGGTCGGCGAGCAGATCGAGCGCATGGAGGAGGCGCTGGAGATGATCCGGGCGCTCTGGGACGGCAAGAAGCTGAGCGGCGAGGGCGAGCACTTCGCCGCCGACGGCGCCTTCATCCACAGCCTGCCCGAGGGCCGTCGCCCCCCCATATACGTGTCCGCCTTCGGCCCGCAGGCGGCGCGCGTGGCCGGCCGTCAGGGCGACGGCATCTGGACGCTCGCCGATCCCGAAGCCGTGCCGGAGATCCTCGACGCCTACCGCGGCGCCGCCTCCGACGCCGGTCGCGAGCCGGGCGAGATCGTCCTCCAGGTCGCCTTTTCCTGGGCCGACGACGACGCGACCGCGCTCGATGGCGCGCGCGTCTGGAAGGGGGCCCAGCCGAAGGAGTTCTACAAGGAGGACTGGCACGACCCGAAGGCGATGTACGAGCACGGCGCCGAGCGGATCTCGGACGAGGACCTGCGCGAGACGATGATCATCTCCGCCGATCCCGACCTGCACGTCGAACGCATTCGCGAAGTCGAGGAGATGGGCGCGACGAGCGTGGCGTTGATGAACAACTCGGGCGCCGACCCGCATCTGGCGATCGAGCTCTACGGACGCGAGGTCCTGCCGAAGCTGAGCCGCTCGCCGGCGACGCTGCGGGACCAGTAGGCCCGAGTCGGATGCGGCGGGTGCGGATCGGCTGCTCGGGCTGGAGCTACGGGGACTGGCGAGGCGGCCTCTACCCGGACGGCCTCCCGCAACGGCGCTGGCTCGAGCGCTACGCGGAGGTCTTCGACACCGTCGAGGTCAACGCCACCTTCTACCGGCTGCCGAAGGAGTCGACGGTGCGGGCCTGGGTCGAGCAGGTCCCCGCAGACTTCCTCTTCGCGGTCAAGGCGAGCCGCTACCTGACCCACATGAAGCGGCTGCGCGAGATCGCCGATGCGGTCGCCAGGTTCTGGGAGCCGCTCGAGCCGCTGCGCCGTGGGCGGCGGCTGGGCCCGGTCCTGTGGCAGCTGCCGGAGAGCTTCCGGCGCGACGACGACCTCCTCGCCGCCGCGCTCGAGCAGCTGCCCCGCGCCCGCCACTGCTTCGAGTTCCGCCACCCGAGCTGGTTCGCCGCGCCGGTGCGCCGGCTGCTGGAGGAGCACGGCGCCTCGCTGGCATCGGCGACGACAAGCGCCGGCCGCTTCCCGATGCCAGGCCGGTGGGAGAGCTCGCCTACCTGCGGCTGCACTACGGGCACCGCGGCCGGGGCGGCAACTACTCCGACACCGAGCTCGACGGGTGGCGGCGGCGCATCGCCGGCTGGCGCTCACGGCGAGACGTCTTCGTCTATCTCAACAACGACTGGAAGGGCTACGCGCCCGCCAACGCGCGCTACCTGGCCAAGGGCTTGTCGAGCAGCGGCAGCGGGTAGCCGCTGCGCATGGCAACCGCAACCGCGCGACTGGCGCCCGAGGTATTCCGGCTGCCGGTCGAGAAAATCCGCGCCGGCTACTACTCGGACTCCTACTTCGTCCTCACCAAGGAGCTGCTCGAGGCGCAAGCCCGGCACCCCACCGTGACAATGCAGGTGTTCGCCAAGCGAGCCGGCCTGCTGGGCGGAATCGACGAGGCGCTCGCCGTCCTGCGGGTCGGCTCGGGGACGCACCGGGACGACGGCTGGCGCGACGGCTGGCCACAGCTGCACGTCCAGGCGCTCGACGAAGGCGAGCCGATCGCGCCCTGGGAGACCGTGCTGACGATCGAAGGCGACTACGCGCTCTTCGCCCACTTGGAGACCGTCTACCTGGGCACCCTCTCGCGACGCTCGCTGGTGATGAGCAACGTGCGCCGCGTGGTCGACGCGGCACAGGGCAAGCCGATCCTCTTCTTCCCAGCCCGCCACGACCACTGGCTGGTCCAGACCGGCGACGGCTGGGCGGCCCACGTCGCTGGCGCGATCGGCGTCTCGACCGACGCCCAGGCGAGCTGGTGGGGCGGCCGCGGCGTCGGCACGGTGCCGCATGGCCTGATCGCCGCCTACGCCGGAGACACGGTCGCCGCGGCACGGGACTTCGCCGCACGCTTCGGCGACGACGTCAACGTCGTCGTCCTCGTCGACTTCCACAACGACTCGGTCGCCGATGCGGTTGCGGTCGCCGACGCTCTGGGGCAGCGATTGTGGGGCGTACGCCTCGACACCTCCGAGCGGCTGGTCGACCGCTCGCTGCGCGACGAGCCCGCAGCCGAGCGCCTCACCGGCGTCACCCCCGAGCTTGCGGCCAAGGTCCGCGAGGCGCTGGACGATTCCGGCCACCGGGGGGTCAGGATCGTCGCCTCCGGCGGCTTCGACGTCGAGAAGATCGAGCGCTTCGAGGCAAGCGGGGCGCCGGTCGACTCCTACGGCGTCGGCTCAGCCTTCCTGCGCGGCGCCTTCGACTTCACCGCCGACGTGGTCGAGCTCGACGGCAGGCCCGGCGGCAAGGCCGGTCGCGAGCTGCGCCCCAACCCTCGACTGCGCGAGGTGCAACGGGATTGAGCGAGAGCGCCTCCGCCACCGAGTTCGTCCCCGAGAGCCGTTCGCTGCGGGCCCTGCGCCAGGCGGCAGGCAGAGCTGATGCTGGTCGGAGAGCAGCCCGGCGATCGGGAGGACGTCGAGGGCGAGCCCTTCGTCGGGCCCGCCGGGGGAATGCTCGCGCGGGCGCTGCAGAGCGCCGAGATCGACCGCAGCGACGTCTACCTGACCAACGCGGTCAAGCATTTCAAGTGGCGCCCCCGCGGCAAGCGCCGCCTGCACCAGACCCCGCGCGCCGGTGAGGTCGAGGCCTGCAAGCCGTGGCTGGACGGCGGCGAAGCGGCGCTAGCTCCGCCGCTGTTCAAGGATCGCTCCGCCGGGGTACTGGATGTTCCGGTACCCAACGAAGAAAGGCTTTGAAAAATGGGAATTCTCGACAAGCTCACCGGCAGGGCCAAGCAGGCGGCCGGCGACCTCGCCGACGACGCCTCGCTCCGCCGCCAAGGCAAACGCGAGGAGCGCAAGGGCGAGAAGAAGGAGGAGCTCGACCGCACGCAGGAGAAGGCGGACCGGAAGGCCGAGGAAGTAGCCGACCTCGAACGGAAAACCTGAGCGAGGCGGCCCCGGCCCTTGAGGGAGCTCAGCTTTTCGCGCCGGCCACTGCGTGCTGCAGCTGGTCCTTGCTCATCTTCGAGCGACCTTCGATACCGAGCTTCTTGGCGTCGTTGTAGAGCTGTTCGCGCGTGCGCCCGCCGGGCCCGCTGCCCGAGCGCTTGCCGCCGCGGCTGCTCGCCGATCGGCCCCTGGTCGAGCTGCGCGAGGAGCTCTTCGATTCGCCCGAACGGGCCTTTTCCTTGTTCACGGCGCGAGCCGCGATCTCCTCGGCGCGGCCCTCCGAGCGGCCGGCTTTCTTCTCACTCTGCTTGACGTGCTCGTACTGGCGCGCTCGCTTGCTGCCTTTCTTCACTCCGCGTGGTGGCATGGATCGGCTCCTTTCGTCAGCTTGCCCAGTACCCGCAGGCGCTCGAACTATGCGCCTGCCGAAGCGCTCTCGCGCTGCCCCTCGTGAACGCCCTCGGCGAACTCCTCGACGAGCTTGGCGTTGAAGGCGTCGAGGTCGTCGGGCTTGCGGCTGCTCACAAGCCCCCGGTCGACGTGGACTTCCTCGTCGACCCACTCGGCGCCGGCATTGCGCAGGTCGGTCTGCAGGCTGGGCCACGAAGTGAGCGTGCGGCCATCCAGCACGCCCGCGTCGATCAGGGTCCACGGCCCGTGGCAGATCACGCCGACGGGCTTACCGGCCTCGAAGAAGGAGCGGACGAACCGGACCGCATCGGCGTTGGTGCGCAGCTGGTCCGGATTGGCCACGCCGCCCGGCAGCACCAGGCCGTCGTAGTCGCCGGCATCCGCCTCGGCCACGGACTTGTCCGGCGCGAAGGTCTCGCCCTTGTCGAGATGGTTGAACGCCTGGATCTCCCCGCCTTCGAGAGCGAGCAGCTCGACCTCGGCGCCGGCCTCGCGCACCGCCGCGCGCGGGCTGGTCAACTCGACCTGCTCGACCCCCTCGTTGGCGACGAGGATCGCGATTCTCTTGCCCTGCAGCCGGTCTGACATCTGAACCTCCTCGAGTCGGTCTGGCAGCGATGAAAGCCGCCGAGATCCCGGCCGGCGGCGTCCCCCCTACTACCCGAGCCCGCCGAGCGAAAACGACCGGGGCGCCCGGCCGGTCAGGCGCCGCTTGCCGCGTCTGCAACTAATAGCGCGGGTCTTCGGGATCGCGTCGTTCTTCGAGGGTGACCGCGCGCCGTGAGCGCTTCGCCCAGATCATCTGCTGAATGAAGCCGAGCACCAGTCCCGCGGCGCCGGCGATCATCAGGATCAACCCGATGGTGTCGATGCTGATGTGAGCGACGTGCAGGTTGGTCGCGAAGTAGAGGATCGCGCCAACGGCGATCAGGAAGATCGAGCCGCCGATGGTCATCAGACCCTCCCCAGGAGAGCGGCGCCGCCTGCGACGGCCAGCTTCAGCGGGACCAACGCGATCGCGACGATGACCAAGACGGCGATTATGGTTCCGACCATTGGGACTCCCCTCCCAGCTCGCGGCTTGCGGTTTTGGAGCGGGCTTCTTGCCCAACGGCGAGCTACCCCCGGCAAGCGCAGGCGAAACCGCGAAATCGGTCGGCCCCGCAAAGACCGCATCGAGCACGCACCGTTTCCCGCCCGATTCGACGGGGTACCTCGAAGCGAACGAAAGCGACGATCAAGGGAGCGAAATGGCCGATCTGAACGAGCGCGACGCCAAGCTGGTCCAGTACCTGAGCGAGGCATTCGGCAAGGAGACGGAACTGGAGACCAGCCTCGAGGCGCATATCGCGATGACGACCAGGGCGCCGTACAAGAATCGCCTCAAGGCCCACCTCAAAGAGACGAAGGCACACGCCAGGGCGCTCGAGCGCCGGATCAAGAAACTCGGCGGCGGCGGGCAGCTGACCCAAACCGTCGTCGGCAAGGCGATGGCCGCGGCGAAGGGGCCGCTGCACATGGCTCGCGGCAGCGGCGAGCAGGAGAAGATGCTGAAGAACGCCAAGACGGAGTACTTCAACGAGCACGAGGAGATCGCCACCTACCTGGCCATCGAGGCCTTTGCGGAGAAAGTCGGAGACCGCGAGACGGCGAAACTGGCAAAGGGGATCCGCGCCGAGGAGGAACGGATGGCCAAGTTCCTCGCCAGGCAGATCGAGTCGCTGACGGGCGCCGTCGTCACCGAGGAGGTGCCGAGCGCGCAACGCCGGCGCCCCGCTAAAGCCAAACGTGCTCGAAAGCCAACCGCCCGTTCGCGCAGCTGAGCAGGCCCATCGAGGGTCGTGGCGCCCGTCGGCGCTCGGTCGGGCTGCCGGGATTGAAGATCTGACAGAGGACCCGCAGGTGCTCCAGCACCGAAGCGGCGAAGAGGTCCCCGGCGTGGATCGTCGCCTCAGCCTCCGCCACCAGCTCCACGCAGCGCTCGGGCAGGCGACGTTCGCCCCTTTGCGTGTGGGTGTCGGCGAGAACCGCGATCAAACCGGATCGTCATTCTGATGGCGAGCAGGCCGAAAGCAAAGAAGCGAGGCGCCGCGACAGGAAGCCTCGGGGAGTACGAGCGCAAGCGCGACTTCACGGCGACGCCGGAGCCGGCGCCGAAGCGCCGGGGACGCGAGCGGAAAGCGCCGCGCTTCGTCGTGCAGGAGCACAGCGCCCGCCGCCTGCACTGGGACCTGCGACTGGAGCACGACGGCGTCGCCGCCTCCTGGGCGATTCCGAACGGGATCCCGATCGACCCCGAGGAAAACCGCAAGGCCGTCCACACCGAGGACCACCCGCTCGAATACCTCGAGTTCGAGGGCGAGATCCCGAAGGGAGAGTACGGCGCCGGCACGATGAAGATCTGGGACCGGGGCACCTACGAGCCGGAGAAGTGGGAGGAGGGCAAAATCGTCCTGCGCTTCGCCGGAGAGCGGCTGCGGGGCCGCTACGCGCTCTTTCGCGCCGGCAAGGACGAGAAGGACTGGATGATCCACCGCATCGACCCGCCGGAGGACGAGCGTGAGACGTTTCCCGAATCGGTGGTACCGATGCTGGCCAAGCCGGCGTCGCTGCCGGCAAAGGAGGAGGGCTGGGCGATCGAGGTCAAGTGGGACGGGGTGCGAGCGCTCGCCTACTGCCGGCCGGGCCGGCTCGAGCTGCAGACCCGCAACCTGAACGTCGTCACCTCCCAATACCCCGAGGTGCGGCGGCTCTCGCGCCAGCTCGGCGCCCGCGACGCCGTTCTCGACGGCGAGCTGGTCGCCTTCGACGAGGAGGGCCGGCCCAGCTTCGAGCGGCTGCAGCAGCGCATCCACCAGACCGACGCCAACGTCGTACGACGGCGGCTGAAGACCCATCCCGTCACCTATGTCCTCTTCGACCTTCTCCATCTCGACGGTCGCAACCTGATGGACGAGCCCTACGCCCTCCGGCGTGAGCTGCTCGAGGGGCTCGGCTTGGACGGGGAGAGCTGGCAGACGCCCGGCTACTCGGTCGGCCACGCCAAGGAGCTGCTCGCGGCGAGCGCAGAGCGGCACCTGGAGGGGCTCGTCCTCAAGCGACTCGACAGCCGCTACGCGCCCGGCAAGCGCAATGGCGCCTGGCTCAAGGTGAAGACGGTCGGCCGCCAGGAGTTCGTGATCGGCGGCTGGGCGCCCGGAGAAGGCCGGCGGCGCAACCGCATCGGGGCGATCCTGCTCGGAGCCCACGACGAGGAGGGCGAGCTCCGGTACGCCGGCAAGGTGGGGACCGGCTTCTCCGAGCGCGACCTCGACGAGCTGCTCGCGCGCCTGCGGCCGCTGGCGCGCAAGTCGAGCCCGTTCGCCGGGCGCCGCGGCCCCCGCAGCGCCAACTTCGTCGAGCCCGAGCTGGTCGCCGAGGTCGAGTTCCGCGAGCTGACCGCCGAGGGGATGGTTCGCCACGGCTCGTTCAAAGGCCTGCGCGACGACAAGCCGGCGGCGGAGGTGGAGCTGGAGCGAGCGGCGAGCGAGAGGCAGGTCCTGCCCGATGCGTAGGCGGCGCGCTGTCAGCCGGCGACGGTGCGCGCGCCGGGGGCCAGCTCGCGCTCGTAGCCGAACTCCTCCAGGGTCTCGCCGAGCTCCTCCTCCAGGATCGCCTGCTCGGCGCGTGAGAGGTTCTCGCGCCAGGACCCCGGGCGGGCGCTTCTGATCGCCCGGCCGCTGCCACGGCGCGCCGGCGGCGCCTGCTCGAAGCGGAACCGTGCGGCGACCTCCTCGCAGCGGCCGCAGGGAAGGTCGAAGGCCGCGCAGATCTGCTCCAGCAACTGCGGCGTCCTCCTCCGCAGCTCCTCGTAGCGGATCATGATCCGGTCCTGCTCCGGCCGGCTCGCGAAGGCGCGCTCGACGGCTCGAACCCGGTAGGCCCAGACCGCCGCCAGCCAGCGGATCAGGGCGACCCGGCCCTGCCGGGTGACCGGAAAGGCGCCGCCGGGAATCGCCCAGGAGCCCTCTCGGTAGGCGTCGAGCCAGGAGTCGACGACGTCGCGGCCGTCGCGCAGGAGGAAGATCAGCTTCGAGGCGGGGAACAGCTCGGCCAGCAGCGGCGCCGCGTGCGAGCCGGGCTCCTTGACCACGAACGTCGGCGACGGCCCGGCCTCTGCATCCGCCTGGGCCTCGAAGCGGGCCCGGATCAGCTCGCGCAGCGGCTCCCACCAGGCATCCCGGTAGCGCTCGGCGAAGAAGTACCCCGGCTCGGCGGCTTTCAGGTCGAGCAACGTCGTCAGCTGCGGCGGCTCCTCGCCGATCGCCCAGGCCAGCGGCAGCGGCCGCCAGACGCCGAGGTGGTGGCCGAGGTGCGGGTCGTCGATCGGCACCACCCCATCGAGCTCCGCCAGCATCCGCAGCAGCCAGGTGCTGCCGCTGCGGGAGGACCCGAAGATCCAAACCAGCCGCTCCTCCTGCATCGTCCATCCTCCAGTCAGCTCGATTGATCCGGTCAAGGCGGGGGCTACCCAGTTCGGGTCCGCTTAAGCGAGGCCGGGATCTGCGCCCAGGAGGAGCGCGAGCTCTGGGGATTGGTTTCCGTGTGACGGGTATAAAGGCTGGGATGGAGGTCCGGCAGCCGCAGACGCAAGCGGGGGACGAGCATCCTGTCTCCGATGACCGCCGCGACCATCTGCTCAGCATCACCGACTCCGCGCTCGGGTACATGTCCCTGGAGGACATGCTCTCGGAGCTGCTGGGGCGGATCCGCGACTCGCTCGAAGTCGACACCGCAGCGGTTCTGCTGCTCGACGAGGATCGCGGCGTCCTCCTCGCGCGCGCCGCGCGAGGGCTGGAGGAGGAGGTCCGCCAGGGCGTTCAGGTGCCGCTCGCGCGCGGCTTCGCAGGCCGCGTCGCCGCCGAGGTGCGACCCATCATCATCGACCTCGACCACGCCGACGTCGTGAACCCGATCCTCCGCCAAAAAGGAATCCGCTCGATGCTCGGCGTGCCCCTCCAGATCGAAGGCCGCGTCATCGGCGTCATGCACATCGGCACGCTCGTCCGGCGCGATTTCGACGAGGACGACGTGAAGCTGCTGCAGCTCGCCGCCGACCGCGCCGCGCTCGCGATCGACGACGCCCGCATCTCGGAGCAGCGTGCCGCCACCGCGATCATGCAGCGCACTCTTCTGCCCCACGCGCTGCCGGAGGTATCCGGCATGCGCTTCAGCGCCAAGTACCTGCCGGCCGGTTCGGGCATCAAGATCGGCGGGGACTGGTACGACGTCTTTCCGCTCGCCAACGGGCACCTTGCTTTCGTGATCGGCGACGTGGTCGGTCGCGGGGTCCTGGCCGCCTCGGTGATGGCCGAGATCCGCACGGCGCTCCGCGCCTACATGGTGCAGGGGCACCAGCTCACCGAGGTCGTCTCGATGCTGAACGAGCTGCTCATCTCGATGGGTCGCAACCGGGGTGCCACTCTCTCGATCCTCGAACTCGATCCCGATGCCGAAGAGCTGAAAGCCGTCACCGCGGGCCACCTCCCCCCCTTGCTGATCGAACCGGACGGCCGCACTCGGCTGCTCGAGCAAAATCACGGCCTGCCGGTCGGCGTGCGCAGCGGACACGAGTACCACTCCTTTCGCTGCCCGTTTCCGACCGGGAGCCGGCTGCTGCTCTACACCGACGGGCTGATCGAGCGGCGCGACGAGTCGATCGACGTCGGGCTCCAGCGGCTGGCCGCCGCCGCCCAAGCGGCCACGCAGCGCCCCGACTCCTCCCTCGCCGACGACGTGTACCGCGCGCTCCTCGACGAGACCCCGCTCGAGGACGACGTAGCGCTCCTCGCCATCGAGGCCCTGCCGTTCGAGGGGCCTCTCGAGATGACCTTCCCGGCGCGCCCCGAGGTCCTCAGCGGGCTGCGCAAGACGCTCGGCCGCTGGCTGCAGGCCGCCGGCGCCGACGAAGACGAGCTGTTCGACGTGACCCTCTCGACCTCCGAGGCTGCCGCCAACGCGATCGAGCATGCGTACGGGGCCCGTGAGGCGACCTTCACCGTCCGCTGCGAGCACGACAGCCCTCAGGTGACGATCACCGTGTGCGACGTCGGCCGGTGGCGCACCGCCCGTCCGCCCGGCGGCGGCAGGGGGCTCGAAATCATGCGCTCCCTGCTGGACAGCGTGAAGATCGACAGCGACGACGAAGGAACCGTCGTGACGATGACCAAAAGGCTCTCCCACCAGGCATGAGCCCGCTGGACATCGAGCAGATCGACGGAGTGCCGGTCGTGCGCGTCAACGACGACATCGATGCCGCGAACGTCTCGACGACCCTGCGGCAACTAGCCGAGGCGCTCGGTCCTGACGCCTTGAGCCTCGTCGTCGACCTCAGCGCCACCCGTTACGTCGACAGCGCAGGCATCGACATGCTGCTACGCCTCAGCGACCGCCTCGACCAGCGCCGCGCCAAGCTGATCCTCGTGATCCCCGACACCTCCAGATTGCAGCGCCTGGCCACGCTCGTCGGCCTGCCCGAGGCAATCGCCATCCATCCCAGCCTCGCGAACGCCCTGCAAGAGGCGGCGGAGGGGAAAGCGCGAGGCGGCCCTGGTCCTCATCCGGCGTCGCGGTTTGGGGGCCGGGCCGGCGGGGAAGAAGAATGGGGTCACGACCAGCGGTTCTGAGAGGAGATCGACGATTCCCTACAGCAGGTGGGCGATCCGCTGGATATGGCTGTTCGCCCTCTGGCTGGCACTCGCCGACAGCCGCAAAGGGACCGAGCTCCTCGCCGCAGCCGTCGTCGCCGCGCTCGGCGCCACGATCTCCGGGGCGATCGTCCGGCCGGACCGCACGCGCCCCCTCGCGGATTCCCTGGCCCTGTTGCGCCTCCCTCCGCGGCGCCTTCTCCGACCGCTGCTTCGCCTCGTTCCCGACACCGCGCTGGTGATCGGCGCCCTGTGGCGGCGCCTGGCGCACGGGGAAGACGTGCGCGGATCCACCCGCGAGGTCCCGCGCGAGAGCAATCCGGTGCTGCATACGGGCGCAGGGCTGCTCGCCACCGAGGTATGGGGCTCCCTGGCCCCGAACCGCTACGTGATCGGCGTCGACGAGGAGCGCGACGCGGTCCTCTTCCACGAGCTGGTCCGAACGGAGGAGTCGCTGGAGCCGGGCGGCGGCCGATGAACGCGTGGTACGTGGCGGCCTCGGCACTGCTCGCGGCGCTCCTTCCCTGCGGCTGGGTCTGCTTCCGCCGCGGCTTCGCAGCCGGCCTCGTCGCGCTCCAGCTCGCCGGGATGCTGGCGGCCCTCGCCCTGCTCCTGCTGTCGGAGGCCGAGGACCAGCAGTCCTTCGCCGGCCTTTCGCTCGTCCTCGCCACCGCCTCGTTTGCCGGCACGCTGGTCCTCGTCCGCTTCCTGGAACGGCAGCGATGAACGCCGGCGGGATCCTCGCGGACGTGCTGCTCGGGGTCGGGGTCGCCCTGGAGCTCCTCGCCTGCCTCGGGGTCCTCGCGATGGGAACCGATCATGCCCGCCTCCACTACCTCTCGCCGGCGGCGCTGGGGTCGGTCCCGATCGCGGCGGCGATCTGGATCGATTCCGGCCCCTCGACCATCGCCCTGCAAGCGACGCTCCTCGCCGCTTTCCTGCTTCTCGTCTCGCCGGCGCTGACTCATGCGACCGCCCGGGGCCTGCGGATCGCCTCCCGCGACGACTGGCGCGCCGCACCCGCCGAGCGCCGCGGGAGCGGGCGATGACCGCGGTGCAGGCGATCGCGCTGGTCGTCGTCGCGCTGACCGGCACCGCCGTCGTCTCCGCCCGCGAGCCCGCCCGGCAGGCGCTTGTCGCGGGCGTCTTCGGTCTTGCCCTGGCGATCCTCTTCTTCTCCTTCCAGGCCCCCGACGTGGCGCTCTCGCAGATCGTGGTCGGCGTCGTCGCGCTGCCCGCGATGATCATGCTGACGCTGCGAAAGATCGCCCGGCGCGAGGAAGTGGAGCGGGACGAGCGATGAGTCGGGGGGTGCGGCTCGGCGTCTTCGGCACCGGCCTGCTCGGCTTCCTGGCGTTGCTCGTCTGGGGTCTCGCGGGGCTGCCGTCCTTCGGCGACTTCGACGGCCACTACGGGCAGCTCCTCGCCCATCTCTCAGTGCCTGCCCGGCACACGAACTCGGCGGTCGCCGCCACCACCTTCGACTTCCGCGGCTTCGACACGCTCGGCGAGTCGTTCATCCTCTTCACGGCCGCGGTGGGGGTGCTGACCCTGTTGCGGGTACAACGCGCGGAAGAGGACGTCGCCGCCGAGCCGGCCCACAGCGGACGGCCGACCGCCGAAAGCCGTTCCCTGCGCAGCCTCGCCATCGGGCTCTCCGGTCCCTTCCTGGTGCTTGGGGTCTACGTCGTCACGCACGGCCATCTCTCCCCCGGCGGCGGCTTCCAAGGCGGCGTCGTGATGATGAGCGGGTTCCTGCTCGTCTATCTCGCCGGCGCCCACCTGCGCCCGCGTCCGGGCCGCCCGCTCGAGGCGATCGAGCGGGCGGAGGCGTCGGGCGCGGCCGGTTTCGTGGCGATCGGCATCGGCGGCCTAATCCTCTCCGGCGCATTCCTCGCGAACTTCCTCCCCTTCGGAACCGCCGGCGATCTCGTCTCCGGCGGCGACATCCCGCTGCTCAACATCGCCGTCGCCCTCGAGGTGATGGGCGCCCTGCTGGCGATCCTCGGCGAGCTGCTCGACCAAAAGCTTCTCGCCGCGCCGGAGGAAGGATGAGCTTCCTGCCCTACGCGGTCGCGGCGTGGCTCTTCGGTTTCGGCCTCTACGGGGTGGTTACCAGCCGCAACCTGATCCACCTGATCGTCTGCCTTACGGTCGTGCAGGCCTCGACGTACGTGCTCCTGCTCGCGGTCGGCTACCGTCACGGCGCCGCGGCGCCGATCTACGCCTCGATCCCGACCTCGGCGCAGGTGGTCGACCCGGTGGTCGCGGCGATGACCCTGACCGACGTCGTCGTCGAGGCGACGGTCGCGGCGCTCCTCCTCGCCCTGGCCCTGCAGGCCCACGCCCGGTTCGGCACGCTCGACCCCGACAAGCTCGGCGCGCTGCGCGGCTGAGTTGGCGGTCGCACCGCTGATAATCGCCGTACCGCTGCTCGTGGCGTCCCTGCTGATCGGCTTCGCGAGCCACGCCGGCCGCCGGCTCTCGGAGGCGGCGGCCCTGGCGGCGACCTTGGCGGTGCTCGGCCTCTGCGTCACCCTCCTGGTCCGGACGGCGAGCGGCCTCGAGATCTACTGGTTCGGCGGCTGGGAACCCCGTGAGGGGATCGCGATCGGGATCTCGTTCGCAGTCGACGCCTTCGGCGCCGGCCTGGCGTGCCTGGTCTCCCTGCTGACGGTCGCGGCGCTCGTCACGATGTCGCGCTACCGCGACACCGATGCGCCTCACTTCCAGGTCCTGATCTTGCTGTTCCTCGCCGGGATGACGGGCTTCTGCCTCTCCGGCGACCTCTTCAACATGTTCGTCTTCTTCGAGCTGATGAGCATCGCCGCCTTCGCCCTCGCCGGCTACAAAGTCGAAGAGGGCGAGGCGGTCGAGGGCGCGCTCAACTTCGCGATCGTCAACACGATCGGATCTTTCCTGATCCTCACCGGGATCGCGCTGGTGTACGGGCGCACCGGAGCGCTCAACCTCGCCCAGATCGGCGCCGCGCTCGCCCACGAGCCCGTAAACGGGATCGTCGTCGTCTCCTTCTCCCTGCTGGTCGCCGGGCTGCTCGTCAAGGCCGCCGTCGTGCCGTTCCACTTCTGGCTCGCCGACGCCTACGCGGTCGCGCCGACGCCGGTCTGCATCCTCTTCGCCGGCGCGATGAGCGAGCTCGGCCTCTACGGCGTCGGCCGGATCTGGTTCGACGGGTTCGCCGGCGCCCTCGGCCCGCACGGCGACGAGCTGCAGCTGGTCCTGATCGTGCTGGGCTCGGTGACGGCGCTCCTCGGGGGGGCGATGTGCTTCCTCCAGGACCACCTGAAGCGGCTGCTCGCCTTCGCGACGATCGCCTACGAGGGCATCTTCCTGATCGGGCTGGGCCTGCTGAGCGCCGCCGGGGTGGCAGGCGCGGCCATCTACGTGGTCGCCGACGGCTTCGGCAAGGCAGCCCTCTTCACCGCCGTCGCGATCGTCCAGCACCGGCGTCAGGGCAGGGTCTCCGAGGCCACCCTGCATGGGCGCGGGCGCGAGCTCCCCTGGACCGGCGCGATCCTCCTCCTCGGCGCGCTGTCCTTCGCAGCGCTGCCCCCCTTCGGCACCTTCCTGGGCAAGTCGATGATCGAGGACGAGCTCTCGAAGGACGGCTACGGGGTGGTCGTGGCGGTCCTGATCCTCACCTCCATGCTCACCGCCGGCGCGGTCCTGCGCGCCGGCGGCCGCGTCTTCCTCGGCTGGGGGGAGGCCAGGGAGGGGCCCGGCTCCGAGGAGGAGAAGCGATCCGAGGAGGAGGAGCCGCGGACGCGGACGCCGGCGACGCTCTTCGTGCCCGCCGCCCTGCTGATCGTCGCCTCGCTCGCGGTCGGTGTCGTGCCGGGCCTCGCCGAGGCGGTCGAGTCGGCTGCCGAGCGGTTCATCGCCGGCCCCGCCTACCTCGGCGCGGTCCTTCACGCAGTCCCGCCGCCCCCCCTGCCTGCGCCCGAGCAGCACTCCGCCGCGCTGCACTCGTTCGTCTTCTCGGCGCTCACGCTGTTCGGCGCCGCGGCGCTCGCCGGGGCGTCCCTGTTCGGCGAGCGGCTGGTCGGTGGAGGGGCGGCGCGGCTGGTGGGGCGGACGGGAGCCGTCTTCCGCCCCCTCCGGGCCATCCACAGCGGCCACGTCGGCGACTACGTCGCCTGGTTGGTCCTCGGGGTCGCCGTGCTGGGGGGCGCCCTCGCGCTGGCGCTGGCCTGAAAGGTCACGACCTCTCGGCCGCCGTCAACACCGGCTTCGTCCGCTCCAAGGCCTCGATCATGCCCTCCCCCACATGCAGGTGCGCGCGCACGAGCCGCGGTGGCGTCAGGCCCAGCCACTGGTTCAGCGAGACGTCCTCGAAGCGATCGGAGCGGAACATCTCGAGAAAGCGCAGGGGGCCGTCGCCCGTGTTCTCGACGTAGTGACCCATCGCGAAGGGGACGTAGCCGACGTCGCCGGCTCGAAAGTCGAAGGTGCGAGCCTTGCCGGCGGCGGCGAAAGCGCTCATTCGGCCCTCGCCTTCGATGTAGTACTGCCACTCGTCGCCGTTCGGATGCCAGTGCAGCTCGCGCATCGCGCCGGGCTCGAGCACGACCAGGGCAGCGGCGATCGTCCTCGCCGCCGGGAAGCTCCGCGAGTCGGCGATCCGGACGCTCCCCCCCGCCGCCACGATCGGCTCCTGCTCGGAGAGGCGGTGGCTGAAGGGCCTCGGCGGCGGTTCGACGCCGGCGGGGCGAGCCTCCGTCAGATCGTCGGGAACGCTCTCCGGAAAGATGTAGAGCTCCTCCGCCGGGATGTCGGCGAAGGCCGCCTCAGCGACGCCGAAGTTCTTGGCCAAGACCTCGCGCGGAGTGTGGGCCAGCCAGTCGCTGAGCAGGAAGGTCGCGTTCTCCGAGAAGGCGCCGTCGTCGAAGACGAGCAGGAACTCGCAGCCCGTGGCGAGGGCCTGGATCGAGTGTGGAATCCCGGCCGGGAAATACCAGAGGTCCCCCTCTTCGACGTCGTCGACGAAGCCGTTCCCCTCGGAGTCGACGGCGGTGATCCGGGCGCCGCCCCAGAGCATGTAGGCCCACTCGGCCTGTTTGTGCCAGTGCAGCTCGCGCACCGCGCCCGGCTCGAGCCGCATGTTGACGCCGGCCAGCGTCGTCGCAACCGGCAGCTCGCGTTCGGTCACCTCGCGCGCCCAGCCTCCCGGCTCGAGTCGGTTGTGCGCATCGGAGAAGGAGAAGCGCAGGTTGGGGAGCGTGCCCTCGTCGGTAGCCGGTGCGCTCACGGGGCGTCCTGCTGCGCCGACCGCGTCTCCCCCAGCGGCAGCCAGTCGCGCCGCGTCGTCTTGTTCGCGGTCAGCGCGAAGGACGTGTACCAGGCGCAGGCCGCGGTCGCGACGCCGAACGCGCCACCGAGATGGAAGAGCAGGGTCGAGTCGAGCGCTTTGCCCAGGCCGAGCAGCAGATAGGCGATCCACAGCGTCAGGAAGACGGAGTTCACAGCGAGGCTCACCCGCATCGAGACGATCCACATGTAGAAGGTGAAGACTCCCCAGCAGAGCAGGTAGAGCGCCAGCGCCCCGGCCTGCTTGTCCGGCGGGATTTCCTTCAGGAAGAACTCGTTCAGCGCCCAGAAGGAGATCCAGAAGCCGCCGTAGGAGCTGAGCGCGACCGCGGAGAAGGTGTCGTTCTTCGCGAACGCCCACATCCCGGCCAGCAGCTGCACGAGGCCCCCGTAGGCGAGCGCCAGGCCGAGCGCGACCGGCAGCATCGATTCGGAGAGGACTCCGAGGTTGATGATGCTCAGCACCATCGTCGAAAGCGCGAATGCCGCCAGGCCCAGCGCGGCCGGCTCGGCGATGAAGCGGGCCGGCCCGAGCTCGGGCTTCTCGCCTCGCGGCGCCGCCGGGGCCGTCGTCGTTGCAGGTCCGTCACTCATCTTCGGTTCCTCCTTGGTTTGACTTCTTGCGACCGTCGCCCTCGAATGCCATCCGCAGCACCTGGGCCAGGTGCAGCGGTGAGTCCTCGCCGCAATGCTCGATCTGCGAGCGACAGCTGAAGCCGTCGCTGACGACGAGGGTCTCCGGCGCCGCTTCGCGCAGCGCCGGCATCAGCACGCGCTCGGCCGCCTTCATCGAGACCTCGTACTTCTCCCCGGCCTCGTAGCCAAAGGAGCCGGCGAGCCCGCAGCAGCCGGAGTCGAGAACCTCTGCCTCGACTCCGAGCGCCTCCAGGACCCGGGCATCGCAATCGGTGTCGGTGGTCGCCTTCTGGTGGCAATGCAGGTGGACGAGCGCCTTGCGGTCGAGCCGCGGCAGATCGATGTCCTCCGCTTCGCGGGCGATGAACTCGCCCAGTGAGAGAGTCATCCGGCTGAGCCGCTTTGCCTGCGGATCGTCGGGGAAGAGCTGCAGGAGCTCATCGCGGAAGACAGCGCCGCAGCTCGGCTCCAGCGCCACCATCGGCGTGCCGGCCTCGATCTCGGGCCGCAGGGCGGCGAGGATCTGGCGCAGCTGGCGCTTGGCCAGGTCGAGCATCCCGTAGTCGTAGAGCGGGCGCCCGCAGCAGAGCGGCCGCTCGGGCACGGCCACCTCGAAGCCGGCGGCCTCCAGCGCCTCGACCGCGGCGATCGCCACCTCGGGGTGAAAGTGGTTGTTGAACGTGTCGGCCCACAGCAGGACCCGTTTGCCGCCCCGATTGCGGGGGCTGTGGCTCTCGAACCACGACCTGAAGGTGCGCTCGGCGAAGGCCGGCGGCTTGCGCTCCGCGGCGACCCCGACGGCGCGGCGCCCCAGCTGGGCGAACGGTTCGCGCTGCAGGAGGAAGTTCGCCAAGCGCGGGAAGCGCGAGGCGAGCTTGGCCTCCCAGGGAATCAAGCCCAATGCGTAGGCCTGGCGGGGACGCAGCCGGCGCTTCCAGAAGTGGGAGAGGAACTCGGCTTTGTAGCTCGCCATGTCGACCCGCACCGGACACTCGTGCCTGCAGCCCTTGCAGGCGAGGCAGAGGTCGAGCGCCTCCTTGACCTCCTCGTTGCGCCAGCCGCCCTGCAGCGAGTCCTCTCGCATCATCTCGAACAGCAGCCGGGCGCGGCCGCGGGTCGAGTGCTTCTCCTCCAGCGTCACCTGGTAGCTCGGGCACATCGTGCCGCTCTGGTCGCGGCAGGCGCCGACCCCGAAGCAGCGCTCGACCGCGTCGCCGAAGCTGCCGTCGTCGTCGGGGAAGCGGAATGTCGTCCCGACCTCGCGGGTGCGGTAGTCGGGGCCGGTGCGGAGGTGGGTGTCCAACGGATTTGGGTCGACGACCTTGCCCGGGTTCATCATCCCGTCGGGGTCGAATATCGCCTTGAACTCGGCGAAGGCCTCGACCAGCTCGGCGCCGAACATGCGGTCGAGCAGCTCGGCGCGCGCCTGGCCGTCGCCGTGCTCGCCGGAGAGCGAGCCGCCGTACTTCTCGCCGACCAGCTCCGCCGCGTCTTCCATAAAAGCGCGGTAGTTGGCGACCCCTTCGGGGGTGAGGAAGTCCCAGTCGATCCGGGTGTGGACGCAGCCGTGGCCGACGTGGCCGAAGAAGGCGGAGACCCGGCGCCCGTGCTTTTCGCAAAGCGCTTCCAGGTCGCGCAGGTACTCGCCGGTCCGCTCGGGCGGGACCGCCGCGTCCTCCCAGCTCGGCCAGCCCGGGTGCTCGCCGGGCACCTTCGAGTTGCCGACCCCGCCCTCGCGGATCTCCCAGATCTGTTCGATCTCCTTCGCGTCCTCGTAGAGCTTGCTGCCGACCGCCTGCACGCCCTCCTTTTCGTCCTCGAGCGTCGCCAGCATCCGCTCCGCCTGCTCATTCGCCTCCCCGGCGGAGTCGGCGCCGAACTCGACCAGGAGCCAGGCGTCGCCGTCGGGAAGCAGCTCGGGATGGCGCTTGAAGCCCTTGCGCAGCTCGTTGCCGAGCAGCAGGCGGTCGAAGGTCTCGAGCGCGATCGGCTCGAACTCCATGATCCGCGGCACCTGGTCGGCGGCGGTCGGCGCATCGGCGTAGCCGAGCAGGACGAGCGAACGATGCTGCGGGCTCGGGATCAGCTTGCACTCCGCCTCGAGGACGAGCGCGCAGGTGCCCTCGGTGCCGACCAGCGCGGCGGCGAGGTTGAAGCCGTTCTCGGGCAACAGCCGCTCGAGGTTGAAGCCGGAGACGCGGCGGGGGATGTCCGGGAAGCGCTCGCGGATCAGCTCGCCGTAGCGGTCGCGCAGGTCGCGCAGGCCCGCGTAGATCTCGCCCTCGCGGCCGCCGCGGGCGATCGTCCGCTCTATCTCCTCCTCGCTCGCCTCGCTGGGCAGCCGCAGCCGGGTTCCGTCGTAGAGGACGGCGTCGAGCGAGGCGACGTTGTCGGCCGTGACGCCGGCGATGATCGAGTGGGTGCCGCAGGAGTTGTTGCCGATCATGCCGCCGAGCGTGCAGCGGCTGTGCGTGGCGGGATCGGGGCCGAAAGTGAGGTCGTGCTCCTCGGCGGCGTCGCGCAGATCGTCGAGCACCAGCCCCGGCTGGACTCGTGCCCGCCCTCCCTCCGGGTCGAGCTCGAGCAGCCCGTTCATGTACTTGGAGAAATCGATCATCACCGCCTCGTTGACGGTCTGTCCGGCGAGACCGGTGCCGCAACCGCGAGCGCCGATCGGGGCGCCGTGGCGGCGGCAGACCTCGACCGTCGCCACTACGTCCTCGACGCTGCGCGGGACGACGACTCCGAGCGGGACCTGGCGATAGACGGAGGCGTCGTTGGCGTAGAGCGCGCGACTTCCCGGCGAGAAGCGGACCTCGCCGCGGACGGCGCGGGAGAGATCCAGGGCGAGGGCCTGGGCGTCGAGCGGGGAGCCCGGCGCGGGCGGTGGAGTCGTCTGCTCAGCGACGGTCGCCATCGCTAGTCCTCCTCGCCGCCGGAGCCATCACCCACCCCGAGTTTTTCCTTCACCCGAGCGAGCACCCCGTAGGGGCTGGCGGGGTCGGCGATCTCTTCGCGCATCTGCCGGCCGATCGTCAGCCCGATCCGGGTCCTCGACTCCTCGCCGCGACGCAGCGCGTCATACATCTTCTTCGCCTGTTCGGAGGTGATCTTGGCCGGCAGCGGCGGCTCGTTGGCGTCGACCACGGCCTCGACCACGACCGGCCCCGGCGTCGCCAGCGCTTCGCGCAGCTGCTCGCCGCAGCTCCCCGGATCCTCGATGTGGAAAGCGGTGGCGCCGCAGCCCTCGGCGACCTTGACGAAGTCGATCGGGGCGAAGTCGACCCCGTACTCGGGGTTGCCGAGGAAGACCATCTGCTCCCACTTGATCAAGCCCAGGGAATCGTTCTTGAAGCAGATCACCTTGACCGGCAGCTCGTGCTGCATCAGCGTCGCCAGGTCGCCCATCTGCATGCTGAGCGAGCCATCTCCGGTAAAGGCGACCACCTGGCGCTCGGGATATGCCATCTGGGCTCCGATCGCATAGGGAAGCGCCGCCGCCATCGAGCAGTTGGTGCCGCTGAAGGCGAACTTCTGGTCGGCCCGCAGCATCATCTGGGTCTCCCAGTAGGTCACCTGGCCGGAGTCCCCGCAGACGATCGCGTCGTCGGCGAGCGCCTGGGAGAGGTGCCAGGCGACGACCTGGGGCTTCATCGGCATCTCGGAGCGGGTGCCGCGTTGCTCCATCAGCTCCCACCACTCGCGCACGCCCTGCTGGGCTTCCTCGAGGAAGCCCCGCTCCTCGTTTCGCTCGAGTAGGGGAAGAAGCGCGCGCAGGGTGGCTTTGGCGTCGCCGACGAGGCCGACGTCGGCCGGGTAGCGCAGGCCGATCCGCTCGGGCTTGTCGTCGATCTGCACGCAGACCGCCTGTCCGGGCGAGGGCCAGAACTCGATGTAGGGCATGTTCGAGCCGACGACCAGGAGCGCGTCGCAGCCTTCCATCGCTTCCTGAGTGGGACGGGTGCCGATCACGCCGATGCCGCCGGTGACCGAGGGGTGGTCGTCGGGAACGCAGTCCTTTCCGAGCGAGGCCTTGGCGATCGGCGCCCCGAGGATCTCCGAGAGCTGCAGGAGCTCCTCGCCGGCGCCCCGAGCGCCCTGGCCGGCCAGGATCGCGGGCTTCGCCTTTCCCTTCAACAGCTCGGCCGCCCGCTCCAGCTCCGCCCCGTCCGGAGTGCGGACCGGGCTGCGGTAGGCGGTCGTGGTGTGGCCGGAGACGTTGCGCTTGTAGCGCATCAGGTCTTCCGCGTCGGCGGTCTGGTAGTCGATCGGGAAGGCCAGGTGGGTGGGCACCCGGTTCGAGAGCGCCGTGCGGCAGGCGAGGTCGAGCACGTTCTCGATGTGCTCGGGACCCATGATCCGCTGGTTGTAGGCGGCGAGGTTGGAATAGAGGTAATCGGTGTCGAAGTCCTGGAGGTAGCTGGTGCCGACCAGGTCGTGGTAGGTCATGCCGGTGATCGCCAGCAGCGGGACCCCCTCCATCCGGGCGTCGAGCAGCCCGTTGGCCAGGTGGATCGCCCCCGGGCCCGCCGTCGAGAAGCAGACGCCGAGCTTGCCGGTGAAGCGCGCGTAGCCGACCGCCGCCATCGCCGCCACCTCCTCGTGGCGCACATGGACGTAGCGAATCTCCTCGTGCCGCTTTCTCAGCGCCTCCATGAAGCCGTTGATTCCATCCCCGGGCAGGCCGAAGATGGTGTCGACCCCCCAATCCATCAGCCGCTCGACGAAGAGATCCGATGCAGTTTCGGCCATGCGCTCCTTCTTTCCGTTGGGGCCTTAGAGCGGGCGAGACCCTTGGCGGCTGCCCAATCGGTTTAAAACCGAAACTGCGGCTGTCGTCTGACTGACATGACGGCAGTAGCGGCGAGCCGGCTTCGATCTCGCCGTTGCAGCGCAGCGCGACGCATTACGTCGCCCGTGGCCGCAGGGCGAGAACCACGAGGTCGTCCCGTAACTCCCCCCGGCCTCGGCGCAGCGCATCCGCGCGCAGAGCCTCGGTCATCTCGTCGAGACCGAGCTCTGACAGGGAGTCGACCATCGCCGCAAAAGAGCTCGGCTCTTCGTGCTCGGCTGGATCGCCGACCTCGAGCCAGCCATCGGTGCACAGCACCAGGGCCTCCCCGGCCTCGATCGTCGTCTCGTGACACTCAACCGAGGCCTCCTGCAGGGCGCCGAGCACCGTGCCCCCTCCGAGCAGGCGAGGGCCCGCCGGGACCAGGTGGATGGCCGGCGGGTGCCCGGCGGCGGCAAGCACCGCCTCCCACGCATCGCCCTCGCGTCGCATCCGCACCAGCTGGGTCGTGGCGAAGTCGTTGAGGCCGGTGCCCGCCAGGAGAAGCTCGTTGACGCGGGCGAGGACGTCCCTGGGGTGGTCGATCTCACGGGTCAGGCCCCTGACGGAGTGACGCACCGCAACGGAGACGCCGGCGGCGGCGCTGCCCTTGCCGGTGACGTCGCCGAGCAGGATCCAGCAACCGTCTTCGGTGGGCAGGACGTCGTAGAAGTCTCCGCCGATCTCGATCCCGCGCCCGGCAGCCTGAAAGGCCACGGAAATTTCGAGGCCCTCGATCTCGGGCGGGCGTGGAGGTCTCAGCCCGCGCTGCAGGTTGGTGGCGACCTGGTCGCGCTCCGCGTAGAGGCGGGCGTTGTCGAGAGCCATCGCGGCTCGGTCGCCCAGCTCGGCGAGGAGCTGCAGATCCGCGGTGTCGTAGCGCAGATCGGTGCTGGCGTGGAGCAGGGAGAGCGCGCCGATCGTCTTGCCGCGAGCTTTGAGGGCGACGACCGCGGCGGAGCGGTAGCCCGCATCGCTCATGAGCCGACGATGATCGTCGTTTTGGGCGATCTGGCTGACCACGCCCAGAGAAGTCAGGTCGCGCCAGACCATCGGCTGCTCCGCCTGCAGGACCTGGGCAACGGGGTGCTCCCCATCGGGATCGAGCGGCGAGGCGCGCCGAATCTCCTCCAGCCTTCGCGCGGCGTCCGGATCGGCGCCGGCGACGATGCTCTCGCCGATCCGCCCGTCCGGGCGGACGAAGTCGATTACGCAGAGCTCGGCCAACTCGGGGACGGCGGCCGCGACGATCGTGCGCGCGGTCTGCTCGGGGTCAAGCGAGGAGTCCAGGATCCGGGTCGCGCCGATGAGGAACTCCTGGGCGCGATGGCGGCGCCTTTCAGTGGTGATGTCGCGAGCGATGACCGAGGCGCCGACGACGCCGAGCAGCGGCTCTTCGATCGGGGATACCGTCAGAGCGACGTCGATCCGCGCCCGGTCTTTTCGGATGCGCTCCGTCTCGTAGGTCTCGAGGCGCTTGCCGTCGCGCACGCGCTCGAGGATCTCCTCCGGCTCGTTTCGGCGATCGGCGGGGGCAAGGAAGGAAATGTGCCGGCCGACGGCATCGGCCTCGGTGTAGCCGTAGAGCTCTTCGGCCCCTCGGTTCCAGGTGGTGACGATGCCGTCCAGGTCCTTGCTGAGCACGGCCTCCTGCGTTCCCTGCACCACCTGGGCGAGATGGTGGCGGGTGCGCTCGGCTTCGCCCCGCTCGCTTAGATCGCGCAGAAATCCCAGAAAGAGCAACGGGTCCGAATCGCTGCAGGTGACGGTCAGCTCGATGGGCACCGTCGAGCCGTCGCGGCGGACGGCGGGGAGCTCGAAGCGGCGGCCGAGCAGGACGGCCTTCCTGGTCGCCAGGTAGCGTCGCAGGCCCTGCCGGTGGCGCTCGCGCAGTCGCTCGGGGACGATCAGCTCGGCGAGCTCGCGGCCGAGCACCTCGCTGCGCCGGTACCCGAAGACTCGCTCGGCCGAATCGTTGAACTCCGTGACCCTCCCCCGCTGGTCCATGCCGATGATGCAATCCGGAGAGGAGACGAGCGCAGCCGAGCGGAACTCGGTCGCCGCCCTGGCGCTGTCCCGTAGCCGACGCTGGTCGATCAGATAGGCGAGCTGGTCGCAAAGCGCCGCCAGGGCCTCGTCGGTCCCCGCAGAGCCGGTGGCGTCACTGGAGTAGAGCTCGGCGACGGCTAACGCCTCCGCGGGCGAGCCCGATGGAACCGGCAGCGCGAGCCCGGCACTGCGCTGTTCGAGAGCCGCGGCAAAGGCATCCTCGTCCATCCCTTCGCCTCGCCAGGCCGCGATGAGCCCAGGTTTCCGCTCGCGGGCCCCGGGTTCCCAGAGGGCGCCGGCCTCGAAGTCGGACAAGCCGGCCAGGTCCTGCAGAAAGCACTTCCCGATTTCCTCGAGAGTGGCGTTCCCCCGGCTCTCGGCAAGGAGCCGGCGCTGAGCCCGGAGGTATCTCCGCAGTTCCTGGTTCCGCCGGCTCACCATCCCGGGAAATTACTTGAGCTTCGAAGCCGAGAACCGCCGCCCCTCCGACCGCGGGCGACCCTATTGTTGCCGCCCTTGTACGACGCCTCTCAGCACCCGATCGGCGGCGAGGCGCGTGCCGGATCGCTTCCGGATTGGCCCGATGCCCGCCCCCTCCGCTCGTGGCAGGAGGAGGCGACCGAGGCGGTGCGGGCACACTCGGCCACCAGCTTCCTGGCCTCGGCTACGCCGGCGGCCGGCAAGACCACCTTCGGCCTGCACATCGCCCACCGGATGCTGAGCGCCGGATTCGTTTCGCGAGTGGTCGTGGCCGGCCCTACCACCCACATCTGCCGCCAGTGGGCCGCCGACGCGGGCCGCTACGGCATCGACCTCGAGCCGAACAGGCCGAATTCGGACGGGCCGGAGTCGGCCGACTTCCACGGCGTCGCCGTCACCTACCAGACGATTGCGGCGGGGCCGGATACGCACCGGCTCGCCGCCGGCCGCCGTCCGACCCTGCTGATCGCCGACGAGCCGCACCACATGGGCGACCAGGCAGCCTGGGGCCTGCAGACCCGCAGGGCCTTCGACGGCGCCCGCTTCCGGCTGCTTCTCTCGGGCACGCCCTTCCGCTCAGACAACTCGGCGATTCCCTGGGTCACCTACGACGAGGACGGCCTCAGCCGGGCCGACTACGTCTACGGCTACCCGCAGGCGCTGGTCGACCGGGTATGCCGGCCGATCGCCTTCCTGCCCTACGACGGCGAGATGGAATGGGTCTCGGACGGCCGCCTGCGCAGCGCCGACTTCGACCTCGTCCTGCCGGCGGCGGAGGCGGCCCGGCGCCTGCGCACCGCGCTCAGCCCGGAGGGGGAGTGGATGGCGGAGGTGCTGCGCGACGGCGACGCCAGGCTGAGCGAGGTGCGCGCCGACGGGCACCCCGACGCGGGCGGCCTGGTGATCGCCTCCGACCAGGATCACGCGCGGGCGATCGCGGCCCGGCTCGAGTCGGTCGCTGGGGAGCGACCCGAGCTGGTGATGAGCGACGAGCCGGGCGCCAGCCGGCGAATTGCCGATTTCGCCTCGTCGGGCCGGCGCTGGCTGGTCTCGGTGCTGATGGTCTCCGAGGGCGTCGACATTGCACGCTTGCGGGTCGGCGTCTATGCGACCGCCGCCCGGACCGAGCTCTTCTTCCGCCAGGTCGTCGGTCGCTTCATCCGCACCACCCCGGAGCCGCGTCGCCAGATGAGCTACCTGCTGATGCCGGCCGACCCGCGGCTGAAGGCGCTCGCCCACGAGATCGAGCTCGAGCGCCGCCACGCGCTCGAGCTCTCCCTCGATGCCGAGGAGGAAGAGGGCGAGATGGTCGACGCCGAGCCGGAGCGCGGACAGGGCGACGGCTTCGCCGCACTGAGCTCAGGCGACGCCGAGCTCGACGAGACGATCATGAGCGGCACCGCGCTGCAGCTCTTCCCGACCGAGGACCCCGAGCCGCAGCCGAAGCAGGCGACCCCCTCCCCCGGTCGGAAGACAGCACCCGAGAATCCCGAGACCGAGCGGGAGTCGGCCTACGCGGCTCGGGAGCGGCTGCGCGCCGAGCGCAGGCGCCTCGTCGGGGACATCGCCCGCCGCACCAATAAGTCGCATCGCGAGATCCAGGCCCGCATCAACCGCGCCACTCGGGTGCGCTCGGTCGCCAGCGCCACTATCGAGCAGCTGGAGCGCGGCAATGCGATGCTGCGCCGCGAGCTTTGGGGATGAGGCTCTCTTTCACCCCTCAAATCGCAGCGGAAACCGCCCGCGGCGCCCCCGGGACGTTTGTCGCTCCTAGTAACGGGAAGCTTTCTCGTTGGGAAGAGAAATCGCGTCAGCGAGGAGAGGGAAGATGGCCGAGCAGACGAAGCGCAAACGGTCCAAATCGAAATCGAAGCCTTCCGCGAGCAAACGGGTCCGGCAGCGCAGCGAGGGCAGCGGCCACAACAAAAGCCCGACTCCGCGGAAGCAGAGCTCGACGGGCGGCGAGCGACAGAGCAAGATCCGCAACCAGGGCCAGGACAAAACCGCGCCGGAGCGTATGTATGAGGACTACACGATCATCGATCCGGGCGAAATCAGCGATACCGACGAGCCCGACGTCATCGTCGACATTCCCGTCGTCAAGGTCGACGAGATCCATTTCGAGCTCGACGATCTCGAGGCGCGGGTCTCGCTGCACGCAGAGGTGCTCGACCTGGTCAAGCTGAGCGTAGGCGTGCACGTCGAGCTCGGCAAGGTCGAACTCGACATCAAAGGCGTCGAAGCGCAGGCCCTGCTGCGGGCACGGCTCGACCACGT
Source organism: Solirubrobacterales bacterium (assembly GCA_035693025.1). GTDB lineage: Bacteria > Actinomycetota > Thermoleophilia > Solirubrobacterales > 70-9 > VRUE01. The sequence goes on from DASSHI010000025.1 coordinate 54,877, forward strand.
CACCGCGATCGTCGACCGGGTCCTGACCACGCTCGACCGCAACCCTGAGGTGCTGCAGAGCATCGCGCACACGCTCGAACCTGTGGGCGAAGGGGCAGGCAAAGCGGTTGGCGAAGTCGGCGAGGGCGCGAACAAAGCCGTCGGTCAGATCGGCGAAGGGGCCGGCAGCGCGGTCGAAGACGTCGGCGAGGGCGCCGAGGGCGCGGTCAAAGATGTCGGGGAAGGCGCGGGCGGCGCGGTCAAAGACGTCGGCGGTGGCGCCGGCAAAGCAGTCGGCCAAGTCGGCGAAGGAGCTAACCAGGCGTTGGGGCAGCTCGGCGCGGTCGGCCAGCTCGCCGGAGGCGGTGGAGGCGGCAACGGCGGTGAAGGAAATGGTGGCGGCAACGGAGGCGAGGGCGTCTCCGGTGGCCAAATCGCCAAACAGGTCGCGAAGCTCCTCGCCAAGGAAGTGGCCGCCGCGGCCGGCGACGAGGCGAAAGAGCTTGGACTTGCTGCTTCACACAAGGCGATGGAGCTGGGTGAGCGGCGGCGCCAGAAGCGGGCGGCGAAACACAACGCTACCGAGGCGGCGCTGCGCAAGACCGAGGAGTTCGGGCTCGACATCGACGACATCGAAGGCACCGGCGCCGAAGGCCGGGTCACCGTCCATGACGTCGAGAAGGCGGCTGCCGGATGAGCGGCCGTCGTCCCGACCTCGACTTCCGCACCTCGGTCAAGGCGAAGGAGCTGACCTTTGGCCGGGTCCCCGAGAAGAAGGTCCGCTACTACGGTGAACCCGATCACGAAACCGAGGTCGAGGTGGAGCGGGAGAACATCCCGGAGGAACCGGAGGCCGGCGTCACCTATCGCGACGTCAAGGTGAACTGGTCGGTTCTGCAGCGCATCGTCCATCCGACCGACGGAGAAGACGACGGACAATGAGATCCGCCTACGCAACCGGCAGCGGCCGTAGGCGAGTATGCGAGACCAGCGGCACTCGCTGCCATCGACGGTCCCTGGAAGCCGCTACTCCTCGGCGGCCAAGGTCCGCGCATACGAGGTGCCGAGGGTGACCCAGCGCTTCAGCAGATCCTCCGTCTCGGCGAGTAGCTCGTCGAAGGCCACGTCGCGCATTATTGCCGTGGCTCAGCTCCAGCGGCTCATCTCGCCGGCGGGATAGGCGGCGAACCGGCCGCTCTCGGCGCCCGACTTGAGGCTCGCCAGGTAGGAGCCCCAGTTGGTGCTGCAGCCGTGCATGAACTCATTTGCCTCCTGCCAGCCGGCGTGCGTGAAAAGCAGGGTCGTGCCCCCGTCGGGGCGCTCGGCCAGGGCGAACGTGACCGTCGTGCCGATCCAGTCCTCAGGCCCGGCGCTGACCCGCCAGACGATTCGTCCGGGCGTGTCCTCGAGCACGTCGAAGGCCGCGGCCGGGTCGCCGTCGGAGAAGTAGATCTCCAGCCTGGATCCGTCTGCGGTGTTCGGGTGGCCGGTCCACCAGCGCTCGACGCCCTCGGCGGTGGCGATCAGCTCATGGACCCGCTCGCGCGGGGCGTCGATCGTGAAGCGGTGCGGGATGTCGGGCATGGTGCCTCCTTGGGTTGGTTTCGCCTACTTGACGAACGGCAACGCCGGAGACGGACAGTCCTGCGCCAACCGCTATTCGCCAGATCGCGAGAGCTCGGAGATCCGCATCGTGAGGAAATCGCGCTCGGGGCCGTGATCGCTCAACTCCAGGGCGCGCTCGTAGGCGGCTCGCGCCTCTCCCCCATGCCCCAGCCGTCCCAAAAGCGAGGCGCGAGTCGAGTGGAAGTAGCGGTAGTCGGCGAGCTCCAGTGAATCGAGAATCGCAAGGCCGGCTTCGGGCCCCTCGACCTCGGCGACCGCGACCGCGCGATTCACCTCGACCACGGGCGAGTTGGTGAGGCGGCTGAGCGCCGCGTAGAGGAGGGCGATCTGCCTCCAATCCCGCGGCTCGGAGATGTGGAGATCGGCGATCGCCGCCTGCAGCGTGTAGGGGGCCGCTCCGCCGAGCGCGACCGCGCGCTCGAGCAGCGCTCGGCCTTCGCCGATCAGCTCCTGGTTCCAGGTGGAGCGATCCTGCTCGTCGAGCGGCACCAGGCGGCCATCGCGGAAGCGCGCCTCGCGGCGTGAGTCGTTGATCAGCATCAGGGCCATCAGCGCCAGCGCCTCGGGCTCGTCGGGCATCAGCGCCGCCAGGACCCGGCCCAACCGGATCGCCTCGGAAGCCAGCTCTCCACGACCGGCGCCCCAACCCTGGTTGAAGATCAGGTAGATCACGGACAGCACCGCGTCGAGGCGGTCGGGCAGCGCGTTGGCGGACGGCACCGCGAAGGGGATGCCCGCCGTTCGGATCTTGCGCTTGGCCCGGCTGAGCCGCTTGCTCATCGTCTCGAACGGCACCAGAAACGCCTGGGCGACCTCCTCGGTCGAGAGCCCCCCGAGCGTGCGCAGGGTCAGGGCGACCTGTGCCTCCCGCGCCAGCGCCGGGTGACAGCAGGTGAAGACGAGCTCCAGGCGCTCGTCGGGCAACGGTGCGGTTTCAGCCACCCACTCCCCCTCTGGCTCGCGCAGCTCGTGGCGCAGCTGCTCGGCCTTGAGCGCCAGGGTTCGCTCCCGCCGGATCCGGTCGATCGCCCGGTTGCGCGCCGTGGCGACCAGCCACCCGGTCGGGTTCGCCGGCTCGCCCTCGAGCGGCCAGCGCTCCGCGGCGATCGCGAAGGCCTCCTGGGCCGCGTCCTCCGCGAGCTCGATGTCCCCGAGGATGCCGACCAGCGTCGCGAGCACCCGGCCCCACTGATCGCGAAAGGCCTCCTCAAGCACCCCCGAGCTCCTGCTCGAAGACCGGGCGAACCTCGATCGCCGCCGAGAGACCCAGCTCCTGGAGCTCGGTGGCTACGGCGAGGGCCCCGTCGAGATCGTCGGCCTCGACGATGATCAATCCGCCGAGAAACTCCTTGCTGTCGACAAAGGGACCGTCGGTCAGGAGCGTTTCCTTCGCCTCTCCCGTCACGGTCGTCGCCGAGTCGGCAGTCTCGAGTCGCATCCACCCCGATACCTCCGGCCTCTCCAACACGGCGGCGATACCTGGATGCATCTCATCCGATTTGGTCTCCCGAGGCTCCCGCCTCTTGCCGTAAACCAACAATGCGTATTTCATCCCTCTCCCTTCGAGCACGACATTCCATGAACAACTATCCGACCAAAGGCATCGGTGAGTTAGCATTCGATGATTCTGCTTATGTAGTGCCTAGGCAATGACGAACACGCTCAGCATCGGAGAGGCGGCGAAACAGCTCGGGGTCAGCGCCGACACCCTGCGGCGATGGGACCGGGTGGGGAAGCTGCGTACGAGCCGCGACTCGCGCAATCGCCGCCGCGTGGCGGTGGCCGAGGTCGAGCGATTGCGCGGCTCGCCCGAGCGGCACGCGACCGGCGACGAGCTCTCGGCCCGCAACCGCTTCGCCGGCGTCGTCCGCTCGGTCGAGGCCGACGGCGTGATGGCTCTGGTCGAGATCCAGGCCGGTCCGCATCTGGTGACCGCGGCGATCACTCGCGATTCGGTCGAGGAGCTCGGCCTGGCGCCGGGCGTGGCCGCCACCGCGACCGTCAAGGCGACCAGCGTGATGGTCCAGCGGGGGACCGAGTGAGGCGTGGAGCGGGGCTCGCCGGCGCACTCTGCCTCCTCATCCTGCTCGGCGGCTGCGGCGGCGATTCTGATGGCGATGGCGCGGGCGGGCGCCTCGTCGTGCTCGGCGCCTCCTCGCTGGCTGGCGCGGTGGGCGAATACGCGGAATCGTTCCCCGCTGCCGGGGTGAAGCCCTCCTTCGCCGGCTCCGACCAGCTGGCCGCGCAGATCCAGCAGGGCGTCAAGGCCGATGTCTTCGCTTCCGCCGACACCGAATACCCCGCCGAGCTCCACGAGGAAGGCCTGGTCGAGAAGCCGAGGGTCTTCGCCGCCAACGAACTCGTGATCGCGGTCCCCGAAGGCAGCGACGTCGCCAAGCTGAGCGATCTCGCCAAGCCCGGAGTCAAGCTCGTGATCGGCGACCCCGGCGTCCCCGTCGGCGACTACACCCGCACCGTCCTCGACCGCCTTCCCACCGCCGAACGCGAGGCGATCCTGGCCAACGTCCGCTCCGAAGAGACCGAGGTCAGCTCGGTGGTGGCCAAGCTCGAACAGGGCGCCGCCGACGCCGGCTTCGTCTACGTCACCGACGAGCAGGCAGCCGCGGGCCTACATGCGGTCCCGATCCCATCTGAGCTCCAGCCCGACGTCGCTTACGCGGCGGCCGTGGTCTCCTCCAGCAGCGACAAGCCGGCCGCCGAGGAATTCCTCGACGGCCTGGTCAGCGGCGAAGGCCAGGAAGACCTGCGGAGGGCGGGGTTCCTGCCGCCGCCGTGAGGCGCCCGTCGGCGTTCGCGGCGCTGGCGCTCTTCGCGGCGCTTCTCGCCATCGCGTTCCTGCTCGTTCCGGTCATCGCCGTCTTCGCCGACGTCGGCCTTGCGCGACTCGCCGATGCCCTCGGCGAGGAAAGCGCGCGGGAAGCGCTCTGGCTGAGTCTGAGGACGACGCTGATCGCGCTCGCCGTCGTCCTCTTCGTCGGCACGCCCGCCGCCTATCTGATCGCCGAGCGCGACTTTCCCGGCCGCTCGCTGGTCCTCACCGCGATCGAGCTGCCGCTGGTGATGCCGCCCGCGGTCGCCGGGATCGCCCTGCTCGCGGCCTTCGGGCCCGACGGCATCTTCGGCCCGGCAATCGAGGGCGCCGGGATCGAACTCGTCTTCGAGACCGCCGGCGTCGTCGTCGCGCTCGTCTTCGTCTCGGCCCCGTTCTACCTGCGCGGGGCGATCGCCGCCTTCGCCGCGGTCGACGGGCGGCTGGGCGAGGCGGCGCGGACGCTCGGCGCCGGGCCGTTCCGCGTCTTCGCCTCGGTGGCGCTGCCGAGCGCCCGCGCCGGCCTCGCCTCCGGCGCCGCGCTGGCCTGGGGGCGGGCGCTGGGCGAGTTCGGCGCGACGCTGCTCTTCGCCGGCTCGCTGCAGGGAGTGACGCGGACGGCGCCGCTCGCGATCTTCTCCGAGTTCTCCGAACCGGGCGGGTTCGTCCCGGCGCTGGCGCTCTCAGCGGTGCTGATCCTCGTCTCCGCGGCGCTCCTGCTCGGGGTGAAGCTGCTCGGCGGCGAGCCCGGCCCGCAAGGGAGCCGGTCAAGGTGAGCTCCACGCCGCCGGCCTTAGAGACGCTGAGAGCGAACGTGACGACGCCGCTGCGCGGCTTCGAGCTGGATGCCGGGCTCGAGGCGCGTGGCGGCGAGCCGTTGGCGCTGGTCGGCCCATCCGGCGCCGGCAAGACGAGCCTGCTGCGGGCGATCGCCGGCCTGCTCTCGCCGCGCCGCGGGCGGATCGAGCTCGGCGCCGAGACCTGGCTCGACACCGCGCGCCGTGTCGAGCTGCCGGCCGAGCGCCGCAGCTGCGGCCTCGTCTCCCAGGACTACGCCCTCTTCCCACGGATGAGCGTCGCCCGTAACGTCGCCTACGGCGCCGCCGGGGGCCGCGGCGCGCGGCGGGCCGCGGCGCTGGCGATGCTCGAGCGCTTCGGCGTAGCCCACCTGGCGGCGGCGCGGCCGCCGTCGCTCTCGGGTGGGGAGCGCCAGCGGGTCGCGCTGGCGCGGGCGCTGGCCGCCCGGCCGCGGGCGCTGATGCTCGACGAGCCGCTCTCGGCGCTCGACAGCACGACGCGGCGCCGGGCGGTCGGCGAGCTGCGAGCGGTCCTGGCCGAGCTTGGCGTCCCCGTCATCCTCGTCACCCACTCCTTCGAGGAGGCGGCGCTGCTGGCGCGCGCGGTAGCGATCGTCGATCGCGGCCGGATCGTCCAGCGCGGCGACGCCGCCGAGGTCTCCTCCCGTCCCGTCACGTCCTTCGTCGCCGACTTCGCCGGCGCCGTCGTCCTCCACGGCGAGGCCGAGAGCGGCGATGACGGGTTGACGGTGGTCCGCCTTCGCGGCGGCGGCGCGGTGCGCGCTGTCGCGGAGGCCCGCGGGCCGGTCGCCGTCTGCGTCTACCCCTGGGAGATCTCGCTCGCGGCGCCCGGCGTGGCGCCCGAGGACTCGGTCCTCAATCGGGTCGAGGGCGAAGTCAGCTCGGTCACCGTCGTCGGCAACCGCGCCCGCGTCGGCGTCGCCCTCCCGCAGCCGCTGAGCGCCGAGGTCACCGCCGACTCGGCGCGGCGGCTCGGTCTGCGGCCGGGCCTGCGGGTGACGGCCGCCTGGAAGGCGTCGGCGACGCGCCTGGTCGGCGACTGAGCCGCGATGCGTTGCTCCCGCCATTCGAAGGCTGGGCGGCTCGCGAGCTCAACCGGGGGCGAGCAGAGCGGAGACACGGCGCAGGTCGGCCTCGTCGTTGACGTTGACGAGCATCCGCTCCGGGTCACCGAAGCGCGAGAGCTCCCTTGTCCCCAAGAGGCGCGGCGAGAGCAATGCCACGGTCCGCCGCAGCGGCTCCTCGCGAGGGAGCGCGGCTTCCAGATCGGGAAGCAGCTCCGCGGCATAGCGGCCGAGGAGGGGCTGGGGACGATCGCCCGGCGCGGCGACCAGGAGCGGATCGCGAGCGTTCGCGAGGTGAGCGAGCAGCGCGGCCGGCACCAGCGGCATGTCGCAGGCGACCGCGACGACCGGCCGCCCGGCGGCGCGGCGCAGCGCGGCGACGATGCCGAGCAGCGGGTGCCGCGGCTCCTCTGCCTCGCGGACGATCTCGCAATCCAGCGGCGGCAGCGGGGTGCGCGGCTTGGCGACGACCACCGCCTCGATCCGAGCTGCCCGCAGCGCCGCCAGCGGGTGTTCGATCAGGGGCCGTCCCGCCAGCTCGACCGTCGCCTTGGCGCCGCCGAGGCGACGGCCGGCGCCCCCGGCGAGGACCGCGCCGAGCGCGGCCACCGCCTCCGCCGACCCGGCTTCCCCCTCGTCCATGGCCGCGAGTGTGGCAGGCGGCGCCAGCGGGCAGTATGTGGGGGCTGATGGACGCCGTCGCCGCGATCGGGCTCGAGCAGGCGCAGGCGGCCGTGCTCGCAGAGGCGGCGCCGCTGCCGGCGGTGGCGGTTGCGCCGGGCGAGGCGCTGGGACTCCACCTGGCCGAGAACGTCGTCGCCACGGAGCCGCTCCAGGGCTTCGACAACTCGGCGATGGACGGCTTCGCGGTCAGGGCCGCCGACGTCGCCGAGGCCGGGCCCGGGGCAGCGACGACGCTGACGGTGATCGGCGAGTCGCGGGCCGGGCGACCGGCCACGGTCGCGGTCGGGCCGGGCGAGGCGGTGGCGATCTCGACCGGGGCCATGGTTCCAGCCGGCGCTGACGCGGTGGTGCGGATCGAGGACACCGCCGTCGTAACCGCCGGGGTCGCTGTCGAGGCTGCGGCCTCCCCGGGGCAGAACGTGCGCCGCGCCGGCGAGGACGTCGGCGCCGGCGAGGCCGTGCTGCGACGCGGCGACCGCCTGGGAGCCGCCGAGCTCGCCGTCCTCGCCGCGCTCGGCAAGGAGCGCGTCGGCATCCACCGGCGGCCCCGCGTCTCGATCGTCGTCAGCGGCGACGAGCTGGTCGCGGCGGGGGCGCCCGTGGCTCCGGGCGCCGTCCGCGACTCGAACTCGCCGATGCTGGCGGCGCTGGTCGTCGAGGCCGGTGCCGAGCTGCAGGCGCTCGGTCACGCCGGCGACTCGCTGCAAGCGACGGCGGCGGCGATCGAGCCGGCGCTGGAGGCCGACGTCGTGATCGTCTGCGGCGGCATCTCGGTCGGCGCCCACGACCATGTCAAGGGCGCATTCGAGCAGCTCGGCGTCGAGCGCCGCTTCTGGCGGGTGGCGCTGAAGCCGGGCGGGCCCACGTGGTTCGGCCGCCGCGGCGGGACCCTCGCCTTCGGGCTGCCCGGGAACCCGGTCTCCGCCTTCGTCACCTTCGTCCTCTTCGTCGCACCGGCACTGGCGGCGCTGGCCGGCGCCCGCCCGGAAGCGCGACGGCTCAGCGCCGTCCTTGCCGCCCCCTACGAGAAGCGCAGCGGCCGGACCGAGGCGATCCGCTGCACGCTGGAGCCGACCGACCGCGGCTGCTGGCGGGCCGATCCACGCCCGCACCAGGGCTCCCACGTGCTCAGCTCGCTCCTCGGCGCCGGCTGCCTGGCGCTGCTCCCCTCCCCCGCCCGGCGGGTCGCGGCCGGCGAGCGAGTGGAGGTAGTTCCGCTCGGCGGAGCTAGAGTCGGCCGATGAGAGTCTGCGTCCGCCTCTTCGCAATCCTGCGCGAGCGGGCCGGCCGCGACGCCGTCGAGGTCGAGCTGGAGGACGGCGCCACCGTTGCCGACGCGCTGCGGGCGCTGGCGCTGCGGCCGGAGCTCGAGGACGCGATCGCACGGCTGCCGGTGGGGATGGCGGTCAACCGCGCGTACGCGCGGCCCGAGACGACGCTGGTGGCCGGGGACGAGCTGGCGCTGATTCCGCCGATCAGCGGTGGCGACGTCGCCATTCACGTCGCGGTCCGCGACGAGCCGCTCGACCCCGGCGAGGTCTCGCGGCGCGTCGCCGACCCCGGCGCCGGCGCCGTCGTCACCTTCCACGGAGTCACCCGCGAGGTCGCGCGGCTCGACTACGAGGCCTACCGCGAGATGGCCGAGGAGCGGATCGCGGCGATCCTCGCCGAGTGCGCCGCTAGCCACGGCCTGCTCGGCGCCGCCGCCGAGCACCGGGTCGGCGCGGTCGCGCGCGGCGAGCCCGGCGTCATCGTCGCTGTCTCCGCGCCCCACCGCGAGGAAGCCTTCGCCGGGGCACGCGAGGCCATCGACCGGATCAAGGCCGAGGCGCCGATCTGGAAGCGCGAGGTCGCCGAGCCGGGCGGCGCGGGCAGCTGGGTCGAAGGCGAGCCGGTGCGCGGGCAGGATCGGAGCGGATGAACGGGCTCAGCCACATCGGCGACGACGGCCGCGCGCGGATGGTCGACGTCGGCGCCAAGGAGCCGAGCGAGCGCCGCGCCCGCGCCCGCGCCCGCGTGCGGATGTCGCCCGCGACGGCGCGCTTGGTCGAGAGCGGCGACGGCCCCAAGGGCGAGGTGCTCGGCGTCGCCCGCTTCGCCGGCGTCCAGGCGGCAAAGCAGACCGCCGGCCTGATTCCGCTCGCCCACCCGCTGCCGCTCTCCTTCGTCGACGTCGAGGCGCGAGTCGACGCGGGCGCCGGCCTGGTCGAGCTCGTCGCGGAGGCGCGCACCGTCGGCCGCACCGGCGTCGAGATGGAGGCGATGAGCGCCGCGGCGGTCGCGGCGCTCACCGTCTACGACATGGTCAAGGGGGTCGAGCGCGGCGCCGCGGTCGAGCAGGTGGTGCTGCTGGAGAAGAGCGGCGGCCGCTCCGGGCACTGGCGCCTCGAGGAGCCGGCCGGTGGCTGAGGCTCCGCCACGCGCTGCTCTGCTCACGATCAGCACCTCGAAGGCGCGCGGAGAGGGCGAGGACGAGAGCGGCGCCCGGATGGCGGCGCTGGCCGCGGGGCTCGGGCTCGAGATCGCCGGCCGCGAGGCGGTCGGCGACGACCGGGGCGCAATCGGGGCGCGGCTGCGCTTCTGGGCCGACGAGGAGAGGGTCGAGCTGATCCTGACCAGCGGGGGCACCGGCCTCTCGCCGGACGACGTCACGCCCGAGGCGACGCGCGCCGCGATCGACCGCGAAGCGCCGGGGATCGCCGAGGCGATCCGCATCGCCTCGCGCGACCACACGCCCAACTGGATGCTCTCGCGCGGCGTCGCCGGCGTCCGCGGTCGCACCCTGGTGGTCAACCTCCCCGGCAGCCCGGCCGGGGTCGGGCAGGCGGGCGAGGCGATCTCCGCCGCCCTCCCCCACGCCCTCGACCTGCTGGCCGGCCGTCCGACGGGCCACGGCGCATAGCCCCGCCGCGATTGGGGTAGCTTGGTGCGGTGACGCTCGAAGACGCTCACGGCAGGCTGCTTGGCGACCTGCGGGTCTCCGTCACCGACCGCTGCAACTTCCGCTGCCGCTACTGCATGCCGGCCGAGGGCATGCCCTGGATTCCACGCGATGAGATCCTCTCCTTCGAGGAGATCGAGCGCCTGGTCGCGCTCTTCGTCACGCTCGGCGTCGAGGACGTGCGGCTGACGGGCGGCGAGCCGCTGGTGCGCCGCGACTTCCCGGCGCTGGTCGCCCGCCTGCGAGCGATCGCGGGCATCCGCGACCTCTCGCTGACCACCAACGGCTACCTGCTCGGCGAGCAGGCGGGGGCGCTCGCCGCCGCCGGCATCGACCGCGTCAACGTCTCGATCGACTCGCTCGCCCGCGCCCGCTTCCACGAGATCACCCGCCGCGATTCGCTCGCCCGCGTCCTCGCCGGGATCGAGGCGATCGCCGCCTTCCCGCAGGTGCGGCCGATCAAGGTCAACGCGGTCCCGATCCCCGGCTTCGGGCTGGACGACGTGCGGCGCTTCTGCGCGCTCGCCCGCGACCGGCGCTTCCAGGTCCGCTTCATCGAGTTCATGCCGCTCGACGGCGACCGCGCCTGGCGCGCCGAGGACGTGCTCACCGGCGCCGCGGTGCGGGCGATGGTCGAGGAGATCCATCCGCTGCGAGCGCTCCCGCGCGAGCCGCACTCGACCGCCCGGGTGTTCGAGTTTGCCGACGGCCAGGGGGAGATCGGCTTCGTCAACCCGGTGTCCGAACCGTTCTGCGCCGACTGCAACCGGCTGAGGCTGACGGCCGACGGCAAGCTCCGCACCTGCCTCTTCTCCCGCCACGAGACCGACCTGCGTGAGCCGCTGCGCGCGGGGGCGAGCGACGGCGAGCTCGGAGAGATCGTCGCCGCCGCGGCCTGGCGCAAGGAGCTGAAGCACCGGATCGACGAGCCGGGCTTCCGGCCGCCGGCGCGGACGATGAGCGCGATCGGCGGCTGAGCGATGACCCGTGCGGAATGGGTGCGGAGCTTCTGCGAGCGGATCGGGGTCGAGCCGCCGTCCGCCGAGGAGATCGATGCCCTGCTCGACCTCGCCGCGACCGCCGCCCACGCCTCAGAGCGGCCCGCCGCGCCGCTCGCCACCTGGGCCGCCGGCCGCAGCGGCCGGCCCGCCGCCGAGCTGCGGGCGATCGCCGACGAGGTCGGCGGCTAGCTTCGCCGCACCGGCTTCTCCCGGGGGCCGAGCACGCCCGCCAGCTGATCGGCCGCAGCCCGCACGAGTCCGGTCGCGACGACGGCCCACACGGCTACCGCCACCCAGATCCAGACTTCGGCGAAGCGGGTGATCGCCGGCGCCGGGCCGATCTCGCCGACGACGAAGCTGCAGGCGGCGTACATCCCGACCGGGAAGACGGTCGACCAGCGGCGCACCCCGTAGCGCCGGCGCGGCCAGCGCAGCTCGGCGACGAGGAGGACGGGCAGCCAGGCCAGCGCCGCGATCCAGAGCCCGAGCGAGATGCCCCTGAGCGCGCCGAGCGCGCCGCCCCCCGGCTCCAGGGTCTCGTAGGCGAGCGCGATCCGTCCCGCGACGACGGTGGAGATCGCCAGTGCGCCGCCGGTGACCCAGTGGTCGCCGCGGCCGCCGGCAAGCTGGCTGAAATCGAAGCGGCGCAGCACCCATGGGTAGAAGCCGAGGCCGAGGAGGAATGGCGGCAGCGAGGCGACGAGCAACCACTCGGCACCGTAGGCCAGCGCCAATGCGGCGGCGAGGAGCGCGAGCGACTCGGTCCCGACGGTGAGGATGAACGAGGCGCCGATCGTCGGCGTGCTCCAGTGGCGCAGGACCGGCCCGATCAGCCCAAGCCAGACGAGCAGGGCGACGACGAGCAGGAGGCTGCCGGCCCAGTTCCAGCCGAGCAGGGTCAGGCGGGTGCCCAGCACTCCCGTTCCGGCAACCGCGGTGAAGGCGGCGGGCGTGCGCAGGTCCTCGCGGAAGCGGGCGCGGTCGCGCAGCGCACGGGCGGGAAGCAGGATCGCGAGAACCGCCCAGGTCATCGCGTCGAGCGCCAGCAGGACCCGGGAAAGGCGCTCCTCGCCGCTCAGCGCGAGGCCGATCGAGACGATCCCGGTGCCCATCACGACAGCGCCGGAGGCCGGCGGCACCGCGGCCAGGAGCAGGTCGGCGCCACCGGGCGCGACCCGTCGGGCGGCCATCAGCGCTCGGCGTAACGGCGGCGGTAGAGGATGTAGGGGCGGCCGAGGTACTGGAGCGGGATGCTCCAGGCGTGGACGAGGCGGCTGAAGGGGAACACGGCCCAGAAGGCCCAGGCGACGATCGCGTGCAGCTGGTAGACCAGCGGCGCCCCCTCGACCGCCCCGACGTCGGGGTTCAGGTAGAAGAGAGAGCGCCACCACTCGCCGATCGACTCGCGGTAGTTGTAGGGGCTGTGCGACGCGAGGTTGTAGCCGAAGGTCATCCAACAGCCCATCACGATCAGGACGGTCAGCAGCAGGTAGGTGAGCATGTCCATCCGCGTCGTCGTGCGCCGCACGCGCGGGCTGGCGGCGCGGCGGTAGAGCAGGCCGACGAAGCCGACCAGCGTCACCGCGCCGGCGACGCCGCCGGCGATCGCCGAGAACCAGCGGTAGGCGCTCTCGGAGATCCCCAGCGTTTCGGTCAGCGACTGCGGGATGCAGAGGCCGACGACGTGGCCGCCGATCGCCGCGAGGGCGCCGTAGTGGAAGGCCGGGCTGGCCCAGCCCAGGACGCGACGGTCCAGCAGCTGCGTCGAGCGGCTGGTCCAGGCGAACTGATCGGTGCGGTAGCGCCACCAATGGCCGACGACGAAGGTCGTGATCGCGACGTAGGGAAAGATCACCCAGAGCAGGACTTCGCCGGCGGACCTCACGGATCGCCTCCGCTCACCGTCGCGCCTCCACGCCTGGCATCACCTCGGGCGGGGCGAACGGCTCCAGCCCGACCAGCTCCTGCGGCGGCCCGGCGGCGGCGAGCTGGCCGACCAGCGCCCGCTCGGCCGCCGAGGCCGCGCCGAGCGTGTGGCAGACGGCGTCCAGCACGTCCGCGTAGGGGCTGGCGAGGTCGCGCAGGCTGAGGCGGACCAGCTCCAGCGCCGCGCGGTGCTCGCGCAGGACCAGCTCGCCCCGCCCCCGCGGCGCCGCGGCCGCGAACTCGAGCATCACCGGTAGGTAATCGGGCAGCTCGGTCCCCTCCAGAGGCAAGCCAGCCGCGCGATAGAGGCGCTTCAGCCGCACCAGGGCGCTGCCGCGCTCGCGCTTGTCGCCGTCGGAGTAGAAGGTCAGGTAGAGGCCGGATCGCTTGTTGAGATCGATCGTCTCGACGTAGTGGGCGGCGAGGGCGCCGGGGTCGCTCTGCGACCACCAGACGAGGAAGCGCTCCAGAGCCGCCGTCGCCGGTGAGCGCGGCAGCCCGGAGAGGGCCGCGGCGATCTCCTCTCGACCCTCCAGCAGCTCCTCGTCGGGGTACTGGAGAAGCAGAGAGCAGAGCTTGTAGGTGAGCGCGGCGTCTTCTCGGCGGGACCGGCGGGCCATCAGCCCTCCTCCTCATGGCGCCGGCCACCGGCCATCTTGACGATGTCGAGCTCGACCGGCTCCTGCTCGGCGAGCATGAATCCCTCGACGTCGGCTTCGGACTCCGGCACGACCATCCCGCAGTTGCCGGGGCCACCCTCGAAGTCCAAGCCACAGGTTCCCTGCTGCTCCATCAGGCGATCGGCCAGCTCGGTGTGGGCCTGGGGGATCACGTAGCGGTCGTCGTAGTCGGCGATCGCCAGCAGCCGGTACATGTCCTCGACGTCGGTGACGCTCATCCCCACCGCGGCGGGCATCGCCTCGTCGTGCTCGCCCAGCACCTCGCGCTTTCGCATGTGGCCGCGCATCGCCGCGAGGCGGCGCAGGACGCCGCGGATCGTCTCGCCGTCGCCGGCGCTGAGCAGGTTGGCCAGGTAGTCGACCGGGATCCGCATCGACTCGATCGCCGGGAAGACCGCGTCGGGGTCGGCCTCGTAGTCGTCGTCTTCGAGGGCGCTGACGATCGGCGAGAGCGGCGGCACGTACCAGACCATCGGCAGCGTGCGGTACTCGGGGTGCAACGGCAGCGCCACCCGGTAGCGGTGGGCGAGCGCGTACACGGGCGAGCGCCGCGCCGCCTCGATCCAATCGTCGGGGATCCCGTCGAAGGCCGCCCGTTCGCGCACCTCGGGGTCCTCGGGGTCGAGGAAGACGTCGCGCTGGGCGTCGAGCAGATCATGCTCGTCGGGGACCGAGGCGGCCGCCTCGACGCGGTCGGCGTCATAGAGCACGAGCCCGAGGTAGCGGATGCGCCCGACGCAGGTCTCCGAGCAGATCGTCGGCAGGCCGGCCTCGATCCGCGGGTAGCAGAGGGTGCACTTCTCGGCCTTGCCGGTCCGGTGGTTGAAGTAGACCTTCTTGTAGGGGCAGCCGGAGACGCAGAAGCGCCAGCCGCGGCACTTCGCCTGGTCGACGAGGACGATGCCGTCCTCCTCGCGCTTGTACATCGCCCCGGATGGGCAGGATGCGACGCAGGAAGGATTCAGGCAGTGCTCGCAGATCCGCGGCAGGTAGAACATGAAGGCCTGCTCGTAGGTCGCCTTGACCTGCTCCTGGATCCCATCGGTGAGCGGGTCCTGGTGGATGCGCTCCGGCGCTCCGGCGAGGTTGTCGTCCCAGTTGGGCCCCCACTCGATCTCCTCGAGCGGCTTGCCGGTCAGCTGCGAGCGGGCGCGGGCAACCGGGTCGTGCTCGGAGAGCGGTGCCGTGATCAGCTTCTCGTAGTCGTAGGTCCAGGGCTCGTAGTAGTCGTCGATCTCGGGCAGGTCGGGATTCGAGAAGATCGAGAGCAGCTTCTTCACCCTGCCTCCCGCCTTCAGCCGCAACCTGCCCTTGCGGTCGAGCTCCCAGCCCCCTTTCCAGTGCTCCTGGTCCTCCCAGCGCTTGGGGTAGCCGATCCCGGGCTTGGTCTCGACGTCGTTGAACCACATGTACTCGGCGCCGGGCCGGTTGGTCCAGACCTGCTTGCAGGTGACCGAGCAGGTGTGGCAGCCGATGCACTTGTCGAGGTTCATCACCATCCCGACCTGGGCCTTGATCTTCACTCGAACACCACCTCCGCCTCGCGCTTGCGCAGCACCGTGACCTCGTCGCGCTGCGATCCGGTCGGGCCGTAGTAGTTGAAGCCGAAGCTGAGCTGCGCGTAGGCGCCGATGAAGTGGGTCGGCTTCATCACGATCCGGGTCAGCGAGTTGTCGGTGCCGCCGCGCTTTCCTTCCAGCTCGGTCAGCGGGACGTTCAGGTGGCGGTCCTTGGCGTGGTACATCAGGCAGGTGCCCTCGGGGATCCGGTGGGAGACCGTCGCCCGGCAGGAGACGACTCCGTTGCGGTTATAGGCCTCGACCCAGTCGTTGTCGCGGATCTCCAGCGCCTCGGCGTCCTCGCGGCTGACCCAGAGCATGCCGCCGCCGCGAAACAGGGTCAGCATGTGCAGATTGTCCTGGTACTCGGAGTGGATCGACCACTTCGAGTGCGGGGTCAGGTAGCGCAGGGTCAGCTCGCGCCGCTCGCTGCCGCCATCCTCGCGCTGGTCGCCGAAGATCGCCCGATGGGCAAGCGGCGGGCGGTAGACCGGCAGTCCCTCGCCCAGCTCCAGCATCCAGGCGTGGTCGAGGTAGAGGTGCATCCGCCCCGAGAGCGTGTGCCAGGGCTTCTCGCGCTCGACGTTCGTCGTGAACGGGGCGTAGCGGCGCCCGTGCGCCTCGATCCCCGACCACTCCGGCGAGGTGATCACGGTGCGCGGCTGCACCCGCGCGTCGGCGAGCGAGATCCGGTCCCCAGCGCGGCTGCCGGCGAGGTCGGCGAGCTCGAGGCCGGTTGTCTCCTCGAGCGAGCGGAAGCCCTCGACCGCGAGGCGGCCGTTGGTCGTCCCCGAGAGCGCGAGGATCGCCTCGCAGGCGTGCTCGACCCGCTCCAGCGAGGGGCGCCCGTCGGCGACTCCGCCGCGCACGGCGCCGTTGCGGGCGGCGAGCTCGGCGACCTCCTCGTCAGCGACCCAGCTCGCCCCCTTTGCCGCCGTGCCCTGCTCCTCGACCAGCGGGCCCAGCGCCTTCCACTTCTCGGCCACCTGAGGATAGTCGCGCTCGACCACGATCAGCTTCGGCATCGTCTTCCCCGGCTCGGGCTCGCACTCGCCGGCGCGCCAGTCGCGAACCTCGCCCAGCGGCTGGGAGATCTCATCGGCGCTGTCGTGCAACAACGGCGCCGCGACCAGGTCGCGGCGGGTGCCGAGGTGCTTGGCGGCCAGCTCGGAGAAGCGCTCGGCGATGCGTCGAAAGGAGTCCCAGTCGGTCTTCGCCTCCCAGGGCGGCGGCACCGCCTGGTTGAAGGTGTGGACGAAGGGGTGCAGGTCGGTGCTCGAGAGGTCGACCTTCTCGTACCAGGTCGCCGCCGGCAGGACGACGTCGGAGAAGAGCGCGTTGCTCGTCATCCGGAAGTCGATCGTGCTCAACAGGTCGAGCTTGCCCTCGGGCGCCTCCTCGCGCCAGGCGACCTCCTGCGGGCGCAGCTCCGGCGGCGTCTCCTCGGCGCGCACCGCGTTGTCGGTCGTGCCCAGCAGGTGCTTGAGAAAGTACTCGTGGCCCTTGCCCGAGGAGCCGAGCAGGTTGGCGCGCCAGACGGTCATCACCTTGGGCTGATTGGCGGGCGCGTCGGGGTCCTCGCAGGCGAAGCGCAGCCGGCCCTCGCGCAACTCGCGGACGACGTAGTCGGCCGGCTCCATCCCCGCGCGCTCGGCCTCCTCGACCAGCTCCAGGCTGGAGCGGTCGAAGCTCGGGTAGGAGGGCAGCCAGCCGAGCCGGGCGCCGAGCGCGTTGACGTCGGCGACGTGCTTGCCCTCGAGCAGGCCGCGGCCCAGCGGCGAGGCGAGGTCCTCGGGCCGCTGGCGCTCGTAGCGCCACTGGTCGGTGGCGAGGTAGAAGAACGGCGTCCCCGACTGGTGGCGCGGCGGGCGGGTCCAGTCCAGGGCGAAGGCGAGCGTCTGCCAGCCGGCCAGCGGGCGGACCTTCTCCTGGCCGACGTAATGGGCCCAGCCGCCGCCGTTGACCCCCTCGCAGCCGCAGAGCTGGACCAGGGCGAGGAAGGTGCGGTAGACCTGGTCGGAGTGGAACCAGTGGTTGGTGCCGGCGCCCATCGCGATCATCGAGCGCCCCTCGGTGACCTCGGCGTTGCGGGCGAACTCGCGCGCCACCCGCGCGACCAGCTTGCCGTCGACGCCGGTGATCGGCTCCTGCCAGGCAGGGGTGCAGGGCTGGGGATCGTCGTAGCCGCTGGGCCACTCGCCTGGCAGGCCCTCGCGCCCGACGCCGTAGTGGGCGAGGCTGAGGTCGAGCACGGTGGTGACCAGGCGATCGCCGACGCGGATCGCCGGCACGCCGCGGCGCACCGAACCGCCCCCTTCGCCCTCGCCGACGTCGAAGCGGGGCAGGTCGACGGCGACGCGCTCCTCCGCGCGGTCGATCAGGGTCAGCGCCGGCTCGATGCCGTCCAGCTTCAAGTTCCACTTCCCCGGCTCGCCGTAGCGATGGCCGACCGAGCCCTTGGGCACTGCGGGCTCTCCCGTGCGCTCGTCGAGCAGGACCGGCTTCCACTCGGCGTTCTCCTCCTCGCCGCCGGCGCCCTCGAGGTCGGAGGCCCGGAGCAGCCGGTCGGGCACGAAGGCGCCGTCGCGCTCGCGCAGGGTGACCAGCAACGGCAGGTCGGTGAAGCGCCGCGCATAGTCGTGAAAGTAGGGCGCCTGGCGCTCGACGTAGAACTCCTTGAGGATGACGTGGCCCATCGCCATCGCCATCGCCCCGTCCGAGCCCGGCTCGGCCGCCAGCCAGTGGTCGGCGAACTTGGTGTGCTCGGCGTAGTCGGGCGAGACGACGACGACCTTCTGGCCGCGGTAGCGGGCCTCGGTCATGAAGTGGGCGTCGGGGGTGCGGGTGGTCGGCAGGTTCGTGCCCCAGATCAGCAGGTAGCCGGCGTTCCACCAGTCGCCGGACTCCGGCACGTCGGTCTGGTCACCGAAGGACTGCGGCGAGGAGGGCGGCAGGTCGGCGTACCAGTCGTAGAAGGAGAGGATCGTGCCGCCGATCAGCGAGAGGAACCGCGTGCCCGCCGCATAGGAGGCCATCGACATGGCCGGGATCGGCGAGAAGCCGACCACCCGGTCGGGACCGTGGCGCTTGATCGTGTGCACGTGGGCGGCGGCGATCATCTCCGCCGCCTCCTCCCAGGAGGCGCGCACGAAGCCGCCCTTGCCGCGCTGGCGCTTGTAGAGG